>JACKEH010000099.1 GCA_020633125.1 Sandaracinus sp. | reverse complement strand
ACCCCCTTCGAAGACCAGCCGGAAGACGCCGACCTCGCACGCCGCCGGGCGACGATCAGTGGCAATACCGGACCTTCTGCGGGACCTGAGGCGCATGCCGGCGCGCGACCCGAGACCGCACGCGGGGCGAAGCCCCGACGCACCTCGCTCACCGGCTGCGCTATCCTTCGCGCCATGGGTCGGTGTGGTTTACGGCTCGTCGGGCTCGTCGCGCTGACGGCGTGGCTTCCCGCGTGCCAGCTCACGCGGGACGATCGCGTCGAAGTCCACGCGTCCGACCAGTGCGCGGTCTGCCATCTGCCCGAGTACGAGGCGACGACCTCGCCCGTGCATGAAGGCCTGTACCCGCCGGTCTGCCAAACCTGCCACCTCGTCGACGCCTGGGTGCCTTCGACGCTCGTGCACGAGTGGCCGCTGGTCGGCGCCCACGCGTCCGTTGCGTGCGCCGGGTGCCACGTGCCGCCCGAGCCGGTCTATGCGGGACTTCCCTCCGAGTGCGTCGACTGCCACCGAGACGACTACGACGCGAGCCCCTACCCGGGCCACGGCACCTTCCCGCTGACCTGCATGGACTGCCACACCACCGACGGTTGGTCGCCCGCGCTGGGCGCGACGCACCCCGAATCTGCCTTTCCGATTCGCTCTGGCGCGCACTCCCGGTTCACGTGTTTCGACTGCCACGACATCGCGCTGGGGCCCTCGACGGGCGGCATGAACACCGACTGCATCGGATGCCACACGGGCGAGCACACACGCAGTAGGATGGACCGCAAGCACGACGAGGTCCGCGACTATCCCGCGGGCGACGCCCCCCCGAACTTCTGCCTCGATTGCCACCCCCGCGGCCGGCATTGATCGCTCCTTCGCTCGCCGATGTCCCAAGACGCTTCGCTCGACGCGATCACCGCTGGCCTTCGCCGCCCCGTGTGGACCTTCGTGTTGGCCCTCGGCCTCACGACGCTCGCGGCGTTCTTGTTGTGGCGCGGCTACGACTTTTACCGCGAGCCCGTCGGCGACCGCCCGCTGCACGACGACTACCGAATCCTCTCGGCGACCGGCCTCTTCGGTCAGGGCTACGGCGTCGTCGGCACGGGGCTCATCGCGCTGAACCTGCTCTACCTCGTGCGCCGCCGCATGCCGCGCGCGCCGCTCGGCTCGCTACGCGTCTGGCTCGAGGTGCACGTCTTCACCGGGCTCGCCGGCTCGCTGCTGATCGCCTTTCACTCGGCGTTCCAGATTCGAAACACCCTCGCGCTCGTCGCGGCCATCGCGCTCGGCGCCGTGGTGCTCAGCGGCTTGGTGGGCCGCTACATGGTGCAGCTGGCGCCTCGCGCGACCTCGAAGCTGCTCGACCAGCGGCTCTCCGCCCTCGACGAGCTCGTCCGCGGCACCGCCCGTGACGTCCGTGCGCGCCTCTCCGAGGTCGCCGTGACGCGCTTCGCCACCACGCCCGGCTTGGTGCGTACCCTCGCGACCGTGCCGCGTTGGATGACCGAGGGTCGAAGGCGACGCGCGGCGGTGCTCGCGGCGTGGCCGAACGTCGAAGCGCAGCTCGATCCGACCGAGCGCGGCCTGGCACGCCGCATCGTCAAAGAAGCGGGTCGCGCCGCCCGCGACGAGGTGCGCGCCGAAGCCGCGACGAACGTGCTGCGCGTGTGGCGACGCGTGCACCGCTTCTTCGCGATCTTGATGTTGCTCGCCGCCGCCGTGCACATCGGCGTCGCGTGGCACTACGGCTACCGTTGGATCTTCTCGGCGGAATGAGCATGCGTCTCGTCGTCGCTGCGATCGTCGTCGTGTCCGCGCTCTGCTCGGCCCCTGCGCATGCGCAGCTCTTCTCGCCCGGCCCGCTCTCGCGCTTTCACGCCGACCTCGAAGGCGACGATCACTGCGGCGACTGCCACTCGAGCGGCCGACAGGTTCGCAACACCCTCTGCCTCTCGTGCCACGAAGACCTCGCGCGCCGCGTGAACGCGGGGCAAGGACTTCACGGCGGCGAATACCGCGGGCGCCCGTGCGCGCCTTGCCACGTCGAGCACCTCGGTCGAAACGTGCCGCAAATTCGCTGGCCCGGTGGCAACAAGAACGCGTTCGATCATCGGCTCGCGGGTTGGCCGTTGCGCGGCGCGCACCAACGCCAGGAGTGCGCCGGCTGTCACGACCGCGGCCGTTCCTTCCTCGGGCTCTCGACGCGTTGCGCGTCCTGCCACGAAGACCCGCACGAGGGGCGCTTCGGCAACGAATGCCAGACCTGCCACGACGAGACCCGCTGGTCGCGCGTCGACCTCGAGAGCTTCGACCACGGTCGCGCACGTTTCCCGTTGCGAGGCGCCCACCGCCGGGTCGAGTGCGCGCGCTGCCACCACGACCCGCCGCAATACCGGGGCATCGCGTTCTCGTCGTGCACGAGCTGCCACACGGACCCCCACGCGGGCCGCTTCGGTGCGGAGTGCTCGCGCTGCCACAACGAGACGACGTGGACCAACGTCGAGCGCTTCCGCGAACAACACCCGGTGTTGAGCCTCGCGAACGGGCACGCAGACGTCGCATGCGGCGATTGCCACGACCGCGGCACCGTCGCGGCGCCCTCGCGTGGCAGCCGCTGCGTCAACTGCCACCGACCGGTGCACGAGGCGCCCTTCGGCCGCAACTGCATCGAATGCCATCGCTCGATTCGTTGGCTCGGGTTGCCGCGGCGCATCGGTCTCGACGCCCACGGCCGTACCGCGTTCGCGCTCGGGGGCGCGCACGTCGACGTCGAATGCGCCTCGTGTCACTCGCCGGAGCTGCCGCGAAACGAACGCTACCGAGAGCTCGAGTTCGAGCGCTGCGGGTCGTGCCACCGCGACCCACACGAGTTCGCGTTCCGAGGCGCGGAGGGCTTCGACTGCGCGAGCTGCCACACGGACGCGGACTTCGCGCCTTCCCGCTTCGCGCTCGCGTACCACGCGGCCACCGCGTTCCCGCTCACCGGAAGCCACACCGACGTCGCGTGCTCCGGCTGCCACGGCTCCGTGCGACCGCGCTTGCGCTACCGCGTCGCCGACCAAACCTGCGCGGGCTGCCACGAGAACCCGCACGGCGATCAGTTCGCGGCGGAGATGGCGCGCGGCGGATGCGCGACGTGTCATCAGACGACGAGCTGGCATCAGCCGAACATCGCGCACGACACGTGGCCGCTCACTGGCGCCCATGCGCGCGCGGCGTGCGACTCGTGCCACCACCCGACGCAAGAGGACCGCGAGCAAGGTCGCGGCGCCAGCTACCGCGGCGTGCCTCGGGTGTGCGAGGGCTGCCACGAGGACGACCACGCGGGGCAGTTCCGCACGAGCGCGCCGATTCGCGCGTGCCCGCAGTGTCATACGACCGAAGCCTTCGAGATTCACGACTTCGACCACGCGGCGCGCACCGGCTTCGCGCTCACCGGTCGGCACGAAGGTTTGCCGTGCGTCGGCTGCCATCGCAGCGAGGCGCTCGCGAACGGGACGCAGGTCGTGCGTTGGCGCTTGGGGTACCGGGCGTGCGCGGATTGCCACGCGAACCCGCACGAGCGCCGCGAGCGGGCGCAGTCCAGCGACGCCGGGGTCGCGTTCGACGTCGACGCGGACGTCCTCGCGCTCGACGAGGCGCTCGACGCAGGCGTGGGCTGGGCGTTCGCCGGACCGACGACGCCTCCCGACTTCGCGCATCCCGACCTCGCGCATCCCGACTTCGCGCATC
>JACKEH010000098.1 GCA_020633125.1 Sandaracinus sp. | reverse complement strand
AGTGGCGCGAGTGCGTTGGTGACGTGTACGGGGCTCGGCCTTCGGCCTCGTGTGCGGGCTCGGCGTTCGGCCTCGTGTGCGGGGCTCGGCCTTCGGCCTCGTGTACGGGGCTACGGGGCTCGGGCTTCGGCGCTGCTCGGAGCGGAGACCGAGGTTCAGTACAGCTCGCCTCGGGACCAGCCCGTGAGGGCGTGGCCGAGCTCGACGGATTGGAACTTCTGGGGGTTGTGGCCGCCTTCGGCGAAGCGGAGGACGGGGCCGCCGACCGTGCGGGCGGTCTCGTCGAAGATGTCGCGCTCGATGAAGGGGTCGTGGTCGCAGTAGGCGTGAAGGATGGGGAGACGTAGGGCCTTCAAACGCTTCGCGTGCTCGGCGATGTCGGTGACGGCGATGCAGCGCATGGTGTGGCGAATGCCGAGGTCCGTGGCGCCGCGAAAGCCGGTGTTCTCGAAGAGGCGACGCATCGGCACACGAAGCACACGTTCCGCGAAGGGCAACGAGAGCACGGCCTCGGCGAGCTTGGGGCGCGCTTTGCGAAAGCCTCGGTGCACACGAAGGCCGGGCGAGCTCACGAGCGCGAGGCCAGCGAAGGCTGCGGGTGAAAGCGTCGCGGCCATCGCGCCGACCACGCCGCCCATCGAATGCCCGACGAGCCAAGGGCGCTCGAGGCCGAGCGCTTCGCTGGCGCGTACGACGAAACGACCGCGCGCTTCGACGCTCGCGTCGGGCTCGGTCGACAGCGGCGTCTCGCCGAAGCCCGGCATCTCGAGCCGCACCACGTGGGCGCCACGTTCCGCGAGCACCGGCGCGAGCCAACGAAAGTCGCGTGCGCTTCCCGGCAACCCGTGCACGAGCAAGAACGTCGGCGCTTCGGTCTCGCGACCGGGGCCGTCGTAGACGTACGAGAAGACGCGGTCGTCGCCAAGGCGCGTCAGATCGCGGTCGGCGGTCGAAGCAGCAGCGGGCGTCGTCATTTGTTCAAGTCGTGCCAGCGCTTCGCGGCGCGGTTGAAGAGGAAGAGGCCGACGATCGAGACCACGCCGATCGCCGCGAACGCGTACCACACCTGGTAGGGCTGGTAGGTGTTCCACAAGAGGTCGGTCGCTTCGCGGCCGCTCTTCTGCAGCTCGACCATCAAGGTGTCGAACGCGTTCGAGCGATCGATCGCGAAGGGCTCGAAGGCCTTCTCGAGCGTGTCGACCTCGCCGTTCCACGACGCGCCGCGCGACGAGAGGTAGGTCGTGTTCTCCGCGAGGTAACGAAGCGCGAGCGTCGCCTTCTCGCCGTAGTTTCCGTAGAGATATCCCGCGAGCATGCTGCCGACGTAGCCGCCGAGGCCGGCCGGGATGTTCACGTAGCCGAGGTATTGGCCACGCTTGTCGGCCGGCGCGATGGCTGCGAGGTATTGGTTCTTCTTCGGGCCGGTGAGCATCTCGCCGAACGAGAAGAAGACGACGCCGAGCAAGAAGACCCAGCCGATCTGGGTGACGCCCGAGACCACGATGCCGATCGTGGCGACGACCATGCCGCCAAGCATCGCCGAGAGCGTGCGCATCCTCGCGACCAGCGCGGAGACCGGAATCACGAAGAGCACGATGAGCGCCGCGTTGAGGTTGAGCAGGTTCTCCTGCTTCACCTGCACGATGCCGTTCTTCGTCTCCACCCACGCGTCGGGCATCGGGACGGTGTCGGCGATGGCGCCGCTGTACACCCAGTCCGTGAGGAAGTTCGGATGCAGATCCCAGAGCTGATACATCATGAGCCAGAAGCCGCTCATGAGCAGAAGGAAGGTGAGCAGGCGCCAGTCGAGGAAGTCGCGGAAGGTGTCGACGAGCACCTTCGCCGGCGAGCGCACGTCCTTCTTCTCGTGCCGTTTCTCTTCGTAGGTGAAGAGCATCAGGTAGTTGAGCGAGACGATCGCGGCGCAGCCGTAGAACACGACGTCCCAGCCGAAGCCGTGAAGCCATCCGGCGAAGGGCGGCCCGATCACCGCGCCGACGTTCACGAGCCAGTAGAAGATGCCCCAGCCTTTGCTGCCGGACTTCTCGTCGAGGTGTTGGGCGATCGAGCCTTGAATGCCCGGCTTGAACTGCGCGGTGCCCGCGGCGAGCACCATCGTGCCGAGGAAGAAGCCCCAGAAGCTTCGCTGCGTGGCCATCAGCACGTAGCCGAGGACCTTGAGCGTGATCGAGAACGCGAGCGTGTTCTTGTAGCCGTAGCGGTCGGCGAGCCCACCCGTGAAGGTCGGCAGGATCGACTGCACGACGAACCAATAGGCGTAGATGGTGGCCTTGTCGCTGGCGGAGAAATGAAGCCCGCCCGGCTCGTCGGCTTGCATGATGTAGATGGGCGCGACGACGCGAACGCCGTAGTAGGCGAGGCGTTCCCACATCTCCATCGTGCAGAGCATCCAGAACGCGCGGCTCAGGCGCGCGGTGGGTGTTTCGGCGGCTCCTGCGGACATGGGGCGGCGTGGTAGCAGGTCGGGCCGTCCGACGCGACGGAGCGTTCCGCGCCGCAATCGCCGGGCCCATTGACCCGCCGTCCCCGTGTACCCACGAACCTTCCCGTGAACGAGCCGTACGCCTTCGAGGTCTTCTTCGACGGGGATTGCCCCCTCTGTGTCCGCGAGATCCGCATGCTGCAGCGGCTCGACCGTCGAGGGCGCATTCGCTTCACGGACATCGCGGCGCCCGATTTCGACGCCGCCGAGACCGGCCGCACGTGGGACGAGCTGATGGCCCGAATTCACGGCCGCCTCCCGAGCGGCGAGCTCGTCGAAGGCGTCGAAGTCTTTCGCCGGCTCTACGGTGCCGTCGGCTTCGGTTCGCTCGTCGCGCTCACGCGACTGCCGGGCCTTCGGCACCTGCTCGACTTCGCCTACCACGCCTTCGCGAAGAACCGCCTGCGCCTCACGGGCCGCTGCGTCGACGGAGTTTGCGAGCTCCCCGCCCGCTCGGCGTAGGGAGCCGTCTCGGCGTCGCCGCGGACTGCGTGGGCGGTAGGTGCACAGGCCGAGCGTTGCAGCCCTGCCAAAAAGCACCGGGGGTGCATCCCGAAGGACGCACCCCCGGCGAGGGGAGAAACGAGGAGGACGGTCCTCGACGCGCGCGACACCAGCGTCGCGCACGCAGAGCTCTGCGTTCAGGGGGAGAACGCGCGGTAGAAGGCCGCGAAGATCGGGTCGATCGGGATGGACGTGCCCGGCAGCGACGCGAAGAAGGGCGTGCTCGGCGCCGTGACCTGCGTGACGTAGGGCGTCGGCGAGGGCACCACGACCGGCTGAATCACGGGCTGCACCACCGGTTGCACGACGGGCTGCGGCTGCGGCGGAACCCAGCCCGAGAGCCAACGGCGGCGGATGCGGGTCCACTCGGTGGGGCGCGTGTGGCCGTTCTCGGGCACCACGAGCGAGCCGACGAAGTCGCCGTCCTCGTAGACGCGGTCGATCTGGCGCTTCACGTCGGCGAGGTCCTCGGCGTCGATCACGCCGTTCGAGGTCGCGCGGTAGAACTGCACGGTGACACGCACCGGGAAGCGCGGGTCACGCTCGAGGCGCAGGCCGCCCATCTCGCGGAAGGGACCGAGCGCGTCGCCGTGACCGACGACCGCGTTCTCGACGTCGGAGCCGCCACGGCTACGGCGCGCCATCGTGGGAGCGGGCGCCGCCGACGCAGACTCCGCCATCGCGCCCACCGCCATGTCTTCCATCTCGAAGCGGCGGCTGCGGTGACGCAGCGGGACCTGCACGATCATCATCATGTCCGCGCCTTCGTCGAGCGCGCCCTGATCCTGCGACGTGGC
>JACKEH010000097.1 GCA_020633125.1 Sandaracinus sp. | reverse complement strand
GCCTTCGGCTGGTTGAGCTACGTGCTGACGATGGCGAGCGGCGTCGCGACCTTGGCGGTCGTGGCTTCCGACCACGAGGTGCCGCCCGGCATGCTCTTCGGCATGGCCGCGCTCGGCGGCACGAGCTTCGTGCTCTTCGGCGTCGACAGCCTGATCGCCGGCAAACAAGCGACCGCGGCGGCAAACGAGACGCAACGAAGCCTCGCCCCGGCGGTCAGCCTCTGGCGCGAGAGCGGCACCGAAGCGCTGCGTCCCGCGTTCGGCGTCCGCGTCGGGTTCTGATCGACGGCCGCTCGTCGGGGCTCGCGACCGTTCGTTTCCTTCCCGCGACCGTTCGGGGCGTCGTCGAGGGTGCGCGCGGCGACCCGACGCCACCGTGGGCTCATGACCCACGTTCGAACCGACGTTCCCACCAAGCTGCGCCTCGCCGTCTCGCTCGGCGTGGCGCTCTTCACCCTGCCCTTCTTTCTCTGGCCCGGCGTGATGCTGGTGCGCGACCTCGCCGATCCCGCGATGGCCGGGCCTGGCATTCCCGCGCGAGCGCACGAGCTGCACGCGCGCCTCTCGGACGAGATGCTCCCGTGGGCGCGCGAGCGCATCGCGAGCCAGCGCGCGGCCTCGGCACCGCTGCACGACGTGCCGACCACGGAGTGGCCGATGTTCAGCGCCGTCTTCTACCTTATGGCGACCGAGAACCTCGTGAACGCGTGGGAGTCGACGGGCGGCGAAGGCGAGTCGCCGATGACCTACGCGCGGCCCGCGGTGGACGCCGCGAAGGATCTGATCCTCGACCCGTCGCATCACACGTGGGTGCGCACGCATTGGGGGGACGACTACCTGCACGACGAGAACGTCTTCTTTCGTGGCCTGCTGATCGCGGGGCTCACGAGCTACCACCAGGTCACGGGCGACGACGAGGTGTTGCCGATGCTGCGCGACCAAGCGCGCACGCTCTCCGACGAGCTCGACGCGTCGCCGCTGGGCTGGCTCGACGACTACCCGGGCGAGTGTTACCCGATCGACATCGTCGCGACGATCGCCTTCCTGCGGCACTCGGATCGTTCGACGGGCTTCGACAGCCGCCCCTTCGTGGAACGCTCGCTTCGTGCCTTCGAGGGCGAGCGCCTCGACGAGCTCGGATTCGTGCCCTTTCGCGCCTCGCTCTCGGCGGACCGCGCGACGGCGTGGGAGGTGCAACCGGGTCGCGGCATCGGCAACTCGTGGATCGCGATGTTCACCGCCGAGGCCTACGGGCTCGAACGCTCGCAGCGTTGGTACGCGCTGCACGAAACGCACTTCTGGCAGAACGAAGGCTGGGCCGAAGGCTTTCGCGAGTGGCGTGAGGGCACGATGCCGGAGTGGGGCTTCGAGATCGACGCGGGGCCGGTGATCGACGGCTTCGGCACCGCCTCGAGCGCGTTCGGCATCGGCGCGGCGCGCGCACACGGTCGCTTCGATCACGCATATTCGCTCTCGGGTCAGATGGCGGCCGCGAGCTGGACGCTGCCCGACGGAACGCTCGCGCTTCCGCGCTTGGTCTCGCACGCCGCCGACGCGCCCTACCTCGGAGAGGCCGGCATCCTCTACTTCCTCACGGTGCAGCCGGATCCTTCGCTTCCGCCGAGCGAGTACGTGGCCGCGGTCGGCGTCCCTCCGCTGGCGCGCATCGGGCTGATCGTCTTCTTCGGTGTCCCGGCGCTCGCGTTCTGGCGCTTCTTCCGGTTGCGTCGTCGTCGCGCGAGCGCCGCTCCGGTGGACCACCCCAGGGGCGCGCTGCTACCTCTTCGAGGGTGAAGCTTCGGCTCGGTCTGCTCCTGCTGCTCGCGGCGTGTGGCGCGTCGAACGCGACCGCACGTCGTTTCGGTGGCGCCGCGATGGATTGCCCCGAGCAAGACGTCGAGGCCGAGATGTTGGTGCACGACGTCTTCGAGGTGACGGGCTGCGGGCGAAGCGTCGTCGTGCATTGCCACGGTCGCGAGGTCTGCGAGGCGGTCGAGCCCGGCCAGGTGCCGGAGGCCCCACGCGCCGTCGCTCCGATGATGGATTCGGAAGAATCCTCGGAATCGCTGGCCTCGCCGCGCGAACGTGAGGGAAGCTCCCCGCCGTCGCGATGACAGACCCGAACATCCTCATCCTCCCCACGCACCCCGGCGTGCAGTACCACTTCTGCCGCTCGGGCCTGCCGATTCACTTCCTCGGGCATTGGGACCAGTTCCATTGGTGGCGCCCGAAGCCGGCGAACGTGCACAACGTGCTGCCCGCCTTCGAAGACGCGCAGATGGAGTTCGGCCCGGCGGACTTCGCGCGGCTGCTCGACGATCCGGTCGTCGACTACCCGGCGCGCTACGACCTCGTCTGGTTGATGTTCAACTGGCAGTTCAAGCTCTTCCGCGAGCGACGCGAGACGAAGAAGCTCTACCGCGTCGCCAAGGTGGCGGAGCTCGAGCCGCACGAATGGGACGAGCTGCTCGCGCGCGACGACTTCTCGGTGGCGAGCTTCTATCCGAACACCGTGCAGTGGCTGCGCGAGGAGAAGAAGGTCGACGTGCCTTACGTGCCGCTCGGGCTCGACCCCGACGAGTACGTTCCGTCGACGCTCGAAGGCGGCGTGCTCTCGATCATTCACTCGTGGCAGGACCGCGGCTGGCATTTCCGCGCCGGCATGGAAGCGACCGAGGGGCTTCCCTTCCTGCACGTCGACCACCTGAATCCGGAGCAGCCGCCCTACGAATACGCGGACCTCAAGCGCGAGCTCGGTCGAGCGCGGGTGTACCTGCACGACGGCGAGCAGGAGTACACGATCACCTTGATCGAGGCGATGATGAGCGGCCTACCGCTGGTCTCGTTCCGCATTCCCGGCATCGAGCGCTACGTGGTGCACGGCGAGAACGGCTTCGTGGGGCAGAGCGCCCAGGAGATTCGCGAGCACCTGCGCCTTCTGCTCGAGGACGACGCACTCGCCGCGAAGATGGGCGCCGCTTCACGCGCGATGGCCGAGCGCGACTACCACGAAGCGCGCTGGCGGACGCAGTGGCAGGAGATCCTGCGAGGTCTGGGCGGCTGAAGGCTCGACCTAGAGGGTGCTGACACAGCTGGCGCCGGCCAAGAACATCCCCACGTCCATCCGTGCTGCGCTGCTGAAGAGGGGAAGATTCGTGGCAGCCACGGGCGTGAACGACGTGCAGAGGAAGTGGTCCGTGCAACTCTCCGTCCCTCCGTTCAGGAGGCGCACTGTGTTGCGCACGAGAAGCATCGGCCAGTCGTCCGGCGTGGAGTCGGAGGTCATCCCGTACCGCGTCGTCGAGTTGCAGGCGGCCGCCGTGAAGGTCGTGGTGACCATCCGTCCAAAGGGCTCGCTCCCGGTCACCAGAAAGACAGCACCAAGACTCGCTCTCCCGGAAAGCGTGGTTGGCGCGTTGTCTCGAAAGAGACCGAGCATCTCGAACTGACTCGACGCGCTCGCCAGGTTGATCGCGTAGTCGAGCAGTTGGACTTCTTCGAGATTCAATCGCAAGCCAACCTGAGGCGAGACCATTGCCTGCAGATAGAAAGCGGTGGCGAGCCCTTCCGCGGCGGCGTCCTCCGAGCCCGCAAACAATCCGAGGGCATGCTGGTCGAGCACGACCACGTGGGTCATCGAGCGGCTGACGGTGGCGACCGGTTGCACGAGCTCGCGCCCGGCAGCCGGCAGCTCGTTTGGCACTCCATCTCGAATACGAACGACACGGTGACCCACCACCACGAGACCATCGAGGTGCGTCACACCTGCGCTTCGATACGCGACGAATCGGGCGAAGTCGTAGGAGCCCGTCTCCCATCCGCCGTCGGCTTCCATCGTGATGCGGTCCAAAGGAACCGGCACCGACGCGGTGCGAGACGTGAACCTTCGAATGGGAGCAGCGTCCGCGAACGATTGAGCGCGGAGGGTCAGCATCGTTCCGCCGTTCAACCACGGCAGGACGAGGTCGATTCGACGCTCGAGGCCCGAGTCTGCGAAGAAGCGGTCGAGCGCGGTCTGGACTCGAGGGAAGTCCGCCGCGGTGAACTCGAGAGGAGGCGGAGGCCCCGCATCGACACCTGCGTCCGTACCTGCGTCCG
>JACKEH010000096.1 GCA_020633125.1 Sandaracinus sp. | reverse complement strand
AACGAGCCGACCTGCGACCTGAACGCGTCGACCCGAACGCGCCGACGTCGCTCAGAGCTTCGGACGCGCGAGCGCGAGCGCGAACCAGGGCTCGTCGGGGGCCCCTTCCCGCCACGCCGGATCGCCCGCGACGGGGCCTTCGTCGTCCCAACGCACGAGCTCGTAGCCCGCCTCGGAGAGCATCGCCTCGGCGCCCCGACGGGTGTGCTTGCCGCTGATCTCCGTGTGGATTCGTTCGCCGGCTTCGAGGTGCAGCACGAGCTCGAGCTTGGGCACCCGAACGTCCTGCGCGCGAACCGACTCGAGGTGCATCTCGATGCGTTCCCGATCGCCGTCGAAGAACGCGACGTGACGAAACGCCTCGAGATCGAAGTCGGCACCGAGCTCGCGGTTGATGACCGCCAACACGTTCCGGTTGAACGCGGCAGTGACGCCGGCGGCGTCGTCGTACGCCGCCGCGAGCGTCGCGTGATCCTTCACGAGGTCGAGTCCGAGCAGCAGGTGGTCGCCCGCTCCGAGCGCTTCACGCACGCCGCGCAAGAACGCCACCGCCTCGGCCCGCGGGAAGTTGCCGATCGTGCTGCCGAGAAACGCGACGAGCCGCCGCCCCTCTTCCGGAATCGCGTCGAGGTGCCGGTCGTAGTCGGCGACGAGGCCGTGAATCTGCAGCGCGGGGTAGTCGGCGAGCAGCACGTGCGCGCTCTTGCGAAGCATCGACTCGCTGACGTCGACGGGCACGTAGCGGGTGGCGCCTCGACGCAACATCGCTTCGAGCAAGGTGCGGGTCTTTCGCGCCGCGCCGCTCCCGAGCTCCACCAACACGTCTGGACGAGCGACCTCAAGCACGTCGTCGACGATGCGCTCGAGCAGACGCTGCTCGGTTCGCGTCGGGTAGTACTCGGGCAGATCGCAGATGGCGTCGAAGAGCTCGGAGCCTCGTGTGTCGTAGAAGTGTTTCGGCGGAAGACTTCGCGGTCGGTCTTCGAGGCCTTCGCGCACGTCGCGCGCGAGGGTCGAATGTTGGCCGGGTCGAACGTGCACGTCGACCCGAAGGCGGTCGGAGGCGAGAGTCTCGGGAGAGGAAATCTCGGGAGAGGAAGTCTCGGGAGAGGAAGTCATCGAATGGCTCACGGGTGGGACGTCCCAGCTCCCGGAGGAGCAGACGTTCGATGCGCGTGGGCTTCCAACGTTACGCGCCGAATGTGACGTTCGCGCGGAGATGCCACACGGGCTCCCGACGCAGGCGCTCCGCGGGCTCGTGACGGAGACCCGCCTGCTGTCTCCGCTCGTGCGTCGCTTCCTCGACTTCTTGGCCGGGTCCACGTCGAGCGCGCTCGAAGCGTGAGGCGGCTCGTTCGGACGGGGCGCGGAGGGTACGCTCGAGCGCATGTGTCGCCACCTCGCGTACCTCGGCGCGCCCCTCTCGCTCGACGCGCTGCTTCTTCGCGGCGGGCACTCGCTCGAGCGTCAGAGCTGGGCGCCTCGTGAGATGGAAGGCGCGCTCTTGAACGCGGACGGATTCGGCGTCGGCTTCTTCGCGCCGCATCGGGACGAGCCCTCGCGTTACCGGAGCGTGCTGCCGCTCTGGGGCGACGAGACCTTCGCGGAGCTCGCGCCCGGCGTCCTGGCACGCGCGGCGATCGCGAACGCACGAAGCGCGACGCCCGGGCTCGGTGGTGGCTTGGTGAACACGCCGCCTTACCTCGGCGCGGGTTGGGTCTTCTCGCACAACGGGCTGATCGAGGGCTTTCGGGACGTGGAGCGCTCGGTGCGCGGTGCGCTCTCGGACGACGCGTGGAAGCTCGTGCGTGGCACGACCGACAGCGAGTGCCTCTTCGCGCTCTTCGTCGACGCGTGTCGTGAGTCGCCGCCGGCCGAAGCCTTGCTGCGCTCCTTCGCGACGCTGGCACGCCTGGCCCCCGAGCGTCGCGCGTTGCTCTCGGTGGTCGCGACCGACGGCACGCAGGTCCTCGCCGTCACCCATGCGCTGCACGGCAAGCCGCCGAGCCTCTACCGCGCGCGCCGCGACGACGTGGTGCGCGTCGCGAGCGAGCCCCTCGACGACGACGCGTGGGAGCCGCTGAGGCCGGGGGTCGTCCACGTCCTGCGGCCCGGTCGGGTCGAAGAGGTTCGTGCGTGATCGCGTTCGCGCACGAGCACGAAACACTCGACGAGGCCCGTGCGCGCACGCTCGAGCTCGTGTTGCCGCTCGACGACGACGCGTGGTGCGCGTGGCCGGATCCCGACTTCTCGCCGATCGCGTGGCACCTCGGGCACCTCGCCTTCACACAAGCGTCGTGGGTGCTCGAACGGCTCCTCGGGGACGATCGACTCTCGCGACCCTTTGCGCGGCGCTACGCGCAAGACGGGCGGCCCAAACACGAGCGGGCCGAGGGCTTCGAGCGCGAGGCGACGCTGCGTTATCTGGACGAGGTGCGGGACGCGCTTCGTGTCGCGTGGCGGAAGCTCGATCGAAGACACGATCTCGTTCGCGAGGGTTACCTGGTGTGGTTCCTCGCCTGCCACGAGCACCAACACCGCGAGACGATCGCCATCGTGCGCGCCGCGACCGTCGCGACGACGCCGGCCCCTCCGCTCGCGCCGGTCGAAGCCGAGCTTGCGCCGCCGCGCACCTTGGAGTTCCCCACCACACGGGTTCGCATCGGCACCGACGCCTACGCGTCCTACGACAACGAGCGCCCCTCCCTGGAAGTCGAGGTGCCGGCGTTCGCGATCGCATCGCGCCCGGTGTGTGTCGGCGAGTGGCTCGCGTTCGTGCACGACGACGGCTACCGACGTGACGAGCTGTGGTGCGACGCAGGACGACGATGGCGTGAGGCCCGAGGGATTCGACGCCCGAGCTCGTGGGGCGACACGGCGTTGGCGACACCACGCGGCTGGAGGCCTCTCGACCCTCGGCTTCCCGTGCACGGCGTCAGCGCGTTCGAGGCGGACGCGTTCGCGCGATGGTGCGGCGCGCGACTGCCGACCGAAGACGAGTGGGAGCTCGCGGCGCGCTCGAACCCTCAGCCCGTCGATCCCCCGACCTACGCACCCGTCGTGGCGCGGAACGCACACTTCCTCGGCGGCGTCTGGGAGTGGACCTCGAGCGCCTTCGCCGCCCGGCCGGGGTTCCGCCCGTTTCCCTACCGCGGCTACTCCGAGCCCTGGTTCGGAGACCATCGGGTGATGCGAGGCGGAAGCTTCGCGACGGATCCGGCGATCGCGACCGCGAGCTTTCGGAACTTCTACGTGCCCGAGACCCGCGCGTGTTTCGTGGGTCTCCGGCTCGCGTGGGATCGCTGAGGGAAGACCTCTTCGTTCGCCCGGATGGCCGTCGCTGGAGACGGCTGGTTTTCCCGGCAACGGCCACCTGCAGCGTATTTGTCCGTTGACGGCAAACCTCGCTCACGGCGACGATGTTCGCGCCGGAGTCGGGGCTGGACGCACCGACATCCTTTGCCGGCGTCGTGATCCCGACGCGTCCGAAGGGCACCGATGCAACGACGAAACCTCTCGCTGGGCGTGGTTCTGCTCGCGCTGGCGCTTCCGAGCTTCGCGACGGCGCAACGCTCGGCCACGCTCAACCGCTTTCGGGCGTCCGAGACCGTCGAAGACGACTTCGCGATCAGCCGCCCCACCGACCTCGGCCATCTGCGCTACGGCGCGATGCTGCACCTCGATTACGCGAACGATCCGCTGGTCTGGGAGAACGAGCTCGGCGAGCGTGACTCCGAAGGCCACCGCATCGTCGGCCATCAGCTCGACGCCACGCTCGGCCTCTCGCTCGGCCTCTTCGATCGTGTCGTGCTCTTCGCGGGCCTCCCGATCTCGCTCGTGATGAGCGGCGACGACGAAGACGAGCTTCAGGCGGCGGGCATCGGCGCCTCCGCCGACGGCGCGGGTCTCGGCGACGCCTACCTCGGCGCGCGCGTGCGCATCTACGGCGAGAGCGACGACATGGTCGCGCTCGGCTTTCAGCTCACGGGCACCTTTCCGACCGCGGGCTCGCAGCGTTTTCGCGGCGACGACTTCCTCTCGCTCGCGCCCGAGCTGCTCTTCGAGGTGCGACCCGGCGGTGGCGCGCGCCTCGTGCTCGACGTCGGCGCGAAGGTGCGCCGCAACGCGTCCGACGCCGGCTCGAACCTGAGCTTCGGCGACGAGCTCACCTTCGGCCTCGGCTTCGCGCTCCCGGTCTACGTCGCGCAAGACGACGACCGCACCCACGTCGACGTGCACGCGCAGGTCTTCGGCTCGTCCTTCTTCGACGACCTCTTCACCCGCGAGA
>JACKEH010000095.1 GCA_020633125.1 Sandaracinus sp. | reverse complement strand
CCCGCAGCTTCTCTACTTTCTCAACCGCCTCCGCGCGGAATTCGATCGTCCGAAGCTGCCGCACCGCAGCTTCGTCCCGGAGTTGGTACGATCGACCAAAGCTCCGGGGATGTGAGCGGTCTTGGACGTGCGGGTAGCGGAATGTCGGACGCGATGACGAAACGAGCAGACGAAGCGACCTCGTCGGGTCGGGAACCTGGACCTCCGACGGGCGTCCAAGCGTCGTTCGCGAACCCTCGCACGCCGCACGTTCGCCGCGCGTCGTCCCTCCTCTCGCCCACGAAGGTCTGCTCATGAGCGCCGCTGCCACCGCCGCTTCGCGTCCGCTGCGTGTCGCGTACCTCTGGAATCAGACGATCCAGGAGGACGAGCTCCTCACGACGCCGATGCCGGTCACGATCGGCGGCACCTTCCCGATGCCCGAGGGCTTCGGCGAAGTTCCCGTGCCGGTGCTGACTCCGGTCGCCGGCTCGCACGGCTACCGCCTCAACGCGGGCGGCGGATTGCTCGGCGGCAGCGTTTGGATCGGCGGCAAGCGTCACGACATCGGGCAGCTCCCCGCGCCGGTCGAGCTCGGGCCGAGCGACTACGGTGTCGTCACCCTCGGGCCGGTCGCGGTCTTCTTCCAACACGTTCGCGGGGCGGCCGCGGCGCCCAAGCAGCTCGCGCGCCTCGACATGGGCGTGACGTTCTCGGTGTTGCTCGCGTTCCTGCTCGTGGGCGCCATCGGGGTGATCTCGTTCCTCGACTACCAGCGCCACGGCTACGGTGAGCTCGATCCCTTCGAGCTCGACGAGAGCCTCATCACGCGTTTCATGGTGACCCCGCCGCCGGAAGACTTCTTCGAGCAAGTCGCGCCGGAGTCCGGCGACGAGACCGAGGACCCCGGCCTTCGTGCGCGCGAAGAGACGGGCGGCCGCCGCCACGAAGGCGACGAAGGTCGCGTGGGTCGTGAGGACGCAGACACCGAAGACACCCACGTCCAAGGCGAGGTCACGACCGCCATCGCGACCAAGGTCCGGAACATGGGCCTGCTCGGCGCGCTCTCGAACGGCGGCGAAGGCAACGCCATCGCGGCGGCCCTCGACGTCCCGACCATCAGCGACATCCTCGGCGGCATGGGCGACGCGCCCACCCGCGTCGGTCGCGGCAGCGGCGGCACCGGTCTGCTCGGCGTCGGTCGAGGCGGCGGAGGCGACGGTCCCGGCAGCCTCTTCGGCGCGGGCGACATCGGCACCGGCGCGGGCGCGGGTCGCGGCAACGGCGTCGGTCGTGGGGGCGGAGGCGTCGGCGCGCGCGGCCGACCGGCGCGTGAGGTGCGCGTCTCGGTCGAGCAGGGCCGCCCGAGCGTCAGCGGCTACCTCAGCGCCGAGCAGATCAACCGCGTCGTGCGCGCGAACGCCGCCGCCATCCGCTACTGCTACGAGGTCGAGGTCCAGCGGCAGCCCAACCTTCGCGGCCGCGTCGAGATCGCGTGGCGCATCAACCTTCAGGGCGCCGTGACGACGTCGCGCGTCGCGAGCTCGACGCTGCGCAACCCCCGCGTCGAAGGATGCATCGTGCGTCAGGTGCGTCGTTGGCGTTTCCCGCAGCCCGACGGCGGCGAGGTCAACGTGACCTATCCGTTCATCTTCGGTGTGAGCGGCGGCTGACGCGTCGCGGCAGGATGGGGTCTACTTCCGGGACGTGAGGCGCAACCAGGGCCTCGCGCGCCCGAAGGGGGCGCCATGTCGAACGGGCACTCTCCGAAACCCGAAACCACCCTCGAAACCGCGCTCGCCTGGGCCCAGGCCTGGCACCTCGAAGAGCCGGCCTCACGGCGTTCCCTGACCGCCTCCGAGGTTCGCGACGCGCGGGTCCTCTTTCCCATCCAGGTGCGCATCGAGACGTGGGTCGAACGACGCATCCTGAGGGTCGTCCCGCTCGCGTCCTCCACGGAGCGCACGTTCGAGCCCGAGCCGGAGCGCTGGTCGGTCGACCTTCCGGTGCCCGAGCTCTCCGACCACCTCGTGCGAACGGACGCCCTCGCGGAGCGACCTCGCGGCTGTCCCGCCTGCGCCAAGAGCGGCATTCGGCGTTGCGATCTCTGCGACGGAGACGGTCGTCGTGGGCTCGACCTCTGCGAGCTCTGCGAAGGAGCCGGCGAGCGACGCTGCGAGGTTTGCGAGGGCTCCGGCGCGGTCGTCGCGCGCTTCGACGTCGAGCGGCACTTCCGTCGCCACGTCCGGCTCCGCGTGCACGAAGACGAGGGTCACGAAGTCGGTCCACACGCGTTGCTCTACCTCGTCGACCACGCTGCGGAGGGTGAGGTCATCCACGATCAAACCGCGCCGCGCATCGAGCGCTACGTGGGGAAGGGCGCTGGAGGCGGCTACCGCGACGTCCCGACGCGGTTGGCGGGAAGCATCGACGAATGGCTCGGCGAGCCCCCGGAGGTGCCCGAGGAAGGCCGGATCGTGTCGCAGCGGCTCGTTCTCTCGCGCGTGCCCGTCTACGTCTTGGAGCTCGGGCGCGGTCGCAGCGTGCAGGTCTACGGCTCCCCGCCGCGTCTCTCGCCGGAGAGCGCGCTTCGGCCGGCTTGGCTCGCGTGGCTGCCGGGGATCGTCGTCGCGGCCTTGCTGGTGCTCGTCGCCGCCGGCTTCTACTACCTGATGACGAGCGGCCGCTGAGCGCGACGCGTCGTCAGCGGTACGGCTCGCCTTTGCGCTCGAGCAACCACGCCGTCTTGCCGTCGAGCGGGATGTCGCCGGGGTTCTTCACGTAGAACTCCGTGTAGCCACAGTCTCGGCAGACCCCGGCCTCGAGGTCGCCGACGCTCGTCGTCACGTCCACGTTCATGCCGAGCATCCGCTGCCGGTCGACATGACGCGCGATGCGCATCGGCTTCATGTGTCCGTCGTCGTGGTCCGCGACGTCGGCGACGTAGATCACCGAGCCATCGCACTTCGGGCAGCGTCCGCTTCGCTTCATGCCGCGAGCATACGCGGGTCGCTCACTCGTCGTCCGACCGAGGGAGCCACTCGACGGCGCGTCGAAGCAATGGAATCTGGCCGGGCACGACGCGGCGTTCGGCCTCGTCGAGCGTGAAGAACGCGGCGCGGTCGATCTCGGGAAAACGAAGCCGGCGGCCGGAGCGCGGCGGCCACTCCACCTCGATCTCGGTGCTCACCAACGTGCTCGCGTCCCAGTCGCCGCGGGTAGCGAACGCGCGCACGAGCTTCCGCGATTGTTTGGCGGTCCCGAGGTCGACGTAGCGCGAAGGATCGTTCGGGAGCGTGAGCCCCAGCTCTTCGCGGGTCTCACGAAGCGCGGCGTCCAGCGGCGACTCGCCCGGCTCCGCCGCGCCTTTGGGAATCGACCAGGCACCGAGGTCCTTCTTCGCGAAGAAGGGGCCGCCGGGATGCGCGAGCAGTACGGAGCCGTCCGCCCGAACGAGCACCAATCCGAACGACGTGATCACCGAAAGCAGCCTCCGAGGACCGGATCCTCGTCGAGCATCGCCGCCACGCGATCGAGCACGTCGTTGCGACCGGTGAGCACGGTGTGAAAGTCGTGCTTCATCTCCGGCGCATGTCGAAACGCGTCGATCCACTCGTCGCGTACGAAGGGGTCTGCGCGAATGGCGTCGAAGAAGCCCGTACCGACGAGCAGTCGCTCCACGCGTTCGCGGCTTCCGCGCTGAAACGCCGACACGAGGTAGGCGGCGGTGCCGACCTGCAAGCCGTGCAGGCGCGGGCGTGAGGCGTAGCGGTCGAGCGCGTGCGAGACGAGGTGCTCACTTCCACTCGCCGGCCGGGTCGAGCCGGCCATCTCCATCGCGACGCCGTTGAGCAACAAGGCGGTGGCGAGAAGGCGCTCGCCTTCGAGGTCGCGTGTCGTGCGGCCCATGAGCTGGAAGACCGTCGCGTCGGAGAGCAACGCCGCGAGGTCGTCGACGGGCTCCCCGCGCGCGTGAAAGGCGAGCTTCCAGTCGACGATCGCCGTCGCCTTCGCAGCCACGTCGCCGATGCCCGAGAGCCAGAGCGGTGTCGGTGCCTCGAGGCAAATCGCGGTGTCGACCACGACGCCAACCGGCAGCGAGCAGCCGAACGAACGACGTCGACCCTCCACGGTGAGGCTCGCCGAAGGGCTCGCGAAGCCGTCGTTCGAGAGCGACGTGGGCACCGCGACGTAGGGCACGCTCGCGAGGTGCGCGACGTACTTCGCGACGTCGAGCGCGCGACCACCACCCAGCCCGACGAGCGCGAGCCCGTGCGCGGGAAGCTGCGGCGCGAGCTGCGTGGCGACCTCGTAGCTCGCCTCCTCCACGACCGTGTGGTGGACCAGCGCGATGCCCTCGGACGAGAGGCTCGCCACGAAACGTTCGAGGATCGACGCCGGCAGACCGTGGCTCGAGAGCAGGGCGACGCGGCTCGCGCGCATGCGTGCGAGGTAGACGCCGACCCGCGCCATCGCCCCCGGTTTGATGCGAACGAGCGAGGGGATCCCGATCTGCGTGCGCTGCATGCCGGGACCATACGCCGAAGCGCGCGTGAAGGCTGCTGAGAAAGGACCGCGATGCGATTCGTGTGGTCCAGTGCTTCG
>JACKEH010000094.1 GCA_020633125.1 Sandaracinus sp. | reverse complement strand
GTGACCGAGATCGAAGAGCGTGGCGGACGCATGGAAGCGTTGCGCGCGAACCTCGAGGACCGGCCGGGTCACGAGGCGAGCCTCGAAGCCATCGAGCGTTTGCTCGGTGGACGTCGCGCGCACCAGGAGCTCGCCGACCTCTACGCCAGCCAAGCGGAGCGCCTCGAAGGCGAGCGCGCCGCGCAGCTCTGGCGTCGCGCGGCGGCGCTCGCGGAGGCCGAACTCGGAGACGCCGATCGTGCGGTCACCGCGTTTCGAAAGGTCGTCGAGCTCGTTCCCGAGGACGTGCCCGCGATCGACGCGCTGGCGCGCATTCATCGCACGCGCGGCGAGTCCGCGGCGGCGGCGCGTTGGCTCGAGCGTCGGCTCGCGGTCGCGCAGCCCGAAGAGCGCGCGAACCTCGCGGGCGACCTCGCGGCCGAGCTCGTCACGGCAGGACGCATCGAGCGCGCGGTCGAGGTGCTTCAGACGGCGCTCGAATCCTCGCCCGACCGTCAGGACCTCCGCGACACCTTGGTGGTGCAGCTTCGAGTGCTCGCGTCGCACGACGCGCTCGCCCGTGCGCTCGCCGATTCGGCCGAGCACGTGGACGCCGAGCGTGCCCTCGAGCTCGTGCGCGAGGCGGCGTCGCTGTACCGCGACGTGCTGCACCGCCCGGCGGAAGCCATCCCGGTCTTGCGTCGCGGCATCGCGCTCGCGCCGGACGACCGCGCCATCAAGCTCCAGCTCGCGGAAGGGCTTCGTGAAGCCGGTGAGCTCGCCGAAGCGCGCACGCTCCTCGAAGAGGTCGTCGAGAGCTTCGGCCGTCGTCGCTCGCCCGAGCGTGCCGACGTGCACTACCAGCTCGGTGCGGTCGCGAAGGCGCAAGGCGACGTCGAAGGAGCGCTCGAGCAGTTCGACCTCGCGACGAAGATGGCGATGGCCGAGCCGCGCATGCTCGACGCCCTCGGTCGGCTCGCGCGCGAAGCGGGGCAGCTCGACCGCGCCGAGAAGGCGTACCGCGCGTTGCTCATGACGGTGCGCCGTCGTGGCCCGACCGCGGAGGTCGACGTCGGCAGCGGCGAGGTGCTCTTCGAGCTTCACGCCATCGCCACCGCGCGTGGCGACGCGGAGCAGGGCGCCGAGCTGCTCGAGTCGGCGCTCGAGGCTGCGGCGCAGAACGACGCCGAGGCGCTTCGCTTCCGCGATGCCCTCGTCGAGCGTGGGCAACCGGAGCTCGCGATTCGCGGGCTCGAGCGTCGCGCCTCCGCGGCGGACGAGGCGTCGTCCAAGGCCGTCGTGCTCGCCGCGATCGCGTCCGTGCTGCAGAGCATGGATCAGCACGAGGCGGCGTTCGCGCGTCGGCTCGAGGCGCTCGCCCAAGACGCGTCCAGCGTCGAGCTCCAGAAGGCGTCGCTCGAAGGAGCGCGCGCCCTCGGACGGGTCGCCGAGCTCTCGGCGGCGTTCACCAAGATCCTGGACACCCACAAGCGCGACGAGGACGCGCCGCTGCTCGCGTCGCTCTGGACCCGCATGGGCGAGATCGCCGAGCACGACGACGGCGACCTCGAGAAGGCGACCAGCGCGTACAGCCGCGCGGAGTCGCTCGCGGCTAGCCCGGTCGAGAGCTGGGTCGCGCTCGCGCGCGTCGGTGCCGCACGTGAGGATCACGCGCTTCAGAAGCGCGTGCTTCCGAAGCTCGTCGAGCTTCCCGAGCTCGCGGCCGGGCCGAAGGCGAACGCGCTCCACCAGCTCGCACAGGTGCTGCTTCGTGAGGCGCAGCGCGACGTCGATCAGCTCGACGCGGCGGTCTCGGTCGCGCGACGCGCGTTCGACGCCGACCCGCGCTACGTGGCGCTCGCCTCGGCGCTGGATGGCGCCGTGGCGCGCCAGCCCGAGCACGACGGAGCGATGAAGCTCTACGCGGACGTCGCGCTCGACTCGGGCGACGACCAAGTCGCGCTGACCTTCCTCGAGCGGCGCGCGCAGCGGGCCGAAGCGCCGCTGGCGCACGTCCGCGAGGCGGCCGACAAGGCGCTCGCGATGGGTGAGCGTGATCGCGCCGAGGTGCTCCTGCAGCGGGCGCTGGAGATCGCGACTGCGGCCGACGACGTGCCGGCGTGCCGCAACGCGATGCGCCAGCTCGCCGAGGTGCGCCGCGACGCTGGGGACCCCGCGGGCGCGCTCGCGTGGATGCAGAAGGCGGTCGAGACCGCGACCGACGACGACGAGCGCCGCGCGATGCAGCGTGAGCTCGCGGAGGTCGCGGCGGGCGAGGGCGGCGACCTCGACGTGGCCGCGGACGCCTACCGCGCGTTGATGGAGGTCGACCCGGTCGACGAGACTCTCTGGCGTCCGCTCCTCGACGTGCAGGTGCGCCGCGCCGACGAAGGCGCGCTCTCGGATCTCGTCGCGCAGCTCCTCGACGCCCTGCTCGACCCGGCGCTCCGCAACGAGGCTCGCCTCGCCAAGGCGCGTTTCCTGATGGGCCTCGAGGATCGCGAGTTCGACGCCGTCGACCTCCTCAAGGACGCGCTCGGCGAAGAGCCGGGTCACCCCGAGGCGGCGGAGTTGCTCGGACGTCTCTACGAGAAGAGCGGCTACAACGAGGACCTCGTCGAGCTCCTGCAGCAGCAGCTCGACGTGGCCCGCGACAACCAAGACCTCGCGTCGATCACCGAGCTCTCGCTCAAGCTCGGCACGCTGCTCGAGAAGGTTCGTCGTGACGACGCGCTCGACGTGTACCGCCGTGCGCTCGATTGGGTGCCGACGGAACGGAGCGTGGTGGAGGCTTACCTCGCGCTGCTCGGCGAAGAGGACGACCCGCGCGAGCGCGCCGAGGTGCGGGAGAAGCTTCTCGCCATCGAGAGCGGCGATGCGGCCTCGCGGCTTTCGCGCTCGCTCTACTCGGAGTGGGAAGCGCTCGACGACCCGGACGGCATGCTGCGCGCGCTCTGGCTCGGCTACCGCGGCAACCCGGACGACGCGGAGCTTCGCGACGCGGTCGAGGCGCGTTATCGCGAGCGTGAGGATTGGGGAGCTCTCGCCGATTTCCTCGGCGTCGAAGCGACTCGTCTCGCGAGCACGGACCCGGACGGTGCCATCGCGCGTCTGCGCGAAGCGGCCCGCCTTCGTCGCGAGATGCTCGGCGACGCGCAGGGCGCCATCGAGACGCTGCGGGAAGCCTACGCGCGCACGCAGAGCCCCGAGCTGCTCGACGAGCTCGTCGCGGCGCTCGAAGACGCCGGAGACTTGAACGCGGCGGCGGCCGAGGTGAGCGCCGCGCTCGACGCGAGCGAGGCGCAGGACGCGACGTGGGCCAAGCTCCTCGGCGTGCGTGCGCGTCTGCGCGCCTCCTCGGGGGACACGGTGGCGGCGCTGACGGATCTCGAGGCCGCCTACGCGGTCGCGCCGGCGGAGCTCACGGAGCCGCTCGCGCACACGCTCGGGCTGCGGCAGGACGAGGTCGCGAGCGACCCCGACGCCGAGCGACCCGTGATGTGGCGTCGGGTCGACGTGCTCGAAGCCGGTCGCGCGCAAGACGACGCCCGCGACGTGCTCGCGGCGTGGTGCGCGAAGGCGCCGACCGATCGGGAAGCGCTGCTGCGTCTTCGCACCCTGGACATGCGCATGCAGAACTGGGGCGGTGTGGTCGCGACGAGCGACGCGCTCGTGCGTGTCCTCGAGAACCAAGAGCAGGTCGAGGCGGCGATGTTGCTCGTCGACGCGGCCGAGGCGCTCGAGAACGTCGGCCTCGCACGTGAGGGCCTCGAGCACGTCTTCGCCGCGCAGCCGCGCGACGAGGGGGTCATCGAGCGCCTTCGGGGCATGTACGAAGCGCTCGGTGCCGGCCGCGAGCTCGCGTCGTTGCTCGCCCACGAGGCGTCGATGGCCGATCCGGAGCGGGCGTTCGAGCTCTTCCGCCGTGCGGGCCGCGTGTTGGTGGAGCAGGTCGGAGACCCCGACGGCGCGCTGCCGATGCTGCAGCGTGCGGTCGAGGTGAAGCCCGACGACCACGCGACCATCGTGCTCCTCGCCGACGCCTACATCGGCGGTGGCTACTACGCCGAGGCGGGTCAGCTGCTCGAGACCTCGATTCAGAACCATCCCCGACGGCGCAGCCCCGAGCTCGCCGAGCTTCAGCAGCGCATGTCGCGGCTGGCGCAGGTGGCCGGCGATCGAAACCTCGAGATGCAGTGGCTCAACGCGGCGCTCGAGAGCGACAAGAACAACGTCGAGATCGCGAGTGAGCTCGCGTGGCTCAGCTACGAGCTCGGTGAGCACGAGATCGCGCTCGGCGCGCTTCGCGCGGTGACCCTCGCGAAGACCGACGGGCCGATGAGCAAGGCGATGGCGTTCTTGCTTCAGGCGCGCATCGCGCACGTGCGCGGCGAAGGCCGTCGCGCGCTCCTGTGGGCACGCAAGGCCAAGCAGGAGGACCCGGACCTTCCGGAGGTCGACACCTTCCTCGCCGAGCTCGGCGACGGCTGAGCCCAGCCTCACGAACGACGAGGCCGCCCTTCGAGGCGGCCTTCGTCGTTCGTGCCCGTGCCCGTGCCCGTGCCCGTGCCCGTGCCCGTGCCCGTGTTCCTGTGTCGGAGTCGGTGTCCGAGACGGAGTCCGAGTG
>JACKEH010000093.1 GCA_020633125.1 Sandaracinus sp. | reverse complement strand
GCCGAATGCGACCGCGCTTCGTTGTCCGGACGATGGAACGGTTGCGGAGGCGCGGGCGCTGCATCGCGCGCGTGAGCGGGCGATCAACGTGTACGCGTTGGCGTTCGTGCGGGCGCACCTCGACGGCGACCGCGACGCGCTGCGTTTCCTCGAAGAGGACGTGCTCGTGGAGCCGAGCGCGGAGATCGTGCGGAAGTAGTCGCGCGTGAGGAGTCAGTTGCGCTGATTTCTGCTCTTCTCGTTTCTCGAGGGAGCGGCGCGCTCCCTCGACCGGCAAAGCCGGATCGGGGCCCCTCCCACGACCGAGCACCACGACCACTCGCGCGGGTTCGATCCGCGCAAGTCGTGTTCGCTCTCAGGCGTCGAGGAGCCCGACCGCGGTCAGGTTCGACTCGCCGTGCCCACGTGCGAGCGCCTCGGCGAAGCGTGCGCGGGCGGCGGTGACGAGCGGCAGCGTGACCCCGAGGTCGGCCGCCGCCGCGAGCGCATAGTCGAGGTCCTTGTGGGCGAGCGCGGTCGGGAAGAGCGGCGCGTGTTGGCGTTCGCGCATGGCGTGCAGGGCGACGCGTGCGGCGGGGCTGGTGACTGGCAGCGCGCCGAGCGTTTCTACGAAGGCCGCGGTTTGGGGACCCGCGGCGTTCAGGAAGGCGAGCAGCTCGCCGACGAGCGCGACTTGCGTCGCGAAGAGCGCGTTGACGACCAGCTTCGCGTGCGTGCCGGCGGGCGAGGGGCCGACGTGGTGGGCAGCCTGGCCCGTGGCGTCGAAGAGCGGCCGGGCGCGGTCGAAGGCTTCCGTGGAGCCTCCGACCAAGTGCACGAGCGCGCCGGCATCGGCTTGGGGGCGTGAGCCGACGACGGGGGCGTCGAGAAAACGCGCGCCGGCGTGCGTGGCGAGCTCCTCGACCCAGGCGGGGGTCAGCGTGCTCTGCTCGATGGCCAAGGCGTCGTCACGGAGACCCGCGAGGATGCCGCGCTCGCCGAGCCAGACGGTGCGCGAGGCGACGTCGTCGGTGACGAAGACGAGCACGGCGTCGGCGTCGCGGACGGCGTCGGCGGGGGTCGAGGCGCGCGCGAGTCCTTCCGGGATGGCGCCGGATCGGGTG
Organism: Sandaracinus sp.; assembly: GCA_020633125.1. Taxonomy (GTDB): domain Bacteria; phylum Myxococcota_A; class Polyangia; order Polyangiales; family Houyiibacteriaceae; genus JACKEH01. The sequence continues at coordinate 3,772 of JACKEH010000093.1, read as the reverse complement.
TAGCCGACCACGTCGAATCCTCGCGCGCGAAGGCGGGAGGCGACGCGTGAGCCCATCGCGCCGAGCCCCACGACGGCGACTCTCACGGCTTCCTCTGGAACTGGAGATCGAGCTCGACGTGCACCACGTCGCCGACCGCGACTCCGCCCGTTTCGAGCACCGCGTTCCAAACGAGGCCGTAGTCTTTGCGCGAAAGCGTGGTTCGGGCGGAGGTGCCGACCTTGAGCATGCCGAAGGGGTCGAGGCTCTCGGGCGAGACGGCGTCGGTGTCGAGGATGGCGGGGCGACGAACGCCGCGAATCTCGAGCTCGCCTTCGACGTGCAGGCGGTCTTCGAGGGCCGTGATCTTCGTGGAGGTGAAGCGCATCGTCGGGTGGTTCGTGGCGTCGAAGAAGTCGGCGCTGCGAAGGTGCTCGTCTCTCGCGGCGACGTCGGTGTCGATCGAGGCGACGTCGATCTCGGCTTCGATGCGCGAGCGCGTCGGGTCTTCGCGGTCGAGCCAGAGGTGGCCGCGGACCGTGCGAAAGCGGCCACGTTGCCAGGTGACCATCATGTGGCGGACGCGAAAGGCGACGGTGGTGTGAGTGGGATCGAGCTCGTACGCGATCGTGGTGTCGGGGTTGGCTTCGAAGGGCATCGGGTCTCCTCGGGTGCGGCATCGCTGCCGGTCGAGGGATCTTCTACTCATGCCGAACGAGGCGAACCATGGCCGTGTTGGCGTAGGATTCATGCCGATCGGGGAGGTTGGGCATGGACCGATTCGAAGCGCTGCGGTTGTTCGTTCGTCTCGCGGAGCGGGAGAGCTTCACGGGGGCGGCTCGCGACTTGGGGGTGAAGCAGTCGACGGCGAGCAAGTGGGTGGCGGCGCTGGAGGAGGAGCATGGCGTCGCGCTCGTGGAGCGGACCACGCGCGCGCTGCGCTTCACGGAGGCGGGGCAGGTCTTTCTCGGGCACGCGCGAGACGTGTTGGCCGCCTACGAGGAGCTCGAAGCTTCGGTGGCGCGCGATGACGGGCCTCGCGGGCGGCTTCGGGTGAGCTTGCCCGTCGTGTTCGGGCGACGGCACGTCGTGCCCGCGCTGGTGCCGTTTCTTCAGGCGAACGTGGGGGTCGAGGTGCAGCTCGTGTTGAGCGACCGCTACGTGAGCCTCGTCGACGAAGCGTTCGATTTGGCGGTGCGGGTCGGCGAGCCCGTCGACACGAGCGATCGGAGTCGGAAGCTCGCGGACGGCGGGCGCGTGCTCGTGGCTTCGAAGGAGTACCTCGCGTCGAATGGGCGACCCCGCCACCCGCGCGAGCTTCGTGGGCATCGGTGTCTCTCGCACGTCGACACCACGACCCGCACGGTCTGGCGGTTCCGGAAGGAAGGAGAGGCGGAAGTCGCGGTGCCCGTGGGAGGTGGCGTGGGCGCGAATCACAGCGACGCGGTGCTCGAGCTCGCGCGCGCGGGGTTGGGTGTCGCTCTGCTCGCGGATTGGCTCGTTGCTCAAGATTTGCGGGAGAAGCGCCTCGTTCCACTCCTGCGCGGGTGGTCGTCACCGCCGGCGTCGGTGTATGCGATCTGGCCCGCGTCCAAGCGGCCACGTGCGGTGGTTCGAGCGGTGGTCGAGCACTTGGGCAGTACGCTGCCGCGACGGATCGGTCGCGCGAAGTGAGCTGCCCGTTTCAACACCGCTCGAGCGGGAGCTCCCCGTCGATTGCGAAGTGAGCGAGGCGGACGACTGCGCACTCCGTCTCGACGTCACTCGATGCTGCGCAGGTCGACGCGGTCCTCTCCGCGGCTGAACACCGGCGGTTGCCCGATCGGTGCGTCCACCGTGATCTCCTGCCCACCTTCGTACGAGGTGCCGGTCCAGACGTGGAACCACGTGCCGCGGGGCAAGTAGAGCGTGCGGCTCGTCGCGCCTTGCTCGACGACCGGCGCCACGTAGAGCGACTCGCCGATCATCATCTCTTGGTGCAGGTCCCAGGTCGCGCGGTCGTCGGGGAACACGAGCATCGGGTGGCGAAGCATCGGCGCTCCCGTGCGCTGCGATTCGTCGGCGAGCTCACGGAAGAGCGGCGCGAGCGCGTCGTGCACGCGGGCGAAGCGGCGGAAGTGGGCGATCGTCTCGGCGTCCGAGCTCCACGTCCAGTTCTCCATCTTCTTGTTGCCGTCGTGCGTGCGGAAGATCGGCGTGAAGGCACCGAGCTCGGTCCAGCGTTGGAAGAGCTCCTTCTCGCTCGGTCCACCCGAGAAGCCCGCGACGTCGTGCGTGACGTTGGGCTGACCGCTGAGGCCGAGGTTGAGCAGCGCGGGCACCACGGTCGGCAGGCCGTCGTGCTCGGACCACGTGGCTTCTTGGTCGCCGGCCCAGTGGATCTGCGCGACCGACTGCACGCCGGTCCAACCCGCGCGCGCGAAGAACGCGTAGTCGCCGTCCGGGCGTGCTTCGTCGAGCACCTCGCGCGCCATGCGCTGCCACTCGATCGCGTACCGGTTGTGGAAGCCCATCGGATCGCTGCCGTCGCTCATCGCCGCGTCGAGCGGGTTCCACTCCGAGAAGTCGTGCATCCAGCCGTCGATACCGAAGTCGTCGACCATCGCGCGAAGTGCGGCCTTCACGTACGCGACCGCGGCGGGGTTGGTGAAGTCGGGGTGACCGGCGCGCAGCGTCGGCGAGTTCGGCGCGGTGAACTCGTAGCTTCCGCCGTCGGGGTCGCGCACCAAGAGGCCCATCGAGTCCATGTCGTCGAAGTGGTTCGGCAACGAGGGGTCGACGAAGGGGTTCGCGTACGCGAGGAACTTCTTCCCGTCGGTGTGAAGCTCGCCGATGAATTCACGCAGGCGCGGGTAGAGCGTCTCGTCGGCCTCCCAGCGGTATTCCACGCCGAAGCCGCCGTCGATGTTCATGCGGATGCCGGTCCAGTCCTGCACCCAGAGCGCGCTCCACGGCACGTCGTGCTCCGCGAGGTCCGCGACCTCCTGCTCGATCGCGGCTTGGCCACCTTGGCTCGCGATCCACGTGCCGAAAGCCCAGTCGGGAAGCGCCGCGGGGCGACCGACGACGTCGCCGAGCTGGCGCACGACGTCGAGCGGGGTCGGTCCGTGGAAGACGGTCCACTCGACCGGCGCGGCGGAGACGACCTCGACGTACGCGATGCCGCCGTCTTCGAAGTCGACGTCGTCGACACCGTCGTCGTCGGGCACGCAGAGGCTGACGTTGACGCGTTGGTCGGTGTCGAAGAGCACGCCGTGACCGTTGGCGTCGAGCCAATAGGGCATCGGGAAGTAGGTCGTGTGCGCGTCGCCTTCGACCTCGAAGAAGTTGCCTTCACGGCCGATGCCCTGCTCGGACACGAAGAGCGTGAACGCTTCGCCGCGTTGGTTCGTCGCGCCGTATTGCTCCCCGAAGCCGTGAAAGGTGCCCTCGGTCTCGCAGAGCACGGGCACCGCGATCGAGGTGACCTCGTCGGTCTCCCCGAGCAGCTCGAGACGAAACGCCGTGCGCTCGTCGCCGTCGGCGCGAATCGTGAGGCGTGCGGAGAACGAGGTGTCGAGCACGCCGACCTCGGCGGGGCGGTAGCTGAAGTCGACGATCACGGAGCCGTCGGCGTCGGCGCGTGGTTGACCGAAGGCGTCGAGGCGAACGCGCTTGGGCACGGGGGTGCCCGACGCGTCGGTGCGGGTGCGCTCTCGAAATCGCCAGATGCCGAGCGGCCCGCTCGCTTCGACGTCGTAGCGAGAGACGATGACGCCTTCGAGCGGCGGAATCGTGAAAGGACGCCGCCCGT
>JACKEH010000092.1 GCA_020633125.1 Sandaracinus sp. | reverse complement strand
CCGAGGATGCGCTCGCGGTGAGGAGGCGGCCAGTCGGAGAAGCCGGACTCGTCGGCGGAGGCGGCCCGTCGGAGAAGCCGGACTCGTCGTCGGCGGAGGCGACCCGTCCGAGACCCCCACCTCGTCGTCCGTGGAGCCGTGGCCGACCCGCCGCGTGCTTGACGCTCCCCGGCCGTCGCTCCATAAACCGGACCCAGACGGTACGGTTTGCGTGCGGTCTTTGTAAGTATTCGAAAGTGCTGAGAATATCCAAGCTCACGGACTACGGGGTGGTGCTCGCGACGCAGCTCGCGAGCGCGGACGGCCCGTCGTCTGCGGCGCAGCTCGGCGAAGCGACCGGCATCCCGCTGCCCACCGTGAGCAAGGTCCTCAAGGCCCTCGCGAAGGCGGGGGTGGTCACGGCGACGCGTGGTGCGCGCGGTGGCTACGCGCTGACGAAGGGCCCGCACGAGACCAACGTCGCGGAGGTGATCGCGGCGCTCGAGGGCCCGATCGCGGTCACCGAGTGCACCGACGACTCGACGGACGCCTGCTCGCACGAGCCGACTTGCGGCGTTCGCACCAACTGGCAGCGCATCAACCTCGCCGTTCAGCACGCGCTCGAATCCATCGACCTCGCCGAGATGGCCGCCGCCTCCCAGCCGCCGCTGGTGCAGCTCGCGCGTTCGCGCCGCGAGGCCACGGCACGTCGCGTTCCTTCCGAGCCGACGGTCGAACGAGCCGAACGAACGGTTGCCGAACGAACTGTGGACGAAGCCAACCCGACCGCCGAGCGCACGAGCCGGCCCGACGGTTCGCGCCCCGAGGCTCCGACGCGAGCCGACGAAAGCGTTTCCCCATGACCACTTCCGAGATCGAAGACGTCCTCGCCAAACGCTACGAAGCCGGTTTCATCACCGACATCGAGCAGGAGTACGCGCCCAAGGGCCTGTCCGAGGACATCGTCCGCTTCATCAGCGAGAAGAAGTCCGAGCCCGCGTGGATGCTCGAGTGGCGCTTGAAGAACTACCGCCACTGGCTGCGCATGAAGGAGCCGCGTTGGGCGGCGGTGCAGTACCCCGCGATCGACTACCAGGATCTGCACTATTGGGCGGCGCCCAAGACGACCGCGGCTCCGAAGAGCCTCGACGAGGTCGATCCGAAGCTGCTCGAGACCTACGAGAAGCTCGGCATTCCGCTGCACGAGCGCGAGATCCTCGCCGGCGTCGAGCGGCCCGCCGAAGAAGGCCAGCGCAAGGTCGCCGTCGACGCCGTCTTCGACTCCGTCAGCGTGCACACCTCGTTCAAGGAAGAGCTCTCGCGCGCCGGCGTGATCTTCTGCTCGTTCTCGGAGGCGGTGCACGAGCATCCCGAGCTCGTGAAGAAGTACCTCGGCACCGTGGTGCCCTACTCGGACAACTTCTTCGCCACCCTCAACGGCGCGGTCTTTTCGGACGGCAGCTTCGTCTACGTGCCCAAGGGCGTGCGTTGCCCGATGGAGCTGTCGACCTACTTCCGCATCAACGCGGCCAAGACCGGCCAGTTCGAGCGCACGCTCCTCGTCGCCGACGAAGGCAGCTACGTCAGCTACCTCGAAGGCTGCACCGCGCCTCAGCGCGACGAGAACCAGCTGCACGCGGCGGTCGTCGAGCTCGTCGCGTTGCCGGGCGCGGAGATCAAATACTCCACCGTCCAGAACTGGTACCCCGGCGACGAAGAAGGCCGCGGAGGCATCTACAACTTCGTGACCAAGCGCGGCGTCTGTAAGGACCGCGCGAAGATCTCGTGGACCCAGGTCGAGACCGGCAGCGCCGTCACCTGGAAGTACCCGAGCTGCATCCTCGAAGGCGACGACTCGATCGGCGAGTTCTACAGCGTCGCGCTCTCGAACCACGCGCAGCAGGCCGACACCGGCACGAAGATGGTCCACCTCGGCAAGCGCTCGCGCTCGACCATCGTGTCGAAGGGCATCAGCGCCGGGCGCGGTCAGCAGACCTACCGCGGCGGCGTGACCATCGCGAAGGGCGCGGTCGGCGCCCGCAACCACACGCAATGCGACTCGCTGCTCATCGGCGATCGCTGCGGCGCGCACACCGTGCCCTACGTCGAGGTGCACGAGCCGAGCGCGCAGCTCGAGCACGAGGCGACGACCTCGCGCATCGGCGAGGACCAGCTCTTCTATTGCCGGCAGCGTGGCCTCTCCGAAGAGGACGCGGTCGGTCTCATCGTCAACGGCTTCGCCAAGCAGGTCTTGCAGGAGCTGCCGATGGAGTTCGCCGTCGAGGCGCAGAAGCTCCTCGGTGTCTCCCTCGAAGGCGCCGTGGGTTGAACGGTCGCGCGGCTCTCGTCGCGCGCCTTCTTCCTCGCGCTTCGCGAGCCCCTCTTCCCACCTCGACCGCACGATCCTCACGAACCTTCCGCTCGCCACCGCGAGCCTCACGCCCCGAAGGGCGACAGCCGAGAACCTCATGCTTTCGATTCAGAACCTTCACGTCGAAGTCGGCGGCAAGCCGATCCTCAAGGGCCTCACGCTCGAGCTCAACGCCGGCGAAGTGCACGCGATCATGGGCCCCAACGGGGCCGGCAAGAGCACGCTGAGCTACGTGCTCGCGGGGCGCGACGGCTACGAGGTCACGGACGGGTCGATCACCTTCCTCGGCCGAGACCTGCTCGCCATGGACGTCTCCGAGCGCGCCGCCGCCGGCGTCTTCCTCGGCTTCCAATACCCGGTCGCGATCCCCGGCGTGTCGAACCTGCACTTCGTCCGCGCGGCGCTCAACGCGCAGCGCAAGGCACGGGGCGAAGCCGAGCTCTCGGCGGCGGAGCTGATGAAGCTCGCGCGCGAGAAGGGCAAGCTCGTCGAGCTGCCCGCCGACCTGATGAAGCGCGCGGTCAACGACGGCTTCTCCGGCGGCGAGAAGAAACGCAACGAGATCTTCCAGATGGCGATGTTCGAGCCGACGCTCGCCGTGCTCGACGAGACCGACTCTGGCCTCGACATCGACGCGCTCCGCGTCGTCGCGGCCGGCGTCAACGCGCTCCGATCGCCCGAACGCGCGATGCTCGTCATCACGCACTACCAGCGCCTGCTCGATCACATCGTGCCGGACTACGTGCACGTGCTCGTCGACGGTCGCATCGTCGAGAGCGGCGACAAGAGCCTCGCGCTTCGCCTCGAAGACGAAGGCTACGAGAAGATTCGCGCGAACGTCGGAGCCGCGTCGTGAGCCTGCTCGACACGCTGCCCGAGCAGAGCGACGACGAGCTTCGCGCCCAGGCGATCGCGGCGCTGCGTGAGGTCGGCCTGCCGAACAAGAAGACCGAGGCGTGGCGCTTCACGAGCGTGAAGGCGATCGTCGAACGTGCGCTCCCGCCGGCGCCGACGAGCCTGACCCCGCCGCACGCCGAGGTGGTGCGTTTCGTCGGAGGCCACCCGGTCTTGCCGACCACGGCGCATCCGGGTCTCACGCTCTCGCGCGTCGCCCAGCCCACCGGCTTCGAGGTCGGCGAGGCGTTCGCGGCGCTCAACACCGCGCTCTTTTCGGACGCCCTCGTGGTGCAGGCGAAGGGCGTCGCCGAACGGCCGCTCTTCGTCGACCACGAGGCCGGCGCCGAGACCGCGGCGTACGCCCGCCTTCGTGTGGTGCTCGAAGCGAACGCCGAGCTCGTGCTCGTCGAGCGCTACCGCGGTCGGAGCGCGCTCTCCGACTCGGTCGTCGAGGTCGTGCTCGGCGAGAACGCGAAGCTCGTGCACCTGCGCACGCACGAGGACGAAGGCGCGCTCGTCGGCACCGTCTCGGTCCGCCAAGCGCGCCACAGCCGCTACGTCTCGCACGCGCTCTCGTTCTTCGGCGCCCCGACGCGCCTCGATCTTCGCGTCCGCCTCGAAGGCGAAGGCGCCGAATGCTCCCTCGACGGCATCGCGCTCGTCGAAGGGCAGACGCATTCGGATCACCACGTGCGCGTCGACCACGTCGCGCCGCGGACCACGAGCCACATGCGCCATCGCGCGGTGGTCTCGGATCGCGCGACGAGCGTCTTCGACGGCCAAGCGCACGTGCTCCCCGGCGCGGCGGGCTGCGAAGCGCACCAACACAGCCGCAACCTGCTGCTCTCGGAGCAGGCGACCGTGCACACGAAGCCGCACCTCGAGATTCACGTCGACGAGGTCGTGGCCTCGCACGGCGCGACGGTCGGTGCGCTCGACGCCGACGCGCTCTTCTACCTTCGCGCGCGCGGCATCTCGAAGCGCGACGCGCAGACCCTGCTGACCTACGCGTTCTTGCAGGAGCTCGTCGACGCCATCGCGCACCCCGCGTTGCGCACGGCGATGCGCGACGCGTTGCTCAGCCAACTTCCGGGCGGCGAGCTCGTGCGCTCGCTCGAAGACGAGGCGCTCGACTTCGTGGAAGACCACGCCTCGGAAGAGGAGGGCGCATGAACCTCGCGACCGAGACGACGAAGTCCTTCGACATCGAGTCGATCCGCCGGCAGTTCCCGGCCCTGCGCCAAGAGGCGCATCCGAAGAAGCCGCTGGTCTACCTCGACAGCGCCGCCACCGCGCTCAAGCCGCAGGCGGTGATCGACGCGGTGACGAGCGTCTACGCGGAAGACTGCGCGAACATCCACCGCGCGGTGCACGTGCTCAGCCAGCGGGCGACGGCGCGCTACGAAGGCGCGCGCGACCGCGTGCGGGACTTCCTCGGCGCGGCGAAGCGCGAAGAGATCGTCTTCACCCGTGGCACCACCGAGAGCATCAACCTCGTGGCCCAGACGTGGGGGCGCGCGAACGTCGGCGAGGGGGACGAGATTCTCCTGACCGAGCTCGAGCACCACTCGAACATCGTCCCGTGGCAGCTGCTCGCGGCGGAGCGCGGCGCGAAGGTCGTCGTCGTGCCGATGACCGACGCGGGGGAGATCACCGTCGAGGCGTTCGCCGCGAAGCTCTCGCCGCGCACCAAGATCGCCGCCTTCGCGCACGTCTCCAACAGCCTCGGCACGGTGCT
>JACKEH010000091.1 GCA_020633125.1 Sandaracinus sp. | reverse complement strand
CGAAGCGGGATCTCGAAGCCGGCGTAGCGGGTGCCGTCGATCACGAAGCCCGGATGCGCGCCTTCGGCCCCACGTCCGTCGCCTCCACGAAGCTGCGCGCGACACGGCACCGCTTGGTAGGGCAGGTAGAGCACCGAGCCGGTCGCATCCGCCGCGATCACGTTCTGCGAATACGCGACCAGCGCGCCCGCGTTCGCGCGCATCTCCTCCACGGTCGACGCACGCCCCCACGCGTCCAGCGCGAGCGCGAAGTTCGGCCCGTCGAGCCCCGTGTAGTCGAAGCTCGTGGCCGTCACGATTCCGTCGGCGTCCGTGTCGCTCGGCACCACCCAACGGCCCAGCACGCGCACGGCCGTCTCGCCGTCGCCGGCTTCGCTCGGGTCGTTCACCACGCGGCCTTCGATCGAGGTGATCAAACGTCCGTCGAAGGTCTCGAATCGCTCGACGGTTTCGGTCCGCCCCACGCTCTCGAGCGCCGGCACGTCCGCGACCTCGAAGACGTCGGCGATCACGACCAACGCACGCTCCTCGGCGCCGAAGCGCGTCGCGCGTGGTTTGCCTGCCGCGTCGAGCACGAGCTCATCGCCGTACCAATCCGTGATGTCGCCGAAGGCTTGGGTCTGACTCCACGCGACCTCGCCGTTGGTGCCGACCGCCATCACCGGCACGCCTGGGAAGAACAACCCGATCTGGCGGAGCCCCGCGTCGTCGCCCGAGAGCAGACGGGTGTCGACGCCCGCGCGGTAGAAGAGCGTCGGCACCGAGCCCGGGAGGTGTCCGTCGCCGGCCAACAACGCGACGCCCTCCGCGCTGCGGCTCGCGCCGACGGCCCATGCGTTGGATCCGAAGCCTTCGTCGTGCGACCGACCGAGGCGCCGCTGTAGACGCTCGAAGACCTGCCAGGTGGCGTCGAGGGTCGCGCCGAAACGTCGCGAGGGACTCCACGTCGCCTGCGGCAAACGCCCCCCTCGAGGCACGAGGCCCCAACCGCCGGCGCTCGCGTAGCCGCGGCTGTTGGTCACCCGAAAGAACGCGTCGCGCATGCCCGCTTCTCGAAGCGTCGCGCCGACCACACCGTCGTAGCGCGTCGGGTCGTCGAGACGCTCGAGCCCACGTTGTCGGCCGACGTCGGTGGTCTCGAAGCCGAGCTGGTAGGTGATGGTCGCGCTCAAGGCCGCGATGTCGCGCAGAGTCATCGGCGCCATCAGCTCGCCGGGGTTGCGCACGCCGAGCAAGAGCGCGGCGAGCTCGAGCTCTTGGGGCGCCGGGGCACGTCGCGCGCGCACGTCGTCGGCGTACGTGGTCGCCCCCTCCGCGAACGCGGTGAAGCGGGCGCGCTGGCTCTCGGTGAATCGCGCGAGGGTGCGCTCGAGCACCACCGTCATGCCCGTGCCGCGCGACTCGAGGTCGGTCGCGAGGCCGGGCTCGCCGAGCAGCTCCGAGATGCGCCCCGCCGACAGACGCCGCGCCATGTCCATCTCGAACCAACGGTCGCGCGCGACCACGTAGCCGAGCACCCGCGCCGCGTCTTCTTCGGTCGCTGCGTAGACGTGGGGCACGTGGCTCTCCGTGAAGACCACGTGCGCCGGGCCCGAGAGGCCGGGCAACGACAGGCGCGCGGTCTCGGGGACCTCGCCGACCACCGGCGGCGTGGGCACCGGGTCGCCCGCGTCCAGGAGGGCGTCCGAGGTGGCGTCCCCGCTTCCCGCGTCGGCCGGCGAGACGTCGTCGTCCCCACACGCGAAACACGCCAGGACCCCGAGCACGAGCACGTAACGGAGGGTCGCTTCGTTCGTCCCTGCGGACCTGCTACCGTCTTGCTCGCATCGAGCGGCCATGACCCTGCTCCTCCTGTACACGAGCCTCGCCCTCGGCTGCTCGTTCCTCTGCTCGATCCTCGAGGCGACGCTGCTCAGCGTCTCGCCGTCTTACGTCGCGCGCCTCCAGGAGGAACGGCCCACGGTCGGCGCCGCCCTTCACGCGCTCAAGGACGACGTCGACCGCCCCCTGGCGGCCATCCTCGGATTGAACACCATCGCCAACACCGCGGGGGCAGCCGCGATCGGCGTGCAAGCCACCGAGGTCTTCGGCGACGCCTGGCTCGGCGCGGTCAGCGGCGTGCTGACCCTGCTCATCCTGGTCTTCTCCGAGATCGTCCCCAAGACCCTGGGCGCCTCGCATTGGCGCAAGCTCGCGCCCTTCGCCGCGCGGGTCTTGCCGGTGATGATCGTGCTGCTCTCGCCGATCGTCGGGCTCAGCCGCTACGTCACGCGCATGCTCAAGAGCGGCTCGCAGGCGCCCTCGACGGTGTCGAAGGAAGAGCTCGCGGCGCTCGCCCGGCTCGGCGAGCAACAAGGCGTCATTCACGCGTCGGAGTCGCGCATCCTCGCGAACCTCTTCCGGGTCAACGAGCTGCGCACACGCGACATCATGACGCCACGCACCGTGATGTTCGCGTTGCCCGCGACCACGACGGTCGGCGATCTGGTGCCGCGCGGGAAGCTCGCGCCGGGCGAGCGCATCGAAGACACGCGGCAGCGCAGCACGATGATCTTCTCGCGCATTCCCGTGTACCGCGACACGCCGGACGACGTGCTCGGCTTCGTGCTCAAGGACGTGCTCTTCCTGAACGCCGCGCGCGGGGAGCTCGACAAGCCGGTCGCGGACCTGGTGCGTCCGCTCAGCGTCGTGCCCGACTCCTTGCCAGTGCCCGCGCTCTTCGACCGCCTGGTGTCCGCGCGTCAGCACATCGCGCTCGTGGTCGACGAATACGGCGGCGTCGACGGCATCGTCACGATGGAAGACGTGATCGAGACCCTTCTCGGGCTCGAGATCGTCGACGAAGCCGACCGCACGGTGGACATGCGCGAGATGGCGCGGCGGCGTTGGCGCGAGCGCCGCGATCGGCTCGGGATGCCGCTCGAAGAATGAAGCGCTCCCCCTCTGCCCTCGGATCTTGCTAGAAAGGGCCGCCATGGGACCGAGGCAAGCGCCCTGCCCCAACTGCGGGGGACCGATCGAGCTCAAGCTCGGCGTGAGCCACGCGTGCGTGTGCCCCTATTGCCGCTTCGCGGTGGTGCGCACCGACCGTGACCTGCAGTCGATCGGCAAGGTCAGCGATCTGGTGCCGACCGCGCCCGAGCTCGCGACCGGCGACCGCGCCTACTTCGAGGGCGACGAGCTCGTCGTGGGTGGGCGCATTCAGCTCGACCACGGCCGCGGGCCTTGGGACGAGTTCTACGTCGCGAGCTCGCGCACGCAGTCGTGGGGCTGGCTCGCGAAAGCGCAGGGTCGCTGGTACCTGACCGCGGCGGTGACGACGAGCGGCCCCGTGCCTTCGTGGCAGACGCTGCGTCCCGGCGCGCAAGGCCCCTTCCTCCCCGGCATTCCCGGCATGTGGTCGGTGGCCGAGCAAGGTCAGTCGCGCACGTTGAGCGCCGAGGGCGAGCTGCCTTACCCGGTGCGTGGCGGCGAGCAAGGCTGGTACGTCGACCTCGAAGGGCCGAACGGCGCGTTCGCGACGATCGACTACGGCGACGGCCAGCAGGCGCCGAGCGTCTTCGTCGGCAAGGTGCTCTCGCCCGAGCAGCTCCGTCTCGAGCGCGCGAACCCGCAGCGCCCGATCGAGAAGGTGGACACCTCACGCCTTCGTTGCCCGAGCTGCGGTGCGCCCGTGCCGCTGCTCGTGCCCGATCGCGCCGAGCGCGCGGGTTGTGGCCATTGCGGCGCGTTGCTCGACTACGACAAGGGCGCGTTCCGCGTGCTCGCCGCGATGGAGAAGGCGCGCTCGCGTGCGCTCATCCCGCTCGGCAAAGAAGGCACCCTGCTCGGCGAGCAGGTCGTCTGCCTCGCGTTCATGGAGCGCGCGACCTGGGTCGACGGCATGGAGTTCCGTTGGCGCGAATACCTCCTCTACTCGGAAGCCAAGGGCTACCGCTGGTTGATGGAGGACAACGGCCACTGGACCTGGATGGAGCCGGTGAGCAGCGGCGAGCTCGGGCGGGACGGCGGCGGTGTGTCGTGCCAGGGCCGACGCCATCGCCTCTTCTCCCAGCAGAACGTCAGCGTCGTCGGCGTCGTCGGTGAGCTCTACTGGAAGGTCGAAGCGGGCGAGACGACCTACACCTCCGACTACATCGCGCCGCCTTTCATGCTCAGCGAAGAGCGCAGCTCCAGCGAGGTGAACTGGAGCGTCGGCCGCTACGTCGAGCCCGAAGAGATTCAGAAGGCGTTCGGGCTCGAAGGCGCCATGCCGCCGCGCGTGGGCGTCGGCTTCTGCCAGCCGAACCCGCACTCGCTGAAGTTCGCGGGCGCGGTCGCGGGCCTCTTGATGCCGCTGCTCTGCGTGCTCTTCATGTTCTTCGAGGTCGTCGGCCAACACCCGCACGTCGCGAGCCTCGACGTGACGATGCCGCCGGTGCCGGGGCCCTACGAGGCGGCCCCGCCGGTGCGCAGCACGCCCTTCACCGTCGATCACGGGCCGACCACGCTGCGTGTCGATCTGCAGACGAACGCGCAGAACCAATACGTCGGCGTCGACGCCGCGCTCGTGAACCAGACCAACGGCGAGACGCAGCACTTCTTCGTCGATACCGGCTACTACACCGGCTACGACGGCGAGCGCTGGAGCGAGGGCTCGCAGAGCACGCGGGTCTACGTCGACCGCGTCACGCCGGGCCCCTACGTGCTCGAGCTCGCACCACTCTGGGAGACCCATCCGCAGCCGGGCGGGCCGACGACGCTGACGCCGCCGAGCGCGACGCTGAACGTCTTCTGCCACGAACGAAGCCCGGTCTCGTTCTGCGGCGCGTTCTTGTTGTTGCTCCTGCCTTTCGCGTGGACCGCGATGCGGCGTGGGCAGTTCGAAGCGAAGCGCAAAGAGAACTCGAACCTCTGATGGGGTCGGTGGGCGCGAGGACGGAATCGTCGTGCTAGGGTTCGCCTCGTGAAGCTGCTCTACCCGCTCTTCGGGCTCACCGTCATCGGCGGCTACGCCGGGCTCCAGCTCACCGGCACCGACCCCTTCGCGGCCGGCACCGAGCGGGTGTCTGCGCCGCCGGGTGTGCACGCGGCCGCCGGTCCGCGGCGCACGGGCGTCGGTTACGTCGGACGCTCGTACCGCTACGGGAAGTGAGCCCCAGCGGGC
>JACKEH010000090.1 GCA_020633125.1 Sandaracinus sp. | reverse complement strand
GCCGCCCCCACGCGCAAGCGTGGGTGGGGGCGAAATGCTCGTCGTCGGCGTATTTCCAGCACGCTGGCTTCCTGCCCGCCGGGCGCCTACCTTTCGCGTTCGGCCTCGGCGGGGGTGGTGCCGCGTCTGGGAGCCTCGTGGAGCTTGGTATGTGGAAGTGGATCGTGGGGTGTGGGTTGGTGCTCGCGGCGTTCGGATGCGCGAGCGGCGAAGGTGAGTCGGTGGGCGGCGCGACGTCGGGCATCGTCAACGGGCGACCCACGACCGACGACCCGTGGGCCGTCGCCGTGGTGAACCTCGGATTCTCGGGCCAGGGTGGCCTCTGCTCGGGCTCGTTGGTCGGTAACTACGGCGTGGTCACCGCGAAGCATTGCGTGTACCGAGAGCGCTCCGACGGGCGCTGGGAGGCGACACCGGTCAACGAGCTGCTCGTGCTCGTCGCGAGCGACGTGACGACCAGCAGCGGCGTGATGCAGCGCGCCGAGGTGCACAGCGTCGTGAGCACGCCGGGCGTGTACAGCGACGCCGATCTGAACAACGGCACGGACATCGCGGTGGTGTTGCTCAAGTCGCGCTTCACCGGGGTGACGCCGATCGGAGTCGCCACGAGCCTGCCCTCGTCGGGCGCCGCGGCGCGCATCCTCGGCTTCGGTCGAACCAACGACAACGAGGCGGACGACACGAGCGGCGTCAAACACACCGGCAACACGTCGGTTCTCCGTGCCGGCTCTGCGCTCATCGAGGCGGGTGGGACCTCGTGGACCTGCCAGGGTGACAGCGGCGGTCCGCTTCTCGTCAGCAACCGCCTCGTCGGCGTGACGAGCTTCGGCGTCGGTGGGTGCGGCTCGCGAAGTCGGCACTACTTCGTGTCGGTGCCGCGGCACTCGGCGATGGTCGCGATGGCGCAGACCTTCGAGCCGCCCTGCGAGCCGACGACCGAGGTCTGCAACGGCATCGACGACGACTGCGACGGCGACGTCGACCCGGGCTGCTTGGCGCTCGGCGAGGCGTGCGTGGACGACGGGGACTGCGGCTCGAGCCTGTGCACGACGGTCGAAGGAGCGCGGGTGTGTGCGCGCGCATGCGACCCGCGGGCTGCCGTGGCCCAGTGCCCGTTCGGTTTCCACTGCGAAACGACCGGCTGCGGCACCGGCGTTTGTGCGGCCGGCGAAGGCGGCGTGCCTGACGGCGAGGCCTGCGTCTCCGACGTCGATTGCGCGAGCGGACGTTGTGCGACGGTCGGTGGCGTCGCGCGTTGTGGCCGTCAGTGCAACGTCGGCGCGGAGGACTGCGCGCCGGGGCTCGCCTGCGAGCCGGAGGCCGACGGTTGTGGAACGTGCGCGCCCTACGACGTGGTCACGGTGCCGCTTCCTTTCGGTGCGCCGTGCGAAGGCGACGGCGATTGCGCGAGCGGGCAGTGCATGAGCGGGGAGGGCGCCGGCGGCGACTTCTGCACGCGTTCGTGTGGTGAGACCGGGTGTGGCAACGGCTTCCACTGCCGCGCGGGCACGTGCGTGCGTGGCGCGCTCGTCCCGCCGGGCGAGGCCTGCATCCATCCGGACGATTGCGCGATGGGCACGTCCTGCATCACCGTCGGGCCCGAGCAGTTCTGTCTCGCCGACTGCGGCGAAGGCTGCGAGGAGGGCTTCGCGTGCGAAGCGACCGCGTCCGGGATGCACTGCGTACCGGCGGGGAGCTCGCTCGGGGAGCCTTGCGCGAGCTCGGAGGAGTGTCGCAGCGGCATCTGCGCCGGCGTGTGCACGCGCGTCTGCGACTTCCTCGCGTGCCCCGAAGGTTTCGCCTGCACACCGGCCGGAGAGGTGAGCGGATGCTTCCCGAGCTCGGAGCCTCCGCCGCCGGAGATGATGGGTGGTGGCGGCGGTGGCGGCTGCGCGTCGGCGCGAGCTCTCCGCTGCCCTGGCTCGCGACGGGCTTGGTCTTCGTCGCGGTGGTGCGACGTCGTCGTCGTCGTCGCTGAACCGCGGACACGAGCACGCCCTCGAGGAAACTCGAGGGCGTGTCTCTTCCGTCGGCGCGACGTTCGTTCGGAGGTGGTGCGTTGGTCCTCTTGCTCGACGTGATGGACACCTTGGTCCGCGACCCCTTCTACGAGGACGTCCCGCGTTTCTTCGGGATGAGCCTCGCGGAAGTGCTCGCGCAGAAGGATCCGGGCGCGTGGCCCCGCTTCGAGCGCGGAGAGATCGACGAAGCCGCGATGCTCCGGGCGTTCTTCGCGGATGGGCGCTCGTTCGACCACGACGCCTTCTGCGCCGCGGTTCGTGAGGGCTACGCGTTCCTTCCGGGCATGGAGGCGCTGCTCCAGGAGCTCGCCGACGCGAAGGTGCCGATGTTCGCGCTCTCGAACTACCCGTGTTGGTCGGCGTGGATCGAAGAGCGGCTCGGGCTCGGACGATTCCTGGATTGGCGCTTCGTGTCCTGGCGGACGGGGGTTCGAAAGCCGGACCCGGAGGCGTTTCGGGGTCCGGTCCGAGCGCTCGGGGTGGCGCCGGAGGCGTGTCTTTTCGTCGACGACCGCGAGGCCAACTGCGTCGCGGCACGGAACGAAGGACTCGACGCGCATCGTTTCGTCGACGCGCCGACGTTGCGTGAGGCGTTGGTCGCGCGTGGCGTCCTGCGATGACGCGCTCTTCGTACGCCACGTAATTCGTGGGGGAGCCGTGCGGCTCGAACGTGGGGGCGTGCGAAGAAGGCGAGCGAGCGGCGCGCATCGCCGAGCGATTCGGGTGGACGGTTCGCGACCGCACCCCCGTTGACAAGGTCGAGGCCGAGGCCCACCAGGGCGCGACCTCTTCCTGGGTGGTCTCTCATGTCTTCGGAAAGTGACAGGCGAACGTTGGGATGGGCCGAGCGGCCCGGCTCCGAGCTGTTGCGCCTGACGTGGCCCATCGCGGTCTCGATGATCTCGTACGCGGTGATGACGCTGGCCGACACGCTCTTCGTGGGGCGCATCGGACCGGCCGCCATCGCGGGCGTCGGCCTCGGCGGTGTCGCCGCGTTCACCACGATCTGCTTCGTGATCGGCATGCTGCGCGGCACGAAGGTGCTGGTCTCGCAAGCGATGGGCGCGGACCGCTCGCGTGATGCGGAGCGGCACGCGGGCGCGGGCTTGGCGCTCGGGGTGGGCTTGGGCGCTGTCGCGGGCGCGGTCGGCCTCGGGGTCGCCGAGCTCTTGCCGTCCGTGGCGGCGACGGTGGAGAGCGGCGCGGCGGCGCGCACCTACCTGAGCGTCCGCATGCTCGGCACGCCGATCGTGATGGCCTACGTCGCGTTGCGCGAAGTGCGCTACGGGCGCGGCGACTCCCGTCGACCGATGGTTGCTTCGGTCGTCGGCAACCTCGCGAACGTCGCGCTGGACGCGCTCTTCGTGCTGGTCCTCGAGTGGGGCGTGGCCGGTGCCGCGTGGGCGACGGTGATCGGACAGAGCGTGGAGCTCGGCCTCTTGGTCGGCCTGGGCGGCGCGCGTGGCCTCGCGATGCCGCGGGCCCGTGAGCTGCGCGCCTTGTGGCGCATCGGTGTGCCGACGGGCGTGCAGTTCTTCTTGGAGGTCGGCGCGTTCGCGTTGCTCGCGACGTTGCTCGCCGCGCTCGACGAGCGTGAGATGGCCGCGCACCAGATCGCGCTGCAGGTGCTGCACTTCGCTTTCCTGCCCGTGTTCGCGGTCGGGGAAGCGGCGTCGGTCTTGGTCGGCCAAGCGGTCGGCGCGGATCGCTTCGAGCTCATTCGAGGGGTGACACGTGCCGCGGTGCGGACGGCGCTCTCGTACGCGGCGTTCTGCGTGGTCGTGCTGGTGGCCGGGGGACGCTCCATCGTGAGCGCGTTCACGGACGATCCCCGGCTCGCCGGGGTGGCGACGACGTTGCTCTTCGTGGCGGCGATCTTTCAGCTCGCGGACGCGATGAACATGGTCGCGCGCAGCGTGCTTCGTGGATCGGGCGACGTGCGTTGGCCGGCGGTGGTCGGCGTGGTGACCGCGTGGGCGAGCTTGCCGCCGCTCACGTGGTTGCTGGGCTACCAGCTCGGGCTCGGCGCGCTGGGCGGTTGGCTCGCGCTCTGCGTCGAGGTCGTCGCGGGCGCGGTCTTGCTCTGGCACCGGTTGTTGCGTGGGAGTTGGCGTGACGCGGCCGAAGCCTCGCGCCGGGCGAGCCTGCTCGAGGACGAAGCGCGCATCTCGCTCGTCCCCGCCTGACGTGAGCGCATCACCCGCCGGCTCGCTCCGGTGGGGGGCGCTCGTCGTGGGCTGTGCGATTCTCGTGGCCGACTCCCATGACGAAATCACAGAGGAAGCGTGAGCGAGCCGCTCTGCTCGCCGAACGTGAGCGCGAGCGTCGCGAGGCGCGGTGGAATCCGGAGCTCCCGGAGGAGGAGCGGCTTCGTTTCCACGAGACGGTCGAGGCCTACCTCTCGGCGTACGAGAGCCTGTCGAAGCCGTCGGCCCGGCTCGAGCGCTCACACGAGCCGGTGGGCCGCTCGAGGGCTGGAGGTCCGGTGATCTGGCCGGACGCTCGTCCATGGCCGACTGCCTCGAACGGCAATCCGCTCACGGCTGTCTTGGAGCTCTTCGTCGACGAGTTGCCGGTCGTTCCCGCCGCCCTCGTGGGAGTGCAGCGGATGCAGGTCTTCCTGGAGCTGACCGAGGCGAAGCCGCCGCCCGCGCGCGGCTACTTCACCCAGAGGAGCTACCCGCTCGGCGGTGCCCATCGTGTCGTGACGCATCGTGAGGCGAACGGTGGTCCGCGCTTCGAAGGCGTCTCCGACGACCATGTCGTGTCGCTCGTCGCGCGCTTGGTGCCGACGTACCCGACCGGCGAAGCAGTCCGCCACTTGCCCAAGGACCTCGCCGCGGCGTTTCGTCGGCTTCCGAGCTCCGGCGCGCTCTTCGGCGATCGGATCCGATCGGAGCCTTTTCCGCACGTGGGCGGTTGGCCGCACGCGCTCGGTGACGGAGACGGGCTCGGCGACGGAGACGAGATCGGTGACTTCGTGATGCAGCTCGATGGAGAGCTGCTCGGGGTCGACCTCGGGCCGGACGGGCAGCTCTATTTCGGAATCGACGAAGGAGAGTGGAAGATGTCTCGGGTCGTCGGTTGAAAGAACGAAGAACCCCGCCGAGCTTCTGCTGGCGGGGTTCTTCGTTTCGTTCGTCGGCCCCGGGGTGGCGTGCGGCCCGCATCGCGGGGGAATCGAGGCACCGGCGAGCGGGTGACTCGCCGCGGGGTGTGTGGGGTGTGGAACCTCGACGGGAGGCGGACGAGACCGCGCGCCACGCCGGGACCGACGAAAAGCTCTCAGCCCATCGACGAGCCGCCGTCGACGTCGATCGTGCGGCCCGTGAAGAACTCGCACTCCACGACGAAGCGGACCGCGCGGAAGATGTCTTCCGGGTCGCCGATGCGGCCGACGGGAATCGTCGC
>JACKEH010000009.1 GCA_020633125.1 Sandaracinus sp. | reverse complement strand
CCGGCGCGCACCGCGAGCGCGATGCCACCCATGCTGTGGCCGATGGCATGGAGCGAGGACGCGCCGCTCCACGCGAGGATGACGTCGAACGCGGCGTCGAGATCGAAGTCGACGTAGCGATCGAAGTCCCAATCCCAATGCTTCGAGGGCGCGCTGCCGAGCCGTCCGCGCCGCTCGAGCTCGTCGGGGAGCGGAGGGCGCGTGCCGGGTTGCTCGCTTCGGCCGTGACCGCGCAGCTCGAGCACGAAGACGTCGAAGCCCTGCGCGGCCAGGTGGCGCGCGAAGGAACGCTCTTCGTCGAGATCGAAGGTGAAGCGGTTCGCCGCGAGGCCGTGAATCAAGACCACGGGGTGGCGACGGGTGCGGGCGTAGCCGAAGCGATGAATCGCGAGATGCCAATGGTCGCGGGTGCGGGCGAAGGCGATCTCGCGCGCGCGGTCGCGCACGCCGTGGTGGTCGAGCCACGCACGTCGCCGCGGGGGCACGAAGTGGTCGGGGGGCAGGTCGACCCGCACGTGGCGATCAGCCGTCGAGGGCATCGAGCCACTCCGTCAGCTCGCGAAGAACACCCGGCGGCACGTCGTACGCGGTCGGCGCACCGACGGAGCGAAACGCGGCGTGCGTCTGGTGCAGCTCGTCGCTCGGTCCGCCTTCTTCCATCTCGTGCGACCAGCGGTACCAACGAAGCGCGTGGTTCGTCGCTTCGACCGCGACGTAGCGGCTCGCGTCGCCGCGGTTCCATCGCCACGTTCGCCGCTTCCCCTCGAGCCAGCTCTGCAGGCGCTCCCGATCCATGCGCGCGAGTATGGCGGCCGCGCCGCGCGGTGACGAGGGGCTCGTGTGCGGTCCGCGAAGCCGCGACGGCGGTTCGCGATCAGCCGTCGGTACGCGTCGGCTCCGCGGCTCGGGCGGCTTCGACGGTCTTGGCGGGGTAGCTGCCGAGCACGCGGAGGTCGCTCGTCTCGGCCGCGAACGCGCCGAGCGCACCACGCACCGCGGCGTCCGAGAGGTTGCCCTCGAAGTCGAGGTAGAAGCGGTACTCCCACGCGGCGTTCGGGCGCGGGCGCGACTCGAGCTTCGTCAGGTTCAGCTCGTTCTCCGCGAGGATCGCGATGCTACGAGCGAGCGCGCCCTTCGCGTGGCGCGTCGAGAACATCACGCTCGTCTTGCACGGAATCCGTGGGTCGAAACGCTCCGGCTCCCGCGCGACGACGACCATGCGCGTGAAGTTGCCCTTCTGGTCCTGCACCGCGCGGCGAAGGATTGGCAAGCCGTGAATGCGCGCGGCTTCGGCGCTCGCGATGGCGGCTTGGCTCGGGTCGCCGTCGTCTTTGACCTTCGCGACGCTGAGCGCGGTGTCGATGAAGACCTGCGCTTCGCAGCCGTGGCGCGCGAGGTCCGAGAGCAACGTGCGGCATTGCGAGAGCGCGACGGGATGCGAGAGCACGCGCCGCAGCTTCGCCAGAGGCATGTCGGTGTCGAGGCCGATGAGGCAGAGCTCGACCTCTTGAATCTCTTCGCCCACGAGGTGCAGGTCCATCTCGGCGAGCAGGTCGTAGCTCTCGTTGATCGACCCCGCGGTGGTGTTCTCGATCGGGAGCAACGCGTAGTCGAGATCGCCGTCGCGCACCGCCTCGAGCATCGAGCGAAAGGTCGGGTGACCGTGAAAGGTCGCGTCGGCGCGCATGGCGAAGAAACGTTGGCTGGCGAGGTGGCTGAACGCGCCTTCGCCGCCTTGGTAGCCGACGGCCAGCGGGCGTGTGCTGCGCGCGGGATCGACGGTGCGCGCGAGCAGCTCGTGCTGGAGCCGGAGCGAATGATCGAGGATCTCCTGGAAGACGCGCGTCACGAAGTAGGGCTCGAGCCCGAGCGTCTTGCCGAGCTCCACCAACCGCGCGAGCAGGCTCTCCTCGCGGCCTCGGTCGCGAAGCACGGTGTCGCCGCTCGACTTGTAGGCGGCGACCTCGGCCACGAGGGTGCGGCGTTCGGCGAGGTCTTCGAGGAGGCGACGGTCCACCGCGTCGAGGCGTCGGCGGAGCTCTTGAAGGTCGAGGCGCTGGCTCACGACGCGCTCCTTAGCACAGAAGGCGCGGGTGAGAGAGGAAACTCACGGTCCGTCCGCCAAAGCCCGGCCCGAGCTCGCTGGGCATGCCGTGAGGCGTTCAGGCGGGGGCGGCGTCTTCGAGCCGTTGGGCGTCCTCGTCGCGGTGAAGCGCCCGGTAACATGCGGCCAAGGTGTGAAGGGCCGCGGTCTCGCCTCGGGGGTCCTTCAACCGCCGAACCAGCGCGAGCGCCTCGAGCGCGGCACGCACCGCGTCGCTCGCGTCGCCCGCGTGAAGGCGAATCCACGAGAGTGTCAGCGCCGAGCGCGCGCGCGCTTTGGGCTCGCGTGTGGTGTTTCGCGCCAGACGCTCGAAGACCTCCATCGCCCGCGCGGGGTCGCCCTTGGCGAGGTAGGCCATCGCGCGCACTCGGTCCGCGGCGGCGAGGTCTCGGCCCTCCGCGATGGCGGCGTCCACGGTTCGCTCGACGGCGCCGATGTCGCCGGCCAAGAGCGCGCTCACCGCCACCTGCGACACGCGCTCGCCGAGATCCGCCGGTGGACGTTCGCTGCCGAGGGAGCGTGCGAGCGCGGTTGCCGCGGCGCGCGTCTCGGCGCGGGGATCGGTTTGAATCGCCGCCACCGCGAGCCGGCGTGCCGCGTCGCGCCAACCCCGGGTCGCGAGGGCTTCGGCCGCGCGAAGGAACACCGCCGCGGCGCCTGCTCCGTCGCCACCCTCGGCCAGCGCCATGCCACGCGTGACCCCGGCGACCGGGCCCGAGGGCCCCTTCGCTTCGAGCGCGGCGGCGAAGAAACGCTCGAGCTCGGCGCGACGCGCCGGCGGCATGCTCTGTAGAACCGCGCGTCGAAGGTGCTCCGAGGTCGGCGCCCACGAGCCCGCGCGAAGGAACGCCTCGCGTTCGAGCCGCTCGCGGGCTTCGCCGAGCTCGTTCGTGAGCCCGTCGCGTCGCGCCAAGTCCACCAGCGTGTCTTCGTCGGTTCCTGGCGGCACGAGCGAGCACGTCTCGAGCAACGCTCGCGACACGCCCTCGAGGGTGTCCACGCGCTCGTGCACCAGTGTGTCGAGCGGGATCGCGCGGATGCCGGCCCGCGGCGCGCTTCGCCACACGAAGCGGTGGTCGGCGTAGATCACGTCGCCCGCCGCCAGCAGGTTGCGCGCGGCTTCCACCACACCGAGCGGGGTGTCGCCGCCCAGCACCGCCACTCGGCGAATCACGTCCTCGTCGGCTTCGCCCAGGATCGTCGCGGCGACTTCTTTCGCGTCGTCGAGCCGAAGCGAAGGCAAGACGTACTCCTGCCAGGGCAGCGCCTCGAGCGATTTGGGCAACGGCAGGTCCATGCCGGCACGCGCGAAGAGCAGGCTCGGCGTCGTCGAGACGAGCTCGGCGACGACTTCGAGCGAGCTCGGGTCCAGACCCGCGAGGGGATCGAGGACGAACCACGGGCGTTCGCCGCCCGCCTCGCGCAACGCGCGAATCAACGCGGCGCGGTCGACCGCCTCGCCCTGGGCGAGCTCGGCGAGCACACCCTCGTTCTTTCGCGCCGCGAGGGCGAGACGAAGGCTTCCGAGGGGCTCGAGGCCACCCGGCACCGGACCCAAACGCGCCACGAAGGTCGGCGCGTGCTCTCGCTCGAGCTGGTAGAGGTAGCGGCTGGACCCGGCGCCGCTCGGCCCGCGCAACAACACACACGCGGGCTCGGTCGAGGTCGCGAGCGCGCTCACCTCGGCCAGCTCGTCGGCGATGGCGCTCGGCACCGCCGCTTGCGTGAGATGGGCGATGGCGCCGCGGCATTGCTCGCGCCGCGGGACACGTCGGTCGACGGACATGCCACGAAGTGCGGCCGCCCCGGTGCCGACCGCGCGGTCGAAGAGGAAGACGGTGCCCGCGAGGTCTCGGGTCGCGGCGTCCACCACCAGCTCCCCTTTGCGCGCCCGCCCCGCGAGCAGGTGCGCGCGATCGATGGCCGCGCCGGCCGGGGCGCGACCTCCTTCGGAGATCTCGCCGGTCGCGGCGCCGAGCGCCATGGGAAGCTCGGGGCTTCGCGCTTCGGCCTCGTCGAGCCAGCGCAGCGCGAGGCCCAAGGCGTCTTCGAGCTCCGTCAGCTCGAACGCGAGGGCGATCATGCCGCCGGCCCTCGCGAGCGTTCGGGCGCCGAAGGGACGCGCGCCGGCCTCGAGCGCGTCGACCCAGGCGTCGATCGCCGCGGGGTCGTCGTTCTCGAGACGGGTGGGGGGAACGACGCGGTGCCAGAGGACGAGGCGCTCCACGCGCTCAGTCGTCCAAAGAGGCCTTCAGCGCCGCCAGCTCGTCGTCGACCGCGACGTCCCCGGAGGTCTTCTCGAGCGCACGAAAACGCGCGTCGAGGTCCGCCTTCGACGGGCCGTCGTCGAGCACGGAGTGCGACTCGACCTCGGCGTCGAGCTGATCGATTCGACCCGCCATGCGCTCGAGCTCGTCGAGCGATTCGGATCCGAAGCGACTACCGCCCACGCCGTCGGGGGCTTCACGTGCCTTTCGAACCTGCGAGGCGAGGGCGGTCTTGCGGGCTTCGAGGTCCTCGATCTTCGCCTCGATGCGCTCGAGGGCGTCTTTCATTTCTTCAGCCATCGAGAGCTGTTGCGCGGCGCGGCCTCGCACCTCTTCGTGCTTCTTGGTGACGCGCTGCTTCTGCTTGAGCGCCTCGCGCGCGAGCTTGTCGTCGCCGGACTTGATGGCGAGGACCGCCTTCTTTTCCCAGGACTTCACTTCTTCGCCGGCCTCGGCGGCTTCCTTGTCGAGGCGCTTGGCGTTGCCGAGGGTCGTGACGAGGTCGCGCTTGGCCCGCTTCAGCTCGG
This sequence comes from Sandaracinus sp., assembly GCA_020633125.1. GTDB lineage: Bacteria > Myxococcota_A > Polyangia > Polyangiales > Houyiibacteriaceae > JACKEH01. The sequence goes on along the minus strand of JACKEH010000009.1, from coordinate 120,859 downwards.
CCTTCATGTCGATGATCGTCTGCGAGATCAGCTTCTCGGGGTCCTCCGCCTTGTCCACGAGCGCGTTGAGGTTCGATTTGATCACCGTGTTCATGCGGCTGAAGATGCCCATCGCTTCCTCCCGTGCCCGAAGGCTTCGTCGGGGACGCCCTCCGACGTGAGCGGTCCATCCCCAGAGCGGTGCGGGCGGCGACGGAGGCCGACCGCGACTGCGTCGTCATCGTTCCATGGAGCGCCCGGCCAGCACAAGCGAGGGCCGACGCCGTGGTACGTGTCGGGCGTCCTCGGGATTTCGAGGGACGACCGAGAAATATCTGCGAAAGTGCGCGCCTGATGATCGAAGGCAAGACCATCTGCATCACCGGCGGGGCCGGCTTCATCGGCACCGCGCTCACGCGGCGCCTCGTCGAGAAGAACCGCATTCGTGTCCTCGACATTCTCCGGCGCAACGCGCTTGCGGCCGCGGGGCTCGACCAACACCCGAACGTCGAGGTGATCGCCGGCGACGTGCGGGACCGGGACGTCGTCGCCAAGGCGGTCGCGGGGGCCGACCACGTCATTCACATGGCGTCGATCGCCGGCGTGGACACCGTCATCGGCAACCCCGTGCTGACGATGGAGGTCTCGCTCGAAGGCACGATGAACGTGCTGCGCGCCGCACACGCCGCCGGTTGCGCGGAGCGTGTGATCGATTTCTCCACGAGCGAGGTCTTCGGGAGCTACGCCTTCCGGGTCCGCGAGGCCGACGTGACGAGCCTCGGCGCGGTGGGCGAAGCGCGCTGGACGTACGCGGTCTCGAAGCTCGCCACCGAGCACCTCGCGCACAACTACTGGAAGCAGCACGGCCTGCCGACGGTCTCGATTCGTCCCTTCAACATCTACGGACCCGGTCAGGTGGGGGAGGGCGCGATTCACGCGTTCGTGGTCCGCGCGCTCGCGGGCGAGCCCATCAGCATTCACAACGAGGGCGACCAGATTCGGAGCTGGTGTTACGTCGACGACATCGTGGACGCCATCGTGCTCGCGATGACCCGGCCGGAAGCCGTGGGTGAGACGTTCAACATCGGCAACCCGCGCAGCACCGTCACCATCTACCAGCTCGCCCGCTTGGTCGTTCGCCTCGCCCAAAGCGAGTCCCCGATTCAGTTCGTCCCTTGGGATTTCGCGGACGTGGAGCTCCGAATCCCCGACGTGAAGAAGGCCGAGCGCCTGCTGGGGTTCCGAGCTGCCGTGGACCTCGAGGACGGCATCGAGCGCACCTTGGCGTGGTACCGCGAAAAACGCGCATGAACGGCCGCCGCGCCGGGGACGTGCACGTTCGCCACGTCGGGAGGGGCGTGCCGGGGGCGAGTCGTCCGCAAAAACCCTCCTACCGTGGCCGCGGGGTCGCTTCTTTGTTGCGGGGCTCACGGGGCCCGTCTTCAATGGGGGGCTCATGGGGCGTCGCATTCTCGACCTGAAGGACGTACGTGCCGACGGGTGGTTCGAGCGCTTGGGGGACGGAGCGCCACGCTTCCGCGACCTCTGCGACGTCCTCGGGGAGAAAGTCGTCGCCTTCGCGATCGTCGCGGGCGTGCGCATCACCGCGGTCGCGGTCGAGCGACGGCAGCTCGACTCGAGCCAAGTGACCTTCTCGCTCGGCGAGGGCGAAGAAGAACATCAGATGCCGCTCGGCGAGCTGCGGCATCGCCTCGGCGCCAGCCTCTCGGCGACCGAAGAGCACCCGGCGACCCTCGAAGAGTCGCCGTCGATCGAAGACCTGCAGCGCTTCATCGGGTACCGCTACCTGCTGCTCGCGCCGCTCTTCGGCATTCGCCTTCGCGAGCTGCACGTGCACGACGACGGACCGTCGAGCGTGGTCGTCGACCTCGGTGGCGCCTCGGACGTGGTGCCGCTCGACGAGCTGCGCGAGCTGGTGCGTGAGCGGGTGCGTTCGGAGAGCCGAGGTCCGCGACCGGCGTCGCCGCCGTTCTCGATCGACCTCGACCTCGTGCCCCGCGCCGCGGAAGCGAACGAGCGCCGCGAGTACCACCGCACGGTGGAGCTGCTCAGCGCCTGGCCGGGTCCCCTCTCGATTCTTCTGCGTACCCGCGAAGGCCAGGAGCTGTCGAAGGACGTCAAGGCGGCGCTGGCGCGTGCGCTCGGGCTCTTGGGCTCGGCCCACGCCGAGCTCGGAAACGCGGATTGGGCCGAAGAGGTGCTGCGCCTCGGCATCCAGTGGGGCCAAGAGCCCGGCGGCGAGGTCACGGGCGATCTCTTCCGACGCTTGGGCGAGACGCAGATCAAACGGGGACGTCCCGGGCCGGCGATCGGGCTCCTTCAACGGGCGCTCGGGCTCGGCGCGCCGCGGCGCTCGGTCCTTCCCGTCCTGGCGCGGGCTTTTTACGAGCGCGAACGCCATTTGCCGGCCGCCCTCTGTGCCGAAGAAGCGCTCGCGCTCGGGCTCGGGGACGACGTGCTCGAAGACATCTTCGAGGCGTCCTGCGCGGCGCTCGGGCCGGCCTGGAAGAAGTTCCGCTCGACGGTCGCGGCCTGAAGCCGCGGTTCGTCGCAAAGCGCACGAATGGAAGCGGAATCGTGCCCGACGGAACGGGCCGTCGAGCGGCAGGATTCGGCGAAACGGCCGCCCCACGCACGAGCGCGGGCGGAGGCGAGCTCCCGCGCGACTCCTTTCTCGAGGGGCGGCGCCCTCCAACCGGCAAAGCCGGAGGAACCCACCGCGGAGCCGCCGTCCCTCGGACGATTCGCGTGACGGCCGCTCCGAGGCTCCCCGAACGAGCGTCTGGAGCGAAGGAACGTTCACGTCGCGCCGATCGTTCGGCGACGTCGATCCTTCCGCGTCCGAGGCGAGAGCCCTGCTACCCTGCGCCGCGATGCGTGGCGGCCCGTCGGAGGACGAGCGGTGAGCTTGGAGCTGTCGACCCCGAGTGCGGAGGGGCCGCGCTTCGACCTGCGCTTCGAGCGAGGTCGCGTTCAACTGCGTCTCGGTCGTCCGCTCGTGCTCGACGGCTTGGAGCTCGAGCACCTCGTCGTGGCGCTCGACTTTCGTGGGCCGGTCGACCTTCGCGGCGGCGCCCGACGCTTTCGTCACCACCGCGGTCGTGTGGTCGAGCTTCGTGTGCGTGTGCGCCCCACGAAGCTCGCGGCGACGGCCGCGGAAGCCCGCACGTTGCGGGTCGACGAAGCCCACGCGGCGCGCTTGCGGCTCGCGTACCGCGACGAGGCGGGCGTGCTCTCGTTGGACGGCGCGCTCGCCTTCGACGGCGTGGATCTGGTGTGGCAGCCGCGTGAGCTCGGCTGGGTGCGAGGCTCGCCCCGGAGCGCGTGGGATCGCTTCGCGCGGCTCGCCACCGCGCTCGGGAGCCGGGCCGAGCCCACGACGGGAACGATGCGCTTCGAGCGACCCGTGCGCGCGATCCTCGCCGAGCTCTTCTTGCCGCACGGTTGGCGGGTGCCCGACGAACGTGGCTGCGGCCTTCGCGCCACCGACGACGGCGAGTCGATCGTGCTCGAAGCCGGCGAGCGCATCGTCGGTCCTCGGCTGCCCCAAGCGCCCAGCCTCGACTTCGAAGCCAGCGAACCGAGCGGCGCGCCGGGGGCGTTGCGGGCGAGCTTGGACGCCGCAGACCTCGACGCCGCAGTCCGCGCCCACCGAGAGCTTCGTGGATGGTTGGCGGCCGAAGCGGCGTTGGCCATCGCCGAGCGTTTCGAGCATGCCCTCGAGCCCGACGCGCTCGTCGATTGGCTGCTGCGCGGGCTCGCGTCGTTTCCCGAGGACGAGCGCGCGTGGCGACGGTGGACGAGTCGCTTGGCGGAACGAGGCGCGCTCGGCGCGTTGCGTCTGGCCGACGTGGCCTTGGCCGGTCCGCTCTCCCGCGCGAGCCGGGCGGAGCTGGCGGTGCGCGCCGCCACCGGCGTGTTGGACGCGTTCGGCGATCCGCAATGGTCGGACGAGCCCGGCGTCGATCCGATGCTCGAGCGACGGCTTCGCCGCATCGTGAGCGAAGCCTCCGCGCTGGCGCCGGAGAGCGCGCGGGTGCTCGCAGCCCGTGCGGCGCTCGCACATCGCGAAGGCAGCCTCGCGGAGGCGGCGCGTTTTTGGGAGCGCGCCGCAGACGCCGCCGAAGACCGCGCCACGGCCTTCGATTGGCGTCGCCGGGCCGGTCAGCTCCTGCTCGGTTTGGAAGGCCCCGCCGCCGCGGAGCCTTTGTTGCGGCGGGCGCTCGAGGAGTCGTCGAACGCGCCCGAGGTGCTCACGGAGCTCGCGTCGGTGCTCGTCGAGCGTGGCGATTGGATCGGCGCCGAAGAGCTCTACGCGCGCCTGCTCAAGGAGCCTCACGAGCGTGGACCCGAGCGTCGCGCGGCGTTGCTCTGCGCGGCACGGCATCACCTCGAGCGCGGTGCGCCCGACCGCGCGCGACCTTTCCTCACCGAGCTCGGCGACGACCCGGTCTCGTTGGAGATGCAAGACGAGCTGAGCGACGCGGACGACGTGGCGAACGATCCGCTCTCCGGCGAGCACAGCGTGGTGCTCTACGCGTCGCCGGAGACGAGCCAAGTGCTCTCGCCTTCGGGTCAGGTCGCGCTCGACGACTTCGACGACGAGAGCGCCGGAGACGAAGACGAGCTCTTCGACGACGAAGAAGGTGTCCTCGAGGAGCTCGACGACGACGCGCTCGACCAGCTCTTCGACGAGTCGCCGCGTCCGCGCCACCTTCGCGCGGTCGACGAGGACGACCCGCTCGAGAGCCTCGTGCTCGGCGCCGCGAAACGTGAGGCGGGGGGCGACGCGGGCCACCTGGACTCGTGGCTGCCGCGCCTCGGGGCGAAACCGCCGGCGTCGGTGCCCCCGAACCTTCCTCCTCCGCCGCTGCCGCCCTCCGGCCTTCCTCCGATGACACGGAGCCCTTCGGGCCCGCCCGTCACGTTGGTGTCGGTGGCCGACGACGAGCTGCGTGCGTTGCTCGAAGCGGTCGCCGAATCGGACGATCCGGGCGCGCTGCTCGAAGGCGCGCTCGAAGAGGCGCTCACGGACGCGGACGCGGACGGGGTGCGGCGGGTGCTGCGTGTGTTGCAGCGTGTCGACGACTTTGCGGGTGCCGCGGCCTTGGCCGCACGCGCTCGCCGGCTTTTGGAACGACTCGACGAGGGACCGTGAGCGCCAGACTTGCTTGGGGGGGCACGCGATGGATCGCGTGCATGGTTGGCGTGCTCGCCGCGTGTGGGGCGCGGACCGAGCTCGAGCCGGGCGTGCCGCCCGCGCTCGACGCCGGGACTCGCCTCGACGGATCGCTCGACGGATCGCTCGACGGTGGACGCGACGCCGGGCCGGATCTTCGGCTGGACGCCGGACGCGACGCCGGACGCGACGCCGGACGCGACGCCGGACGCGACGTCGGCCCGGACGAGCCGGACGCGCCAATCCTCGGCGGCGCATGTGCCCGAGACGAAGACTGTTCGGCGGGCGCGTGTCGACGTGACGGTCGCGCGGCGCCGACGGATCTCCAGCCCCTTCCGCTGGTCTGCGGCGACCTCGACATGGCCGCCGGAGACGGTGCGTTCTGCGACACGGCCGCCGATTGCGACCGCGGCATCTGCGCCCTCGCCGGGACGTGTTTGGAGCCCTGCATCACGGACGCCGATTGCTCGGGCGACTTCGTCTGCCGCGCGGTCTACGCCCTGACGAGCGTGTCGAGCGCGCAGCCGCTGCAGGGCTGCGTGGCGCCGCAGGTGCTCCACGACGGCGTGCGCTCGGAGGAGCTGCCCGTCACGCGGATCGCGGGCACGGGGACCTTGACGCCGCCCGGGCTTCCCGCCGCCGCGACGCTCCAGGTCTTCCGCTCGGACACCGTTCCGATGCAGGTCCAGCGCGTGACCGACGCGCGGGGTCGCACCCTCTTCGACTTCGACACCGTGTTGCCTGGCAACACCGCGCCCATCAACCCGGTCGTCGGCTTCGGGACGGTCTTGTCGATGCTCACGCCCAACGGGTCGCGACCCGTGGAAGGCGCGTTGTCGGTCGAGGTTCGCGCGTTCGGGCCGCGCACCGACGTGCGAGGCACCCGCATCCTCGGCTCCGCCGGCTCCAGCCGAACCTTGGACATCGACCTCTTCTACGTGGGGGGCGGCATGCTCCGTCCGGAGCGCGACGGGAGCGTTCCGGTGCGTCTGTTGCGGGCGCTGCGTGACGCCGAGCGGGTGTTGGCGCCTTCGCGGATTCGTTTCGGCGAGATTCGCCAGCACGTCATCCCGGGCATCCTCCGTGGACGCTACGCGTTCGTGGAGAGCGGCCTCGACGGAGATCCGGGCGAGCTGCAGGAGCTCTTCGCGCTCGGTGCCGGCTCCGGCCGAGGCTCGTTGCCCATCTTCCTCGTGCGCGACATCTCGGGCGCGCTCGGCATCGCGGGCGACATCCCCGGCGCGTGGATGCACCCCGGCGAGATCACCAACGGCATCGCCATCAGCGTCGATTCGCTCTTCGAGCCCGACCCGCTCACGCCGACCTTCGGCGTCGTCGTGGCGCACGAGACGGGCCACTACCTGGGCCTCTTTCACAGCAGCGAGATCGACGGCACGGTGCTCGATCCCATCGCGGACACGCCCGAGTGCGGGCCGGAGCGCGACACCGACGGCGACGGGCTGCTCTTCGAGGCGGAGTGCGAGGGCGCGGGCGGGGACAACTTCATGTTCTGGGCGGCCCAAGACGACGTCATGACCGCGGGCCAAGGCACCGTCGCGGGTCGAGCGTTGCTCTTGCGCTGAGCGAGCTCGCCGCACGGCCTCCGTGTCGTGACGCGTTGCGGCACGGTGCGCTGGCCGTGCGAGCAAGCTCTCGCGCCTCGTCGCGGGGCGTCGCACGTTCACGGACTCCATCCGCAGAAACCCTGCCGCGTCGGTGATTTCCTCATCGCCAAGCAGGGAGCCTTTGTTGTTATCCTCGCCGCCCGCCGAGCGAGCTTCGGCGAGAGCACGGAGTCCACATGGAACGCGACGAGCAGGAGGCGGGAATGCTCGAGGGTGACGAGGTCTTCGCGACGGCTGCAGCGGCAGTCCGTGCCGACGCCACGGACGAGGACGCGTGGGATCAGCTCGAAGATCTCGCTGCGGCTTCGCAACGACCCGACGAGGTCGGGGAGCTCTACCGCGAGATCCTCGATCGAAAGCTGGCGCCCGACGCGGCGGCGCTCGTCGGTCAGCGGGCGGTGCAGTTCCACGAGGAGTGGTTCCGCGAAGACTCGCCGAACCTCGTCGCGGTGCTGCAGCGTGTGCTCGCCATCGACCCGAGCGCGAGCGAGTGGGCGTTCCAGCGGCTGACGGTGGTGTTCACCGTCGGCGAGCGTTGGGACGAGCTTCTCGCGCTCTACGACCGTGAGATCGCCGGTGCGGTCGACGAGCACCGTCGCGCCTCGTTGCTCGAAGAAGCCGCGCAGACCGCAAAGGATTTCGCGGGCGCCCCCGAGCGCGCCGCGAGCTACCTCCAGCAGCTCTTGCCGCTCCGCCGCGGCGACAAACAGCTCGTCTCCAACCTCGAGCGTCTCCTCGAGCGTCAGGAGCGCTACGCCGACCTCGTCGAGCTCTGGCGCGACCAGCTCCCGAGCGCGAAGGACGAGCGACGCGAGGTGCGCCAGCGCATCGCCGAGCACCTCTACGAGAAGCTCGGTCGCGCGGAAGAAGCGACGGTCGAGCTTCGTGCGATGCTCGACGAAGGCGGCGACCCCGCGCCTGCGCTTCAGATGCTCGAGCGCATCGCCCGCGATCAGAGCGTGGACGCCGAAGCTCGTCGTGAGGCGCTCGGGCTGCTCCGCGAGCGTTACGACGCCGAAGACCGCACCACCGCGGTGATCGCGACGCTCGACACCGCGCTCGAGCTCGCCGACGTCGGCGAGCGCATCACGCTTCACCGTGACGCCGCCGAGCGACTCCGCAGCGCGGGCGTGCTCGACGAAGCGTTGGAGCACCTCGGCGCCGTGCTCGTGCTCGCACCGGACGACGAAGAAGCCCTCTCGGCGGCCCGCGACGTCGCGCAGCAGGCCGGCACGCCGCGGCGGCTCGTCGATTTGCTGGTCGCCGCCGCGGACGCGGTCGAGGCCATCTTCGAGCGCGCGCCCTTGCGGCTCGAGGCGGCCGAGCGACTCGTGGCGTTGGGAGAGTCGGAAGCGGCGATCCCGCAGCTTCGTCTCTTGGCGGCCGAGCCGAAGGTCGCACCCGGCCTGGCGATGACCGCCGCGCGATTGCTCGTCGACCAGCTCGGGGCATCGGGCCGCGAACAAGAACAGCTCGCGGCGCTCGATCGTCTCGCGACGCTCGAGGACACGCCGAGCCGACGTCGCCAAGCGCTCGGCCAAGCCGCGGAGCTCGCCGCACGTCTCGGCGACGCCGACCGCGCGCTCGCGCTCTACGAGCGTTGCCTCGTCGAAGACCCGTCCGACGCGTCGGCGCTCGGCGCGATCGTCGACCTGCTCGAGCGCGAGGAGCGTTGGGCCGAGCTCGTGCGAGCGTTGCGCCGCCGCGAGCAGAGCACGTCGAGCGCGTGGCAGAAGCGCGCGGACCTCGTGCGCATCGCGCGCGTTCAGGCAGACGAGCTCGAGCAGCTCGCCGACGCCATCGCGACGTGGACCGAGGTCGGCGCGGCGTACGGCGAGGACGCGGAGGTCGCGGACGCGCTGACGACCCTCTTCGAGCTCACCGAGCGCTACGAGGAGATGGCGGCGGTCCTCGACCGCACCGCGCAACGCGAGGACGCGCACCTCGCCGACGTTCGCGCACGTCAGGGCTCGGTCTTCGCGACCTATTTGAACGATGCCGCGCGTGCGCTCGCGTCGTTCCGTCGCGCGCTCGAGGCCAGTCCGGCGCACGAGACGGCGCGCGAGGGGCTCGCGACTTTGTGCGACGACGAGAGCGTCGCGGCCGAGGCCGTCGAAGCGTTGGCGCGCTCGTACGAGCGTACGGGAGAGTGGGAGCCGCGTTTGGCGTTGCTCGAGCCTCGGCTCGCGGCCGCCGAGGACGTCGCCGCGCAGGTTCGCCTGCTTCGTGAAGCCGCGGCGCTTCAAGAGAACGAAGCCGGTGCACCGTCGGCCGCGCTCGCGTCGATCGCGCGTGCGTTCGTCCTCACGCCGGACGACCTGCGCCTCGAAGCGGAGGTCGAGCGCCTCGCCGAGGCCGCCGCGGCGCCGGAGGAGCTGGCCGACACGTTCGCGCGAGCGGCGGCAGGCGCAGAAGGCGCGCGTCGCGCGGCGCTCTGCGGACGCGAGAGCGATCTGCGGGCGAGCACCCTCGACGACGCGACCGGCGCGTTCGACGCGATCGCGCGTGGCCTCGAAGCGGCGCCGCTTCGCGAGGACTTCGCCGACCGCCTCGTGGCGCTCGCCGAGGCCACCGAACGTTGGAGCGAGGCCGCCGACGCGCTCGCGCGTGCCGCCGATGCGCCGTTCGCGCCACCTCGCACGTGGTGCGGCTCGCGGCGGTGCAGCGGCATCTCGAAGCGTCCGCGTTGCTCCCGACGCTGCTTCGTCTGGCGGAGCTCGCGCAGTCGGACCTCGACGCGTTGCAGGAGGCGGCACGCCTCGCACCGACGGCGGTGCCGGAGCTCGCGACCTCGACGCTGGAGCGGCTCTTCGAGCGCGCGTCCGGCCTCTGGCGCCGGGGCGCGGCAGCGAGCGGCAGCGTGGCGGCCGACGCCGCGTCGACTTGGGCCGCCGAAGCGCTCGTGGCGCGCTACGACGAAGAAGGCCGTGGCGCGGAGGTGGTGCCGCTCCTCGTCGAGGTGGCCCGTCTCCCGATGGATGCGACCGACGCCGCGACGTGGCGCAAGGAAGCCGCCCGTCGCGCGGAGGCTTCGGGCGACCGCGCCACCGCGATGGAGCTCTACCGCGACATCGTGAAGCTTCGCGACGACGCCGAGGCGCTGCGCAGCTTGGGTGACCTGCTCGCCGCCGAAGGGCGCCGCGCCGAGCTGCTCGGACTTCGTCAGAAGGAGCTCGCGGTCACGACGGACCCCGAGCGCCGCATCGAGCTGCGCCTCGAGGTCGCGAACCTCGTGACCGAGATCGAAGAGCGTGGCGGACGCATGGAAGCGTTGCGCGCGAACCTCGAGGACCGGCCGGGCCACGAGGCGAGCCTCGAAGCCATCGAGCGTTTGCTCGGTGGACGTCGCGCGCACCAGGAGCTCGCCGACCTCTACGCCAGCCAAGCGGAGCGCCTCGAAGGCGAGCGCGCCGCGCAGCTCTGGCGTCGCGCGGCGGCGCTCGCGGAGGCCGAGCTCGGAGACGCCGATCGTGCGGTCACCGCGTTTCGAAAGGTCGTCGAGCTCGTTCCCGAGGACGTGCCCGCGATCGACGCGCTGGCGCGCATTCATCGCACGCGCGGCGAGTCCGCGGCGGCGGCGCGTTGGCTCGAGCGTCGGCTCGCGGTCGCGCAGCCCGAAGAGCGCGCGAACCTCGCGGGCGACCTCGCGGCCGAGCTCGTCACGGCCGGACGCATCGAGCGCGCGGTCGAGGTGCTTCAGACGGCGCTCGAAACCTCGCCCGACCGTCAGGACCTCCGCGACACCTTGGTGGTGCAGCTTCGAGTGCTCGCGTCGCACGACGCGCTCGCCCGTGCGCTCGCCGATTCGGCCGAGCACGTGGACGCCGAGCGTGCCCTCGAGCTCGTGCGCGAGGCGGCGTCGCTGTACCGCGACGTGCTGCACCGCCCGGCGGAAGCCATCCCGGTCTTGCGTCGCGGCATCGCGCTCGCGCCCGACGACCGCGCCATCAAGCTCCAGCTCGCGGAAGGGCTTCGTGAAGCCGGTGAGCTCGCCGAAGCGCGCACGCTCCTCGAAGAGGTCGTCGAGAGCTTCGGCCGTCGTCGCTCGCCCGAGCGTGCCGACGTGCACTACCAGCTCGGTGCGGTCGCGAAGGCGCAAGGCGACGTCGAAGGAGCGCTCGAGCAGTTCGACCTCGCGACGAAGATGGCGATGGCCGAGCCGCGCATGCTCGACGCCCTCGGTCGGCTCGCGCGCGAAGCGGGGCAGCTCGACCGCGCCGAGAAGGCGTACCGCGCGTTGCTCATGACGGTGCGCCGTCGTGGCCCGACCGCGGAGGTCGACGTCGGCAGCGGCGAGGTGCTCTTCGAGCTTCACGCCATCGCCACCGCGCGTGGCGACGCGGAGCAGGGCGCCGAGCTGCTCGAGTCGGCGCTCGAGGCTGCGGCGCAGAACGACGCCGAGGCGCTTCGCTTCCGCGATGCCCTCGTCGAGCGTGGGCAACCGGAGCTCGCGATTCGCGGGCTCGAGCGTCGCGCCTCCGCGGCGGACGAGGCGTCGTCCAAGGCCGTCGTGCTCGCCGCGATCGCGTCCGTGCTGCAGAGCATGGATCAGCACGAGGCGGCGTTCGCGCGTCGGCTCGAGGCGCTCGCCCAAGACGCGTCCAGCGTCGAGCTCCAGAAGGCGTCGCTCGAAGGAGCGCGCGCCCTCGGACGGGTCGCCGAGCTCTCGGCGGCGTTCACCAAGATCCTGGACACCCACAAGCGCGACGAGGACGCGCCGCTGCTCGCGTCGCTCTGGACCCGCATGGGCGAGATCGCCGAGCACGACGACGGCGACCTCGAGAAGGCGACCAGCGCGTACAGCCGCGCGGAGTCGCTCGCGGCTAGCCCGGTCGAGAGCTGGGTCGCGCTCGCGCGCGTCGGTGCCGCACGTGAGGATCACGCGCTTCAGAAGCGCGTGCTTCCGAAGCTCGTCGAGCTTCCCGAGCTCGCGGCCGGGCCGAAGGCGAACGCGCTCCACCAGCTCGCGCAGGTGCTGCTTCGTGAGGCGCAGCGCGACGTCGATCAGCTCGACGCGGCGGTCTCGGTCGCGCGACGCGCGTTCGACGCCGACCCGCGCTACGTGGCGCTCGCCTCGGCGCTGGATGGCGCCGTGGCGCGCCAGCCCGAGCACGACGGAGCGATGAAGCTCTACGCGGACGTCGCGCTCGACTCGGGCGACGACCAAGTCGCGCTGACCTTCCTCGAGCGGCGCGCGCAGCGGGCCGAAGCGCCGCTGGCGCACGTCCGCGAGGCGGCCGACAAGGCGCTCGCGATGGGTGAGCGTGATCGCGCCGAGGTGCTCCTGCAGCGGGCGCTGGAGATCGCGACTGCGGCCGACGACGTGCCGGCGTGCCGCAACGCGATGCGCCAGCTCGCCGAGGTGCGCCGCGACGCTGGGGACCCCGCGGGCGCGCTCGCGTGGATGCAGAAGGCGGTCGAGACCGCGACCGACGACGACGAGCGCCGCGCGATGCAGCGTGAGCTCGCGGAGGTCGCGGCGGGCGAGGGCGGCGACCTCGACGTGGCCGCGGACGCCTACCGCGCGTTGATGGAGGTCGACCCGGTCGACGAGACTCTCTGGCGTCCGCTCCTCGACGTGCAGGTGCGCCGCGCCGACGAAGGCGCGCTCTCGGATCTCGTCGCGCAGCTCCTCGACGCCCTGCTCGACCCGGCGCTCCGCAACGAGGCTCGCCTCGCCAAGGCGCGTTTCCTGATGGGCCTCGAGGATCGCGAGTTCGACGCCGTCGACCTCCTCAAGGACGCGCTCGGCGAAGAGCCGGGCCATCCCGAGGCTGCGGCGCTGCTCGGACGTCTCTACGAGAAGAGCGGCTACAACGAGGACCTCGTCGAGCTCCTGCAGCAGCAGCTCGACGTGGCCCGCGACAACCAAGACCTCGCGTCGATCACCGAGCTCTCGCTCAAGCTCGGCACGCTGCTCGAGAAGGTTCGTCGTGACGACGCGCTCGACGTGTACCGCCGTGCGCTCGATTGGGTGCCGACGGAACGGAGCGTGGTGGAGGCTTACCTCGCGCTGCTCGGCGAAGAGGACGACCCGCGCGAGCGCGCCGAGGTGCGGGAGAAGCTTCTCGCCATCGAGAGCGGCGATGCGGCCTCGCGGCTCTCGCGCTCGCTCTACTCGGAGTGGGAAGCGCTCGACGACCCGGACGGCATGCTGCGCGCGCTCTGGCTCGGCTACCGCGGCAACCCGGACGACGCGGAGCTTCGCGACGCGGTCGAGGCGCGTTATCGCGAGCGTGAGGATTGGGGAGCCTCGCCGATTTCCTCGGCGTCGAAGCGACTCGTCTCGCGAGCACGGACCCGGACGGTGCCATCGCGCGTCTGCGCGAAGCGGCCCGCCTTCGTCGCGAGATGCTCGGCGACGCGCAGGGCGCCATCGAGACGCTGCGGGAAGCCTACGCGCGCACGCAGAGCCCCGAGCTGCTCGACGAGCTCGTCGCGGCGCTCGAAGACGCCGGCGACTTGAACGCGGCGGCGGCCGAGGTGAGCGCCGCGCTCGACGCGAGCGAGGCGCAGGACGCGACGTGGGCCAAGCTCCTCGGCGTGCGGGCGCGTCTGCGCGCCTCCTCGGGGGACACGGTGGCGGCGCTGACGGATCTCGAGGCCGCCTACGCGGTCGCGCCGGCGGAGCTCACGGAGCCGCTCGCGCACACGCTCGGGCTGCGGCAGGACGAGGTCGCGAGCGACCCCGACGCCGAGCGACCCGTGATGTGGCGTCGGGTCGACGTGCTCGAAGCCGGTCGCGCGCAAGACGACGCCCGCGACGTGCTCGCGGCGTGGTGCGCGAAGGCGCCGACCGATCGGGAAGCGCTGCTGCGTCTTCGCACCCTGGACATGCGCATGCAGAACTGGGGCGGTGTGGTCGCGACGAGCGACGCGCTCGTGCGTGTCCTCGAGAACCAAGAGCAGGTCGAGGCGGCGATGTTGCTCGTCGACGCGGCCGAGGCGCTCGAGAACGTCGGCCTCGCGCGTGAGGGCCTCGAGCACGTCTTCGCCGCGCAGCCGCGCGACGAGGGGGTCATCGAGCGCCTTCGGGGCATGTACGAGGCGCTCGGCGCCGGCCGCGAGCTCGCGTCGTTGCTCGCCCACGAGGCGTCGATGGCCGATCCGGAGCGGGCGTTCGAGCTCTTCCGCCGCGCGGGCCGCGTGTTGGTGGAGCAGGTCGGAGACCCCGACGGTGCGCTGCCGATGCTGCAGCGCGCGGTCGAGGTGAAGCCCGACGACCACGCGACCATCGTGCTCCTCGCCGACGCCTACATCGGCGGTGGCTACTACGCCGAAGCGGGTCAGCTGCTCGAGACCTCGATTCAGAACCATCCGCGTCGGCGCAGCCCCGAGCTCGCCGAGCTTCAGCAGCGCATGTCGCGGCTGGCGCAGGTGGCCGGCGATCGAAACCTCGAGATGCAGTGGCTCAACGCGGCGCTCGAGAGCGACAAGAACAACGTCGAGATCGCGAGTGAGCTCGCGTGGCTCAGCTACGAGCTCGGTGAGCACGAGATCGCGCTCGGCGCGCTTCGCGCGGTGACCCTCGCGAAGACCGACGGGCCGATGAGCAAGGCGATGGCGTTCTTGCTTCAGGCGCGCATCGCGCACGTGCGCGGCGAAGGCCGTCGCGCGCTCCTGTGGGCACGCAAGGCCAAGCAGGAGGACCCGGACCTTCCGGAGGTCGACACCTTCCTCGCCGAGCTCGGCGACGGCTGAGCCCAGCCCCACGAACGACGAGGCCGCCCTTCGAGGCGGCCTTCGTCGTTCCGTGCCCGTGCCCGTGCCCGTGCCGTGCCGTGCCCGTGCCCGTGCCCGTGCCCGTGCCCGTGCCCGTGCCCGTGCCCGTGCCCGTGCCCGTGCCCGTGCCCACCGTGGCTGTGCCCGTCTGCCCGTGCCCGCGCGACGCGAGGCCGCCTCAGTCCTCGCGACGCGGCGGAGGCGGAGGCGGCAGGCTGACCTTCGGAGCCGCCTCTTCTTCGAGCAGATCGACCAGCTCGTCGTCGAGGTCCTCCACCTCGTCGTCTTCCAACACGTCGTCGCCGTCGAGCGCGAAGAGCTCGGCGCTGTTCGCATCTTCGTACGCGAGCAGCTCGCCCGTCCCGAGATCCTCGACCTCGTCCTCGGCCACCCCGAGCGGCGACTCGTCACGCACGGGAACCGAATCGACGTCGTCCTCGTCGTCGACGTCGAGGTTCGCCGCCACCGTCGCCGCGTACGGGAGGGCGTCGTCGAGCGTACCGACGGAGGGCACACCCGGCAGCGGTGGGAATTCGTCGTCGAGCGAGGCGTCGGCCTCCACGTGCGTGTGAATCTCTTCGGCGAAGCCGTTCATGAGCGGCATCGTGCCTTCCCGCCGTCCAAAGGGATTCGGGCGCGCGGGCGGAGAGACGACGAGCGGATCGGAGTCCGCCGCCGTCGAGGGCAGGGGAGGGGGGCGTCGAAGAGACCGCCGCCGGTCGAGTCGTCCTCGAAGAGCGCCAGGTGCTCCGACGAAGGCGCCTCGTCCGCGAAGAGCGGCTCGTCTTCTTCGACCTCGGCCGCGGTCGACGGCATGTCCGCGAAGTCGTGCGGCGCGTCGGCCGGGCTGGTGAACGGAAGCTCGCCCTCGGTCCCGGGCGAGGCCGACGCGCTGGCGAACGGCGGCACCGCGTCTTCGAGCGAAGGCGTGTCTTCTTCGAAGCTCGAAGCAGGCTCGAGCGCCTCGACGTCGCCGCCGTCGATCGATTCGGGCTCGTCCGAGACCGGGGTCGCGTCCTCGAACTCCTCGAGCGAGGCCTGAACCGTCGACGGATCCTCGGGCGTCTCGCTCGGCGAGGGCGCGATGTCGTCGGGGTGTAGACGTCGCGTGCTCGCGCCCAAGCGCTGAAGGGCTTCGGTCGCGACCGCGTCGTCCGGGGAGGCCGCGAGCACCTTCTTCCAGGCGTCTTGGGCCTCCCACTTGTTGCCGAGGTCCTTCTCCCACACCGTCGCGGCCTCGCGAAGCAGCGTGAGGCGACGGTCCTTGTCGCGTGCCCGGGCGAGCTCTTGGTCGATGGCGCCGAGCAGGTCCTGGTGGCGCCGCGCTTTTCGCAGACACGCGAGCAAGCGGTCCGCGGTGGCCTCGTCGCGCGCGACCACGAGCAGCTGGCGGTACACGTCCGCGGCTTCGTCGAGGCGACCGAGCCGCTCTTCCAGCACGCGGCCACGTCGCCGCAAGAGATCGGCTGCGGTCTGGGAGTCGAGCGCGTCGGCGATGAGCAGCGCGAGGCGCGCGTCGAGGGCGTCGAAGCGACGGTGACGTTCGGCCGCGCTCTCGAGCGCGTCGAGCACCTCGGGAATCGGTGCGTCTTGGCTGGCCTTCTCGAGGCACGCGAAGGCTTCGTCGGGCGAGGCGAGGTCGTCTTCGAGCAGCCGCGCGGCGCGAAGCAAGAGGCTCGCGGCGCCTCGCGGGTCGTGCTCCGCGTCTTCGGCGAGCGCGCGGTAGACGGCGACCAAGCGTCGACGTGCGTCCTCACTCGAAGCCAGCTCGTCGAGCTCGGCGACGGCGCGCTCGAGGTGGGGCACCACGGCTGGCGTACGCACGGAGAGCGCCACCGTTTGTGCGACGTAGCTGAAGGCGCGGTCGCGGTCCTGCAGGTCGACGTCGCAGAGGTGCGCGGCGCGAAGCAACGCGTCCGCGCGCGCTTCGTCGGTGGCCGCGGCGCTGCGCCGGCGGTCGTACACGACGAGCAGCTCTTCCGCGCGTCCGGCACGCGGCGCGAGGTCTTCGACGTAGCCGAGCAACGCGTCGTCGTCGGCGTCGAGCGCGCACGCGCGGAGCGCGCGATCGAGGGCCCCGCCCGGATCGTCGCCGACGGTGTCGAGCAGCTTCGCGTGCCTCACGAGCAGCTTCTTCTTCGCGCGCGGGGTCTCGACGCTGCGAAGCAAGGTCTCGTAGACCTGCGCGAGGCGCGCCCAGGCGTGGCACGCGGCGGCGAGTCGATCGACCTCGCCGAGCAGCTGTTCGTCGGCGAGATCCAACGCGTAGGCGCGAAGCACCGCTTCGAGCGCACGGCTCGGGTCGCCGACGGGTCCTTCGAGCACCTGCGCGGCGTCCAGCCAGCGGCGGCGTTGCTCGGCCGGCGCGCTCGCGGTCTGCGCCGCACGCACGAAGAGCTCGGCGAGAGGCTCGTGGCGACCGTGTGCCTCGGCGAGCGCGCGGATCTGCGTCTCTGCCTCCGCGTCTTCGGCCACACGGGGGGCGAGGCGCTCCCACGCACCGTCCACGTCGGACAAGCGCTCGGACGCGACCGTTGCGGCACGGCGAATCAGGTCGCCGCGCACCTCGTCGTCGACCTCCACTCCGGCGAGCCCGTCGAGCGCGTCGAGCAGCTCGGGCCAGCGCGCGTTCGCCTCGAGCTTCGCGACGAGTCGCTCCCGCGGCGTCGCGTCCATCAAGTCGCAGTCGATCCACGCGTGAAGCGCCTCGACCGCGCGCTCGTCGTCGGCCAGCGGGCCTTCGTAGAGGTCCGCGAGGCGTGACGCGACGGGCAACCGAAGGCCCTCGTCCTCGAGCAGGCCGAGCTGCCGCGAGAGCGCGTCGGCGAGGCCCGCGTCGTCGCCGCGGCGCTCCTCCCAACGTGCCAGGTCGAAGAGCGCGGGAAGGTGGGTGGGCGCGACCGGAAGCACCGCCTCTCGAACCACCGCGACCGCCTCGTCCAGTCGTTCTTCGGCCTCGAGCCAACGCGCGCGCTGCACGTGCAGGTCGCGCCGCTCGTCGCCTTCGACGACGTTCGCGAGGCGTCCCGCGAGGTCGAGCCGCGCTTCCGCCTGCCCGTTGTCGATCGCGCGCTGGAGCAACGCACGAAGGGCTTCTTCGTCGTCGCCGGCCTCGAGGACCTTCTCCCAAGCTTCCGCGGCCGCGTCGAGGTTGCCCACGCGGTCGCCGAGGATTCGCGCGATGCGGCGGTAGAGCTCGCCCCGCGCGACGGCTTGTTCTTCCATGCGCGCGCGCTCGCGCAGCAGGACGACGAGATCCTTGTAGCGACCGCCGCGGTCGTAGACGTCGCAGAGCGTGTCGAGCACCTCGGCGCTCGCCGGATCGAGGTCGAGCGCTTGTTGCAGCGCGTCGGCGGCGCGGTCGAGGTCGCCGAGCTCCCCGTCGGCGATTTGCGCGACGCGCACGAGGATGCTGGCGCGCTCTTCGTTCGGCACGACCTCGACGCGGTACGCGAGCGTCTCGAGCAGACGCCCGGCGTTCGCGGCGCGAAGGTCGATGCGCTCCATGCGATCGAGCGCGACCAAGCTCGCCGGCTCTTCGTCGAGCAGCCGCGTCGACGCCGCGAACGCCGCCTGGTCGTCGCCGATGCGTTCTTCGAGCGTCGTGCCCAGCAGCTCGAGCAGACGCAGGCGCTCGTCGCCGCTCGCGATCTCGATGCGTTCTTCGAGGAGCGGCAGCGCTTCGGCCCAGCTCTCCATCTCGAGCAAGAGCTCGCAGAGCGCGTCGCGGGCTTCGCCGTCGTCGGGACGCAGCTGGCGCAGGTTCCGCAGCGCGGCGCGCGCCGCCACCGGGTCTTCGCGGCGGTCGCGGTGAAGCAGCGCGAGCCGCATCAGGAGCGAAGCCTTCGCGTCCGGATCGACGACCCCGAGCGACTCGCGCTCGAGGTGCGCGACGAGCTCGTCCCAACGCTCGAGCCGTTCGAGCAGGTCGCCCAAGCGTCGACGCGCTTCTTCGTCGGCCGGATCGAGCGAGAGCAACGCGCCGTAGGCCGCCACCGCGCCGTCGGCGTCGCCCAGCCGATCTTCGTCGAGCTCGGCCACCTCGCGAAGGCGACGCTTGGTCACGTCGATCGGCGCGCCGGGCATACGCGTCGCGCCGAGCAAGAGGTCGCGCAGCTCGCGGTGGTCCTCACGGCGGCGAAGCTCGTCTTCGACGAAGCCCAACGTGTCGAGGTCGTTCGGCTCGAGCGCGAGCAGCTCCTTCGCGCGCTCGAAGGCTTCTTCGTGCTGGCCCGCGTCACGGAGCGTCTCGACGAGCTCGCGAAGCCGTGGCGCCCGCGCCTCCGGCGGGAGCCCCGCGACCGCGACCGCCAGCGCGCGACCCGCGTCGGCGTCCCGTCCTTGCGCGCGGTAGATCGGCACGAGCGTCTCGGCCGCTTCGGCGTCGCCTGCGTTCGCGAGCGGCTCGAGGCAGACCAACGCGTCGTCGATCTGGCCCGCGTCCACGTACGCGCGACCGAGCCGGCGGCGTCGATGGTCCGCGCCGGCGCCTTCGGGAGCCCACTGCAGGTAGCCGACCCAACGAAGCGGAAGCAGGTCTTCGCGGTCGTGCTCCGCTGCGAGGCTCTCGAGCAACGTGAGCGCTTCTTCGTGCGCGGGCGCTGCGTCGAGGGCCGACTGCGTGTACGCGAGCGCGTGGTCGGGCGGCACGCCACGCGCGAGTCGCACGAAGAGATCCGCGGCCCGTGCCCGCTCCTGCGCGGCCGCGGGGCCGTCGCCACGCTGGCCCGCGCGCTCCAACGAGAAGGTCGCGAGCTCGTGCAGCACCGCGAGGTCTTCGGGGGCTTCGGACTCCGCTCGCGAGAGCGCGTCGATGGCTCCGGCCAAGTCTTGAAGCTCGGTGGCTCGCAGATGACCGAGCTCCCGCAAGAGCGCGACGCGGCGCTCGCGGGTCGGCTCCGCTTTCACCTCGAGCTCGAAGAGCGTCGCCGCCGCCTTCGGGTTGCCGGCTGCGCGGTAGATCTCGCGCGCCGCGTAGATGGCCGGCACGAGCGAGGGATCGGCTTCGAAGGCCTTGCGGTAGTGCGCGATGGCGCGGTCCGGGCGGCCGAGGCGATGCTCGTAGGTTCGCCCGATGTGCTCCTCGACCGCCGCGAGGCCAGCGCGGTCGCCGAGCTCGTTCAGCTGCGCGGCCCGGTCCGTGAGGTGCTGCAGGAGCGCGGTGGTGTCGCCGCGGTGCTCGAGCAACGCGACGAGCTGTGCGTCCGCGTCGGCGAAGGTCGCGTCTCGCTCCAACGAACGGAGCAAGAGGGACTCGGCGCGCGGCAAGTCGCCGAGCTCCATCACCAAGAGCGCGGACTCGTGGTACGCGCGCGCCGCCTTCGCGCCGTCCTGGCTGCGTTTCGCCCAACCTTCCAAGAGGTTGGCGAGCGAGGCATGGTCGCCGAGTCTTCGGTAGTGCTCACCGAGGAGGCGAAAGGCCTCGAAGTCCTCGGGGTCGCGACGAAGTCGCGCGATCAGCTCCTCGGCCGTGGCGTCCATCAGGGGTGGGGACCGTACCACGACTGCGCAGTGGGACGCGATTCCGTGCGGAAGCTCTGCAGCCTCTGAATCGTTCGGCTTTTCGACGGCTGTCGAAGACGCTTCGAGGTCGCCCGACGCTTCGGCTCGGCCCATGCTCCGGGCCATGACCGAAGCGCTCTTCGACCTCGCGAATCCGCTCGACGCCGTCGGCCGTTGGATGGCCGCGGCCGCCGCCGCGTCTCCGCAGGACGCCTCGCGTGTGGCGTTGGCGACCTCGACTTCGGACGGGCGTCCGTCCGTTCGCTACGTGCTCGCGAAGGTCGTCGACTCGCGTGGGGTTTGTTTCTTCACGTCGTACGAGAGCCGAAAGGCCCGTGAGCTCGACGCGAACCCCTTCGCCGCGTTGGCCTTCCACTGGTGGGAGACGGGTGGTCAGGTGCGCCTCGAAGGCCGGGTCGAACGCCTCTCCTCCGAGGAGTCGGACGCGTATTTCGCGAGCCGCCCCCGGGGCAGTCGCATTGGCGCGTGGGCGTCTCCGCAGAGCCAGGTCATCTCCGATCGCGACGTGCTCGAAGCGCGGATTCGTGAGGTAGAAGCGCGGTTCTCGGGGGATGTGCCGCGTCCCGAGACGTGGGGTGGGTACCGCCTCGTGCCCGACACCATCGAGCTCTGGCAGGACCGTGTGAGCCGCCTGCACGACCGCGCGCTCTACACCCGTGACGGCGATCGCTGGCGTTGCGTCCGACTCGCGCCTTGAGGCGACGAGCCCTTCGCCGCGCAGACTTCGTTCACTGACTTTGTCAGGTCTCACGCAGATTCTGCGTGAAACGACGTCGCATTGGTGGCCGGTCTTGACATCGCGAATCCCCCGGGTAGCGTCAGGGTTCAGAGGGGATTCGACGTCGGGCGTCACGCCATGGCGTGCGCTTCGCGTCGAGCACGACTGCAGGAGGGGTATCGATGCAGGCGAGCGAGTCGATCGAAGACGGCATCGTGAAGTGGTTCAACAACGCGAAGGGGTGGGGTTTCATCAGCCGGGGGGCCGATGGATCCGACGTCTTTGTGCACTACAGCCAAATCGGAGGAGATGGCTACCGGACGCTCAAGCAGGGGCAGACCGTGCGCTACCGATTGAAATCGGGTCCGCGCGGCCAGTTCGCCGAAGCCGTCGAATTCTGAGCGAGTGCTTCCGACGCTGCGGCTCAGGACGCCGGTAGTCGGCAGCGAACGTTCAACGAAAGAAGGGTCCCACCGAAAGGTCGGACCCTTCTTTCATTCGGCGCATCGGCGAGCCTTCGAAACCCTGACCACGTTGCAGCGGGAGCGAGTGCGGCCTCTTGCAGGGCTGCGGTGCCCGGGCCTACGGCCTGCGCGCCTTCCGCCCGCTTGGGGAGGCTCTGCCTCCCCGACCCGTGCCTCGGAGTCTCCCTCCGCTTCGCTCCGGTCGGCTCCCGCGGTGCTCCGCGGCGAAGGGGCTCGTCGCCCCTTTCGAAACCCTGACCACACTCGAGCAGCGGGAGTGACTCGAGTGCGTCGATGACGTGTACGGGTCTCGGCCTACGGCCTCGTGTACGGGTGTCCGGCCTCGGATTCGAAGACCGAAACGCATCGTGCGACAGCGGCACGTGATGAGTCTTCGGACGTGAGGCGTGGGGAGGGGCGCCGGCGGAGCGTCGAGAGGTCCAGCCAATCCCTGCGACCTACGAAGTGGCCGAGCGTAGCGAGGTCCGTAGTAGGTCGCCTGGGCTCGACCGACAGAGCGGAGCCGGTGCCCCTCCCCGCGCCGTCCCTTCGACGGCTGGCGTTCCGTTGCTCGTCGGCGCGGGCTCTCGGCGTCGCCCAGCGGGTCGCGCGTGGTGGCGGGAGTGCCGCAAAAGCGTCGAGGAGGGATCGGCCTTCGCGACTCGACGCGTGCTCGTGCGGAGTCGGCGGAGCGAGTCTCAGTCGCGGACGAACTTCTCGAGGCTGAGCGCCCAGCGCACTTCGTCGATCACTTCGTCGAGATCGCTGGCGGGCTTCTCGTAGACGACCTCGTGCCAGACATCGAGGGTCTTGGACTCGTCGACCGGGTCCTTGACCTCTTGCACCTGCGAGGCCGTCTCGACGTAGCCGCGCTCGATGGCGCCACCGCCGACGCGATGGCGCACGCGCTCGAGCAGCTCGTCGGGTCGCGCGTTCGGGAAGTCCGAACGTTGGGAGCGCGCAGTGAAGCGCACCTTCATCGGCTCGCCGAGGACCACACGCACGTGCGAGTCCATGATGTGGAGCCGGATGCGCTCGGCGATGTGGACCTCGTCCGGTCGAGACCGGTAGACCTCCACGCCCGCATCTTGGAGCGCCTTCTTCACGGACTTCACGTCGAGGGACAAAGCACGAACCTCTGGTTTCTCCCCCCGAACGACGGCACGCGGCGACGCTATCACCGTGCCACCTCGGAGAGCAACGGCTTCCGCGTCCGGGTGCTACCGTACGCGCCGTGAACCGCTGCTCGGAGGATGCCTCGTGACGCGACCGCGCGTGATGCTCTACGTCGGTCCCTTGGAGGGCCCGGACCCGCTCGGGCTCTCCCGCGCTTTCACCCCACGCCGAACGGCCGACGGCGCGCTCCGCTACGAGACCTCGTCGGGGCGTCGCGAGCTCTGGGCTTTCGACGATCCGGAGCGTGCCTTCGCGTTCCTCGAACGGCGCGCGGTCGACGTGCTCTTGCTCGAGCTTCGCGACCGTCCGCCGGGCCAAGGCGAGACCGGACGTACGCAACCGTTCGACCAGACCGCGGCGGGCCGTCTCGTCGCGCGACTCTTCCCCGAGGGCGAGGTCGTCGCGGGCATTCAGCGCGCGCGAGTGCTCGCGCTCGTCGGCCCCGACGCGGGCGGCACCGACGCCGCGTACCGTTTGGGTCAGCTCGGCGTGGGCGACGTGCTCTGCGCGCCGAGCTGGGATGCGCTGCACCGACGGCTCGACGGACTGACGAGGGAGGTGGCGCCCGGAAAGATCGCGGTCTGCCTCGCGGGCGGCGGCATCGAGGGGCTCCTCTACGAGATCGGTGTCCTTCGCGCGCTCGACGCGTTCTTCGTCAACCGCCGGGTCGAAGACCTCGATCTCTTCTGCGGCATCAGCGCGGGCGCGGTGCTCGGCGCATTTCTCGCGAACGGTCTCGGCCCCGACGAGATCGCGCGTGCCTTCGCAGGTGGCAGCGCGCGCGTTCGCGCGATCGGTAAGTCGGAGCTCTTCTTTCCGAACGTCGCCGAGGTCGGCGCGCGCCTACCGGTCTTGCTCTCCGAGATCGCCCGCGGCGGCGTGGGCCCGCGTGGGGCGCTGAGCTCGCTCTCGCGCTCGGTCCCCAGCGGCGCGTTCTCCGGCGCGCGTCTGCGCCACTACCTCCGGCACCACCTCGAGCAACCGGGGCTGACCAACGACTTTCGAAAGCTGCGGCGGCCGCTCTTCGTCGGCGCGACCGATCAAGACACCAGCGAAGCCGTGCTCTTCGGCTCCCCCGGCTACGAGCACGTCCCGATTCACCGCGCGGTGCGGGCGTCCGCGGCGCTCGTGCCGTTCTACGAGCCCGAGAAGATCGACGGGCGCTGGTACATCGACGGAAGCTTCACGCGCACGACGAACATGCGGGTCGCGGTGGAGCAGGGCGCGACGATGGTCGTGCTCGTCGATCCACTCGTGCCGGTGCGTTCGGACGACCCCGGCTACGTGCGCGCGCGGGGCGGGATCTTCTCCGGCATGCAGGCGGTGAAGGCGCTCATCAACGGGCGGTTCGACAAGGCAGTGCGCGCGATTCGCGAGATGTACCCGGAGGTCTCGTTCTACCTCTTCCGGCCGCACGGCGACGAGATGCGGGTCTTGTCCGGCTCGCCGATGAAGTACTTCTTCCGGCGCGAAATCGAAGAGCTCGCCTATCGATCGACGCTCGCGAAGGTTCGCGCGGCGTTCCCCGAGCTCGAGCGCGACTTCGCGCGTCACGGCGTCGTGTTTCGTGATCCGAACGGGCCGGCGGCGCCCGAGAGCGGCCGCTTCGCGCCGAGCGTGGGCATCGGCATCTGACGGCCGGTCGAAGGTTGCCCTTCGTCAGGAGGGCGTGAGCTTCCTCCACGCGAACGCGCGTTCGCTTCGTCGTCCGGTGACAAAAGTCCTTCCGAGGCTCGGGGCGACCTCGCTACGCCGCGGCCGTGAAGGTTCACGTCCTCGGGGGCGGCCCGGCCGGGCTCTACTTCTCCATCCTGCTCGCGAAGGCTCGACCCGACGCGCGCATCACCGTCTTCGAGCGCAACAAGCCGGACGACACCTTCGGTTTCGGCGTCGTCTTCTCGGACGAGACGCTCGGCAACCTCGGGGACGCGGACGCGGAGAGCTACGCCGCGATTCGTGAGCACATGGCGTATTGGGACGCCATCGACGTGCACACGTGGAAGCCGGAGCCGCGCACGTTGCGCAGCGGCGGACACGGCTTTTGCGGTCTCGGGCGCCAAGCGTTGCTCGACCTGCTTCAAGAGCGCGCACGCGCGCTCGGCGTGACGCTTCGTTTCGAAGAAGAGGTCGAGGACGTCGAGGCGCTGCGTGCGGACTGCGATCTCCTGGTCGCCGCCGACGGCGTCAACAGCCTCACCCGCGCGCGTTACGAAGACGCGTTCCGCCCGAGCATCGCGTACGGCTCGGCGCGCTACGTCTGGCTCGGCACGCCGCGCACCTTCGAAGCCTTCACCTTCAGCTTTCGCGAAGACGCCGCGGGCGTGTGGCAGGTGCACGCGTACTCGTTCGACGAGAACACCTCGACCTTCATCGTCGAGTGCGACGACGACACCTTCGCGCGCAGCGAGCTCGCGGAGGACGACGAGGCCGCGACGCTCGCGCATTGCCAGAAACTCTTCGCCGACGAGCTCGCCGGCGCGCCGCTCGTCGCGAATCGATCGCGTTGGCTTCGTTTCCGCACGCTGCATTGCGAGCGCTGGCATCACGACAACGTGGTGATCCTCGGCGACGCCGCGCACACCGCGCACTTCAGCGTCGGCTCCGGCACGAAGATGGCGATGGAAGACGCCATCGACCTCGTTGCGGCGATCACGACCTCGCCCGACGTGAAGACCGCGCTGCCGCGCTACGAAGAGATGCGGCGCCCCATGATCTCGCGCGTGCAGCGTTCGGCCGAACAGAGCCAGCGTTGGTTCGAGGAGACGCGTCGCCACGTCAAACAAGCGCCCGAGCGTCTCGTGTTCAGCTTGCTCACGCGGAGCAACCGCGTGACCCACGAGAATCTGCGCTTGCGCGACGCGGCGTACGTCGAGTCGGTCGACCGTTGGTACATGGGCGAGCAAGGCCTCGACGCGAGCGGGCCGGTCGTGCCGCCGATGTTCACGCCTTTTCGTCTGCGTGGGTTGACCCTGCCGAACCGCGTCGTGGTCTCGCCGATGTGCCAGTACACGGCCGAAGACGGCGTCGTCGGGGATTGGCACCTCGTGCACCTCGGCAGCCGCGCCATCGGCGGCGCAGGTCTCGTGTTCACCGAGATGACCGACGTCTCGCCCGAGGGGCGCATCACGCCGGGCTGTGCGGGGCTTTGGACCGACGCGCAAGAAGCCGCGTGGACCCGCATCGTCTCGTTCGTGCACGAGCACGCGAAGGGACGCATCGCGATGCAGCTCGCGCACGCGGGCCGCAAGGGCTCGACGAAGCTGCCATGGCTGAGCCGCGGCAAGGACGAGGGCCTCGACGAGGGCGCGTGGACGACGCTCGGTCCCTCGCCGATCGCCTGGAGCGAAGCCTGCGTCGCGCCGCGCGAGATGACGCGCGCCGACATGGTCGAGGTGCGTGATGCGTTCGTCGCGAGCGCCAAACGCGCGGTGCGCTGTGGCTTCGATTTGCTCGAGGTGCACGCGGCGCACGGCTACCTGCTCTCGAGCTTCCTCACCCCGCTCTCGAACCAACGCACCGACGAGTACGGCGGCACGCTCGAGCGCCGCGCGCGTTTCCCGCTCGAGGTGATCGACGCGGTTCGTCAGGTCTGGGACGGGCCGCTCTGCGTGCGCATCAGCGCGACCGATTGGGTGCCCGGCGGCTTCGACGTCGAAGACGCGGTCACCTTCTCGACGTGGCTGAAGGAGCGCGGCGTCGACCTCGTCGACGTCTCCGCGGGCCAGACCAGCACCGAGGCGCAGCCGGTGTACGGGCGCGCGTTCCAGTCGCCCTTCGCCGAGCGGGTTCGAACCGACGTCGGCATTCCGACGATCACGGTCGGCAACATCTGGGACCACGACCGCATCGACACCTTGCTCGTCTCGGGGCGCGCGGACCTCGTCGCGCTCGCCCGCGCGCACCTCGCCGATCCCTACTTCACGCTTCACGCGGCGGCCGCGCTCGGGGTCGACGTGCCCTGGCCCGTGCAGTATCGACCCGGCGTGTCGATGGGTCAGAAGATGTTCGCGGACGAGGCGTGAGCGACGAGCCGCCCACGAAGCCTGCGGCGCTCGGCCGGTGGGAGCCTCCCCCGGGGAGCGTGACGTGGGACTCGGGGTGGTCGGTCGATCCGCGCCGGGCCGCCGGCGGCTACGCGTTGGCGTTGGTCGTCGTCGGCACGGTCTCCGCGGGCCTCACCGCGCTCGTCGTCGACCACGCGTCGCCTCCGATCTCGGCGTCGCTCGCGGACTTCGCGCGCGCGCAGCGCCACGCGGCGAGCGCGTGGTGGACCGTGTCGACCGCGCTCGCGGGGCTGATGACGCTCGGCACGACGAAGCGCTGCTTCGCCTTCGGGCGCGGCACCTGGGTGGGCGCGCCGCTCGGAGTCGCGCTCTCGGTGGGGGCGGCGTTCGCGCCGCTCGACGTACGCGGTTGGCTACCGACGGTGTTCGTCGGTCTCGTCACGTCGACGCTCGGCCGCGCCTTCTCGGTCGACGAACGGCGCCGCTACGTCGCCGCCTTCGCGTGGGCGACGACGGCGTTCTTCCTGCTCGACGTGGTGCGCGAACGCTTCGGAATCGACGGGCTCGACGCATCGGCGTCGATTCGACTCGTCGCGCGTGGTGGGCTCGCCGTCGGCGCGGCGTGGGCCGGTGCGTCGGTCTTGGCCGGCACCCGCCGAAGCGGAACGCCGACCTGACGTCAGCGTTCGGCTTCCGTCGTCTCCACGTGGGTGCCCTTCGTCAGCGCTTGGTGCACGGGGCATTTGTTCGCGATCTCGATCAACCGCGCGCGCTGCTCCTCGTCGAGGGGGCCGACGAGCTCGATGACCCGGCCGATGCGGTCGAGGGGACTCTCGCCCACCACGCGCTCGTGACGGAGGTGCACCTCCACCGCTTCGAGCGGCCACCCCTTTCGCTTCGCGTAGAGCGCGAGCGTCATCGAGGTGCAGCATCCCAGCGCGCTCAGCAGGTATTCGAAGGGGCTCGGTCCGGTGTCCGTGCCGCCGATCGCTTCGGGCTCGTCGCCCACCAAGGTCCACTCGCGCACGCGAATCGTGTTGGCCAGTCCGCTCGCGTCGCCACGCACCGTCGCTTCGACCACTTGTCTGCCCATGGCTCGTCTCCCGTCGGTCCCCGACAATCCCTCGTGAGGGGAGGGCGGCGCATCTCGCCGTGTGCTTCCGCGCCGGGGGACGCTCGTATGAGGCTGGATCGGGCTGCACGCTCGTGCACCCCCGTTTGCCGAACGCCTTGTCGGAGGAGGCGACTCCGGGCGACGATGAATCTCGCGCCCCCTCCGGGCGTCGGTGTGCGGTTCGGCTTCGCCTGGCCGAACGCCGGGCGCGGTGGCGTCACCACGCCGTAGAGTTTTCAGCCGCGTCGCACAGGCGCGCACCCGAGAGGAACGACCCCGCATGATGACGCGCACCCGTCGCCTCGCCGCCGGCCTCGGCGCCGTGCTTTCGCTGACCGCCGCGCCCGCCTTCGCGGACGAGGCGGAGGTCCACTACCGGATGTGCCTGGTGCACAAGCAGGCGAGCCGCTGGGAGCAGGCCGCGCAGGAGTGCCGCGAGGCGGTGCGGCTGCGGCCGACGCATTCGGCGGCGCACTTCACGCTCGGATCGGTGCTCCGCCAAGCCGGCCGCATGGAGGACGCCCTCACGGCGTTTCGTGAAGCCGCGCGCCTCGAGCCGCGGAACGGCAACGCGCAGGGCATGGTCGGTGCG
The DNA here is from genome assembly GCA_020633125.1 of Sandaracinus sp. Lineage (GTDB taxonomy): Bacteria > Myxococcota_A > Polyangia > Polyangiales > Houyiibacteriaceae > JACKEH01. Next base: position 92,742 of record JACKEH010000009.1, on the reverse strand, counting down.
CTTCTGATTCGCCTGCGTCGCTACGACCAGGCGGTCGAACCGCTCCGTCGCGCCTGCGAGCTTCAACCCGAGGAGGCGTCGCATTGGTCGAACCTCGGCACGACCTACCGGCGCCTCGACCGCATGGAGGAAGCCACGAACGTGCTCCAGTCGGGGCTCGAACGGCATCCCAACGACATGGCGCTCCTCAACAACCTCGCCGTCGTGCTCCGGCAGCGCCGCATGAACGAACAGGCCGTGATCCTCTTGCAGCAGGCGATCGAACGAAACCCCGACCAAGCCGAGCTGCACCACAACCTCGCGATCGCGCTTCGAGCCTCGAACCGCCACGACGAAGCGATCCCGCACTACGAGCGCGCGCTCGCGCTCGGACGGCGTGGCGAGGGGCTGCTCTTCGATCTCGCGGTGAGCTACGAGCAGGTCGGCCAATACCAGCTCGCGATCGAGACCTACGAGCGCTTCGTGCGCGAGGTGCAGAGCCGCGACCCAGCCGCCGCGCAGCGCGCCCGCGACTCGATGCAGCGTCTTCGCGACCGCTTGTAGTCTCGGTCGCCGACGGAACGAAAAAGACCGCTCGAGCCGAGCGGTCTTTTTCGTTCGTCGTGTCCTCGCTCAGCGGGGCGCACAGTCCACGAGGCGCACGAAGGTCAACGCGCCGGCTTCGACGCGAAAGCCGGTGCGATCGACGCCGCGATCGAACCCGACGCGCGTGACGCAGCTCGCCGCGCCGGCCGCGGTGATCGTGTGCTCGCCCGGTGGCACGTTGGCGAAGGCGACGGCGCCGTCGCTCGTCGTCTCGGTGAGCTCCGGCATCGGCTGCGACCCGCCGAAGTAGAAGGGCCCGTCGCCCACCCCGAGTGAGAAGGTCATTCCCGCCGCTTCCGTGCCGCTGCCCGTCGGCCCGCGCGCGAGCAAGAGCACCTGGCCCATGCCCTCTTGGGCTTCGACGCCGGCGCCGAGCAACAAGACCTGCGCGAGCGTCGGGTCGGCGGTGTCGACCTCGATCTCTTCGGGCGCGTCGCTCGAGGTGTACGCGAAGAGGCCGGTCATCCGGTCGCTGCGGGTGGAGCGAAAGACCACGTCCGACGACGCAGGGACGTTCAGCGTGACGCGGCCGTCGGCTCCCGTCGTCCCGCAGCCGTAGCCCGTTGGGGCGACGACGCAGACCTCCGTGTCCGGGTCGGGCTCGTCACTCGTCACCTCGGTCACCAGCACGGTGATCGCGACGTCTTCGGCCTCCGAGTCCCCGCCGCAGCCACCGAACAACACACACGCGACCGCCGCGTGCCTCCACCGATTTCGCATCGTCACCTCACGCCTTCGAGCCGAACCCGAGGATCACGTAGTTGCCCGACTTGTCTTCCTTCTCGACCTCGAGAAGCTCCGCCTTCGCCATCTCTTCGAGGAGCTGGTTGAAGGTGCGGTAGCCGTAATAGCTCTCGGAGAACTGCGGGCGCTTCCGCTTGAGCACTTGTTTCACCATCGACCCCCAGAGGTTTCCGTCGCGATCCTCGAAGAGGGATTCGACGACGTCGAGGACGATCGCGTGGGCCTCGGCGGGGTCCCCGTTCGACTCGGCGGGGGCCGTCGGCTTGTCGGCCTTCTCGGCAGTCTTCTCGGGGGCTCGCTCGAGCTTCTCACTCTTCTCTGGCGCGGCGGGCTTCTTGGCCTCCGCGTCCGGCTTCTTCGGCTCCTCCGGCTTGCGTCGCGGCGGGCGCGGCTTTCGGGCCGCCTTTCGACGGTTGCGGACCAGGTCGTCGTAGAAGATGAACTCGTCGCAGTTCTCGATCAGGAGATCACTCGACGAGTTCTTCACGCCCAGACCGATCACGGTCTTGTCGTTCTCGCGAAGCTTCGAGACCAGAGGCGAGAAGTCGCTGTCGCCGCTGACGATCACGAAGACGTCGACGTGCTCCTTCGTGTGGCAGAGGTCGAGCGCGTCGACGACGAGGCGAATGTCGGCGCTGTTCTTTCCGCTGTAGCTGACGTGCGGAATCTCGATCAGCTCGAACGACGCCTCGTGCATCGGGCGCTTCGCGCTCTTGTAGCGCTCCCAATCCGCGTAGGCGCGCTTCACCACGACCTTGCCTTTGTCGAGGATGCGCTCGAGCACGAGCGAGATGTCGAACTCGTCGTAGCGTGCGTCGCGCACTCCGAGGGCGACGTTCTCGAAATCACAAAAGACCGCCACGTTGGGCGCAGAATCTCGGTTCATGTTCGCGGCGAGCTTAGCAGGCCTCTGTCGCCCGCTGCTCTCGAGGCTCGAAAGCGCGCTGAAGCACACGCTCGCGTGGCCGCCGGCGCGGGCCCCGTGTAGATTTCGGCGACCCTCGCCGGGGTGGCGGAATAGGCAGACGCAGGCGACTTAAAATCGCTCGTGGTGACACGTGCGGGTTCGAGCCCCGCCCTCGGCACCTGGTTCGACACTGGGCCACGCACGAAGCGCTCGCCGAGCTCGAGCGAAGCCGCCGCGTCTGCGACGTCACGCTCATCGAGTCGTTCGGTTGCGCGCACGTCGGGAGCGGCGGGACGTCGCTCGAATCCGCCCCGAGTGCCGCGACCCCGCGGGGAGGCTCCCGGCACCGCGTCGCTTTTTTGACCCCCGAGGCCGCTCCAAGCGAATTGGAGTGGTGCCGCCGACCAGGGCGAACGGTCGCGATGCACGGGAGGACAGGGCGATGAACCAGGATCAGCTTCTCGATACGCTCCGTGATCTGCTGCGTGACGTTCTCAAGGCGCGCTTCGACGGCGCCGCGTACGCGAAGCTCGCGCGGGCCCACGGCTACGCCGACGGCTACATGCGCGCTCTCCTGGACGCTGGTCTCGTCGATCGCCAGCAGCTGCTCTCGCTCGTCGGCAACGAACGTCAGAAGTTCGTCGACGAGGTCCCCGCCATCAAGGCTGCCTGAGAGCGCCCACCACTTGCACGGATCGAATCCGTGCGAGTGGTTGTGGCGCTCGGTGGTGGGAGGGGGCCCCTATCCGGCTTGGCCGGTTGGGGGAGGGAGCGGGAGCGCGCCGCTCCCTCGAGAAAAGAGAAGAGCATGAGTCAGTGCAACTGATTCGTGCTCTGAGAGACGGCACCCGCTCGGCGGGAAGCACGCCCCCAACGAAAGAGCCGCACCTCCACGGGGGCGGCTCTTCGCCGTTCGAAGCGGCCCTTCGAAGCCGATCCGCCGACGAAAAAAGCCGCACCCGAAGGTGCGGCTTCTTCCGTGTCTCACGGTCGAAACGTCACTCGACGGTTTCGACGCGAATCCCGTTGGCGCGCGCGCCCATCGCTTCCTGGCGCCACCAGAACGCGACGGAGCTGGCGCTTCCGGCGAGGTATTGGGTCGTGAAGTAGCCGGTGCTGTCTGCGTCGTCGAGGACGGTCACCGCCCACGCACCGCCCGCGGCCTTTCGCGCGAAACGCGCGTCCTGCAGCGTCGCGTCTTGGTACGCGATGCGCACCTCGCCGCTCGCCGTGACCGCGATGTCCGCGTCGTCGCCCACCACGTGACGACCGTCGGTGCTTCCTTCGGTCGTGCCGTCGTCGACGAGCTCGCGGGTGATCGTGGTGCCCTCGATGCGCGCGTACTTCAGCGCTTCTTCCGCGCCGTCGACGTACGCGACGTGCCAGACGCCCGCCGAGTCGACCGCGAGGCTCGCGTGCAGCCCGCAGTCCCCCGTGTCCGGATCGCCCACGCCGTAGCCGTCGATCAAGAAGGGCGTGCCCCACGCGCCACCTTCGAAGGCGACGCCGTAGAGGTTGCCCTCCGCGCGCGAGTAGTAGACGAGCGCCATGCCGCCCGACGTCGCCGCGAGCGAGGTGTGCAGACCGATCGCGGGCGGCATGTCCTCGACGTACGGGTCGGCGAGGGTGGCGGCTTCGCCGGCGTCCGACGTGCACTCGCCGGTCTCGAGGCAATCGGCGCCACCGCAGAACTGCGGGCGACACGCCATCTCACCGCTCGTCACCTCGGCCACCGTCCACGGCCCACCCGGCGCGGACGCCGTGGCGACCCGCACGTGCGAGACCGGGCGGCCCGGAAGGGTCGCGGGCTCTTCGATCGCGAGGTAGCTGACCGCCCAGCCGCTGCTGGTGCGCGCGAGCGAGGCGTAGGCGCCGGCGTAGCCGGAGTCGTCGACCTCGGTCACGGTCCAGGTGCCACCGAGCGTGCCGCTCGCGACCTTGAGCGCGCCGTTCGTGCGGTCGTGGTAGGCGACGACGAGGGTGCCGCCGTCGTTCACGATCGAGGTGTAGAGGCCGACGTCGTCTCCGGGGTCGGCCACGCCGCCGCGCCAACCCGCGGGGTCACGCGTGGGCGCCACGTCCGGCACGCCGTCGACGATCTCCCAGCTCACCTCGCTGCCGTTCCACGAACCGACGACGAGGTCGCCATACTTCGTGGAGGGAAGGGCGCCGGGGCTGTAGCCGCTGAGGACCAGGGTCCCATCGGTCAGCGCCGTCATGTCGAGGTGCGTCGCGAGCAGGCCGGGCTCGAGCATACGAAGCGGGCCCGCATCCTCCATACCGCCGTCCATCATCGGCACCTCGCCGTCGATGGGCATCGGATCCGGCTTGCCACCGCAGTCGCAACCCGCGACCGCGAGGATCATCGGGAGCGCGAAGAGGAGGAAGCTGCGCGCGCGAAAGGAGCGCCCGCGACGCGGTGCCTTTCGCCGACGCGACACCATCAGACCGAGCGCAGCGAGGAACGCCACGAACGTGCCCTTGGCGCCACCCGTCGGCGAGTCGACGGCGCACGAGCCACAGCCACCTTCGCTGTTCGGGTTGCCGACGCCGCGGATGAGCGCGGTGGATGCCGACGCGACGTTCTCCGCCTCGTCGCGAACCTCGACCTCCACGTCGCCGAGCACCGGAAGGATCGTCTGCTCCTCCAGGCGCTCCCACGCGCTCCACTCCGAGTCGCCCACGAGGCGCCAGCGGTAGTCCATGTGCTCCGCGAGCAGATCCCACGCCGCGATGCGCGTGCCCTCCGACTCCGCGACGAGCTCCAGCTCGGGCGCGACGATGTCGACGAGCACCTGCGCGACGTCGGGCGTCAGATCCGCGCTGTCGCGCTCGCCCACGACCCGCGCGCGAGCCTCGACCACGTGACGCGCCTGGAAGCGAAGCGCGGCGTTCTCGATCACCACGTGCGGATCGCGCGTCCACGCGCTCCACGCCATGCCGTCGAGGCGCACGCTGTACTCGAGCTCGGCGTCCGCCGGGCCCTCGGCCGAGAGATCGAGGTGCAGGCGCGGCAAGGCACCTTCGCCCCAATGCTCGAGCGTCATGCCCCGCCGGTCGAGCTCGAGGGCGCCGACCGCGATGCGCGTGTCCACCGGCGCGCTGAGCGCCGAGGCCGGAGCCACCGAGAGGTTCGCGAAGATGCCGAGGAACTCGGAGCCCGCCTCTTCGACGGGACGAATGCCGCCCTCCTGGACGTCGAGCTGGATGCCCATCAGGTCCGGCAGCGCGAAGCCGCCGAGGTCGCCGAAGGCCATGCCCGCGAAGGTCTCGAGGACCGACTGAATGACGCCCGCGAGACGCTCCGGGTCTTCCGCCATGACGTCCTCGAAGTTCGTCACCGTCGACTCGCTCGCCGTGAGGCCCACGACCTCGGGCACGATCTCACCGTCGGCCACCGAGAGGTTGATGCCGAGCGAGAGATCCGCCTGGTACGTCATGAAGCGGATGTAGCGATCGTTGCTCCAGACGTAGAAGTCGACCTGCAGGTCGTCGAGCAAGACGGTGAGGAGCGGATCCTCGTCCGACGTCCCGGTGCCGATTTCGAAGGTCGGCGGACGCTGCGGGCGCAGCATCACCGCGAGGGGCACCGACTCGTCCGGGAAGGTGAGGCGGTTGAGCGAGGGCACGAGCAGCGAGAAGAGACCCGAGCTCAGCTGCTGCGAGAGGTTCGTGCCCGCGCCGATGCAGAGCAGACCGGCGTCGAACGCGCCGTAGCCCGCATGGTTGAGGAAGTCCTCCGAGAGGCCGATGCCGACGTGCGGATCGGTCGCGAGGCCCTCCACCGAGTTGCCTCGGAAGACGGCGGCGCGGGGAATCGTCGGAATCTCCGGCGGCTCGATCATCGGCACGCACGGGTTGTGCGGATAGACCGTTCGGAAGTCCCGGCTGGTGCCCAGGAAGCCGCCGTACATGAACACGCTCAGGCCGTCATTCACCGCCTCGGCATCGCCTCCGGCGGCGAGCAGGAACTGGCCGGGCGCGTGGGTGCCGGGCGAGACACTGCCAAGAAACGCCGCGCCCAGATCTCCCTGACCGTCGGTGCCGAGCAGCGTCGGAACACAAGCAGCACTGTCGCTCGCCGCATAGCGGCAAACGGCCTCCGGGTCCGCGCCCGCTGGCACCGCGAAGGTTCCGGTGGGGCAGCCGTACTCACCTTGGCGGGTGCAGAGTTGCTCGTCGATCGTGTCCTGCAGGATGCCGCCGACCTGGTCCTCGAGGAGACCGATGACCTGGTCTTTCACGAAGCCGAGGTCCGCCGCCCGACAGAAAAGGGCCGGGTCCAAGCAACCGATTCCGCTACACGGCGCGGGATCGATTTCGAGGTCATCGTTCTCGATGCTCTCACCGGGGGCGAGTCCGACCGACTGGACGACCACCTTGGTGTAGCCGCGTCGGGCCGCCTCTGTTTCTTCGACGAGGGCAATCGTCGCTGCGAGCCCCACGTAGTCGCGACTTCCGCCACGCGTGTCGATGTCGAGATCGCAGTCTCGGCTGGGGACCTCGACGCGGATTGGCGCGCGGTCACCGGACGCGTTTCGGCTGTCGAGAATGACTCGGATACGCGCCACGATCGCGTTCGGTGCGGTCGGGTCGATTTGCAGGCTGTCGATCTCCGCCTGCGCGAAGCAGTTGCTCGACGGACAGATGACCACGTCGCCGATTCCGATGCTCTGGGACGTTCGCGGAATGGCGAAGCTGAGCCCGTCTGGCAGCGCGAGACCGACCAACGCGTCGGCGTTGTCCTCGAGGAACGCGATGCCCTCGTCGGTCAGGCGCACCTGCGCCGAGTTCGGTACGCGTTGCTCGATCGGAAAGCCGCCGGGGATCGGAGAGACGCCGCAACCGTCTCCACATCCTCCGCAGCCACCGCCACCGCACGCGAACAAGCCAAACGACAGGACGCCGTAGAGAAAACTCCACGACGCCCGCTCTCGCGGACGCCAACCCGTCATGATCCCGCTCCCAGGCAAGCACACCCCAGCACCCCGCACGGGTGCCGCAACGTTGCACAGCCTACAGGTATTACCTGCTTGCGAACAGCGTCAGTCGGGCAGCAAGAGGTCGCGCGAAGCGGATGTCAGGGGCATCCGAGAACGCGGACTACGGCATCCTCGGAGTCGTCGGGCTGCAACTGACCCATCAGCACCAACCCGCCCGCGTAGGCGGGTCCGAGGGTTCCTCCGGAGAGGTCCAGCGGGCTTCGTCGCCACGACCCTCCCGGCATTCGTTGGTACGAGAACACTCCGATCTCTCCGTCTCCCCCGACGCGTCGTGCGAAGAACGTCGCCGTGTCGACCATCAGTGGATTGCCGAAGAGTGCCGTGGCGGTCTCGACGGTCGAGCTGGCGAGACCCGTGGATTCGAACCGAGCGAATCCGATCGTCCCCGCAGAGGCGATCGCAAAATGATTCTCGGTTCCTGGCCCGAGATCTACGAAGTCTGGGTCGCCCAGATCCCACGGTGGGGTGATCTCCCGAACCTCGGGTGCCTCCACCGTACTCGCGAACGATGCAGCACGAAGGCCTCCATCCACGAAGACCAACGTGGTGCGGCCCCGTTCGTCGTGTGTCCAGGTGGACGCCAGCAGGTACGGGTTCGTGGCCATCGGGTGGAACTCGGTGGCTACGTCCACGGCGTCCCCCAAGAACGATGGTCGCCATTGGTAGACGAGGGTGTCGTCACGCTCCCAGACGAGCAGGAAGCTCACCCCCAAGGCGGTCGCGCGAAGGTTTTGCGCAGGGCCTTCGGCGAGCGTTCGAGGGGGAGTCAGTGGCGAGCCGTCGACGCGTGAGTACACGCGACCAGCCACGGCTCCTCCAGAGGTGAATGCCACGAGGATCCGGTCCTCGGTCGTCGTCGTCGTCAAGAAGGTGTCTTCTACGGACGGGGTGTCCATCACCGGCGTGGGCGAACCGACGGGGCGACCCTCGACGTCGAGACGTTGAGCGACCGCGACGCCACTCGAGAGCACGTCCGGAATCGAGTCGTCGACGTAGAGAGCGAGCCAGCCCCCGCCAGTGAGGGCGTGGAGGGCGATGCGATGCGTCGCCAGGGTGCCGAAGCCGCCGTCGGTCGATCGCGTGAGGTTGACCGGCTCCGCAACCAGGTCGCGAACTCCCTCGTCGACGTAGCCGTCGCAGTCGTTGTCGAAGCTGTCGCAGGTCTCGTCGACCCCCGACCCACACGCTTCACAAGCGTCGTCGCAGTCGTTCGCGTTCTCCACGAATCCCGCGAGGCCGGGGCAGCCGGTACGCGTCGAGCTGGGGTTGCCGCGACCGTCGCCGTCGCGGTCTTCGTAGAGCGTCACCGGCGCACACCCGTCGGCGGGCGGCGTCGCGTCCGCGCCTGCGTCGAAGGGGCCGCCGTCGCCGACGATGCACGTCTCGCCGCTGGGAAGCGTCCCTGCAGGACACTCGCATGACGTTCGATCGTCCGTGGGAACCAGAGGTTCGGGGCAGACGCAGTTGTCGCGCTCGCCCTCGACGAGTCCGAGATCGCGGCAATCGACGGGGGCCGACTTGCACCCGAAGGCCAGGGCGAGGGCGCAAAGGAGAGCCGTGTGACGCATTCGCAGATCGATACTCGGCGCCTTTCCGGTTCGCAACGACGGACGATGGGCCGCAACGGCCCGTGCAACGGCGGACGGAACGAAAAAGCCCCGCCGGGGCGGGGCTCTTTCGAAGCATGGAGCACGGACGTGCTCGACGACTCAGTTCGTGATGTCGACGCCCTGGGCGGCGAAGTTGCCGACCACCTGCCACGCGTTGCAGGTCTCGGCCGTGCAGCCACCGAGGGTGCAGGTGCCCGCGTCGTCGCAAGTCGCGTTCGGCGGGGTCGCCCACTCGGAGCGCGGGTCGTTGTCGCAGTCGTCGAGACCGGCGGCGAGCGAGCCGCGGAGGATGTTGCAGAGCGACGCCGTGATGCCGCCCGCGTTGACCTCGCCCATCTTGGCGTCTTCGACCGTGATGTAGGTCTCGACGCTGCCCGAGGTCGCGTCGAAGCGCACGGCGGTGATGCCGCGGCCGATGCAGCTGCGGTCCTCGCTCATCGTCGCGTTGACGACGCGGAAGCCACGGAGCGGGAGCTCGAGGATGACCGAGCCGTCGTCGTCCTGGACCGGCACGGTGAAGACGTCGGTGAGCGACGAGGTCGTGACCGACTCACCCGTGAGGGTGCCGGCGATCGACTGCGGGTCCCAGCGGTCGCCAGCGCCGGGGGGATCCGCGTCGCCCATGGCGAACGCGAAGGTCGCGGTCTCCGAGCGGCGGCCGTAGCCGGTCGTGATCGTCACGTCGCCGTCGGCGTCCGCGCCTTCGAGGCGGATGAGCCAGTTGAAGCGCTCTTCACGCAGGGCTTCGTTGAGGATGTTCGCGATGATCGGCGACGCGAGGACCGCGGGCTCGGTGAGCTGGAGGTACGCGATGCGGAGCTCGGGGGCCGAGAGCTGGCTCGCGTTCGACTGCCGGTAGCAGCACGCGCCCATCTGACCCTCGAGCGCACACTCCGGATCCCCGCCGGCGTCGCCGCCCATCGAGGTGTCCGCCGTGCCGGAGTCCACCGGAGTACCGTCGTCGTCTCCGCACCCCGCGAAGGCGACGCCCGCCACGGACAACGTCAACCAAAGCCATTGAGTTCGCTTCATTTTCGCTCCTCGCGGCACGAAGGCCGCTCCCCGTCGACAGCGTCGACCATTCCAACCCTGTTTTCGGGCTCGAAAGCCCGCTCCGACGGCACAACCCGAGAACGTCGGAGGGTCCCCACCTGCGGCGAGGACGCCGAACTATGCCAGTTTCCGGCCTCGGCACCAACGCCGAGGGAGGCCTCAGTGGCCGATCTGGAAGTCCACGAGCTTGCGGAAGTCGTGGACGCGATTGACGATTTCCTCGCGCGTGAGCGTGAGGAGGCGGTCGACCGCGATGCCCTCCACGCAGAAGGACGCGACGGCCGAGCCGTAGATGACGGCTTGCTTGAGCGTTTCGGGCTCGAGGTTGCCCGCACGGGCGACGTAGCCGAGGAAGCCGCCCGCGAACGAGTCGCCGGCGCCGGTCGGATCGACGGCCTCGAGGAGGAACGCCGGGGCGTTGAAGACGTGCTGACCGGCGAAGAGCCACGCGCCGTACTCGCCCTGCTTGATGACGGCGGTCTTGGGACCCATCTCGAGCAGCTTCGCCGCGACCTGGATCATGTGGTGCTTGCCGGTGAGCTGGCGCGCCTCTTCCTCGTTGATCACGAGCACGTCGACGCGCTTCAGGAGCTTCTCGAGGGCCGGGCGGGCGCCGTCGATCCAGAAGTTCATCGTGTCGGCCACGACGAGCTTCGGGCTCTTCACCTGGTCGAGCACCGCGATCTGCAGCTCGGGCGCGATGTTGCCGAGCATCACGAAGGGCGTGCTGCGGAACTTCTCGGGGATCTTCGGATCGAAGTCCGCGAAGACGCCGAGCTCGGTCTTGAGCGAGGTGCGCGACGTCAGATCGTCCGTGTAGCGGCCTTCCCAGTGGAAGGTCGGGCCATCCGCGACCTCGAGGCCGTCGCAGTCGATTCCTCGGCCGCGCATCGTCTGCACGAGATCGTCGGGGAAGTCTTTGCCGACCACGCCCACCAGCTGGACCTCGGTGAAGAAGGAGCCTGCGAGCGAGGCGTAGGTGGCGCTGCCACCGATCACGCGCGGAAAGCTGCCGCGGGCGTTGTGGAGCGTGTCGAAGGCGACGGATCCGACGACGAGCATCGAGGACATCAGGAAGCTCCTTGGTGCGAAGCGAGGGCGGGGCGGAGGAGGCGACGCGAGGAACGCCGCCAGAGAGGTCGTTGGGGGCGTCGGAACGACCCCGAGAAGGGAAGCGTCCGCGGCGAGCCGGGGACGGTCTCGGGCATCGCCCGATGGAGAGGCGCCGAAGCGCCCTCCGAAACTACAGGTACTTGCCGGCCAGCGGCGCGAGCTTGGCGCGCGCTTCGGGCGTGATGCGGTCGCGCGAGGTCATGAGGGCGTGGGCGAGCGCGCTGCTCGCCGGGCTCGTCGTGGGATCGGGCAACTTCGATGCGACGGCGCGGAGGATGGCCTTCGCGGTGGCGATGTTCTTGCGCATTACCTGCATCACCGCTTCGACGGTCACCGACTCCTCGGTCTGATGCCAGCAGTCGTAGTCGGTCGCGAGGGCCACCGTCGCGTAGGGAAGCTCGGCTTCACGCGCGAGGCGCGCTTCGGGCAGGTTCGTCATGCCGATGACGTCGACACCCCAGCTCCGGTAGAGGCGGGACTCGGCACGCGTCGAGAACTGCGGGCCCTCGATGCACACGTAGGTGCCGCCCTTGTGCACTCGCGCGCCGACCTCGACGGTCGCGCGGTACAAGGCCTCGGCGAGCCCGGAGTCGACGGGGTCGGCGAACTCGACGTGCGCGACCACGCCGACGTCCTCGAAGAAGGTGCTCGGGCGGTTGCGTGTGCGGTCGATGAACTGGTCGACGATCACCATGTCGCCCGGTGCGATCGACTCCTTCATCGAGCCGACCGCCGAGACGCTGATGACCTGCTCGGCCCCGAGCTGCTTGAGGGCGAGGAGGTTCGCTCGGTAGTTGATCTGGTGCGGGGGCACGCGGTGGCCCCGGCCGTGGCGCGGGAGGAAGAGGAAACGCGTCTCGCCGAGAAAGCCGGAGATCACGGCGTCGCTCGGGGTGCCGAAGGTCGTCTCGACGCGGTGCTCTTCCACCCGCTCGAGGCCTTCCATCTCGTAGAGGCCGCTGCCTCCGATCACTCCGACGGTCCGTTGCGTCATCGCTCTTCCTCGAGGCGCGCGAGCGCGCGAGCTGTCGCCTTGGCGCCTCCCCGGCGCACACGGCGGCGGCTTCTAACATGCGTGGCCCGCGACGTCGACGCGTCGCTCGGCGAGGCTCAGCTGTCGAGCTTGGCGACCTCGCCGCTGCGCGCGAGCAGCACCAACGTCGTCACCAAGACCGAAGCGCCCGCCGCCAACCCCCCGAGCGGCGAGATCCACGGGGCGACGTCCAGGGCCACCAAGAGCGCACCGAGCGCCGGGAGCGCGGCCACGGCGGCGGCGCCGGCCGGCGGGACCCGAGGCGAGAGCGCGCGCGCCGCACTGGCGCCCCACGCCGCGAAACCGGCGGCGGCGAGCGCGAGCAGGGCCGCGAGCGCGAGGCGCGGCACGAAGTCGTGGGCCTTTTCCAGCGAGGCCGCGACGAGCGTGGGACCGTCGGGGACCATCTCACCCTCGAGGTAGATTTCGCGCAGGATGCCCGGATCCGCTTCGTGGAGCGCGCCGAAACGGCCCGGGATCATCACGCGATCGGGGCGACCCGAGACCACGCGAATCGCGACGTCCGCCGGGCCTTCTTCGCCGCCCTGCACCCGAAGGAAGCGGGGCTCGTGGACCATGCCACGCGCGGTCGCGACCGAGAGCGTCGGGTTGCGGGAGGCGCCGTCGAGGATGCGCTCCATGCCGCTGTAGAGACGCTCTTCTTCCGCGCGTTGGCTCGCCGATTCGGCGGGCATGCGGTGAATGCGGACGTCGTCGAGGAGCGCGCGGCGCGACGCGGTGCGGTCGCCGAGCGCGCCCGTGCCGACTCCGACCATGACGAGGAGCGTGGCGACGATCACGGTCGCGAAGCTGCCGAAGATGGAGAGCGCGGCTTGGTCGCGGGTCTTGTGCGAGCCCATGGCGTGCACCGCGCCGGTCGCGCCGGTCGGGGCGGCGAGGGGAAGAAAGAGCGCCGTCGTCGTGCTGCGGGCGATCTCGCCGGCGAGCGCGCCCGTCCAATGGTCGCGTTGGGCCGCGCCTTCGAACGCGTCGGTGAACGCGGCGCCGAGGGTGCCGAAGCAACCGCCGGGGTTCGAGGCGAGCGCCCAGAGGGCCGCCACCAGCAACGTCCCGAGGCCGACCAAGCCCAACCATCCCGCGAGGGGAAGGGTGCGCGTGCCACCGACCGCGAGCAGGCCGCCGAGGACCGCCGCGCCCGCCACGAGGGCCAACGTGCTGCCGGGAAGAATGGTGCCGGTCGCGCGGGCCAGGGCGTCGGCGTTCGCGCCTCCGCCGAACGCGAACGCGGCGACGATCACGAGCAGCGCGAGCAACGCGCCCACCGGGCGCCAACGCTCGCCCATGCGGTAGAGACGTCGCGCGAGGGAGCCGGTCTGACCTTCGTCGCCGGCCTTGCCCGGGGCGTCGGTGCGCGCGAGCCAGATCTCCGCGTAGGGGAGGGGCGCGAGCAGAATGCCGAAGAGCCAGAGCCACGGGAGCGTGCCCGCGCCGCCGAGGCTGACCGCGGTGAACGCGCCGACGGCGCTCGCGGCGCCGAAGGTGCCGACGGCGGACAAACCGAGCGAAGGCAGGGGCGTCAGTCCCTCGCCCGAGCCGCGCAACGCGCGAACTGCGTCGGGGAGGCGGCGCCATTGCGGGGCCCGGAGCCGGGCGGTGAGCACGAGTGCCGCGAGCGCGACCAGCGGGGTCACACCGTAATACCAGAGCGGCTCGCGGGCGTCGGCGAGGGCGACGGGGTCCATGGGGGCGGGGTCATGGAACCTCCCACGGCCTCACGCAAGGCGGGGAGCCGGGCTCCGGAACGCACCACGCGCGTGGGCTTCGGGCGAAGCCGGCTCGCGGGAGGTGGCGGACACGGGGCGGGGCACCGAGAAGTCGGCGCAGTGGCGCGGAAAACCGCTATACCGACGGGCGTGAGCTCCAACGCCGCGCCGACCGATCCCGCGCCCGCGCCTGCCGTGGCCGAGCCGGAGACGAGCTGGAAGGAGCTCGGAGAGAAGGTCGGCAACTTCGTCCTCGCGCCCGTCGCCGAGATCGGAATGCTCGCGCGAATGCTCTTCGAGGCGTTCTTCTGGATGGTGCGCCCGCCCTACCGCGTGCGCCTTCTCGTCGAGCAGCTGGAGTTCATCGGCGTCGGCTCGGTCTTCCTCGTCAGCCTCACGGGCTTCTTCATCGGCGCCGTGCTCGGGCTTCAGCTGGTCGACGGCTTCCGCCAGTTCGGGGCCGAGAACCAAACCGGTGCGGTCGTGGGCATCGCGATGGCGCGCGAGATGGGCCCCGTGTTCACCGCGTTGATGATCTCGTCGCGCGCCGGCAGCGCGATGACCACCGAGCTCGGCTCGATGCGGGTGAGCGATCAGATCAACGCGCTCGTCGTGCTCGCGGTGAACCCGGTCCAGTACCTGGTGGTGCCACGCATCCTGGCGGGGGTGATCGCGGCGCCGATCCTCACGTTGCTCTTCAACGTCGTGGGCATGACCGGCGCGTACCTCGTCTGCGTGCACATGCTCAGCATCGATCCGGGCATCTTCCTCGGTCGGATGCAGTGGCTGGTGGATTGGCCCGACGTGCTTCAGGGCCTCATCAAGGCCGGCATCTTCGGCGGAACCATCTCGCTCATCGCGTGTCGCCAAGGCTTCTACGCCACGGGCGGCGCGGCGGGCGTGGGCCGCGCGACCAACCGCAGCGTCGTGCACAACGCCATCGCGATTCTCGCGCTCGATTACCTCGTGACCGCGATCATCCTCGGGCAGGGCCTCTTCTGATGCGGGTCTTCGCGGCGAAGGCGGACGCAGGGTCGCCCGAAGGGGCCAAGGACGACCCGATTCACATTCGGGTGCGCGACCTGCACAAGACCTACGGGGACCACCACGTCCTCAAGGGCATCTCGTTCGACATCCTCCGCAAACGCACGAACGTCGTCATCGGGCCTTCGGGCTCCGGCAAGTCGGTGTTGATGCGACAGATCATTCGCCTCGAGAGGCCCGACTCCGGCCAGGTCCTCGTCGACGGCGTCGACTACGCCGGCCTCGAAGGCATGGCGCTCGAGCGACGTCGGCGCGGCATGGGCATGGTCTTTCAGATGTCGGCGCTCTTCGACTCGATGACCGTCTTCGACAACGTCGCGTTCCCGCTGCGCGAGCACACGAAGCTCTCCCGCAAAGAGATTCGCGATCGCGTGATGGAGCGGCTCGACGGGCTCGGCATCGCGCGCGCGGCGAACAAATGGCCGGCCGAGCTCTCCGGCGGCATGCAGCGTCGCGTGGCGGTGGCGCGCGCCGTCGTGCTCGAGACGGACGTGTTGATCTACGACGAGCCCACCACGGGGCTCGATCCGCTCACGGTGCGCACCGTCGACGAGCTGATCGCGGAGACGGAATCGAAGTTCGGCGTGACCTCGATCGTGATCAGCCACGACATGGCGTCGGTCTTTCGGATCGCCGACCAGCTCACGTTCATGCACTTCGGAGAAGTGATCGTGAGCGGTCCGCCGGCGGAAGTGATCGACCAACTCGACGACTCGCTGCGTGACTTCATCGACGCGAGCGGCGTGAGCCGAGAGTTCATCGCGGAGCACGCGCGCGGCCGCTGAACGCGGGCCGCATCGTCGTCGACATCGTCGTCGAGCGGAAAGGCGCGTCAGTCGCGCGCGGCGGGCGCGATGGTGTCGTTCGTCGCCGGTTGGTCGGCGAAGCGCACCTCGACCTCGTCGTAGCCGAGCGCACGGACCAGCGTCGTGATCGCCGCGCGAGCGTTTTCTCGGGCACGCTCGAGGATGCCCGCATCGACGGCGGCACGCTCGAGGTCGTCCTCCGCGGCGCGTCGCGCACGCGTCTCGAGCGTGTCGCTGCGCCGGGCGAGCGTGTCGGTCTGCCGCGTGTGCACGTAGGTGCGCTCGTTGTCGAGGCGTGCGTCGAAGATCTCGGGGGCCGGCAGCACGATCGTCGCGCGGTGCGCGTCCGGATCGATCGTCACGTCGCCGTCGCGCATCTGCGTGAGGTCGACGCCCGCCGACACCTCGGCCGCGGCCACGAGCAAGATCGCGTCCTGCACCTCGACCAAACCGAAGAGCGCCTGCTGCCGCTGCTGCAGGTCGATCACCCGCTCCATGTGGAAGGTCGCGGTTTGGAGCCGCGCGAGGTCGCGAATCGCGGTCACGGTCGCGGCGCCCGAACGGACCGTCTCGACCGTCGCGGGGGCCTCGGGGGGAGGCGCGAGCAGCCGATAGAGCAAGGCGCCGACCAGCAGACCGGCGGCGAGCAGCCCGAAGGCGAAGAGCCAACCGATGGCACGAAGCGGACCGATTTTTTCGGAAGCGCCGCGATCGGCGGGCGGGTGCTCGGGCGAAGCGGCGGTGGCGGTCGGGGTCGAGGTCACGCCGTCGTAGGATTTGCGGGGGCGCAGCTCCACCGGAGCAACGTAGCAGACCCAGCCGGGTACTCGCGTGCTTCGGTGTGGCGGGCATGGGTATAGTGCGCCCGTGCGTCGATACGTTCTTCTCTTCGCGCTCGCGTCGATGGTGCTGGGCCGCTCGGCCGTCGCTCAGGATGCGGGCGTCGGTTGCGACGAGCCGCCCTTTCGAGGGCCGGTGGAGGTGACGCCGGCGAGCGGCGCCTCGAACGTGACCATCGATGCGTACGTGAAGGTCCTCTACGGCGAGGGCGCGCTCGGGCCGGAGATCGATCCGAGTGGTCTCATCGAGCTTCGACTCTGCGACCCGGGGGACATCCTCGACTGCGACCGCACCGGAGAGCTGGTGCCGGGCCGCGCCGAGATCGTGGGCGACCGATGGCTCTTCTTCGTCCCCGACGGCGACCTGCCGGCGAGCTCCGCCTTTGCCGGCATCGCGCGTGGTGCCGAGGCCGACCTCGACTTCAACTTTCGCACCGGGATGCGTCGTGACACCGAGAGTCCTTCGCTCGGTCCCATCGACACCCCGACGACCCAACGTGTCGACCGCCCGTGCGAAGGCGGCCGCGGCTTTCGCGTGGACGTGCGCTTCGATCCCGCCGTGGACGACGGTCCTCCGGGGAGCGTCGAGTACCTGCTCTACCTGACGCGTGGTGCGAACGTGCGTGCGCCCGAGCTTCGTGCGCGCGTGCGCAACCTCGCGACCGCCGAGACCACCATGGCGTTCGTGTTGTCGGACGACGAAGCGGTCGCGCCGGTTTGCATCGTCGTGCACGCCGTCGACGGGCTGGGCAACGCCGACACCGACATGGAGCCCGTGTGTTTCGAGCCGGTGCAGGGCACCTATTTCGAGTCCTGCTCGGTCTCGGCAGCGGGTACCGGCGGCTCGACGTCGTTCGCCCTGGTCGTCGGCTTGGCGGCCTGGACGACGTGGCGTCGACGCACGCGGCGATGACGAGCCCGACCTCGAGGCGACGCGATGGGTGAACCCGACATGGCCCGAGGCGGCTGGAGCGAGGGAATGCTCGACGCCTTTCGGATGGCCGAGTGCCTCTTCGGCGCGGTGGACGGTGTCTCCCCGGAGCTACGTACGGCGTTGGATGCGCGTGGTTCGGACCCGCGAACCCTCGCCAAACGTGTGGCCGCGCGGGTTCGACCCGCGCCGACGCCGGAGCGTCTCGTGTCCGCGCCGGCCCGCGTACGTGCGCTGCTCGGCGCTCCGGGGGCGGCCCCGCGTCGTCGCTACGCGCCCCCGCCGGGGTTGGCCGACACCCTGCGGCGTTTGCTGCGGGTCTCGCCGCGGCGCGCGGACGGAACCGAGCTCGGTCGCGCGCGGCGCCGTCTCGCAGCGACCCGGGACGAGGCGCTCTACGCTCGCGCGTTGGAGCGGTTGGGCGCGGAAGAAGCCGGCGCGGTGCAGACGCTGCGCGATCTCGAGGCGGGACGCGACACACGCGGCGACGTCCTCGTGAAGGCCTTCGTGCTCGGTGGGATTTCGCTCGAGGCTTGGGGCGCGATGGTGGCGGGCTTCGAAGGTGCGGCCGGTGACGGACCGGCGCGTGCGGGGCGCGAGCTGCGTGCCCTCGACGTGCCAGAGCTCGAGGGGACCGTGCTCGAGGGGACCTCGGGCGGTCTCGAGAAATTCGAGGAGGACGAGGCGTGACGCGAATCGTTCGAGCAGGGCGCAAGGTGCTCCCTGCGGAGGTGCTCGACGCCCGAGCGCGCGCCGAGGAGCTCCTCCGAGAAGCCGAAGCACGCGCCGACGCGCTGCTCTCCGACGCGCGCGCCGAGGCGGAGAAGCTGCGCGAGGTGGCGCGCCGCGAAGCCCGCGAAGAAGGCCGCGCCGAAGCGGCCGGGCAGTTGGTGCGCGCCCACGCGATCGTCGATCGAGCGCGCGAGGAGTCGGAGGCCGACCTCAAGCGTCTGGCCGTCGCGGCCGCCGAACGGCTCGTGCACGCAGAGCTGGCGTTGCACCCGGAGCGCGTGCGGGACGTCGTGCGTGGCGTGCTCGAGCGCGCGAAACGCGCCACCCGCCTCGTCTTGGTCGTGCATCCCGAGGACCGCGCGTCGATCGCGGACTTGCCCGAGCTCGTCGGCGCGCGGCTCGAAGAAGACGAATCGCTCGAGCGTGGCGATTGCGTGGCGCGGACCGATCTCGGAACGCTCGACGGACGGCTGGTCGTGCGCCTCGACGCCCTTCGGCGGGCGCTCGGAACATGAGCGACGTGGAAGCCGCGGGGCAGGACCCGAGCCCGGCGCGCCGCAGCGTGTGGCAAGAGTGGCGCGTGCCGTTGGCGCTCTTCGTCGCCACGATGGGCACGACCCTCTACGGCGGCGCCTTGCTCGAAGGCGTGGACGTCCAGACGCCGCGCGACGCGCTCGCCGGTTGGGTCTTCGCGCTTCCGCTCCTGGCGATCCTCTTGACCCACGAGCTCGGCCACTACGTCGTCGGTCGGCTCCACGGCGTCGACCTCTCGCCGCCCCATTTCATCCCGATCCCGTTCGGCTTCGGAAACCTGGGCGCCGTCATCGAGATTCGTCAGCGCATCGCACGCCGCGACGCCTTGGTCGACATCGGCGCGGCTGGACCGCTCGCGGGTTTGATCGTTGCGCTGCCGATCCTCGCGTACGGCCTCGCCACCTCGGAGGTGCGTGCGATCGAAGCGCGATCCCTCGAAGAGCCCGTCATGCTGGAGGGGCATTCGATCCTCTATGCGCTCTTGCTCCGTCTCACCCACGGCGAGATTCCCGACGGTCACGACATCTACCTCAACTCGGTAGCGCTCGCGGGGTGGGCCGGGTTGTTGGTCACGATGATCAACCTCGTCCCTTTCGGACAGCTCGACGGGGGGCACGTCGCGTTCGGGCTCTTCGGCGAATCGCAGAACCGTCGTTCGCGATGGGTGCTCGGCGCGCTTCCGGTGGTCGGAATCGCGATGGGCCTCGTGCACGGTGTGCCCACGCTGCTCGCAAAGGCTCCGTGGAGCTTCGTGTTCCGGGACCTGAGCGCGGGGGCGAGCTGGATCCTGTGGGCGCTGGTGTTGGCCGCGCTCTCTCGCGTGGGCGGCATCGATCATCCACCGACCGACGAGGGCGAGCTCTCGCCGAAGCGCCGCGCAGTCGCGTGGCTCTGCCTCGTGCTCTTCGGGCTGCTCTTCATGCCGAGCTGGATGCGAACCTACTGAACGATCGCCGAAAACTCGCGTCGATCCCGGCCGCCGCATAGCGTCGGTGGGTGGCTCGCGGCCTCGTCCTGTTCGCATCGGTCGCGCTCGTCCTCGCGAGCGCGACCTCGGCGCATGCGTGGACGGACGCCCACGTTCAAACCGCCTCTGCGGCGTTGCGACTCGAGGGCGATGGAACCCTCGACGTCGAGCTCGTGGTTCGCGTCAACGTGCGCGGCGGTTGGCTCGAATCGCTGGAAATCGCGGGTCTCGACCCAAACCTCGAGCTGACCGAGACCTCGCCGGTCTCCGTCTCGGACGAAGGCGAGCGCCTCGTCGCGCGGGCGAGCGCGTCGGAAGACGGCCGCGTCACGCTGACCTTTCCGCGCCGCGCGGGGCCGAGGCGAGGCCATCACACGATTCGACTTCGATACCGCGCGAGCCTGGCCTCACGCTTCGTGAACGAAGGCGAGCGCGCCCGCGCCAGCTGGACGTTCCCGGGGTGGCAGTCGGGGCTGGACGGAGTCGAGGTCACGCTGGACGCGCCGCGTGGCGCGCGCTTCCTCGGCGAAGAAGACGCGCTGGTCACGCTGACCCGCGCCCGCGAAGAGCAGGGCGACCGCACGCTCCTGCGTTGGCGGCGCGCTCACCTGCCGCGAACCTTGAGCTGGGAGCTCGGCTTCGAGCTGCCACGCGACGCGCTGACCGCCGGTCTCGGCGAAGCGACGCTGCCGACCACGAGCGAAGTCGAGGCCACGCCCGCCCCGCTGCGCAGCACCGCGGCGGCGCGGCGCGCTCCGCTCCGGCCTCGAGGCGGCCCCTTGCTCGTCGGCTTCGTCGCGTTGCTCGCGTTCGCCCTCTTCTCGCGCGAAGCGAAGCGTCGCGGCGCGGTCGCGAAATTCGTCGTCCCGATGCCGTGGTGGCTTCGTGGAGCGCTCCTCGTCGCAGGTGTCCTCGCGGCCCACGTCGTCGACGCCGAGCTCGAACGCCTCGCCGTCCTCGCGGCCGTGGTGCTCTCGGTGTTGGTCCGCAACGCGGACGTGCACGCGGCGCGCTTGGGTTCTTGGTCACGCGCCGGCGCCGACGAGCTGCGCGAGGCCCGACGCCGAACGGTCGTCGCTCGTTTCACGGGGCTCGCGTGGATCGACGCGACCGGCGCCGCGGGCCTGGCGACCTTCGCCGCGCTCTTCTTCGCGGCCTCGAGGCTCGGTGGGCTGACGCCGTCCGACGTGCTCCTCGCCGCGGTTCCCGCCGTCTTGGTCACACGCCACCGGCTGCCACGCACGCACCACGAGCGCCTCCTCCGCTTGGTGCGCCTCGCCGAACGCCTCTCCGCCACCGAGCTCTCGGGGCTCGCGCTCCAGCTCGCGGTGCACCGAGACACCCACGGCGCGCTTCAAGACGCGCGGCTCCGGCTGGTGACCGCCTCTCGCGCGCCGGGATTGCTTCGCCTCGACGTGCTCGCCACCGAACGCTCGGGGCCCACCGGCCTCGCGCCCAGCTTCGTCGGTCTCGTCGTCACGCGCGAGTCCACCCCGGCCGAGCGCCTCGTCTCCGCCGCGTTCGCCGACCTCGCGGTCGTTCGAGGGCCCGCCGGAAGGCTCGCGCGCCTCGTGGACCTTCCGACGCTCGTTCGGGTCGCGCGGGTCGTCGACGTCGAAGCGCCGCGTGAAAAGCGCACCTCGCCCGTTCCCGCTCGCCCTCGGCCCCCGCGCGAATCGCGCCTTCACGCGTGAGCCGGATGGCCCCGCGACGCACCGGCCTGGTCCTCGCGACCGTGGGGCTCGTCGTCAGCCTCGGGCTCGGCGTCTTCGGGCTGGCGGCGCTCTTCGGCGTGGGCGCCGCCGGGGCCCGCCAGGCGGAGTTCGTCGTCGCGCTCGGGCTCGCCGGCGCGGCCTCGTTGGCGCTCGCGTCGTTCACCGCGTGGCTGGCGGGGCGCGACTTCTCCGACGACCTCGTGCGCGTGGACGAAGGTCTTCGCGCGATGATCGACGACGAAGCCCCGAGCGCGGACCACTCGCTTCGCACCCTCGACGAGCTCGGGCAGCTGGTGCGTGCGTTCGACGCGCTTCGTCGCGCCTTCGAAGACTCGCTCTCGCGTGAGGCGCGCCTTCTTCGCGAGGCCGAGGCCGCCGAAGCCGTCAAGGGCGAGTTCCTCCAAGCGGTCAGCCATGAGCTGCGCACGCCGCTCAACGCGATCCTGGGATTCGCCGACGTCTTGCTCGGCGAGATCGACGGGCCGTTGAACGCGGATCAAATCCAAGACCTCCGGATCATCCGAGGTGCCGGCGAGCACCTCGTCGCGCTCTTCAACGACGTCTTGGATCTCAGCGCCGCGGCGACGGATCAGCTGCGACTCGAGCGCGTGAGGGTCTCCCCGGGTGCCATCGTCAGCCAGGTCGCGGCCGAGCTTCGTGGGCTTCGTGGCGGCAAGAGCGTCGACCTCGTGGTCGAGATCGACGGCGACGTGCCCGAGGTCGAGGCCGACCCGAAGCGCCTTCGCCAGATCGTGACCAACCTCGGAAGCAACGCGATCAAGTTCACCGACGAGGGCGAGGTCCGACTTCAGGTGGGGCGCGTCGCGGGTGGCGTCGCGATTCGCATCGTGGACACGGGCATCGGCATCCCGGAGGACGCGCTCGATCGCATCTTCGAGGAGTTCGACCGCTTCGTGGAGAGCACGCCGGAGCGTCGCCGTCGCGGGGGCGCGGGGCTCGGCTTGGCGATCGCCAAGAGCCTCGTCGAGCTTCACGGCGGACGCCTCACCGCCGAGAGTCGGGTCGGAAAGGGCTCCACCTTCACCGTGATTCTTCCCACGGAGGCGCAGTGATCGCGCGCCTCGTGGTGGTCGCGGCCGCGTTGACCCTGGCGGCGAGCGCCGCGGCCGCTGCCGTGGCTTGGCTCGCCCTTCCGTGGGGAGGCGAGGAGGCGCTCGGGTTCTTGCGTTTGCTCGGCGCGATGAACCTCGTCTTCGTAGTGTGGGCGACCGCATCGGCGTGGCGGCGTCGCGCAGCGCTGAAGGCGCGTCGGCCCACCGAAGCGCAAATCGCCGGTCTCTACGCGCTGCCCCTCGAGACCGCGCTCGTGTCGGTGCTCGGCCTCTTCGTCGTGGCGCTCGTCGACGGCCTCGGCGACGGGGTGGTCTCCGGTCTGACGCGGGGCGAGCGGCTGGCGGCGGCCTCGCTCGCTTTCGCGTTCCAGCAGAACGCGTCGCTCCACCTCGCGTTGGCGTGGCGCGCGATGTCCTGGCGCCGTCGTCTCCGTCGGCTGCCCATCGAGCGCATTCCCGTGCCCGAGCGCCCTCAGCTCGCGTTGCGCTACGCGCTGCGCGTGGCCTCCGCGGTCGTCTTGCTCGCAGGCTCGGTCCTCGCCGTGCCCATCGCCTACGACGCCTCGGAGTCGATCCTCCCGGTCGTCGCGGTCTTGGGCTTCGGCGGGATCGGGGCCGTGGTCGGTTCGGCGATCGGGCGCCGCATCGCGCGCGACGTTCGGGTGCTGACGACGTACGTGCGCGCGCTCGCCGCCGCGCCGGAGGGTGACGTCGAGCTTCCGAGCTCACGGCTGCGCTCCTCGCTCGCGCGCGACGCGGGCAATCGCGTGCAGGCGCTCGCGCGACGCCACGTGCAGCGCGCCCAAGCGCAGTTGAAGGCGCGGCGCAGCGTCGAGGAGACCCAGCGCATCAAGACGCGTTTCCTCGCGCACATGAGCCACGACCTTCGCGCGCCGCTTCATTCGATCACCGGCTTTGCGGATCTGCTGGCGGAGGAGGTCGACGGTCCGCTCAACGCCGAGCAGCTCACGAGCGTTCGCGCGATCCTCGAGAGCGGCGAGGTGCTCTCGCAGCTGGTCACGGAGATCGTCGACACGGCCCGCCTCGAAGCCGGACGGCTCGCGATTCATCGGCAGCCGACCTCGCTCACCGAGGTGATCGAAGAAGCGGTCGAGCGCGCGCGTCGCTCGGCGCCCATCCACGACCTCGAGATCTCGGTCGAGCTGCCCGACTGGCCTCCGATGGACGTCGATCGGGAGCGCATGGTGCAGGCCTTCGTGGGCGTGTTGGCGCACGTCGTCCGCATGACGCCGAACGGCATGCTCGAGCTCCGGGGCGAGCGCGACGGGGCGTTCTGCGTGGTCACGCTCGACGCGATCGGGCTGCCTCCCGAAGACACCCAGCGCATCTTCCTCGCGTTTCGCGACCTGAAGAAGCCGAGCGGCGGTCGCGCGGGCCTGGGCATCGGGCTGAGCCTCGCGCGCCAGCTCGTGGAGGCCCACGGCGGTCACCTTTCGTACACGAGCCAAGGGCCCCAGGGGGGCGCACGCTTCACCTTCGAGCTTCCCGCGCCCCGCCGCTGAGTGGGGGCCGCGAGCGCGATTCCTGCCGGCGTTGCGGCGTCCTGCTACCGTGTCGCCGTGGTCCATCGCCGCGGAAGGAACGCGTTCATCGTCGGAGCCGCCGCCGTCGTCGTCGCCTACGGCCTGGCCGAGGCGCGGCCGGTGCTGTCGGTCGTCTTGTTGGCGGGCTTTCTCGCGGTCACGACCGCGCCGCTCGTCCTCTGGCTCAAGCGACGGAGGGTCCCGACGGTCGTCGCGGTGCTCGCGGGCCTCTTGCTCGACGCCGCCGCGGTCACCGCGGTCGGGTTGGTGCTCGGTGGCGCCATCGCCGAGCTGGGGGCGCGCCAAGAGCTCTACCGGATGCGCATCGAGGAGCTGATCCTCTCGGCGTCGGCGTGGCTCGACGTGCACGGCGTCGAGACCTCGGACGAGATCATCCCCGGCCTCACCAGCCCGGGCGCGTTGGTCGAGGCGCTCGGCGCCACGCTCAAGAGCCTGGCCTCCGTCGTGTCGCGGCTGGTGCTCGTGCTCTTCGTGACCGGCTTCATGCTGGTCGAGGCGACCACGCTGCGAAGCAAGATTCGCCGGGTGCTGCACGACCGCGAAGAGCTCGCGGCGATTCGCGTGACGATGCAGGAGGTCAAAGCCTTCTTGGTCGTGAAGCTCGGCACCAGCGCCGCGACGGGCGTGCTCGTGGGCGTGTGGTGTCACTACCTCGGCGTCGACCTCGCGCTCCTCTGGGGCGTGCTCGCGTTCTTGCTGAACTTCATCCCGACCGTCGGGAGCATCATCGCGTCGATCCCGCCGGTGATTCTGGCGCTCGTGATCAGCGGGCCGGGCACCGCGCTGGCGGTCGCGGGCGGGTACACGGTGATCAACGCGATCATCGGCAGCCTCGTCGAGCCTCGTCTGATGGGCGAAGCGCTCGGCCTCTCGCCGCTGGTCGTCTTCCTCTCGATGCTCTTCTGGGGCTACCTGCTCGGCCCGGTCGGCGCGCTGCTCTCCGGCCCGCTCACGATGTTCCTCAAGAACTGGTTGGCCCACACCGAAGACCTCGCGTGGGTCGCGGTGATGCTCGGGCCGGCGCCCGAAGGCTCCGCGGCCGCGAGCACGAGTGACGGCACCTTGCAGCTCCCGCAGGGGCCGGCGGACACGTCGGCCGCGGAGTGAACGCCGCGGCGTCGAGCTGAAGCTCGGTCGAGGCGGCGTGTGCGGGCGCGCTCCGTTGGTCGAGCGGGGCGACCCTTCCACGGACTTCGCTCCGTTCAGCCGCTCGGACGGCGGAGGTGTGCTGGACCTCTCGGCTCCAGCTCCGCCCACACCCGCCCCCGCCTCCAGAGCGCGGTCCCTCAGACGCTCTCCCCGAGACGCGTGATCGCGGCTCGTGTGCCCGAAGCAGACGGAAACGAAAACGGCCGACCCCGAAAGGCCGGCCGTCTCCGACGAAGGGGAAAGCTCAGACGCGCTCGAAGAGACCGGCCGCGCCCATGCCGCCGCCGATGCACATCGTCACGATCGCGCGACCCTTGCCGCCGCGGCGCTTGAGCTCGTGCAGCGCCGTCGCGGTGAGCTTCGCACCCGTGCACCCGAGCGGGTGACCGAGCGCGATGGCGCCGCCGTGAACGTTGAGCTTCTCGTCCGGAATCTCGAGCGTGCGCTTCACGTAGAGCGACTGGCTCGCGAAGGCCTCGTTCAGCTCGAAGACGTCGATGTCGGCGACCGTGAGCCCCGTCTTGGCGAGGAGCTTCTGGACCGCCGGCACCGGGCCGATGCCCATCAGCGCCGGGTCGACGCCGCAGGTCGTGAAGTGCTTGAAGGTCGCCAGCGGGGTGAGCCCGAGCGCCTCCGCCTTCTCCTTCGCCATCACGATCGACGCCGCGGCGCCGTCCGAGAGCGGCGACGCGTTGCCCGCCGTGACGCTGCCGACCTTGGAGAAGGCCGGACGAAGGGACGCGAGCCCCTCCAGCGTCGTGTCGGCGCGCGGGAGCTCGTCGACCTCGAAGGGCACGAGCTTGGGCTCGTTGCCTTCGTAGAAGACGCCGTGCACCGGGACGATCTCGTCCTTGAACACGCCCGCCGCGATGGCCTTGGAGGCCTTCTGCTGCGAGGCGAACGCGAACGCGTCCTGGTCCTCGCGGCTGATGTTCCACTTCTTGGCGACGTTCTCCGCCGTCGTGCCCATCGGGGTGTAGACGGTGGGGTACTTCTCCATCGCCTCGGGCGACATGCTCGGCTTGTTGCCGCTCATGGGCACGTGCGACATCGACTCGACGCCGCCGGCGATGCCGACGTCCATCCAGCCGCTCGCGATGGCGCTGGCGACGATCGCGATGGCCTGCAGACCGCTCGAACAGAAGCGGTTGATGGTCATCGCGCCCGTCTCTTCGGGCAGCCCGCCGAGCACGCCGGCGATGCGCGCGACGTTCAGGCCCTGCTCGCCTTCCGGCATCGCACAACCGAGGACGAGGTCCTCGATCGTCTCCGGCTTCACGAGCGGGTTGCGGGCCATCAGGCCCCGAAGGACCTCGCCCGCGAGCTCGTCGGGGCGCTTGTAGCGAAGCGTGCCCTTGTGGGCGCGACCGACCGCGGAGCGGACGGCGTCGACGATCACGACTTCACGCATGAGTGTTCTCCAATCTCTGTGAAAGTGATGGTTGAGCGGTCCGCGATCAGTTTCGCAGAGGCTTGTTGTTCATGAGCATGTACTGCATGCGCTCGATGCTCTTCGGCTCGCCGCAGAGCGAGAGGAACGCCTCGAGCTCGATGTCGAGGATCTCCTGCTCGGTCACCGCGTGCGTGTGGCCCGCGTTGCCTCCGCAGAGGATGGTCGCGACCTTCTTCGAGATCAGCGCGTCGTGCTCGGACGCGTGGCCGTTGATGACCATGTCGTCGACCATCGAGCCGAGCGTCGCGATGCCGCTCGCGCCGAGCAGCTTGTGCGCGCGCCGCGCCTTCGGCTTGTAGCCCGCCTCGGCCATGCCGATGACGCGTGCCTTCGCCTCGTGCAGCTGACGCGCACGGTCGAAGGAGATGCCGTCGGTGTGGCGGAAGTAACCGAAGTGCTGCGCCTCGACGCCGCTCTCCGCCACGCGGGCGAGCGCGATGTTCTGGAACACGCGCGCGATGAAGGGCGTGGGGTCGTAGACCGTGCCGTCGGGGATGTTCTCGAGCGCGCGCCAGAGCATGTTCACGTGGCCGCCGCCGCCCGGAACGAGGCCCACGCCGACCTCGACGAGGCCGGTGTACGTCTCGGCCGCCGCCTGAACCGCGTCGCACGCGAGGCAGAGCTCGAGGCCGCCGCCGAAGGTGAACCCGTAGGGCGCCGCCACGACGGGCACCTTCGAGTACTTCATCTGCTGCACGGCCGTGTGAAGCCCACGCACCATCGTGCGCAGCGCATCCCATTGCTCGTTGTTTGCAGCAAGAACGACGGCCATGAGGTCGGCGCCCACGCAGAAGGCGTCGCCTTCGTTCGTCAGGAGCAGACCGCGGAAGTCGCTCTCCGCCTTCGCGACGGACTGTCCGAGCAGCTCGATGACCTTGTCGTCGATGCTGTTCATCTTCGTCTTGAAGGTCAGCCCGAGGACGCCGTCGCCGAGATCGTAGGCGACCGCGCCCGCGTTCTCGAGGACCGGCGCGCCCTTGCGGACGATCACCAGCGGGGCCTCGCGCGCGTCGAGGTCACGCTTCACGTAGGCGTTGGCGTTGAGGTCGAAGACCTCGTCGCGGCCCTTGTAGAAGCTGGTCGCGCCGCTCTCGAGCATCTTCACGACGTGCGCGGGGACGTCGACGCCCTCGGCCATCATGCGCTTGGTCGTCTCGACGAAGCCGAGCGCGTCCCACGTCTCGAAGGGGCCGAGCTCCCAGTTGTAGCCCCACTTCATCGCGTCATCGATCGCGACGACCGAGTCGGCGATCTCCGGGATGCGACGCGCCGAGTAGGCGAGGGCGCGCGAGAGCACCTTCCACGCGAACTCGCCGGCCTTGCCTTCGGTCGCGACGAGCTTCTTCACGCGATCCGCGGGCGAGCCCTTGATGCCCTTCATCGCCTTGATGAGGGCTTCGTCGCCACCCTTCGGGCGGTACTCGAGCGTGGTCGGATCGAGCGTCGCGACGCCCGACTTGTCCTTCTTGTAGAAGCCGCCGCCGCTCTTGTTGCCGAGGAGCTTCTTGTCCTCGACCATCTTGCGGAAGAAGTCCGGCGCCTTGAAGACGTCGCGCTCTTCGTCGTTCTCGAGCGCCGCGTAGCAGTTGTCGGTGACGTGCAGGAAGGTGTCGAGACCGACCATGTCCGCGGTGCGGAAGCTCGCCGACTTCGGGTGACCCATCGGGGGGCCGGTGATCGCGTCGACCTCTTCGGGCTGCATGCCCATGTCGATCATCGTGTGCATCGTCAGCAGCATCGAGTGGCAGCCGATGCGGTTGCCGACGAAGTTCGGCGTGTCCTTGCCGATCACGACGCCCTTGCCGAGCTGCTCCTTGCTGCACGCGACGATGCGCTCGAGCGCCGCCGGATCCGTGTCCGGTCCGACCACGAGCTCGAGGAGCTTCATGTAACGGACGGGGTTGAAGAAGTGCATCACGAGGAAGTTCTTCTTGAACGCCTCGGAGCGGCCTTCGACCATGTCCACGATGCGCAGGCCCGACGTGTTCGAGGCCACGATCGTGCCCGGCTTGCAGGTCGCCTCGAGCTTCGTGAAGAGGTCCTGCTTGATCTTCAGGTTCTCGATGATCGCCTCGACGACGAGGTCGACGTTCGCGAGCTCCTGAAGGTGGTCTTCCAGGTTGCCGGTGCGGACGAGGGTCGCGTTGCTCGGGTGGAAGAAGAGCGCCGGGCGCGCCTTCTTCGTCTTCTCGAGCGCGCCTTCGGCGAACGCACTGCGCTTCTTCGGGTCCTTGCGCTCTTCGTCGCTCAGCTTGGGCGGGACGATGTCGAGAAGGACGACTTCGACGCCGGCGTTGGCGAAGTGGGCGGCGATGCCGCTGCCCATGACGCCTGCACCGATGACGCCGACCCTGCGAATGGGTTCGGTCATGCGAGAGGGCTCCTCGTGATGGCTGCTGATGTCGGCCCGTCGCGTCGTGTCCTCACACCCCTGAGGTTCACGCGCTCCGCACCGCCTGGACCCGGGCCGCTAAGGTCGGCCGGAGCCCGAAGGCGCGCGTAACCTCGCGCAAGGGGCCCCGGGGTGCAAGGCACGGACACTTGGTTTCGGGGTTGCTTCGACGACTTTACGGCGACTTTTCAACGGCACGAGGCGGGCTCCTCGCCGCACGGGGACGGGCCGCGCTCGGGCGAGCCGCGCTCACTTCGCCGAGAGACGAAGCGCAGCGAACGCCGCCGCCACCGCGTTCGACGCGCGAGGCGGCGAGGTGGCGGAATGTCTCGTGATCACGAGGCTTTGTGGTCGTTCGTCCCGCGGTTCGCGGCGGCCACCAGCCCGACGCCCACGAGCGCGGCCGCGCCATGCACCGCGAGCTCGATGCCCAAGCCTGGGGTCTTCGACGCAATCCACGAGAGCAAGGTCGCGAGCACGGCGTGAAGAAGGACCGCCGACGCGACCCAGCCCCACGCGCGTCGCGCCAACCCCGTCGCCACCGCGACCGAGAGGCCGAGGTGCAGGACCACGAGGCAGAGCTGTTGTCCGGCCGCGAGCAACGCATCGGTCGGGGAGGCCTCCCACCAAGCGAGCACCTTCATGCCCACGCGCACCGCGGCGCGGCCCTCGAAACCCATCGCTTCGAGGTCCTCGAAGGTGCTGTTCTCGCCGACCAGCGCGATGCCCGCCATGACGAGCACGAGCACCGCGGAGAGCATCGCTTCGGCGCCCCCGTGGCCGAGCCCCAGCAAGGCGCCCGTGCGCCCGTCGCAAGGCTCGACCCAACGCCGCAACGCGACCACACGAAAGGCCTGATCGGTCACCGCCGCAATCACGCCGGCGAGCGACGCGCTCACCCAGACGAGCGTCGTCTCGTCGCTCGGAAGCGGCAGTGCGCCGCTCTCGAAGAGCGCGCCGAGGCCACGCGCGATTCCGATGCGTGCCACCTCGGCGAAGACGAAGCAGAGGAGACCGACGCCGAAGATGCCGAGCGGACGCTCCCAACGCCGCGCGAACGCCCGCGCGAAGAGGAACGGTCCGAGCCCGAGGAGGAGCACCTCCACGACGTGAGCGGCGACGAGCACGGCGGCTCTTTACCACGCGTGGCTCGGCATGAACCGCTTTCGATCAGCGCCAGCGCCACACGCGAAGGCGCACGTGGCCGTGACGGCGCAGCGGCTCGTCCATCAGCCCACGAAGGCCCATGTGTCGGATCAAGTCGTCCGGACCGAGCAGGCCGTCCGCCGCGCCGCTCGGACCTCGGTCCTCGAGCACGGCGCCGACGTGATCCCAGGGTCGCGGAAGCTGCCCGTCGGGATCGTCGGCGTAGTCGATGGCCAAGAGGTCACCGCGCGCGACGTCCTGGCCGAACCGAACGAGCGCGGGCTCGCCCCCACGCGTGACGGCCCCTTCGGCGTCCACCTCGAACGCGTCGCCGACGGGCTCCGCATGCCGCTCCAGACCCTGCACGCTGACGTAGCCGAGCGCCCGTCCACTCGCGCGCCGCTGTGCAGCCACCATCACGTCGGCGCAGTCGATGCCGCGAAAGCTCTCGGATTGCGCGGGGGTGCTCCCGAAGACGTAGGGGACGCCGAAGTACGCCGCGAGCCAACCGACGAAGCTGTCGTCCTCACGCACGCTCACGCGCATCGCCCGCGGATCGACGCCTCCACGCCCGAACGAAGCCGGCGTACGTGCGACGGTGCCGTCCGCGAGCGTGACCTCGGCCGCGAGCCAACGCGTGCCCGGACGTTCGGGGGTCCAACGCCAGCGCGACCCGGCGGCCTCCCCGAAAGCCAGCGGCAAGACGTCGCCTTCGAGCACGTCTTGGCCGATCCATCGCCCATGGCGGGGGCCCCCGAGCTGTGCGTTCGAATACGTTCGATAGGGCGGGCTCGGAGGTGTGAGCTCCACGTGCTCCGGTCGCGGCGCGAGCTCGAGCCACCGCACGCGTGCACCCGCCGGCAGGGGGCGTCCGTTCCAGCGCACCTCGACGTCGATGGCTTCGCCGACCCGAAGGTCGACGGCCCCATCCCCGGACGAGGAGTGCAGGCTAGGGCCTCGTGCCGCGTCGCCGGCGCTCGGGAAAACCCCGACGAGCATCACCAAGACGGGGAAGAGGCGGCGGGAAACGTCGTACATCTGCGCTCGGACGCGTGGGCTGGCAGGACGATCCCAACTGCATCCCACCTTTCCCTCTGACTGAAAAATTTCTCCCACTGGTTCCTGAATATCTCGCTAGCATCCCCGTCGATGCCGACCACCGAGGGTCCCGTGCGTCCCTCACGGTCGGCAACGCACGGAGAGGATTGGAGGGCTTTGTGAAGAAGATGAGCAAGATTACGCTGGCGCTCGGGCTGCTTGGAGCGCTCGTCGTGCTCGGTTTCCACGGGGACTCGGTCGCCCAGGGCTCGCTCCGCATCGGCGGCAGCAGCGCGAACTTCGGCACGCACGCCCTTCGCGGCGGCTTCGTGCCGGACCCGAAGAACATCGCCAACGTCGTCTCGGGCGGCAGCCTCAACGTTGCGGGCATGGGCCTCGGCGCCGGCTGCACGGGCTTCGCCACGGCGCAGCCCGACGTCATCGTCAACTACAGCAACCCGGCGGGCTTCCTGCGCTTCTACTTCCAGGGCCAGGGCGACACCGCGCTCGCGATCAACACCGCGAACGGTCAGTGGCTTTGCAACGACGACACCGCGGGCCTCAACCCGCAGGTCGACATCGCGAACCCGGCGGCCGGTCAGTACGACGTGTGGGTCACCAGCTACCGCGCCGGTGAGAACATCCGCGGCACGCTCCACGTGACGGAGCTCCGCAGCAACTCGGTTCGCCCCTGAGCGACCGACCTCGGGCGTCGGCTCGAGGAACATGAGAGAGGCCACCCTTCGGGGTGGCCTTTTTCGTGGGCTCGTTTTCGAGGAGCCCTGACCGTCTCGCGATCGTTTCTGTTACGTTGCGCGCGGGGCAATGCGAGGGGCGCTGTGGATTGCGGTCGTGCTCGCGTCGAGCGGGTGCAAGGTCTTCGACGCTGGGCTCATCGAGCCGGCCGATGCGACACCTTCCGTCGACGCACCCGTCGCCGACGCGCCGGTGCCGGACGTGCCGAGACCCTCGGGGCTGCGAAAGGTGCCGTCGCGTCCCTCGCTCGAGAGCGAAGGTCCCGACGTCGACTCGATGTTGCTCGCCCTTCGTGACGTGACGCTCAACCAAGACGCCGATCGTTGGAAGGACATCGGTCTCGACCTCGACGATCTCGACAGTCGCCCGCCGGTGCCCGAGGTGGAGTGTCTGCCGCCGAACGAGACGGCCGAGCCGGAGGTCGACGGCACCGACGGAATCGACAACGCGTTCGGCAGCCGGCTCTTTCCGATCGTCCGCTTGGCGCTCGAAGACCTCGAGACCGACTCGCGAACGAACCAAGCCGCCGGCATCGGCGCGATCTTGCTGCGCATGACCGGCTGGAACGGCACGCGAAACGATCCTCGGGTGTCGATTCTCTTGAGCCAATCCGCGGGTGGCACGACCGCCGATCCTTCGAGCGTGCGTTTCGAGGGCATGGATCTGGTGAACACGTCCGACGCGATGCCGGCGCCGCTGCCCGCATGGGACGGCAACGACCACTGGTTCGCGCGCGACGACACGTTCTTCATGGCCAACGAGGCGCGGCCTCGCGTGCTGGACGACAACGCCTACGTCAGCGACGGCACCGTGGTGATGCGCCTCCCCGATCGCATCGACATTCTCTTCTTCGCGGGCACCGAGGCCGGAGTCCGCGTGCGGCTCACCGACGCCTACGCGTTCGGTACGTTCAACGAAGACTTCTCCGGCATCGAGATCGCCACCGTGGCGGGGCGTTGGGCGATCCTCGATCTGCTCGACACCGGCAACAACATCGGCATCTGCGTCGGCACCCCCCAGCGCAACATCGTGGAGGCCCAGCTCGACACGATCGCCGACGTGCGCAGCACGCCGGGCACGGGTGGGCCAACCGTGACCTGCGACGCGATCAGTCTCGGCGTAACCTTTCGCGCGGTGCGCGCCCAGTGGGCCGGCCTCGGACCGAGCCGCGATCTGCCGGACCCGTGCACGCCCCCCTGAGGGCAGGCTCGATTCCCGCCACGCGAAGGTCGAACGGCGCGCCCAGCGCGGCCTGATCGCCGAAGGACGGCGTGGGACTTTTTCAGCAGCCTGCTAGAACGCGCGAACATGGCGAGCGACGACGAGCAAGCACGACGAGCCCTTCGCGAGGCGCGTCGGGTGGTGGTGAAGATCGGTTCGCGCTCGCTCTTGGCCGAGCCCGATCGGTTCGCGCGACTCGCGGCGCAGGTCGCGGCGCTTCGCACCGACGGGCGCAGCGTCGTCCTCGTCTCGTCGGGGGCCATCGCGCTCGGCCGTGAGCGCCTCGGCCTCGATCGCCGCCCCAAGGACATGGCGCGGCTTCAGGCCGTGGCGGCGGCGGGTCAGTCGCGGCTCGTTCGCGCGTGGGAAGACGCCTTCGAGCCTCACGGCGTGCCCGCGGCGCAGGTGCTGCTCACCCACGCCGACCTCGGGGACCGCGATCGTTACCTCAACGCCCGTCGCGCGCTCGAAGCGTTGGTCGAGCTCGGCGCGATCCCGATCATCAACGAGAACGACACCGTCGCGGTCGAGGAGATCAAGTTCGGCGACAACGATCAGCTCGCGGCGATGGTGGCGACCTTGGTCGGCGCGGACTTGCTCGTGTTGCTCACCGACGTCGAAGGCGTGCTCGACCACCAAGGCAAGCGCCTTCCGCTCGTGAGCGAGGTGGACGAGGTGCTCGCGTTCCTTCGCGCGCCGACCGACGACGTCGGTCTCGGCGGCATGGCCTCCAAGGTCGAAGCGGCCCGTCGCGCGACCCTGCGTGGGGTGCCGGTCGCCATCGCAGATGCCCGTGATCCCGAGCTGCTCGGCAAGCTGCTCGCGGGCGACGACGTGGGCACGCTCTTCCTTCCGAAGGGCGCGAAGCTCGCGAGCCGCAAACATTGGATCGCCTACACGCTGCGCCCGAAGGGCGACGTCATCGTCGACGCCGGCGCGGCCGACGCGCTGCGAGGGGGCAAGGCGAGCCTGCTTCCGGCGGGCGTGCTCGGCGTGCGCGGAGACTTCGAGCCGGGCGACGCGGTGCGTCTCGTCTCGAACGAAGGTCTCGAGATCGGCCGCGGGCTCGCGCGCTACGGCACGGTCGACGTCGCCCGTCTCGCCGGGGCCAAGAGCGATCAAATCGACGCGCGCCTCGGTCGACCGGGGTCCGGCGTGATCGTGCACCGCGACGACCTCGTCGTCGGCTGAGCTGCAGGTCCGACCGCTTTCGTGGGAACCTCGAGCTCCGGCCGAGGTCGGGGGAAGCCACGGAGGTTCGGGATGACGTGGAGCGCGCGGGTGCTCGTCGCGGCGTCGTGCGCGCTCGCGGCGTGCGGCGGGGAGAAGCTCGAGTGGCAGGAAGCGGCGCCGACGGACGAGTGGTCCGATCTGCGGCTCACGCGCGAGGTTCACGACGGTGGGGTCTTCGAAGGCGAGGACGCAGCGCTTCCTTCGATCGAACGGCCGGGCGAGATCGACGTGAAGATCGGCGAAGCCGCGTCCGGCGAGACGCTCACGCCCGAGCAAGCCGGACCCGTCTTCCCGCTCGGAAGCACCGCGCCCGAGTACGCGTCGGGAAGCTACGTCGCGCCTCCGCTCCATCTCGTGATGGATTTCCCCTACCAAGCGTGGGCGGGCGAGGGCTCGTGGGTGCACCTCGTCGTGCTCGACGCGGAGCACGCGCCGGTCCCGAGCGCCGAGGTCTTCCTCGACGGAGCCCTCGTGGGCCGGACGGAGGCACACGGCACCTTCGTGTTCCGGCGGCGCCCACGTGACGAAGACTCGGGAACCGCGGGCGTGCTCACGGTGCGCCACGGCGAGCACGTACGCTCGACCCGCTTTTCGTCGTTCTCGCGCACGCCGACCTTCGAAGCGACCACGATCTACGCGTACACCGATCGCGGCGTCGTTCAGCCGGGACGCACGTTGCACCTTCGCGCGCTCGCGTGGCGTTTGCGTGGCGAATACCGCGCGTTGCCCCATCACGTCTTGAGCGTCGAGCTCGCGGATCCGAGCGGCAAGCTGGTCGGCGGGGGCAGCGTGCGCACCGACGAGTGGGGCGTCGCGAACCTCGACCTCCCGATCCCCGCCCACGCCGAAGAAGGCACCTACCAAATCACCGTGTCGGCGGGCTCGGAGAGCGCGCGTTCGCCGGTGCAGATCCGTCGCTTCGTCGCGCCCGTGATTCGCATCGAGCACGACCTCCCGCGCTTTCTCACCCCGCGTGTCGAGACGCTGCCCTTCGAGGTGACGCTCGCCTACGTCGACGGCGGTCGTTTCGAGCGTGGCGAGGTGGCGCTGAAAGTCCGTGCCGAGGGCCAAGAGGTACACACCGCGTCGCGAAGCGTCGAGGGCGCAGGACCGCACGCGTTCGTGTTGGACGCCGCGACGCTCGAGCGCGTGCGTTCGGTGATGCGACGTCGCCGCGGGAGCTCTGTCACCGTGGAGCTCGAGGTGCGCGACGCGCTCGGGCGAGTCGAGCGATTGCTACGCGACCTCCGCTACGAGACGGTGCCTTACAAGGCGAGCATCGAGCTCGACAAGACCCGCTACGCGCCGGGCGAGCCGGTGGCGGCGATGGTGCGCCTCGTCGACCTCGACGACGTTCCGGTGCGTGCCGCGCAGGTGCGGCTCGACATTCCCGGACGACGCGCG
The DNA here is from genome assembly GCA_020633125.1 of Sandaracinus sp. Taxonomy (GTDB): domain Bacteria; phylum Myxococcota_A; class Polyangia; order Polyangiales; family Houyiibacteriaceae; genus JACKEH01. Next base: position 56,972 of record JACKEH010000009.1, on the reverse strand, counting down.
ATGCGTCTGCGCACCGACGACGGAGGGGTCGCGCTCTTTCGTTTTCCCATGCCGGACGCCGAGGGCGAGCTCTCGGCCAGCACCGACGACGCGGAGGACGTCGCGCGCGCGAACCTGCCGCGAGGAGCCGTGCTTCCGATGCGCTCGTCCGTCGAGCACACCGTGATCGCGGAGGGCGAACCCTTCGAAGTGTTGGTGCGTTTCCCCCGCGACGTCGTGCCGAACGAAGAGGTCGTGCACGCAGACGTGGTCGACAGCTCGGGCGCGATCGTCGACTCGTTCCTCGTGCCGGTCGAACGCGGCGGGGACGAACCTCTGGCGCGTGCGACCGTGAACGCGACGAGCTGGGGCTCGATGTTGCTCACGCTCTTCACGGTGGGGCGGCGCGGGGCCGACGTCGGATTGCTCACGGACGGACAGAACCTCGTGGTGCAACCGGGCCAGCGCCTCGAAGTGACGCTCGGCGGGTTGCCCGAATCCGCTGCGCCGGGCGAGCGAATCGACGCGGAGGTTCGTGTCGTCCGCGACGGGCAAGCACGCGAAGCGCTCGTCGGTGCCAGCGTGGTCGACTCCGCGGTGCTCGCGTTGCTCGATCCGCTCGAGCGCGCGCCGCGGGATCGTTTCTACAACGCGGAGCGAAAGGTGCTGGCGAGCACCGGTGCGCAGACCCTCACGTGGCCGGTGGTCGCGCGCACGTGGGGCGTCGAGCGCTACGACATCGGATGGCCGCCGAACTTCGGCTACCACGACGGCCGTCGACCGCCGCCGCCGCGGCGTCGAGGCGGTGGCTACGGAAGCGGCACCGCGCTCGGCAACGACCCGATGGGAGCGCTCGGTGCGCTCATGGGCGATTCGATCGGCGAAAACTTCGGCTTCGGTGGGTTGGGCCTGACGGGCACGGGCATGGGCGGTGGAGGCACGGGCGAAGGGACCATCGGCCTCGGCAACCTCGGCACCATCGGACACGGCGCGGGGGGCGGAACCGGCTCGGGCTACGGACGTGGTGCAGGAGGCTTTCGAGGACGTCGCCCGAGCACCCCGCGCGCGGCGCCGACGACGATCGTCCTTCGAACGGATTTCGCGGAGACGAGCCTCTGGGAGCCGACGCTCGTGGCCGAGAACGGCACGTTGCGGCTGCATGCCGAGCTGCCCGACACGCTGACCGAACAGACGCTCACCGTGGTGGCCTCCGATCGCGAAGGCGGCATCGCGACCGCCCGCGCCACCATCCCAGTGCGGCAGCGCCTGCAGGTGCGCGCCGAGGTGCCCGCCACGCTCGGCGTCGGCGACGTGGTCGAGGTGCCGGTCGTCGCGCGCAACCTCGGGGACACGCCGGTGCGGGCGCGGCTGGACCTTCGCAGCGAAGCGCTCGCGGTCGAAGGCGAGGCCGCGACGCTCGACCTGCCGGCAAACGGCGCCGTCGCGACGACCTTCACGGTGCATGCACGTCGTGCAGGCGAGGCGTCGTTCGAGGCGAGCGCGCGGGCCGACGACTTCGTCGACGTCGAGCGCCGCGCGGTGCGTGTTCGGCCGCGCGGCGAGCCGAGCGTGCGTCGTGCCTTCGGCACCTCGCGCGAAGGTCGCGACGTGCAGACGGAGGTCACGGTGTCGTCCGAGCGCTACGAGGTGGTGCGCCTCGAGGTGACGCTGCCGAACGGCGTGCCCTTGCTTCAAGGCTTGGACGCGTTCGAAGGTGAGACGGATGGCCCGGCCAGCGCGGCCCATCGCGCGCTCGGCGCCGCGGCGGTGTGGCGCTACCTGGAACAAACGGGGCAGCTGAACGAGCGTGCGCGCGCGGCGTTGCGCGTGCGTCTCGATCGGCTCGCGCTCGCGCTCGTGAGCGCGCAGAACGCCGACGGTGGCGTCGGAAACCGCTTTGCCCGTGACGCGGGGCGGCGCAGCGATCCCTACGTCTCGGTGATGGCGCTCGAGGCGCTCTCGGCCTTGAACGCGATCGGCGCGATGGTGCCCGAGAGCGCGGTGCTCTCCGCGCGCGACTACGTGCTCGCCGCCGCGGACGACCACGGATTCCTCGACGTGCGGTCGATGGCGGCGTGGCGCGGTCAGAGCGAGCTCGAGCGTCGCGCGCTGGCCGCCCAAGCCGCGCACGCGGTCGTGAAGGTTCGCCCGCGCCGCGATCAGCACGAGGCGATGCTCGCGTGGCGGGTGCTCTGCACCGCCGAGCTCGAGCAACCCGGAACCGACCCGCGCGTGCTCGGTCACTGCACGGCGTTTCTTCACGCGCTCGATGCCTCGAGCTACCGAAACCTCGTCGCTCGCGCGGCGGAGCGGCTGGTCGACCTTCGAAACCTCACGCACTTCGAGCCGCAATGGCTCGACGCGTGGGCCGGGCACGTCGCGGCGGTGGACGTCGCGCTGGAGGTCCTCGAGGACGTCGCGCCGCGTCGCTTCGAGCGTGTCGCGCCGTCGGCGGCGCGCTTTCTCCTCTCGACTCGCAACAGCTGGGATAGCGCGCACGGCGGACGCGGAACGGCTCACGCGTTGCGGGCACTCGCGCGCCTTCGGCCGGTGCCGGAAGGCGACGGAACGCTCGAAGTCGAGGTGGACGGCGAGGTCGTCGAGCGCATCGAAGTGTCGAGCGAGGACCTGTGGGCCGCGGCGCTCGCGCTTCGCGCTCGGGAGCTCGCGCTCGCGCCCGGTACGCATCGCGTGAAGGTGCGTTGGTCGGGGCCGCAGGAGGCCCGTGTCGAGCTCTCGCACCTCGTGTGGGACGAGCGCGCGACGCGAGACGAGAACGCCGCGATGACGCGACGTCTGCCCGACGAGCTCGCCGTGGGCGCGCCGACGAACGCGGTCTTGCGGCTACCCGGCGAAGGGCCGCGCACCTTGCGCCAAGTCCTTCCGAGCGGGATCGACGTGCTGCTGGAGCCCCTGCGCGCGCATCCACGCGTCGAGGCCGCCTGGATGGAAGACGACGAGCTCGTCGTGGCGCTCGGCGACGGCGCAGCGGACCTGACGTTGGCGCTCGTGGCGCGTCTGGCGGGCACGGTGCGTTTGCCACCCGCCGAGCTCGAAGACGCGGGCGGATCGGTCGTGGCGCGCACGCCGGAGCAGACGCTTCGCGTGCAGTGAGCTGCGCGCTCGCGCGGACTCGCAGCGTGCGTGGCGGAGCACGCGCGTCGTGCGATTCGCGTGCTCGGAGAATCCGTTGCTCCGAGGCAGAGTGGTGCGGGCAGCCCCGACAAAGCCGGATGGGGGCCCGCTCCCACAGAGCAGCCCTGCACTCGCACGGATCGAATCCGTGCAAGGGGGCCGCTCTCAGACGTGAACGTCGGCGTCCTCGCCCTCGGCGCCGACCCGCAACGTGCGATGCCGGAGCGCGGGGTCGGCCGCCAGCTTCGCCGCGAGCGGCGTCACCACGCGACCTTCGAGCACGCGCTTGAGCGGACGCGCGCCGTAGCGCGGCTCGTAGCCGAGCTCCGCCAGGCGATCACGCGCCGCTTCGCTGACCCGAAGCGCGATGCCGCGTCGCGTGAAGCCTTCGCGCTTCGCGATGCCCGCGAGCTGCAAGTCGACGATGCGCCTGACCGCATCCGGTCGAAGGGAGGCAAAGGGAACGACCTGGTCGATGCGCCCGAGGAGCTCGGGTCGAAACGCCTCGCGCACCGCGCGCAGGTAGTCCGCGTCGCTCGTGCGGCCGTCGAAGCCGACGGGGTCGCGGTCTCGCGCGCCGAGGTTCGACGTCATGATCACGAAGGTCATCCGGAAGTCGACGAAACGTCCGGAGTCGTCGGTCATGCGACCTTCGCCGAGCACACCGAGCAAGAGGTCGAAGACCTCCGGGTGTGCCTTCTCCACCTCGTCGAAGAGCACGACCGCGAGCGGCTCGCGTCGAACGCTCTCGGCGAGGCTTCGCACGCCGCGCCCCGTCGCCACCAAGCGCGACGCGCTGCCGGGCGTCGACAGCTCGCTCATGTCGACGCGGACCATGCGTTTGTCGTCGCCGAAGAGGTAACCCGCGATGCGCTTCGCGAGCTCCGTCTTGCCGACTCCGGTGGGGCCCGCGAAGAGCAAGACCGCCAGCGGCCGGTCCGGTGGGCCGAGACCCGCCTTGAAGGGCGCGATGGCGCGCGCGGCCGCTTCGCATGCGGAGTCTTGGCCGATCACGCCTTCGCGAAGACGGCCCGCCACGGTCTGCACGCCCGCGGGCGTCGCGTCGCTCACGAGCTCCAGCGGCAACCCGGTCGTGCGCGCGAACGCGGCTTCGACATCGGGCGCGTACACGGTCGAGGGCGTCGCGTCGTCGGCCTCGAGCGCTTCCAGGAATCGGTACGCCTTTCCGGGAAAGCTGCGGTCTCGTCGGTAGGTCGCGAGCAGCTCGGCCGCGCGCCGAATCGCGCGCGGATGCAGCGACTTCTTTCCGCGGTCGGCGAAGGCGCGAAGGTTGGGCAGGAGCGCCGCGAGGCTCGGCTCGCGCATCGGAATCGTCACGAAATGATCGACGAAGGCGGCGTCGCGGCGTCGCGCTTCGGCGAGCTCTTGGCGCGTGCATTCGGCCACGAGCGTGATCTCGCCTTCGGCCATCGGGCCACCGAGCAAGCTCGCGATCGACGCGCCGTCGGCTTGGGGCGCGAGCAGGGGCAGCAGCCGGTCGACGTAGAGGAAGTCGCGGTCGCCCGAGAGCTCGTCGACGAGCGCGAGCACCCGCTCTTGCCACATGCCGAGGTAGATCATGCCGGCCAGCAGGCGCTCGGCGCTCGTCGCGAAGAGGCCGGGGGAACGGGTGTTCTTTCGTTCGCGCCCGAGCGCGAGCAGCGCATGCGCGACGTGCCGCACCTCGGTCGTCTTGCCGACACCCGAGTCACCGACGAAGAGCAAGGAACGAAGCGGACGGCTCGGGTCCTGCGAGATCGCCGGCAGCCACGACGACTTCACGCGCGGCTCCCCCACCGGGCGCGGCAGCTTTCCTTTGCTCGCGCGCCCGACCCAATCGTCGGCGACCTGCGCGAGCACCTTCCGCTCGTCGGTCTCCTTCGGCGCGTCGGCGCTGACCTTCACCTCACGCAAGAGCGCGGGCTCCCACGCCACGACGTGCTCCTCGCCTTCCCGTCGAAAATCGTAGAGCCATGCCGGCTCGGCGCCGAGGAGCGCGCCGGAGATCGCGTGCTCGAGCGCGCCCTTCGCGGTCTGCAGGTCTTCGAGGATCAGCCACCAATCGAAGCGCGGCAGCATCACCCGGTACGAGCCATCTTGCGCCTTGCACCACGCGTACGTGAGTCGCAGCGGCATCTCGCGCTTGGCGATGACGGGCTGCTTGTCGACCACGCTCGCGGGGCTGACGGTGAGCGAGACGGTCCGCGTCTCGAACGCCTCCGACCACAGGTAGCGGTCGAGCTCTCCCGGGTTTCGCGAGAGGCGGAGGCGCAGGTCGAGCTCGAGCTGCCGCAGCACCGACGCTTCGTCGGATCCGTAGGCGCTCGGGGGTGGTCCATCGAAGAGGCTCGAATAGCGACGAACCAACAGACCGGTGTGTTTCCCGTCGGCGTGCGCGACGAAATAGACACGGAAGCTTCGTGCGGCCTGCGCCATCACGCCTCCTCCTGCCAGCCCATGGCCAGCCAAGTGAAGGGCGCCAGCAGCTCTTCGAGCGCGCGCACCTCGGCGGCTTCGACGTGCGTCATGCGGTGGTCCTCGACCGTGAAGGCCGTGCTCGCGCCGTGACCTCGGACGAGGTCGCCGTAGTAGCGCCGCACGACGGGAGCGAGCGCGTCGGGGCCGCGTGCGTCGCCTCGCGCGTCCTCGGGAAGCGCGCCCGTTCCGGCCACCGCGGCTTCGAGCGCGAGACGCGCTTCGAGGTGTGTGGCGATGCGACGGTCGGGCGGCAGGTCTGCGTCGAGCACACGCACGCGCACGATCTCCGAGCTGCCATCCGCGTGCGAGAAGACGTGGCACCCCTCGTCGCGCTCGAAGAGCCCACGCACGCCGATGCCGTGGAGCTCGAGCACCACCATCTCGGGGCCCAGATCGAGCAGGCCGGCGAGGTCGCCTTCACGCACCTCCCCACGAACCAACGCCGCGTGTCCCACGAGCTCGCGGCCGAGCTCGACGTAGTGCCGCGTCAACGCGCCGAAGAGCCCGAGCGCCTTCGCGCCGCGCCCGACGCCCACACGCAAGAGCTCGACCTGCACGCGATGACGCGCCGGGTCGTGCTCGGCCGAGCGAAGCTCGCGCGCGAGGTGCATCGCCGTCGCGTGCCACTGCAGCAGCGCGCGTTTTCCGACGGGAATCGCGGCCGAACGAAGCATGCGGCGGTCGAGCAAGCGCACGCGCCGTTTGGCGCCGTCGCGGTCGCGGTCTGCGAGCGTTCCCCAGGCACCGGTCGCGAGCTCGAGCTCGGCCTCCGCGCTGAGTTGATCACGATGCGCGAGGGCCTCGAGCGCCTCGCGTGCGCGCTCGACCTCCCCGCGAAGCCGCTCGAGATCGAAGAGCGCGTCGGCGTCCGCCACCGATCCCGACGCACGCGCGAGGTGGTCCCGAATCCGCGTGCCGAGCGAGTCGAGCGCTCCGGACGCGACCGCGTCGTCGAGGGCCGCGAGCGCGTCCGGGATCCGTTCGACGAGCGCTTGCATCGACACGTCGAGCAGCGGGCGCAGCGCGGAGTCACCCGCGAGCGGCGGGGCTTCGCGCAACGCATCGGACGAAAGCGTGAACCGACCCGCGCGGTCGAAGAGCTGAATCACCTCGAGCTCCGGACGCACCGTCGAGGCGAGGTGCTCCGCGAGCAACGAGGCGACGTGCGTCTCGAGGTAGCGGCGCACGCTGCGCGCGCCGGCGCGTTCGTCGAAGGCTTCGGCGACCAGACGGTCGACGGCGCTGGCGTGGGGGCGCACGAAGACGTTGCGGTCGGTGAGCCCTCGACGACCGAGCAACGCCTCGAGCTCACGCACCGCGATCGAACGTGCGCTCTCGGCGTCCAGCGGCGAGAAGGGCACCACGCGGTCGATGCGGTTGAAGAGCTCGGGCGGAAAGAAGTCCTTCACCGCGCGTGTGACCTCGGCCATGCGGCTCTGCTCGCTCGGCGCGCCGAAGCCCACCGCGGGACGCGTTCGCGCGCCGAGGTTCGAGGTCATGATGACGACGCAATGCGAGAAGCTCACGCGGTCGCCGGCCGCGTCGGTGAGCCGCCCGTCGTCGAGGAGCTGCAGGAGCAGGTAGAGGACGGAGGGGTGGGCCTTCTCGATCTCGTCGAGGAGCAACACGGCGAAGGGCCGCTGACGGACCGCTTCGGTGAGCATGCCGCGGGGCCGACCGCGGTGGCCGATGAGTCGCGGCACGGCGTCGGGGCCCGAGAGCTCGCCCATGTCGAAACGAACGAGTCGGTCGTCGTCGCCGTAGAGGTAACGCGCGAGCGTCTTGGCGAGCTGCGTCTTGCCGGTGCCCGTCGGTCCGGTGAAGAGGAACGTGCCGTAGGGGCGCCGCGGATCGACGAGGCCGGTGCGAATGCGAAGCGCGAGCTCCGCCACGCTGCGCACCGCGTCGCCTTGGCCGACGACCTCGTCCGCGAGCTCCGAGACGACCTCGTCGAGCGAGAGCGTCCCGCTCGGATCGAGGAGCTCTTCCGGCAGACCCGTGGTGGTGACCAGTCGCTCGAGCACCTCTTGGCTGCTCACGTTCCCCGCGTCGAAGGCGCGAAGCAGGTCGAGCGCCTTGCCGGGGAGGGCGCGCTCGGGAAAGAGCGCCTGCGACTGTTCGAGGATCGTTCGGTAGGCCGTCGGCGCGAAATGCACCGTGTGCTCGGCTTCGAGCTTGCGGCCCTCGTGCAGCAACATGCGCAGCGTCTCGTCCGCGCTGGCCGCTTGCACCGGGATACGGGCGAAGAGGGCCGCGAAGCCCGGCGCGTCTTCTTCGAGCCGGGTCCATTGCGCGGCCGTGCACGAGCCCGTCAGCACGAGCTCGCCGCGCTCGACCGGACCTCGCAACACGTCCGCCAAGCAGCGCTCGCTGTCGCGGCTGCGGCCGACGCGTCCGAAGGTGTGAAGGTCCTCGACCACGAGCACGAGCCCACGACCGCGACCCGCCGCCACCACCTCGAGCGCGCGCTCCTCCCACTCGCCGACCCGCGACATGCCGGCGATGAGCCGGCTGCCCGCCATCGAGAAGACGCGCGTGGTGCGCTCGAGGTCGCGGTGCGTCGCGTAGCCTTCGGCTTCGACGAGATCGAGCACCCCTCGTCGCAACGCGGTGCGTTTGCCCGCGCCCGGCGCGCCGAGGAGCACGAACGAACGTTTCTTCGGCGTCACCAGCATCTGTTGGAGCTGCGTGCGAAGCGGTTCGCGAGGACGGCCGACGTCGAAGCCCGCCGCCGCGCCTTCGTTGCCCCCGACGATCCCACCCGCACGTGCGCCGAGGTCGATGCCGATCTCGTGCAAGACCGCGAGCGAGCCGCGGCCTTTGCGGCGCGCCTTCTCCGACTCCGTGCGGAGGTCGTCGAAGAGGTTCTCCTTCTTGCCCGCACGGTCGAGCACCGAGGTCGGGCGAACCGACACCGGGATCGTGCGAAGCGCGTCGCGCGCCTGCAGCTCGAGCGCGGTCAGGGCCTCGTCGTCGAGCTCGCCCCAGGTGTGGCCGAAGAGCGCGCCGATCTGTGCGGCGAGCGGCTTCTCTTCGTCGACGACGATCACCTCGTTCTGCCGCAACGGGTGGTACGCGAGCACGCGGCGGCGTCGGTCGGGGAGTCGGCGTGCGTCGAGCACCACGGGGAACACGCCCGTCTTCTTTCGGCGCCCGTGGGAGCCTTCGAGCTTCAGCTCGAGACGAACCCGTTCGAGAGAGACGCTGCGTGGGGAACCGAGCGTGGTCACCGCGTTCGGGGGCGCCTTCACGAGCGCGGACTCGAGGTCGCGGCCGAGGTGCTCGCGAAGCTTCGTCTCGCTCACGAAACGTTTGGGCTCGAGCGTCAGACCGACCGCGAGCGGCGTCCAATGCAGGTAGCCGGCGGCTTTGCGTTGAAAGATCGGCACGAGCAGGTTCATCGCTCGTCCTCCTCATCCTCCTCGTCGCCGAACGCGGCGCCCGTGAACAACACGTCCGGGTCTTCCGAGGCGAGCAGCTCGCGAAGCGCAAGCTCGTCGTAGCTGTGCGGCAGCCAATAGTCCGTCAGCGGCACCGGGATGTAGTCGGGCGGCAGCTTCTGGCCAGGACGCTCATCCGTCCAACGTCGGCATTGCTGCTTCAACGCCTTGTCGGGTGCGGGAGGTGCGCCGGGTTGGAGCGCGGCATGTTTCCACTCGCCCTCGCGAATCGTGTCGCGCAGCGCGAGGAGCGTGATGCGGTGATGCGAACCGCTCGTGCGCGGCGCCACGCCGAGGTAGCGGTGCAACCCGGTCTCGAGCGTCACGAGCGTCCCCGCGTGGGGCCCGCGAATGCGCGCGAGCACGATGGCGCGGTCTCGCACCGGCCGCGCGAGCCACGCCTTCATCCAGTCGGCGTCACGCGGCGGGCCGAAGGAACGGTCGGTCGGCCAAGGCTCGCCCGAAGGGGTCGAGTCTTTGTGAAGATGAAAGGTCGCGCTCCAACCGCGGCGCCCGAGATCGCCGAGCAGCGGCCCGAGCCATCCGTCGAGCGAGCGGCCTTCGTCGAGCTCTTCGCAGAGCACCGTGATCGCGTGCCGCGGCGTGCGCTCGACCAAGGTCGCGAGCAGCGCCATGCGCACGCGGTGACGGAGCTCCGGAAGCTCCTCCGCCCACGAGGCGAGCGTTCCGTCCGTGTCCCCTTCGAGCCACGCCGCGAAGCAGAGCTCTTCGAGCTCGAGCACCTCGTTCTGGCGTCGCTGCAGCTCCTCCCAGGGTTTGCCCATGCGGTGCAGCTCGCGTTGAAGGTGCGCGAGCTCGGCGCCGGCCCGTGCGAGCTCCGCCTTCGAGCGCGGCATCGCGAGTTGCACCAGCGTCGAGCGAACTTCCTCGGCGACCTGTTCGACCGCAGGCGTCGCCATCCACTTCGCGAGGTCCCGTCGCAACGTGGTCGCGTCGCCCAGGCCCCGAAGGTCGGCACGCGCGACCTTGGTCTCGCCCACGACGAGCTCGAGCACCAGTCCGTGCGACGCACGCTGAAAACGTGCGCCCTCGGCCGGTGATGCGTCTTCGCTGCGCACGAAGACGGTGCTACCCGCGGCGACTCGACCGACCGACGAGAGCAGGTCGCCCAGCGGCGAGACGAGCGCGCTCTCGACGTGGCGTCGCAGCGCGCGTGCGCCGTACACGGCGTCGTAGCCGCCCGTCGCCAGCACCCGAAGCGCGTCTTCGCTCACTTCGAGCGCCACGCCGCGATCGCGAAGCCCACGACGTTGCACGACGCGCTCGACGGTGAGCCGCGTGACGTGCGCGATCTCTTCGGGCCCGAGCGCGAGGAAAGGAATCACGCGGTCGAGGCGACCGACGAGCTCGGGTCGAAAATGCTTTCGAATCGCGTCCATCGGATCGTCCGCGGAAGCGCGCGCGTCGATGCCCAGCGTGCGTGCGCCGTGCGAAGCGCCGAGGTTGCTCGTGAGGATCAGGATCGCGTTGTGGAAGTGCGCGGTGCGGCCTCGACCGTCGGTCAGTCGTCCCTCGCCGGTCACCTGCAGCAGCAAGTCGAAGACGGAGGGATGCGCCTTCTCGATCTCGTCGAGCAAGATCACGGAGAAGGGCTGCTCGCGAACCTTTCGCGTGAGCAGGCCGTCGCCGCCGTCGTCACCGTCGACCAGACGTCGCGCCGACCACGCGTCCGCGTACTCGCTCATGTCGAAGCGCACGAGGCGGTCGTCGGCGCCGTAGAGAATCTCCGCCAACGCGCGCGCGAGCTCCGTCTTTCCGACGCCGGTCGGCCCTGCGAAGAGGAACGTCGCGAGCGGTTTGTCGCCGGGCGCGAGCGCGGCCTTCACCACGCAGAGCGTGTCGACGACGGCACTGACCGCGGCGTGTTGGCCGACCATGCGCGCTTCGAAGCGCGCACGAAGCCGATCGGGCTCGAGCGCGCGGTCGTCGCGCAAGAGCGCCTCGGGGATGCCGCTGGTCGTCGCGAAGTGCCGAAAGACGTCGGACGCACGCACGACGTCGAGATCGACGGCCGCGACGCCCGGCCGCTCGAACGCGGCGACCACGTCGTCGAAGAGCTCCGCGGCTTTTCCTGGGAACACGCGGTACGCGAGGTAGCGCTCGGCGAGCGCGAGCATCGCGTCGAGCGCGCCCTCGTCGACCGTGGGGCGCCCTTGCTCGACCGCATGGGCCGCGCGTGCTTCGAGCAGCCGACGTCCATGTTTGCGATCGGTCGTGGGCACGAGCACGGTCTGGAAGCTCTGAAAGAAGCCTTCGTGCCGCCCGAGCAATCGATCGGCCGCGGCCTCCGTGAGCTCGCCGACCACCCGCACGCGGCCCTCTTCGAGCGCCGGCTTGAGCGCTGCCGGGAGGTCGACGTTGCCTTTGCCGGTCTGGTCGAAGAGGTCGGTGAGATCCGAGAAGACCAAGAGCGCGTCGAGCTCTTCGGCCGCGGCCACGACGCGCCGCAGGCGCTCCTGCCATTGGCCGAGCCCGCTCATGCCCGCCATCAGCTGCGCGCCGCTCGTCGCGAACGCGCGGCGACCGCGCCCCGGGCCGCGCAGCCACGCGCGAAGCACGTCGGATTTGCCGACGCGTTCGGGGCCGACGAGCAAGACGCTGCGTCGTTCCCGTCCGCCGAGCAGGCCGTGCATGGTCTGCACGACGTCCTCGCGTCCGACGACGGGCGGACCGTCCGGGAGCGCATGAAGCGGCGTGCCCACGCTCTCGAGCACCGCGAGCGCTTCCTTGCGGCGCCGCGCTTCGAGGAGCTCCTTCTGACGCGCGACCCCCCGTGCGGCTTCGCCTTCGCGGTCGACGAGCAGACGCAGCGGGACGACGCGCGTGTCCGCCGGGGGAAGCAACGCGAGTCGCTCGGCGGCGTTGGGGGCGTGCGCGCGGAGGTGCCGCTCGATCTCGTGAATCGCGGTCGACTCGAGCGCTTCGCCCTTCGACACGTAGACGACGTGACGGAGCGCCGGCACCAGCACCCAAGACGCGCCCTCGTGTGGGATGACGATGGCGGTCATCGGCACGCTGGCGTCGGCGCGCATTCGCTCCGGCAGCTCGAGCTCCGGCAGCCGAATCTCCATCGTCTGGGCGGCCGCCGACTCGGGGAGCGCATAGCGCGCGATGCGGTGCGGCGGCGCGCTGGCGAGCTCGTCCGCCAGGAAGAGCCGAAGCTCGGCCAAGACGTCCCCTTCGCTGCCGACCGCGACGTGCTGCGGCTCGACTACCGGATAGGCGACGCAGGTCCCGTCGGGCAGCTCGTCGAGGACCGCGAGGGTGTCGATCGCGAGCGTCACGGCGCGCGAGGGTAGCAGTCCCTCGGGCGAAAGACGCACGTCTTCCTTCGCCTCCTCCGGACGACTTCGGCCCGGTGGATGGCGCCGCCCACGGCGAGCTCACGCCGGCCGTTCGAGCTCCAGCACCGTGCCGTGATCGACCAAGCAGAGCCGATCCGTGATGCCGAATTCACCGCTGCCGTCGACCGCCAGGAGGAACGCCGTGCCGTGGGCTTCGCGCATGATCGCGACGGACTCCTGCATCCGTCGAAACGCGTCCTGGTCGGCGTTCACGTAGAAGTCGTCGACGAAGATCAGCTCCGGCTCGTAGGCGATGGCGCGGGCGAGCGCGGCGAGGCGCTGTCGGTCCCCGGTGAGCTGCCACGGCATGTGGGTCGCGGCGTCCTCCAGCCCGACGAGGCCGAGCGCTTCACGGACCTTCGCGTCGAGCGCGTCGCCTTCGAGACCGAAGTGGTAGCGAAGCGGCAGCGCGACGTTCTCGTACACCGAGAGGTTGGCGAGCAGGCCACCGTCGTCTTCGAACACGAAGCCGAGCTTCGGCGGGCTGCTCGCGAGCTCGGTGATGCGACGACCACGGTACACGACCTCGCCGTGCGTGGGCCGAACGAGCCCGCCGGCGATCGACAGGAGCAGCGACTTGCCAGCGCCGTGCTGCAGCACCACGCCGAGCAGCTCGCCTTCGTGCACCGTGAGCGAGACGTCGGCGAGGATGTCGCGCCCGTCGGCCCGAAACCCCACGCGATGCAGCTCGAGGAGCGGCGCGCCCGGCATGCGGACGTTCTAGCAGGCTGTCGCGAAAGGGGACCGTGATGCGGGGGCCAGGCGGCTCGTGGGGGCGTCTCGCTGGCACCCACGATAAAGCGGGCCGCTCCAGAGGAGGGCCCGCTCGGGTCGTGCGAACGCGTGATCCGTTCGCGCGAACGCGATCAGTTCGCGCGCTTCTTCGCGGTGCGGTACGCGTCCCAGAGGCGCGGCGTCGAGAACTTCTCGAAGCGCGACGCGTAGGTCTCGTCCTTGCGGCCCTCGAGGCTGACCACGTCCGCGATCACCTTGGCGCGGCCGCCGTGCTTCTGAACCGCCTCGAGCACCTCGAGGAGGTGGAGGAGCTTGCGGTTCGAGACGCTCGAGAGGCCCTTGTCCCCGTTGACGCGGTCGATCCAGAGGCCGTCGTCGGTGAGCTTCTGGACGGCGTCGACCAGCTTCTCCTTGACCGCCTTGCGGGCGAGGGTGGGGTTGGACTCTTCGATGCCGAAACGCTTCTTGGCGGCCTGGAGGGGCGAGAGCTTCATGGTTCTTGGCTCCAATCGGTGGGAATACCCACCACGTCTTCCGGGTGGGGTGATTCCCACCGTCTTCGGGTGGGAATCTCCCACCGTGATCCGTGTGCGAGGCGCCCTTCGGCGTCGTCTCGCGGGGCGCGCGGTCTAGCAGGGGCCCGCCGGGGATGCAACGAAGCCCCGGTGGACGCCGGGATTGTGGGCGAAACCACCTCGGTGCACCATGTCGCCCACGACCCCGCGAACAAAGCGGGCGACCCGTTGTCCAAGCCCCTCGTGACCACCGTGGAACGCGACGAGATCCTGCTTTCCGGCCCCGCCGCGGGCGTCGATCCCGAGCTTTTGGCGCTGCCCGCGCCGGCACGCGGTCCTCGGCTCGCCACTCTGACGCTCATGGCCGCCTGCGCCGCCTTGGCCATCGGGATGCTGCTGACCCTGCGTGCGGACGTCTCGTATTTCTTCGCGGCCGACCGACCGGAGCCCGTGGGCGAAGCGATCACCGTGGACCCGGCCTCGCTGGCTTCGAACAGCTTCGTGACCCTCGAGGGCACCCCGATGGCCAGCACCCGGGTGACCTACGAGCGGGTCTTCGGCGATCGCTACGCGGTCTTCCCGCTGGCGGGACAGCGCCGAATCCTGGTGCAGGTGCCGGCGGACGACGGGTTCGAGAACCGCGCCTCCGCGCGCCGGGAGTTCTCGGGCCGCCTCGTCACGGTCGGGGACCTCGGCTCCCGTTTCTCGGCCGTGCAGCGGACCTTCGACCGCATGGACGTGCCCGTGAGCTCGGAGACCTTCGTGCTGCTCGCCGACGAGGCGCCAGGCACGTACGTCTGGGCGCTGGTGCTGGCGGTGCTCTGCGCGCTCGCGGTCGCGCTCGACCTCTTCTTGCTGCTCCGCTGGTTCCGGCCGATTCGCCTCGAGTCCTGAGCTCGAACGAAGACGAGCTCGAGAGAGCAGGGATCGAAAGAGCACGGATCGAAAGAGCCCCGGCCAGACGGTCGGGGCTCTTCGCATTCGGGTGTCGCGAGGCGCTCAGGTGAGGCCCTTGCGCGCCTTCAGCTGCGACATGACGCGCTCGTACTCGATCTCGAACGCCGCGGTGCCTTCCTGCAGGTTCTTGATCTTCGAACGGACCTCGCGGTCGAGCTCGTTGCCCGACGAGGTGTGGTTGCGAAGGACGGTCGTGATCTTCTTGCGAAGGTCCATGTCCTCCGAGAAGACCTCGGCGACGTTGTTGCTGTGGAAGAGCATCGTGAGGAGCTGCGAGACGAGGTAGGGAAGCTGCTCGTCCGGCTCGGGGAAGCCCATGTCCTTGGCGACCTGGGACTTGATCTTGCCGAGCATCGAGTAGCTCAGACCCGCGCGCTCCATCTGGTTCTTCGCTTCGTCGGTGACCTGGCGCTCGCGACGAACGAACTCCTTCAGGACCGACTCGAAGTCCATGCGGACCTCGTCGGCGCTCTCGACCTCGATGTCGCCGTCGGCCGTGAGGACGCGAAGGAGATCTTCCGCGATGACGGGGACTTTTCCGCTGTAGAGGCGCATGCGGGGGCGGCTTTAAACCGGATCGCCCAGCCACGCAAGGGTGCGACCTGCGCTCACACAGCGCGCGTGCCCGTGCCCGTGCCCGTGCCCGTGCCCGTGCCCGTGCCCGTGCCCCTCTGCTCGCACCCGTGCCCGCGCCTGTGTGCCCGCGTGCCTCTGCTCGCACCCGTGCCCGCGCCTGTGCTCGTGCCCGCGCCAGCGCCCGACTCGTGAAAAGAATCGCGGAGGGCGAGAGCCCGTCATGCCCGCCGCCCCCTTTGCGAAGGACGGAACGAGAAACGCCGCCGAACGAGTCGGCGGCGTCGAAGCCCAGGTGGCTCGGGTGGCTCGGGTGGCTCAGGTGGCCGACTCTTCGGTCAGGCGACCGCGCATCCGCGTCATCAACCCTTCCCAACCCTCGCGGCGCAAGATGCGCTCGAACTGGTTGCGGTAGTTGTCGACCATGGACATGCCGTCGTCGACCGTGATGTCCACGATGCGCCACGCCGAACCACGACGCGCGACGACGTAGTCGATCGAGACCGCCGGAGCGCGGCGGTTGCTGCGGTTGCGTGCCTCGGTCTTCACGAGCACGTCCTCGCCCTGCACCTCGGAGGACTCGTAGCGAATCTCGTAGCGAAGGGTGCGCTGCAGGTTCGAGCGGTAGCTGCGCTCGACGAGCTGCTTGAGGATGCCGACGAACTCGGCGCGCTCGGCTTCGGAGTGCTCGCCCCAATGACGCGCGAGCGCGCGACGCGAGAGCTCCTCGTAATCGAGCAGCTCGCCGAGCATGCGGGTGAGCTCGGCGTCACGCGCCTCGCTCGCGGGGCGCTCCATGACCCGCATCACCGTGGTGTTGCGCTCTTGAAGGAAACGCTGCGCGTCGGCGGGTTGGGCCGCGGCGAAGGCAGTGAACGAGAGGACGAAGGCGAAGGAGAGGAGGATCGTGCGTCGCATCGTGGCTCCGGAAGGTGCGCGGTGCGGGGGCATGGACGCCCCAGCCTCACGCTCTATTCGACTGGCGCTCGAATCGGCCCGACCGCGTCAGTCGCAGGGGGCTTCCCAACCCTCGGTCGGGCTGACCCCCCCACCCGTGACACGGGAAAGCTCCGCGGCGGCGACGTTGAGGTCGTGCACCGCCTGCAGATGGGAGAATCGGGCCTCGAAATAGGCCTTCAGGGCGTCCACGAGGTCCTTGGGCTCCGCGGCGCCGATGTCGTAGGCCTGGGCCGCCGAGACGAGCCACGCGCGCGTGTCGCGCTCTCCGCGGCCCCAGGCCTCTTCGCGGCGCATCGCGTCCCGAAGCGCCTCACGGGAGAGGTCGACCTCGAGCTGCAAGCCGAGGCGCGCTTCGTCGCCGCGGGCCTGCGTCTCTTCGAGCTGCGCGCGCGCTCGGCGCACGCGGTAGGTCTGGCCGACGAAGTCGAGGCTCCATCGCATGACGAGGCCGGCGCCGAGGGAAGGGCGGTTGGCCGCGTCGGAGACGAAGGGGTTCTCTTGGTCGGTGATGCCGGGGCCCCACGAGATGCCGGCGGTGAATCCGAGGCCGACGTCGGGGCCGTAGCTGCCGCGTTGAATCTCGACCGCGGCGCGGCGCGCTTCGAGCAACGCATCCAGCATGCCGAGCTCTGGACGTGAGCTCGGATCCGCGTCGGAGAGCGCTGCGTCGTCGAGCACCACGGGGGCAATGGGGCAGTCCGGGATACGCACGCTCGTCTCACCCGTGAGCGTCTCGAGCGCTGCCCGCGAGCTGGCTTCGAGGCGCTCTGCCTGTGAAGACCGCGCGTCGACCTCCGCGAGCGCGGCGCGAAGGCGGAAACGATCCATCGGGTTCACGTCCGGGTCGCCCTCGGCGATCAGCTCGTCGAGCTTTCGCACCGCGCGATCGAGCTGGCCGCGGCCCTCGCGAATCATCTGCCGAATGTCGAGCGCGAGCTGCAACGCGAAGTACGCGCGACGCACGTCGTAGCGAAGCCGCGCGCGCGAACGCTCGGCGTCGAGCTCGGCGGCGCGTACGCCCGCGCGACCCGCACGCCACGCGTTACGGAGCTTTCCGAAGGTGTAGAGGGGGATGGCGCCACGAACCCCGATCTCCGCCACCGGCGCCCAACCGTTGTCGAGCGGCAGCTGATCTTGGTTCGAGAAGATCGGCGTGCCTTCGGCGCGGGGCGCGATGGTGAGCCCGCCTTGGGCGTCGATCTGGAAGAAGGGCGAGAAGCGCGCTTCGTCGAGGCGGGCCCGCGCCGCGCGAACCGCGGCTTCGTTGGCCCTCAGGGCCGGATAACGCGCTTCGGCGCGTTCGAGGAGCGTGGCGAGGTCGGTGGGCGGAACGTCTTCGTTGCCCACGCCGTCCTGCGCGCGCGCGGGCACGAGCGCCACGAGACAGAGGAGAGTCGCGAGCCCGGCGGCCTTCACGGAGAGTGGTCTACGGGGATTCCCGTCGGGCGCAAGCGCGCGAACCGTGGCGCGATCGACGGAACGAAAAACGCCGCACCCGAAGGCGCGGCGTCTCTCTGCGGAGCGCTCGCTCAGCGCATCGAGGACATCGAGGACATCGACGACGACATCGTGCTGCGCATCGACTCGCCGTCTCCGCCGCCGCGGTTCTCCGAGTTGTACGTCTGAATGACCGCGTCGGTGAGGTCGAGGTTCGAAGGCACCCACACGACGCCGCCCTCGTTGCGCTCCACGATCATCGTGTAGCCCTCGGACTGGCCCATGCGGCGAAGGATCTCGGTCATGCGCTCGAGGATGACCTTCGTGAGCTGCGCTTCCTTCTCGGCGAGCTCGCGCTGGTACTCCACGTAGACCGACTGAAGCTCGATGAAGGCCTTCTGGTACTCCTCCATGCGCTGCTCGAGAGCCTCGCGCGAGAGCACCTTCTGCTGCTTCTCGATGTCTTCCTTCATCTTCTTGAGCTTCTCTTGCGCTTCGTCGAGCGAACGCTGACGACGCTCGAAGAGACGCTTGAGACGGTTCTTCGCGGCGCGGCCTTCGTTGGTCTCGTTCAGCGCGCGCTGCAGGTCGACCACCGCGATCTTCGTCTGCGCGTACAGATCGGGCGCGATGCTGGACACGAAGAGCGCGAAGAGGAGGGTGATGGCGTGACGCTTCAGGCTCATGGAGCTTCCTTTAGGCCGGGCGCTGTAGCCCCCGAGGCGAACGAAATCAAGCGAGTGGTGACGGGGAACCCGACACCGAGCCGGGTGGACGCATTCCCGCGTCCGAGGATTCATTTCCCGAAGGATTCCCTTCGGAGGTCGGGGGTAGGGGTCAGAACGAGTTGCCGATGGTGAACTCGAATCGGACCGTCTTCTCCCAGCTGCGCCGGTCGATCGGGAAACCCCACTCGAAGCGCAGCGGACCGAGCGGCGAGAACCAGCGGAAGCCGAAGCCCCAGGACTGACGGATGCCGCGAATGTCGAAGTTGCAGGTCTCGGTCGACGCGTCGACGTCCGTGGTCGGCGGGCCACCGCAGAGCGTGCGCTGCGTGTTCCACACGTTGCCGCCATCGGTGAAGAGCACCGCACGGATGCCGACCTCCGGAAGGATCGGGACCTCGAGCTCGGCTTGGTAGAAGAGCTGGAGGTTGCCGCCGATGGAGACGCCGGCCGGGTTGCCACCGCCGGACCGAGGCGGGGTGCCGCTCGGATCGTAGCTGCGCGGGATCGCGAGGCGCGGACCGAGGCTGTAGAGCGGGAAGCCGCGGACGTTGAAGATGCCGCCGAGGTAGAAGCGCTCGTAGATCGGCACGCCGTTGTCGGAGCGACTCGAGATGAAGCCGCCCTCGAGGTTCACCTTGAAGACGACGGGCCGTCCTTCGCCGAGGGTGAAGAGCTGGCGGTAGAAGCGGGTGAACGCGGTGTGGCGGGTGAAGACCTGGTCGGAGCCGAGGAAGCGGTCCGCGACCTCGAACGAGTAGTTCGCGTACCAGCCGTCGCTCGGGAAGAGGCGGTTGTTGCGGTTGTCCCAGGTGAGGCTCGCGCGAATCGAGCTGGTGATGCCGTCGCGGAAGAGGCCGAAGAGGGGCGTGTTCTGGAACTGCGTGAAGCCCGCGCCGCCTCCGCCCGATTGGAAGAAGCCACCGGTGCGCGCGCTGATGCGCACGTATTCGGCGCGGTAGTTCAGCGAGAAACGCAAACGCGGATCGACGACCGGGTGGCCGAGGGTGAGGCCGCCGCCGGTGGTGTCTTGGTTGAACGACGCGAACTGGCGGACGGTCTTGTAGACGTCGACGCCGGCGCCCCAACGCGAGCCGAGGAACCACGGCTCGAAGAAACGAACCTGGACGAGCTGGCGAATGCCCGAGAGCTGAAGCTGAAGCTGCAGGCTCTGGCCGTTGCCGAAGAGGTTCTCCTGCTGCACCTGCGCGGTGAGGATGAACTGCTCGATCGACGAGAAGCCGGCGCCGACCTGGAAGGTGCCGGTCGCGCGCTCGACGACGCTGATGCTCAGGATCATGCGATCCGGCGCGGAGCCTCGTTCTTCGGCGAAGTCGACACGCTCGAAGTAGCCGAGGGCCTCGATGGCGCGCTTCGAGAGCTCGACGTCGGATTGATCGTAGAGGGCGCCTTCGAGGATGCGCAGCTCGCGGCGGATGACGCTGTCGCGCGTCTTGGAGTTGCCGCTGATGTTGATGCGCTCGATGCGCACCGGCGGGCCGCGCACGATGTTGACGTTGATGTCGACGATGCGGCGCTCTTGGTCGAGGTCGGTCTCGGGAACCAGCTCGACGTACGCGTAGCCCTCGTCGCGGTAGATGCGCGTGATGGACTGGATGCCCATCGCGATCTTGGTGCGGTTGAACCAGTCGCCGCTCTCGAGATCGATCTCGTCGCGCAGGTTCGACTGGAGCGCGTCGACCTCTTGGCCGTTCTCGTCGACCTCGCGGACCGTCATGCGGCCGACGCGGAAACGCGGGCCTTCTTCGATCGGCACCGTGATGTCGACGTGCTGGCGATCGGCGGTCAGCTCGATGCGAGGCGTACCGACGGAGACCGCGAGGTACCCCTTGTCGTAGTACCAGGCCTGCAGGCGCGTGACGTCCTCGTCGAAGACGTCGTCGTTGTAGTGGTGGTTGTCCGTGATGAACGAGAAGAAGCCCGCCTCGGAGGTCTGCATGATGTCTTGCAGCTCGTCGGAGGGGACGTTCCGGTTGCCCACGAAGCGGATGCGGCGGACCGTGACCTCGGGGCCCTCGTCGATGACGAAGCGAACCTCGACCTCGGGGCGGTTCGCGAGGCGCTGAATCTCGTAGGTCACGCGCGCGAGGAAGAAGCCTTCTTCGGCGTAGAGGTCGCGAATCTTCGTGACCTGCTCACGCACCGCGGGGATCGAGAGGATCGTCCCTTCGCGGAGGGTGAGCTTCTCTTCGATGTCGTCGTCGTCGACCTCGTCGTTGCCCTCGAAACGGACGCGCGCGATGGCGGGGCGCTCGGTGACGGTGACGACCAGCTCGACCTCGTTGCCGACCACGTTCGCTTCGAAGACGAGGTTCTCGAAGAAGCCGAGATCCCACAGAGCGCGCGCGTCGCGGGCCAGCTCCTCGTCGGTGCAGGGCAGGCCACGGCGCAGGCGCATGCTCGCGCGTACGTCGTCGGCTTCCACGCGGCGCGCGCCTTCGACCCGCACGTTGCGGATCATGCGGCCGTGGCAGACGGTGCGCGGCTCCTCCGGACCTTGGTCCTGGTCGTCGTCGTAGGGGTCGCCGTAGAAGCCTTCTTCGGCTTCGGCGCCCTCTTCGTCGCTGGCTTCTTCGTCGCTGGCTTCTTCGTCGCCGGCCTCTTCGTCGCTGGCCTCCTCGGAGGCGGCACCGCTCTCCTCGGGGGCCTCTTCTTCGTCGCCCACGGGGGCCTGCGCGCCGGCCTGAAGGCCGAACGCGAGCATCGCGGCGAAGGATAAGACTCGAAAAAGAGGACGCATTTCGTGGGGTCCCGAGGGACGCGGCGTCATAGCCGCGGGGGTTTTCGGGGTCAAGCTCGGTTGCCCGCCTCGTCCGGGGCGTTCGGCTCGGAGGGCTCGTTCGCGGCCGGGGACGGGGATTCTGCCTCGCTCGGGGCCTTCTCGGCGTCCTCGGAGGGCTCCTCGGAGGCGATCGCGTCGGCGCCGCGGGGCAGCACGTCGAGCGCCGCCTCTTTTCGTCCGTCGCGGTCGCGGTAGGTCTCGCTCTTGCGCTCGTCGCGCTCGACCACCCCGTCGCGCATCGTGACCACACGAGGCATGCGCGCGGCCATGTCGCGGCTGTGGGTAACGATCAAGAAGGTCGTTCCGCGGCGGGCGTTGAGCTCGAAGAAGAGCTGGTGCACCTGCTCGCTGGTCCGGCTGTCGAGGTTGCCGGTGGGCTCGTCGGCGAGGATGAGCGCCGGATCGAGCACGAGCGCACGGGCGAGGGCGACACGCTGCTGCTCGCCGCCGGAGAGCTCACCCGGACGGTGGGCGAGGCGGTGCGCGAGGCCGACCTCTTCGAGCAGCTCCCGCGCGCGCTTCTTGAGCGGCGTCCGCGCGAGCCCCTGCACCAGGCCCGGCATCATGACGTTCTCGAGGGCGTCGAACTCGGGCATCAGGTGGTGGAACTGGAAGACGAAGCCGAGCGTGCGGTTGCGGAAACGCGCGAGCTCGCTGCTCGTCAGGCGCGTGACGTCGCGCCCTTCGTAGGTGATCGAGCCGCTGGTCGGCAGATCGAGCGTGCCGAGAATGTGCAGCAAGGTGCTCTTGCCGGTGCCGCTCGGACCGACGACGCAGAGCATCTCGCCCCGGTTGACGGAGAGGTCCACGCCCTTGAGGACGTCGACGTCTTTGCCTTCGTGGACGAAGACCTTCTTGACGTCACGGGCGACGACGAGGGGCTCGCTCATGCGTTCTCCTTCACTCGAGGCGAAGCGCGTCGACCGGGCGCAAGCGGCTGGCCAGGACGGCGGGGAAGATGGTGGAGACGACGCAGACCGCGAGCGCGATGAGCCCGACCACGACGAACTCCATCGGGTCGATGCTCACGGGCAGTCGGTCGATGTAATAGACCTCCGGGTTGAGCCGGAAGCCGAAGTGCTCGAAGACGAAGGTGACGAGGTAGCCGAGGCCGAGCCCGAAGATCGCCCCGTTGAGGCCGATCAAGAAGCCCTCGATCACGAACACGGAGACGATGCTCCGGCGGGTCGAGCCCATCGCGAAGAGGATGCCGACCTCGCGCTGCTTCTCTTGGACCATCAGGGTCAGGGTGCCGAAGACGCAGAAGCCGGCGATCAGCACCGCGATGCCGAGCGTGATGAACATCGCGAGCTTCTCGAGCTCGAGCGCGCCGAAGAGGCCGCTGTTGAGCTCTTGCCAATCGCGCACGCGCAGGTCGCTCTGGGCGTGCAGCGCGCGCCGAATCGCGTCGGCGGTCTGGGGCGCGCGGTCGACGTCGCGGACCTTCACCTCGATGCCGGTGATCGCGTCGCCGGTGCCGAGGAAACGCTGGCCCTGCTCGAGCAGCACGTAGACGTGCTTCATGTCGAACTCGTACATGCCGCTGTAGAACACGCCGGCCACGCGGAAGCGGCGGCTCTTCGGCATCGGACCCGCGGGACCGAGCTCGCCGTTCGGGCTGACCACGTCGATCTCGTCGCCGACGTAGACGCGAAGGCTTCGCGCGAGCTCTTTGCCGAGGACGATGCCCGGCAGGACGTTCGCGGCGGGCGGCGGGGGAGGCTCGCCGAGCAGCTCGTCGAGGTCGTCGCGAATCGCGGCGCGACCCGACGGCTCCGTGGGATCGTCGCGGCGGCGAATCTCGTCTTCGATCTCGCGCACGAGCCCTTCGGACTCGCGGCCGATCTCGATCTCGAGCGGCAGGATCGTGCGGCGTTCTTCGGCCGGCAGATTCAAGAGCTGCTCGGGGTGGCGAAGGTAGTCGAGGCGGCCGCGGGTGAGGTTGCGCTCGAGGTCGGTGACCGAGCCCACGGTGTCGGGGTCGATGCCGCGAAGCACCGCGCCGGCCATGTTCGTCGCCGAGGTGACCATGACCTCGCCGCTCACGTAGGGGCTCGCGCCGGCGATCTCGTCGGTCGATCCGGTGACCTCGTCGAGCACCGCGCTCCAGCCCTCGAAGGTGGCGTTCTCGCGGTCGACGACGACGTGGGCTTGGTTGCCGAGGATCTTCTGCTTCAGGTCGTCGCGGAAGCCGCCCATGACGCTGAGCACGCCGACGAGCATCGCGGTCGAGACGGCGACGGCCGCGATCGAGAGCCCGCCGATGGCGGCGAGGAAGCCGCTCTTCTTCGCCCGAAGGTGGCGCGCGGCGACGAGCGTCTCGAAGCGCAACACCTCGAAGCCCTGCATCGCGAAGGGCAGGATGCGAACGTAGACCCGCAACGCGAAGAACGAGGTGATCGCGAGCCGGATGACGGGCTCGACCAAGGCCTCGAGGCCTTCGTTCGCAGGCTGAATGGGGAGGGTCAGGGTCACGAACGCGAAGGCGGCGACGAGCACGACGTCCAGGGCGACCCAGAACCAGAAGCGGAAACGCTCCGGTTCCAGGAACCACAAGCTCATGCGCAGTACGAACGCGAGAAACGCGAAGATGCCCGCGATCCCGTAGACCAGGATCATCGAGGTTTGCAGCGAGCCGGGGAGGGCGAGCTCCGCTTCGGGAATGCCGTAGGTGAAACCGAAGCCGCCGGCGAGGCTGAGCTGAGTGCCCTTGAGCAAGAGCACGGTCGGAACCATCGCCGTCGCGAGCTCGAGGAGCGAGGTCAGGCCTGCGAGCTGAAGGCGCGCGCGGCCCTTGGTGCCCGGTTGCATGCGTGCACCACGGCGAATCGCGAGCGTCGCGAGCACGGGCCGCGCGAGCCAGAGCACGCCCAACGTCGCGCCGATCGCGATCACGGCTTCGAGGGCGAAGCCCGATTCGGTCGCGCCGAGCGCGCCCCCGACGAGCGCGGGCCATGAAACCAGCGACCACACGAAGAGCGCGAGCGAGACGAGGTCGACCAGGCCGAACACCACCGGCACGTAGCCGTAGCGGGTGAGCGTGCCGCGGCCGTCACCGAGGCGTGCGCCGCCCCACGCGAGGAAGAGGAAGCCGAGCGGAATCGGAGCCCACGCCGCGAGCAGCCACTCGGGCGTGCCGATCAGGAACGTCGTCGCGAGCGCGGCGAGACCGGCGAGCGCGAGCGTCGCGCCGACGGCGACGTGGGCCTTTCCGCTCATCCTTCGGGCTCGTCCTCGTCGCGCTTCGCTTCGGGGCGAAGCAGCGGGAAGAGCAGGACGTCGCGAATCGACGCTTGGTTGCAGAGCAACATCACGAGGCGGTCGACGCCGAGGCCGAAGCCGGCCGCGGGCGGCATGCCCACCGAGAGCGCGCGAATGTAGTCGTCGTCGAAGTCCATCGCCTCGTCGTCGCCGCGATCGCGGTTGACGAGCTGGGCGCGGAAACGCTCGGCCTGGTCGTCCGGATCGTTGAGCTCCGAGAACGCGTTGGCGACCTCGCGGCCTTCGACGAAGAGCTCGAAGCGATCGACCCAGCGCGGGTCGGCGTCGTTCTTGCGCGCGAGGGGCGAGACCTCGAAGGGGTATTCGATCACGAAGACCGGCACGGAGTGAGATCCGTCTTCGGTGCGGTAGAGCTCGGTGAGGCGCGGTTCGGCGAGGATCTCGTAGAGCGCGAAGATGCGTTCGCCGTGCGAGGTGCGGCCGCCGAGGTACTTCCGCTCCGCGTGCTCGAGGCTCGGGAGGAGCTCCTTCGCGAACGCCTCGAGCGCGGCTTCGTCGTCAATCTGCGCGCGCGTGAGCGCGTGACCCGCAGCCTTCGCGCCGGCTTCGAGCGCGTCGCGCATCGGCACGCGTGCCCACGGGGCTTGCAGATCGAAGGGGCGACCTTCGGTGAGCTCCGGGAAACGCTGGCGCACGACGTTGTCGACCGCCTTCAGCATCGCCTCGGCGAGGTCCATCAGGTCTTCGTAGGTCGCGTAGGCCTGGTAGAACTCGAGCATCGTGAACTCGGGGTTGTGCCGAGTGCTGATGCCTTCGTTGCGGAAGTTGCGGCCGATCTCGTAGACGCGGTCGAAGCCGCCGACGAGCAGACGCTTGAGGTAGAGCTCGGGCGCGATGCGCAAGAAGAGGTCGAGGTCCAGCGCGTTGTGGTGCGTGTGGAAGGGCTTGGCCGTCGCGCCACCGCGCACCGAGTGAAGGAGCGGCGTCTCCACCTCGAGGAACTGCCGACTGTCGAGCTCCTTGCGAAGTGTCTGCACGACCAACGAGCGCGCGCGGAAGACGCGGCCGACCTCGGGGTTCGCCCACAGATCGACGTAGCGCTCGCGGTAGCGCTTCTCGACGTCGGTCAGGCCGTGCCACTTCGCGGGCGGCGGCAACATCGCCTTGCCGAGGTGGCGGTAGGCGTGCGCACGCACCGCGAGCTCGCCGGTGCGGGTGCGAACGAGCGGACCGCAGACGGCGACGTGGTCGGCGAGGTCGACGACCTGCGCCATCTGCTGCTCGGCGGCCGAGAGCGGGCTCGGCACGTCCTTGCTGTCCTTGGGACGCACGAGCGTCTGCACGTCGCCGTAGGGCGTGCGCAGCACGAGGAAGGGGCCACGCTTGGCGATGACGCGCCCGTAGACCCACGACTCGGGCTCGCCGCCTTCGAGGCCGCTCTCCTCGGGAAGATCGGCGCGCTCTTCCGCCGGTCCTTTGGCGAGCGCGAGAATCTCGCGGCGACGAGACTCCATCGCGCCGTTGACGCGGAAGTCGTTGGGGAAAGCGCGGCTGCCCGCGGCCTCCAGGGTCGGCACCTTCGCGCGGCGCGCTTCGCGCAGCTCGTCTTCGCTCGCCATCGAATCTTCTCCGAACAGCCGAGCCGGGCATCGATTCCCGGCCAGATCACCGCGAACGGCGCGGCGAGGTTGGGTCGCGTCGGCGACCGGAAACGACGAGACGCGAGGGCCGTGGGGCCCCCGCGTATCTCAGCCTTTCTTCTCCGCCTGCTTCTTCTCGCGGCGCTTGTCCGCGGTCATCAGCAGGTAGCTCTCCATGAGCTCGTCGAGGTCGCCGTCGAGGACCGCGTCCGCGTTGCCGACCTTCAGCTCGGTGCGCTCGTCCTTCACCATCTTGTAGGGGTGAAGGGTGTACGTGCGCGCCTGGCTCCCGAAGGCGATCTCGCCTTGGTCGCTCATGAAGGCCTCTTCGAAGGCCTGCTCCTGCTCGCGTCGGGCCTTCTCGTAGAGGAGGCCGCGGAGGCGCTGCATCGCGAGCTCGCGGTTCTGGTGCTGCGAGCGTTCGCTGTCCGAGCGCACCGTGAAGCCGGTGGGCTTGTGGACGATGCGCACCGCGGACTCCGTTCGGTTGACGTGCTGACCACCGGCGCCGCCGGATCGCATCACGCTGACCTCGAGGTCCGAGTCCTTCATGTCGACCTTCACGGTGTCGTCGAGATCCGGCACGACGCTCACGGCGACGAAGCTCGTCTCACGGCGACCCGAGAAGCGCGACACGCGGATGAGGCGATGCACGCCGTTCTCCGCACGCAAGAAGCCGTAGGCGTTGGGGCCCTTCACGAGGATCGAGGCGCTGGCGATGCCGACCTCGGTCTTCTGCAGGTCCTGAACCTCGACCTTGTACGCGTGTTTCTCGGCCCAGCGCTGGTACATGCGGAAGAGGATCTCCGCCCAATCCTGGGCGTCGGTGCCTCCCGCGCCGGCGTTGACGGACAGGATCGCGTCCTGGTCGTCGTCCGGCAGGAGCATGCGCTGCAGCTCGAGCTGGCGGACGCCCTTTTCCAGATCCGGGATTTGTTCGACGAGCTCGGCGAGCTCGGATTCGTCTTCCCCGGCCATCTCGAGCAGCTCGAGAAGGCCCTGCACGTCGCTCGACAAGCGGTCCCACGTCAGGACCGTCTCTTCGGCGCGTGCACGCTCTCGCATCAGCTTCTCGGCCTGCTCTCGCTGGTCCCAGAAGCCTTCGCGGAGGGAAAGGTTCGTGAGTCGATCGACCTCGTGTCTCAGGCCATCGACGTCAAAGATACCTCCCCAGCGCACCAAGGCGCTGGGCGAGGTCCGCGAGCACGTCGCGCGTCTCACCAACGAAAACCGGCATGATCCGTTCTTTCTCCGGGTGCTTCCACGGGAAGCGCTCGGCCGCGGTCAGGTAGCCTCTGGGCTTTCGGGTGTCAACGACGGCGTGCTCAGCGCAGCGCGACGCGCGCCGTGACCATCGCCCCGCCCGGCAGGGGCGCGGCGGCTACCGCGGTGCCGCTCGGTTGCAAGAGATCGAGCACGATCAACGTCACGCCGAGCGCGCCGAGCACGGCGCCGGACGCATAGGCGCCGATGGCGATGCGTCGGTCGCGGCGGGCGTCCTGCAGGAGCGCGGCGTCTTCCGAGCCTTCGGCGAGAACGACGGTGCCCTCGCTCCCGTGGCGCGCAACGAGGGTGTCGAGACCGTCCTGCGAGCGCCCGGCGAAGACGGCACCGAGGGCGGCCGCGCCCGCGCCGAGCGCGGCGACCGAGCCTCCCACGATGGCGAGCGTGTGCGATCGCGAGGGTGCTTCGGTGGGGGCGCCGTGCTCCACGATCGGCACGTTCGTCGTGGTCGGCGCTTCGACGAAGGGGCTCGCGCTGGGCGTCGCTTCGGGCTCCGTCGGTTCGACCTCGGGCTCGGGCGGCACGGGGAGGGCGGCCTCTCGGGCCAACTCTTCGCGAAGCGCGAGCGCGCGTTCTTGCGCGTGCGCTCGAAAGCGGCCTTCTTCGTCGGTCGCGGCGCAGCGTTCGTAGGCCTCCGCGGCTTCGCGGGTCTCGTGCTGCTCGTCGTAGGTCAGCGCGAGGTTGCACATCGTCGCCGGTCGCGGGTCCGCGCGGTAGCTCGCGACGAAGGCGCGCTCGGCGTCCTCGTAGCGGCCGTCGCGAAGGGCGGCGACACCTCGACGGAAGATCGCGCGCGCATCCTCCTGCGCGTGGGCGCGTGGCGTGACGACGGAGGCGAGGACCAAGACGAGGACGAGGCGCGTCATTCGAGGTCCTCGATGATGCCACCGCGCCAGCCCGTGGGGGCCATCGTTTGCGCCGGTGCGGGCGCAGGGGAGGGCGTCGCGGTGTCTTCGCGCGACTCCGGGGTTCGAGGACGTCGACGGGGGCCGCCGGTCGCGCGAGGGCTCGGCGTCGCTTCGACCGTGGGCTCGGTCGTGGGTTGGGGCGCGGGCACGGAGTCGGTGGCCTCGACCGGCGCGGCGACTGCGGGGGGCTGTGTCTCGGTCTCCACGAGGAGGTCGGACGCTTCGGGGGCCGCGATGGGCTCGGCCGGAGGCGCGGCCGTTGGGACGGGCTCGTCGACGGACATCGCATCGAGCGCGACCGCCACACCGATCCCGGTCGCGACGGCGATGGCGACGCCGACCACGGCCCACAGGCCCCAACGCGGGCCGCGGGTCGTCAGGCGAATCGAAGACTCGACGGGTGCGGCGCTCGGCGCGGCGGGAAGCGGCTCCGTGCGTGCGCCCGGTGGGGTGAGGTGCTCGGCGCTCGGCATCGCGCGCGTCCGAGGCATCGGCTCGATCGCGAGCGTCGGCGGCAGGCTCGTGCGCGTCGCGGCGCGGAGCCGTTCGGCGACCACACGCGCGGAGTCGGGGCGTTTCGTGGGCTCTTTGTCCAAGAGCGCGCGCAGCAGCGCTCCGAGCTCGGTGGGGAATCCGTCCAAGCGTGGCGCGGGCGCGGTGAGGATTGCGTGCATCAGCGCGGCGGTGCTCGGCGCGTCGAAGGGCAATCGCCCCGAGAGCGTCTCGTAGATCACGATGCCGAGCGACCAGAGGTCGGCGGCCACCGACGGCCGGGTGCCGGAGAAGCTCTCGGGCGCGATGTAGGGCAAGGAGCCGAGCACCTGCTGCGACTGCGTGATGCGCGTGAGGAACGCGTCGTCGATGCTGGCGGCGAGGCCGAAGTCGAGCAGCTGCGCGCGGAGTGGGCCGCGGCTCGGGAGCCCGATGTTGGAGGGCTTGAGATCGCGGTGCACCAGGCTGGCGTCGTGGACGTCCGCGATCGCCTCGGCGACCTCCGCGAGGATCGGGAGCGCTTCGGCAGGCGGGAGTGCGCCGTCGCGTACGAGCCGGTCTTCGAGCGATTCGCCCGCGACGAGCTCCATCACGTACCAAGTGCCGACGACCGGATCGATGCCGAAGTCGGTCACCTGCGCGACGCGCGGAGAGCGGACCATCGCCAACGCGCGCGCTTCCCGCCGGAAACGCTGCTCGAGCTCGTCGTTGCGAGCACCCAAGCGCAGGACCTTCAACGCGAAGGGGCGACCGAGGTCGACGTGCTCGACCTCGTAGACCGTGCCCATGCCGCCGCCGCCGAGCTCACGGACCACCCGGTATCGGTCCCCGATGACCGTGCCGTGAAGGTGATTCGCTGCGTTCTGCATGGCCGGGCCGAGCATAGCAGTCCGTGAAAGAGCTGCGTTCGGGGACGGAGCGAGCGGAGCCTTCGCTCCGGTTTTTGCGGCCGAGGCGTGAGTTTCGACCGAGCCGTCCGCTGCTCCAGGGGCAGGGACTCCGCGGGGGCGTGACTTCTTGGGTCAGCGGAGGAGCTTGCGGTAGAGCACCGGGCCGAGGCTCTCGACCATCAGGTTTTCGACCACGCCTTCCACGCGCTCGCGATCGGCTTCGGAGTCGTAGACGAAACCGATGCCCATGCCGGGGCCCGGATCGGCGGCCGCCGCTTCGTCGGTCGGGCGCACGATCCACTGCACCTTTCCGCGCAGCTCGAGCGGCGCTTCCAGCTTCGGGACCTGGAGGACGAACCGAAACTCCGTGCCGATCGGCAGCGGTTTCTCGGTGCGAATGAAGGTTCCGCCCTTGCTGATGTTGCGGGTGTAGTCCGCGAAGAACGAGTTCAGACGCTTGTACTCGACCTTCAACTCGATCGGCGCCCGAGGGCTCATACGGCGTTCCGGCATGCGGGGTTCCCGTCAGGTTTCCCACGTCATGTCACTTTGGGTCAAAAGGTCGACACCCCTGCGTTGTTCCAGGCCCCGTGATCGCCTACCGTCCGACCCTCGCGCTCGTGCTCTCGTCCAGGGACGAAGAGCCGGGCCCGCGGCCGCCCGCCTCGCGGGAGACCGAGGACCCGACGCGTTCGGGAACCTATTCGATCGACGACGACGAAGCCCTTGGCACGCGGAGCATCGGAGACGTGACGGAAGAGGAGGAGGCTCGGTGGCTGGAGCGCGCCCGCTCGGGTGATGCCGGAGCCTACGGTCGTCTCGTCCGCGCGCATCAACGCCGCGTGCACGCCACGGCCGTTCAGATGCTCGGCGATCGCGGTGAGGCCGAAGACGCGACCCAGGAGACCTTCTTGCGCGCGTGGCGTGCCCTCGAGCGCTTCGACGGACGCTCGAAGCTCTCGACTTGGCTCTACCGAATCTGCGTGAACGTCTGCTTGAACGCGCTGCGGCGTCGCAAACGGCGCGCGAGCTCGGACCTGGACGACCCGCGCATGCCCGAGCCTTCGGCGGACCCGACGCAGGGGCGCACCGATCCGGCCGCGGCGGTGGAGAAGGATCAAACCGAGCGCCGTCTGGCGGCCGCGTTGGACCAACTCTCGCCGACGCTGCGGAGCGCGGTGGTGCTCGTGCTGCTTCAAGGCATGCCGCACAAGGAAGCCGCCGACGTGCTCGGCTGCCCCGAGGGCACCGTGGCGTGGCGAATCCACGAGGCGCGTCGTCGTCTCCGGCTGGCGCTCGACGATCTACGTGACGACGCGCCGCTGGTCGCGGAAGGGGGGAGGCGCTCGTGAGCGACACGAAGCTTCGCGCCCTGCAAGAGGCGCTCGATGCCGGCGCGTCCGAGCTGGACGACGTTCTGGGTGGGCTCGGTGGAGACGACCGAGTCGTCGCCGACGGCTTGGTCGAGGTCGACGTGTGGTTGCGCGCGCAGCCGGAGCCGGCGTGGGACGACGCCGCGGCGGAGGCGCTCGCGGCGCGCATCGAGGCGTCGCTGGACGACTTCACGAGCGGCGATCTTTCGGGCGACGACTTCGACCCGCTCGCCGACCCCGACTTCTCGGCGTGGGGTGACGAAGGCCCGCTCGCGCTCGTCGAGTCGGATGCCGCATCGGTGGCTGCCACGCCGTTGGCGGCACCGTTGGCGGCACCGTTGGCGGCGCCGGCCGCACCGTCCGCCTCCGCAGCGCCCTCGGCTGGATCGGGGGCGGCTCCGACCGGGTTGGGCGCTTCGAGCGGGGCGCGTGCGGCGAGCGGCGGCGCACGGCCGGCGCCGGCCGAGAAACCGTCCGGACCCGGTCGGTCGTGGTTCTTCGCGTCCGCCGCCGTGTTGCTGCTCGCGGCCACCGGCACCTACGTCGCGTTTCAATCGGCGGACCAGGCACCGGAGGCGGCTGCGGTCGCGTACGAGAGTGGGTACGCCGCCGACGGTCGCTACGCGCTCGAAGAAGCACCGGAGCCCGAGATGCCGAGCGCGACTTCGGCCCCGCGGGCACAGGTCGCGGGCGCTCCGGCGGCGGGCGCTCCGGCCGCGGCGCCGGTCGAGGCGCCCGCGGAAGCCGAAGCGAGCGAAGGTCTCGCGCAGATCGACGATCTGCTCGATCGAGCCGCGGGTGGTGAACGGTACGCCCGCGCATCGGAAGCGCGGTCCGACAACGTCGCGCGGCGTGGACGACCGTCAGGTGCCGTGGGCGGTCGTGCCACCTCGGGCAGCAGTGCAGGGCTTCCGATGCGCAGCGCCGCGAGCATGAGCATCGGGTTCGGTGCGAGCCAAGCCGCAGACGAGGCGACGTACGAAGCCCGCGCCGAGGCGCCGCGAACGGAGACCGCCGCGATGGCGGCCGCGCCGCGCCCCACGACAGCCACGGAAGAGAGCCAAGCGGAGACGGTGCGCTCGCGGCGCGCCACGGACGCGGTCTTCCGCTGCTTGCCGGCGGAGATCACGCAGCTTCAGACACGGGTCGTCGCACGTGCGGGGAACGTCACGTCCGTCACGGTCGTGGGCACCCGCCTCGACGAGAACGCCGAGCGTTGCGTGCGACAGGCCATCGTCGGCACACCACTCGATCGCACGAGCGCGCTCTTGCGTTGGCAGCGCCCCTGAGCGGCGGCGTTCTCGTCGGCCATCGCGCGGGTAGGGTGCATTCGTTCCCGACCTGGGCGTCGCCAACTCGGTTCGAACTTCGGGCTCGGCGGACGAGGCCCGTGATAACGTCCGCCCTCCGTGGCGAGGCGCATCCGGTTCGGATCGTACGAGCTCCTCCAGCGCATCGGCGAAGGCGGAATGGCGGAGGTGTGGCGTGCGCGTGCGCGCGGCGTCGCGGGCTTCGAGAAGACCGTCGTCATCAAGCGGGTCCTCCCCTCGTTGATGGCACGGCGTGACTTCGCCGAGCTCCTCGTGCGCGAAGCGCGCATCGCGGCGCTGCTCAACCACCCGAACGTCGTCCAGATCTTCGAGCTCGGCGAAGAACAAGGCGCCTACTTCATCGCGATGGAGTACGTGCACGGCTGCGACCTCGCGAGCGCCGTGGCGCACCAGCCCGACCTGCTCGCCGCGGCGCGGGACGGTGGTCTCGACCTCGCGCTGCGTCTCTGGATCACGCTCGAAGCGGCGCAGGCGCTCGACTACGCCCACCGCCGTCGCGACGACGAAGGGCGACCGCTCGCCATCGTGCATCGCGACGTCTCACCGCAGAACGTGCTGCTCGGATACGAGGGCCAGGTGAAGGTCGCCGACTTCGGCATCGCGCTCGCGGACCAGCGCGGCCTCGGGCGCGAAGAAGACCCCAAGATGATCCGCGGGAAGTACGCGTACATGTCGCCGGAGCAGGCGCGTGGCGAGCCGCTCGACCGTCGCTCGGACGTCTTCGCGCTCGGGGTCGTGCTCTGGGAGATGCTCGCAGGGCGCCGCCTCTTCAAAGCCTCGGGGCGCGACGAGACCTTGCGTCGGGTTCAAGAAGCGGTCGTTCCGCCCATCGATCTCGACGTCATCGGCGCGCCACCTGAGCTCGGCGAGGTCTTGCGGCACGCGCTCGCGAAAGACCGCGAGGATCGGTTCCCGAGCGCGGGCGCGCTCGCCGAGGAGCTCTCGCGCGTGCTCGTCGCCATGCACGCGCGCGTCGGTCCCCACGAGCTACGCGAGGTGCTGCACCGCATCGCGCCCCCCGACGACGTTCGTCGCGTGAACAAGCTGCGCGCCGACCTGATGGAGCGCATCGACGGGGACTCGGAAGGCTCGGGCGAGCTCGCGCTCGGACCGACACCGATTCGAAGCCGAAGCGACGACACGCGCGCGTTCCCGGTGTCGCGTCGCCTCGACTCCGAGGTCGCGCCGGTCGTGATGCTGCTCGCGCGAACCCCGGCTTCCGACTTCGACGAGATCGTGCGCCGCTTCGGCGGCTTCGTGGTCCCGGTTCAGGACCTCGACTTGCCGCGCGAGGCCGTCTTCGGTCACGACGGACCGCTCGAGGCCGCCACCGCGCTCGCCGTCGGCTGTGCGCGCGAGATCCTGTGGCGCGCGACCGACGCGGCGCTCGTGGTCGTTGGCGGCGAAGCGCGTGTTTTTCGCACCGACCCGCCGGTCGCCGACCCGCTCGCGACGACACGTGAGCGCGGCCTCTCGGCCTTGCAGCAGGTCGCGCCGGCCGAGGTTCGGGTGGATCCCGAGCTCGCGCCCGAGGTGCATCGTCGACACGTGCTCGAGCACGACGCGCCGTGGCCGCGTGTCTCGTCGGCGCGTCAGCCTTCGGTCCGCACGCTCGACGAGCTTCGCAGAGGACCGCTCGTCGGTCGTCGCGACGTGCTGCGCTCGTTCACGGAGTCGCTCGCCGACATGCGGCGAGGCCGTGGCCGCGCGGCGTTGCTGCTGGGCGCACCCGGCGTCGGCAAGTCCCGGCTCGTCGCGGAGCTTCGCGCGCTCGCGGAGGCGGAAGGCGCGACGACGGTCGTGGCGTTGCCCTTCGCCGAACGCGCGGGCGAGCCCTACGCAGCGCTCGTCGCGGTCTTCGAGGTCTTGTGTGCCCTCGACGGAACCGAAGACGACGCCGCACGCACCGAGAAGATCGAGGCGCTTCGTTGGCTCGGCGCTTCGCCTCGCGAGGTCGCAGCGGTCGGCGCGCTCTTCGGCGGAACGCCTCCGGCCGAACGAACCGGCCGTCCGCGTGGCATCGAGCTCGTCGTCACCTTGCGCAAGGCGCTCGTCGCGCTCGCGGCCGAGCACCCCGTGCTCTTCGTGCTCGAAGATCTTCAAGCGGTCGACGACGAGACGCGTCAGCTGCTCGATCTGCTGGTCGCCGGTCTGCGCGACGCGCGGGTGTTGACGCTCTTCACCGCGCGGCCCGGCATGGCGTTGCCGCACCTGCACGTCGACCGTCGCGTGCTCGAACCGCTCGACGCCGAGGCGACCGCCCGGCTCTTCGCGCATCGCGTCGGCGCCCGAGTCGTCGAAGAAGAATTGCTCGCGCCACTCCACCACCTCACCGGCGGCAACCCCGCGACCGTCGAGCTCTTGGCGGAGTCGCTTCGCGGCGGCCGCGGGCTCGGCGTCGCGGACGGGTTGGTGCACGACCTCGCGCGCGCTCCGAGCGTTCCTCCGCGTCTCAAGGCGAGCGTCGCGTCGCGTGTGACCGCGTTGCCGAAACGCGCGCGAAGCCTCTTGCGCACGCTGGCGGCGGTGGAGACGCCGATGGACTTCCCGTTGCTGGCCGCGGTCGAGGGCATTCCCCGCGACGTGGCCGAGCCGCTCGTTCAGCGCATGCTCGCTCGGGGGGTGCTCCGTGGCTTCGGCGCGATTCGCAGCGGTACGCGTGCTTCGGAGCTGCCCGTGCCCGGCCGCGAGGAGCCACTTCCGGCTCGGCTCGCGATCGACGGGGGCGACCTCGTGCGGCGCGCGGTGCTCGAAAGCCTGCCGGAGTCCGAGCGCGAGCGTGTGCACGCGCGCATCGCGGACGTGCTGCGTCGAAGCGGGGCGGGCTCCGACGACCGCGTCGAGAGCCTCTCGCATCACGCCGCGCTGGCGGGGGACTACGAGCGCGCGCCGGCCGAGCTCGAGCGTGCTGCCGAGGTCGCGCTGGCGCGTGGCGATCGTTTGATCGCAGCCGAGCGTCTCGTGCTCGCGTCGCGCCTACGACGCCAAGGGGGAGGCGCGGCGTTGGACGCGGCGGAGTCGTGTGCCCGCGCCGCCGAGCTCGCGCTCGAAGCCGGCAGCACGGAGCACGCGGCGGCGACGTTGTCGATGGCGCCCTCGGTCGACGACGCGCGGGTCGCGTGCCGTCTCGCGCTCGCCCGTGCGCGGGTCGAAGCGCGACGCGAGCATTGGCAGGAGGCCGTCGCCGAGGTCGAGTCGTTGGCGTCGTCGGCATGGTGGCAAGACGCCGACGCCACGGTACGTGGACGCGCGGGTCTCGTGCTCGGTCGCGCGCGACTCGAATCCGGCGACGTCGAAGGGTCGATCGAGGCTTACGCCGATGCAGCACGCGAGCTCTCGGACGCGCGCGTGCCGGCGGATGCGGCGCTCGCGCTCTGTGGGCTCGCGACCAGCCTCGCGCGCGCCGGACGCGACGAGGAAGCCCGCGAGGTGGAGACCTCGGCGCTCGTCGCGGCGGTGCGCCACGGCACGGGCGAGCTTCGTTGTGCGTCGCTCGCCACCAGCGCCGAGCTCGCCGAAGCCACCGCGGACGCACCCTTGGCGGCGGCGCGTTGGGCGGACGCCGCGACCGTCGCGACCGAGCTGGGTCGCGGCGAGGACGCCGCCCGTTGGGGCATTCGCGCGGCGGTGGCTGCGGTCGACGCCGGGCTCGAGAGCGAGGCGGCGCGTTGGGTCGTGGAGGCCAAACGGCATGGCAAGGAGCACGACCTCGAGGCCGTCGCTTCGCTCGCGACCGCGGTGCGCGCGGCGCTCGCGATCATGGCGCACCCCGACCCGCATTTCGTCATCGGCTTGGTTCGCGCGGTCGACGAGCTCGAAGCCCTCGGCCGCTACGGCGAGGCCGCGGCCGCGTTGACGATGTTGGCGCGAGCGCACCTCGCGCTCGGCGACGTCGGCGCCGCGATTCGAACTCTGGGCCGCGCGGGACCGCTCGCACGCTCCGCCGGCCGCCCCCGCCAAGAGGCACGCATCGCCGACCAAGCCGAGCGGCTCGCGCGGGGCGAAGCCATCGACTAAGAGCGACCGCCCTTGCGCGGATCGCAATCCGTGCGAGCGGCCCGGCGCTCGGTGGTGGGAGGGGGCCCCGATCCGGCTTGGCCGGTCGAGGAAGCGCGCCGCTCCTCGCGAGAAGAGAAGAGCGGGAATCGAGGCTCGCTCTGAGGTGGACGGCCGGGCAGCCCCGAAGACGTGCGACTTCGGGGGCTCGTGGGCCACGTGTCGACCGCGTTGAAGTATTTGGGGGGGCTGCTAGTCTGCCGGCCCCCGCCGAAATCGGAAGGCGTGTTGCGAGGTGTCGTGTGGATCCCGATGGGTTGGTGAGACGCACGACGAGCGCGCACGAGGTGCGTAGCCCATGACCGAAGAAACTCGTGAGAATCAGACTGTCGAGACGCCGGAGGCTCCGCCCGCCGACGCGACGACGACCCCCGCCGAGACGTCGTCCGACGACGACGCTGCTGCCATGAGCGGCACGGCACCCGAGAGCGCGAGCGAGACGTCCAGCGAAGGCGCGTCGAGCGAGAGCGCGAGCGACGACGCGTCCAGCGAGAGCGCCTCCAACGAAGGAGACGACGAGTCGGACGGCGACGAAGGCGCGAGCGCCGACGGGGCCGGCGCAGAGGGAGAGCCGGGGAAGAAGAAGCGCAAGCGCAAGCGCAAGAAGAAGAAGCCGGCGGTCGAGGGCGAGCGGAGGCCGCAGGCGTTCACGCACCTCTTCGAGGGTCAGCCGCGCGCGCACGCGTTCCGCGCGGGCGAGGTCGTCGCGGGTCGTGTCGACCGTGTCGAGCACGGCGTGATCGTCGTCGATCTCTTCGGCAAGGCCGTCGCGTACGCCGACGTGCTCGAGCCGCGTGAGATCCCGGTCATCGAGGTGGCGCCTGCCGAAGCGGCGGCCCCCGAGGCTGAAGAGCACGATGCCGAAGCCGTGGCGGCCGAAGAAGCCGAAGCCGCGGCCGAAGCCGCGGCGGAGAGCGAAGCTGCGGAGGCCGAGATGGTCGCCGCCGCCACCGCGCCCTCGAGCGCCGGTGAGGTCGAGGCGGTCGCCGCCGAGGC
The DNA here is from genome assembly GCA_020633125.1 of Sandaracinus sp. GTDB lineage: Bacteria > Myxococcota_A > Polyangia > Polyangiales > Houyiibacteriaceae > JACKEH01. The sequence goes on along the minus strand of JACKEH010000009.1, from coordinate 19,678 downwards.
CGAGAGCGACGACGAAGAAGAGGCGGAAGAGCTCGCCGCCGACGAAGAGGCGCCGGCTCCCGAGCCGCCCGACGTCGGCAGCATCTTCCGCGGCCGCGTCGGTGCCGTGGCCGAGAGCGGCCACATCGTCCTCGTCAACCGTCTGATCGACGTGCCGGCCGCCAAGGGCCGCATCGCCGCCGCGCGCGACGCCAAGAAGCGAGTCCGTGGCGTCGTCTACGGCTTCAACCGTGGCGGCTTCGACGTGCTCGTCGAAGGCGTGCGCACGTTCTGCCCCGCCGGTGGCATGACGCTCGGTCCGGTCGGCGACCCGAACGAGCTCGTCGGTCAGAAGCTGGAGTTCACGCTCCCGCCCCAGAAGGGCTCGGGCAAGAGCATCATCGTCAGCCGCCGCGGCATCCTCGAGCGCGACCTTCGCAAGGCCGCCAAGCAGCGCCTGAAGGACCTCCAGGTCGGTCAGCGCTTCACGGGGGCCGTCACGCAGGTGCGCGACTACGGTCTGCTCGTCGACCTCGGGGACGGCCTCGAAGGCCTCGTCCACCAGAGCGAGGTCAGCTGGAGCCGCGCCGCGCGTCCGGCCGACGTCGCCAAGGTCGGCGACATGGTCGAGGTCGAGGTGCTCAAGGTCCAGCAGGCGACCCGCAAGGATCGCACGGGCCGCGTCTCGCTCTCGATTCGTCGCTGCCAGCCGGACCCGTGGGATGCGAACGCCGAGGCGCTCAAGCCCGGCACCGTCCACAAGGGCACGGTCACCCGCACGGCCGAGTTCGGCGCGTTCATCCTCATCGCGCCGGAGATCGAAGGCCTGCTGCACATCAGCGAGCTCGGCGATCGCAACCTCAAGCACGCGGGCGAGGTGCTCAACGTGGGCGAGGAGATCGACGTGCTCGTCGAGCGCGTCGACCGCGAAGCGCGTCGTGTGTCGCTCTCGCGTCTGAGCGCGGTCGACCTCGAAGCGATCGAGAAGGGCGAGTTCGATCCGAGCATCGCGCCGAAGTCGCTCAAGCCGGGCAACCACGTCACGATCGTGATCGAGCGCGTGGAGAACCACGGCATCCTCGCGCAGGTGAAGGGCGTCATCGGCCGTCGTGGCCGAGCGTACCTTCCGAACCGCGAGCTCTCGGCCGAGGGCGCGGATCGCAAGAAGGCCTACGCTCCCGGCAAGGAGCTCACGGTCAAGATCATCGGCATCGACCGCGACGGCGGCCTGAAGTGTTCGGTGAAGGGCCGTCTGGTCGACGAGGAGCGTCGCGCCGTGCGGGACTACCGCAAGGAAGCGGCGAAGCAGGGCTTCGGCACCTTCGGCGACCTGCTTCGCGCGAAGATCTCCGACGACTCGAAGCCGTGAGTCGGGAGGGCGCGGCGGCACGGCGACCTCTCGGTCGTCGCCGCCGTCACGGCCCGCGGAAGTGGGCCCGCCCTCCAAAAAGACCCTTGCCGAGCGAAGAGGGCACGGTTATAAGACCGACCCTCGCCGAACGGCGAACCGGGCGATTAACTCAGTGGTAGAGTGCCTTCTTCACACGGAGGAAGTCACTGGTTCAAATCCAGTATCGCCCACCCTGAACTACGAAAGACCCGCGCCTCGGCGCGGGTTGTTTCGTTCCGTCGATTCGATTTCGTGCCCCGTGCCCGTGCCCGTGCCCGTGCCCGTGCCCGTGCCCGTGCCCGTGCCCGTGCCCGTGCCCCTGTCCGCGCGCGACCCAGGGAGGCGATCGACCCTGACACGACGGGATGGGGCTCCGCCGGTCGTGCTCCGCGGCCGACGAAGGCGTGATGTCGACCCGCACCGGGTATTCGCGGTGGACCCGGCGCGCTCTCGTTGGTGACCCGCGCCCGAGCCACGTCGGCGTAACGCGCTTGTAAATCGCGCGGCCCGGTTTCATCGGCGTTTCGAGCGGTTGACACGCTGCGTCGTGAAGTGACAGAACCCCAGCCCCACCCGGACGCGACCCCGCGTACCTGGCGGCAGAGGAGGTCCACATGGCACGCGAGGTCTTCATCGTCGGCGCGGCGCGCACGCCCATCGGCAGCTTCCAGGGAGCGCTCGGCGCGGTCGACGCCCCGACGCTCGGCAGCGTGGCGATTCGCGCAGCGCTCGAGCGCGCCGGTGTCACGGGTGAGCAGGTCGACGAGACCTACATGGGCAACGTCCTCACGGCCGGAGTCGGTCAGGCGCCCGCCCGCCAGGCCGCGAAGGCCGCCGGCGTCCCCGACAAGACGCCCGCCACCACCGTCGGCAAGGTCTGCGGCTCCGGTCTGATGAGCGTCGTGCTCGGCACCAAGAGCATCCGCCTCGAGGACGGCGAGATCGTCGTCGCCGGTGGCATGGAGTCGATGACGAACGCGCCTTACCTGCTCCCGCAAGCGCGCGCGGGCTTCCGCATGGGCAACGGCTCGGTCGTCGACTCGATGGTCCACGACGGCCTTTGGGATCCCTACGGGAACTTCCACATGGGCAACGCGGGCGAGCTCTGCGCGCGTGAGCTCGGCTTCTCGCGCGAGGCGCAGGACGAGTTCGCCAAGGCCTCGTACGAGCGCGCGCTCGCGGCGCAGAAGGAAGGCAAGCTCGCCAAGGAGATCGCCGCGGTCACCGTGAAGGGCCGCAAGGGCGACGTCGTCGTCGACTCCGACGAAGAGCCGGGTCGCGGCGACTTCTCGAAGATGCCGGGCCTTCGCCCCGCCTTCCAGAAGGACGGCACCATCACCGCGGCGAACGCGTCGAAGATCAACGACGGCGGCGCTGCGCTCATCCTCGCGAGCGAGGACGCGGTGAAGAAGCACGGCCTCACGCCGCGCGCCCGCATCGTCGGCTACGCCGGCCACGCGCAGGCGCCCGAGTGGTTCACCACCGCGCCGGTCGGCGCGATCGAGAAGACGCTCGCGCGGCTGAAGCTCGGCGTGGACGACATCGACCTCTGGGAGGTCAACGAGGCGTTCAGCGTCGTGAGCATGGCGTGCATCACGAAGGCCAACGTTCCCCACGAGAAGATGAACGTGTGGGGCGGGGCGGTCGCGCTCGGTCACCCGATCGGCTGCAGCGGCGCGCGTATCCTCGTGACGCTCCTGCACGCGCTCGAGGACCGCAACGCCAAGCGCGGCTTGGCCACGCTCTGCATCGGTGGTGGCGAAGCCGTCGCCGTGGTGATCGAGCGGGTCTGATGGCGCAAGGCGCCCAGGACGCGAGAGACGAGCTGGCGTCGGTGGCCGGCGAGGAAGCGCGCGATTTGGTGCGCCTCCTCGACGCGCGTGTCCCCGTGGCGCGCGGTCGCTCGGCCCCGCTCGAATCGCGTCCCGAGGCGCTCGCCGGCTTGCTTCGTGAGGTGCTGGACGAAGGCTTCGCGCGTGTCTTCGTGCGGGTGTTGGCGCCTTCGGCGGCCGAGCGACGATCACTCGAAGTGGCTGGCCCAGGCGTGCTTCGCGGCGCTGACGACGTCGAGGCGTTCGCGCGGGCGTGGTCGGCCCTTCGCGGACGGGACGCCGTGCTTCGCATCGTCGGCGCCGGGGAAGAAGCCGCTGGGGGCGCGGCGAGCGTCGACCCACAGCGCGGGGACCCCGACATTCTCGCGGTGTGGGCCGAGTCGACCCCCGACGCCGCGTGGCGCATCGACCGACGTTCCACGCGGGTCGAGGTGCCCGGGGAAGGCCTCGGCGTGATCCTCGCCGAACGCATCGCGGATCTCGTCGATCGCGTTCAGCTCGAGCTCGGCGCGCCGGTGCGCATCGAGTGGGTGATGCAGGAGGGCCGTCCGTGCGTGCTCGGCGTTCGCCCGCTCAGCGTGGAGCCGAGCTTCGTCGACGGGCGCTGGCGTCGCGTCGCGCTCGTCGCGGCCGACGAGGGCACCGTCGCGCCGCTCGCCGTCGACACGCTCGACCGTGCGCTGCGCAGCGACGACGAGCCCGGTGAGATCGCCGTCCGCCGCATCTACTCGCGCCCTTACCGTCGGCGCGAGCCGCTGCTCGCACGTCTCGGTGACGGAGTGCGTGGCGATCTCTCGCGTGCGTCCGCGGAGGCGACGCGCGCTGGCGCGAAGGTCGCGCCCTTCCTCGGCGAAGCGTTTCGATTCGAGCGGGCCTCGACGGACGCGATCGCCAGCTTCGATCGCGAGCCCCTGACCGAGCTCCCGGACGAAGCGCTGCTCGCCTCGTTGCGCGATCGGCAACGCTACGTCGCCGAAGGTCTGGCGGTGTTGGATCACGGCCGCGTCGCGACGCGGGTGGTCCTCGCGGCGCTGGAGGTCGCGGTCGGCCCGATGCGCCGCGAGCAACACGCGGCCCTCGCGTCGCTCCGGATGCCGCGCACCCGTCGTCGCTTTCACGAGAAGCTCAAGTCGCTCGCGAAAGACGTCGAGGACGCGCACGGCACCGCACCCCCGAACGAGTGGTCGCCCGCGCTGCGACGTCGCTTCGACGAGCTTCGTGCGAGCCTGGGAGACCTTCGCCCGCTCGGCGTCGACGTCGCGCCGCGCCCCTACGGTTTCGACGACGCGACCCTTCACCGCGCGATGCTGCACCGCCCACGTCCCGGGCCGGCCGCGCGCGAGCGTGCACGCGAAGAGGCGCTCGAACGTGTGATCGAAGCCGCTTCGGGTGGCCTCGGCGGTCCGCTGCGCGTGACGATCGTCCGTGGGCTCGGCCTCGCGGCGTATCGAGTGGCTCGCGCGAAGGGCGGCGCCGCGGAGGTGGTCTCGGCGGGGTTGCTTCGTGTGCGTCGCGCGGCGAGCGAGGTCGGAGCACGCCTCGTGCGGGGCGCCGTTCTCGACGAGCCGGACGACGCGCTCTACTTGAGTCTGACCGAGCTCGAAGACGCCGTGCGGGGTGAGCCGGGGGCGTACGCCGCTCGAGTCCGACTTCGTCGTGAGGACGATCTGCGTTGGCGGAGCTTCGCGGCCCCGCGGCGCGTCGGACGAGGCTGACGGCGAAATCCTCGGCGGCCGACGCACATCCGGGCGCGTCTCGCGCGCCTTCGCACACCACCCGCGTCGTGGAACGCCGCTTCGTGTGGGTCCCCGTTGACGGCGGGGGCCCTCGGTTGGTAGCCCACCCCTCCCGCGCCGGACACGTGCGTCGGGAGAGGTGAGTCCATGGAGATCAAGGTCTTCGGCGTCGTCGGCGCCGGTCAGATGGGGCGCGGCATCGCGCAGGTCGCCGCGCAGAGCGGTCTCGAGGTGAAGCTCCTCGACGCGACCAAGGAGCTGGCGGACAAGGGCCGCGGGCGCATCGTCTCGACCCTCGACCGATTGGTCGACCGCGGCAAGATGGAGGCTTCCGAGCGCGACGCGATCGCGGGCCGCATCGAGGCGTCGTCGGACTACGACCTCTTCGCGCAGGCCGACATGGTCGTCGAGGCCGCGTCCGAGAGCATCGAGATCAAGCAGGAAATCTTCCGCCGCGCCGACCGCGCGATGCAGAAGGACTCCGGCATTCTCGCGAGCAACACGTCGAGCATCTCGCTCACGAAGCTCGCGGCCGTCACCGGTCGCCCCGACCGGGTCATCGGCATGCACTTCATGAACCCCGTGCCGCTCATGAAGCTCGTCGAGGTCGTGCGCGCGCTGCAGACCAGCGACGAGACCTACGATCGCGTGATGGGCCTCGGCTCCGTGATGGGCAAGACGCTCGTCACGACCAAGGACATGCCGGGCTTCATCGTGAACCGCATGCTGATCCCCTTCCTCAACGAAGGCTGCTTCGCGCTTCAGGAGGGCCTGGGCACCGCGGACGACATCGACCAAGCCGCCAAGCTCGGCCTCAACCACCCGATGGGCCCCTTCGAGCTCGCCGACCTCATCGGCCTCGACACGGTGCTCTCGATCGGCGAGGTACTTCACCGCGAGTTCGGCGACGACAAGTACCGACCGCCCGCCATCCTGCGCAACTACGTCGCGGCGGGTTGGCTCGGCCGCAAGAGCGGCCGCGGCTTCTACTACTACGACGAGAAGGGCCAGCGCGTCGCGCGCTGACGAGGGACACCATGAGCGAAGACGTCATCCTCCTCGAGCACGACGGCCCGATCTCCGTCGTGACCGTCAACCGCCCCGACAAGCTCAACGCGCTCAACCGCGACGTGCTCGAAGGCCTCGGCAAGGCCGTCGAAGCCTGCGTGGCGAACCAGACGCGTTGCATGATCGTCACCGGCGCGGGCAAGGCCTTCGTCGCCGGCGCCGACATCGCGGCGATGCGCGAGTTCACGCCCGAGCAAGCGGCGGAGTTCGCGAGCCTCGGCCACCGCGTCGGCCACGCGATGGAAGCGGCGCCGTTCCCGATCGTCGCCGCGATCAACGGCTTCGCGCTCGGCGGTGGCTGTGAGCTCGCCCTCGCGTGCGACTTCGCGTTCGCCTCGACGAAGGCGAAGCTCGGTCAGCCCGAGGTGAACCTCGCCGTCATCCCCGGCTTCGGCGGGACGCAGCGTCTGCTTCGTCGCGTCGGCCTCGCGATGGCGCGTGAGCTCGTCTACACGGGCAAGATGATCGACGCCGCCGAGGCCCTTCGCATCGGCCTCGTCAACGCCGTCTTCGAGCCCGACCAGCTGATGGCCGAAGCGAAGAAGACCGCGGCGCTCATCGCGAGCAAGGGGCCCTTCGCCATCGCCGCAGCCAAGAAGGTCTTCAACGAGGGCGCCGACCTGCCGCTCGCGAAGGCCAACGAAGCCGAGATCGCGGCGTTCGGCTCCTGCTTCACGACGAGCGACCAGAAGGAAGGCATGGCGGCCTTCGTGGAAAAGCGCGAAGCGAAGTTCACCGGTCGCTGATCGGAGAGCTCCCAAACGAGAAACGGCGGCATCCGCGAGGACGCCGCCGTTTCTCGTTCCGTCCGCGAACGCGTCGCTCAGGGAATCACGAGCGGTCGCTCTCCGGGGGCGAGCTCGAAGCGGTGTCCCGCGGGCAGGGTGAACGTCTCGGTCGTGCCCGCCGCATCGGGCCAGCGCACGGTGACCTCGGCTTCGCACGCCGCGCCGAGACCGACGTGCTGGACGAGGTCTTCTTGCGAGCCGTAATGGCCGCTGCCGCCGTCGACCTCGAGCAGTCGCTGCAGACCTCCGGCGCGTACGTGAACCTGCGCGCCGATCGCGACGCCGTTCGAACCCTCGCCGCCACGCAGCCGGAGCTGCACGAAGTTGCCCGCCGGAAGCACGTTTTCGAAGACCCGCACGTTGGCGGTCTCGTAACAATCGTTCGGCGGACCGCAGCGCGCGCGGCTGTGCCCCACGACCACGTCGAGGTCGCCATCGCGATCGAAGTCCGCGACCACCACGCCGTGGCTGCGGTTGTGCTCGAAGAAGTCCGCCGTCGCGAGCTCGGAGAACCTCGACGCGCCTTCGTTGTGGAAGAGGTGGCCGCGGTTGCCGGGGTAGTCGCTCGCACCGACGTAGACGTCGAGGCGCCCGTCGTTGTCGAAGTCGAAGAGCGCGTTCGTCATGTGCCCTTCGTCCCAATCGCTACGGCCGCCGTGGTCGACTTGCAGGCCCGTGGTCGCGTTCGAGGGGCGATCGAAGCGCGCCGCGCCGTCGTTGATCAAGAGCTCGCCGCCGTCGGAGCCCGCGCCGGCCCACCAGTGTTTGATCTCGCCGGTGAGCAGGTCGAGGTCGCCGTCGTTGTCGACGTCGCCCGCGCTGACCTGTGCGCTGTTGCCCCCGAGGCGGAAGGCGCGGCGGTCTTGGTCGTGGTTCCAGTTCGGCGTCGAGCACGACACCGCCGGGGGCGGAAGATCGGCGCAGCCCTCGGCCTCACGCGCCGACGCGCAGAAGCAGAGCGCGAACTGGTTGTCTTGCCACGTTTGGTTCGGGTCGTACGCGAAGCCGCTGGCAACGGACTCGTTCGCGAACCGAATCCCTTCGCTCGCGCTCGTCCCGCGCCAAAGGTGGTTCGGGGCCCGGCCGTAGGAGGGCACGAGCAACTCGGTGACGCCGTCGCCGTCCAGGTCACGCGCGAGCGAGGCCCACGCGCGGCTGTGGGCACGCGCTTCGTCGAGCACCGACAAATCGCTCCAGCCCTCCGTCATCAAACCCACCTCGTCGGTGACCTCGGTGAACGCGCCGGTGCCGTCGCCGCGGTAGAGGCGGTCCCAGAGGAAGACGATACCGCCGCCGCTCGTGAAGTTGTGCTGCGGCACGAAGAGGTCGAGGTGCCCGTCGCGGTCGAAGTCGACGAAGCTCGCGCCCGCCGGGACGTGGACGATGCCTTCGTCCGTCAGGTCGCTCTCGGGTCCGAGCGTGAAGTGGCCGCTGCCGTCGTTGAGGAAGATCGCCGGGCGTTCGTCACCGGCGCTGTCGACGCGCGTCGTGACACCGAGGTAAGCATCGAGGTCGCCGTCCCCGTCGACGTCGCCGAAGGCCGCGATCTCCACCGGTCGACCCTGCCCGCCGTCACGACGCGCGAGCAGACCGGACGCCTGCGTCACGTCTTCGAAGCCCGCGCCGGTGTTGCGAAGCAGCCACGTGCGCCGTGTCGTCTCGGGCTCGAATCCGTCGGCGCCTTGGCCCCCGCGTCGCACCAGCAGATCCGTGAGCCCGTCGCCGTCCACGTCGACGACGTTGAGCCGCACGCCTTCGATGCCGCGAAGGCCCCACGCGTCGGTCACCTCGACGAAGGCCGCCGTCCCGGGGGCCCATTCGCTCGGAGTCACGCATCGCGCCGCCGGCAGTGGTGTCACGCACGTCGCCCCTTCGCAGAGCTCGCCTTCGCCGCAGATCGACGCGCCGCAGTGGCAGAGCCCGTCGCTCTCGTCGCACGTGGTTCCGCCGCCGCAGACCACGTCGGCGCAAGGCGAAGCCGGCGCATTCGAAGAGCACCCCCACAGGAGCGCGAAGACCATCCCCAACCGTCGCATCGCCCCGAGCTAGCACCCCGTCGGTGGCTTCCCCGTGCGAAAGCTCAGGTCTTGCGAATTGTGTTCACGATTTGTGGGTCACCAATCGAGCGGGCCGTCGCGGAGCCCACAACGCAGCGTGAGCTGCTCGGGCACCGGCAAAGCACCCAGCTCGAGCCTCTCCCAGGCCTCCAGCGCCTCGCGGGCGTGCTCCTCGATGGCGCGACGGTAGAGACGGCGAGCCTCCTCGCAATCGCCTCCCACGGCCGCCAGCTCGGCCCGAAGGCGCAGGGTCTCGCTGCCACCGGGCTCGACGCGCTCGGCGAGCTCGAGCAACGCTGTGGCCCGCTCCGGGCTCTCGGCGGCCAGCTCCCACGCCGCCGCGCGGTAAGCCGCGACGTTCCAAGGCGCGAGCCGGATCGACCACCACGCGTCGCCGTCCGGCTGACTCGCGATGCGTCGTGCCGCGAGCCCTCCCAGCGCGAAGGCGAGGCCCACCCCGGCTGCCGCGAGCACGGCGCCTCCCGGCCGGAGCGCGCGCGGGCGACGGCTCGTGTCGGCCGCGACCAGCAGAAGCAGGCCCGCGACGTAGGCCCAGCTCCAGGAGGGCGACGAGACCAGCGCGGGCCCGAGGCTTCCCGCGCCGAGCGCGATCACCGCGACGCTCGCCCCAATCGCGCCGCCGACGCGCACGGCGGCTTCGGACTCCTTCGGAAGCACGTGGGGCGCGAGCTTGCGGGTCAGGTAGGGCACGCCGAGCGCCGCCACGAGCGCGAGCGCCGGCGCGACGAACGCTTCTTCGATCGGGAAGCCCGCCATTCACTCGAGCTCGACGAGGAGCGGCGCGTGATCGGAGGCGCCTTTGCCTTTGCGCTCGTTGCGATCGACGACCGCGCCGATCACGCGTCCGGCCACCGAAGGCGTCGCGTAGACGTGGTCGATGCGGAGCCCGTGGTTTCGCTCGAAGCCCATCGCCCGGTAATCCCACCACGTGTAGACGCCGCCCTTCGGATGAAAGGGGCGCACGACGTCGGTCAGCCCGAACGCGGCGACGTGCTCGAGCGCGCTGCGGATCTCGGGGTTCGCGAGCACCGAGCCTTCGAAGTCCTTCAGAGACACGTCGTCGGGGTAGGGCGCGACGTTGTAGTCCCCGCAGAGCGCGACCGAATCGTCCGCGGTGAAGCGGCGGTCGAGCTCCTCGCGCAGCCGCTTCAGCCACGAGAGCTTGTAGGCGTATTTGTCCGAGCCCATGTCGCCGCCGTTGGGGAAGTAGGCGGAGATCACGTGCACGTCGCCGAAGCGCGCACCGATGAGGCGCGCGTGCTCTTCTTCGCCGTCGTCCTTCATGCCCGTGAAGACGTCGCGCGGTTCTTCCTTCGAGAGGATCGCGACGCCGTTGTAGGCGCGTTGGCCGAGGTGCACCGCGTAGTAGCCGGCCGCGCGAAGCTCGAGGTGCGGGAACGCCTCGTCGAGCACCTTCGTCTCTTGAAGGCAGACCACGTCGGGGCTCTCCCGGGCGAGGAATGCGAGCAGGCGCTCGTGACGCGCCTTGATGCTGTTCACGTTCCACGTGGCGAGCTTCATGGCGCGGACCCTAGCAGGCGTCGGAGTCGTCGTCGGCGCGCTTCTCGTCGGTCGAGCTCCGGCTCGCGGCGGCCGCTCTCCAAGCCCGAAGGCGCCGCGTGTCGCCCTCGTCGGGGGGCCTCCCAGCACGCGACCCGCGTGTATTAGGATGCCCGGCCATGTCGATCGACGCCGTCTCCACCAGCTCCGCTCCCGCCGCCATCGGGCCCTATTCGCAGGCGATTCGCGCGAACGGATTCCTCTTCTGTTCGGGCCAGATCGCCCTCGACCCGGCGACGGGTGAGATCGTCTCGGACGACGTGCGCGAGCAGACCGAGCGCGTGATGAAGAACCTCGCGGCGGTGCTCGCGGCGGGCGGCAGCGGCTGGGACCGGGTCGTGAAGGTCACGATCTTCCTCGCCGACATGAACGACTTCGCCGCCGTCAACGCCATCTACGGTCGCTACTTCGAGAGCCTCACGCCGCCCGCCCGCGCGACCGTCGCGGTGCGCACGCTCCCACGCAACGTCGCGGTCGAGATCGACTGCATCGCCGTCCACGACTGAACGACGAAGGGCGAGACCTCTCGGCCCCGCCCTCACGTCCTCGGTGCCCGTCGTTCAGGCGAAGGGCTCGGTCAGACCGATCGTCTGATCGCGATCCGGCCCGACGCTCACGATGCCGATCGGGCACCCCACGAGCTCTTCGATGCGCGCGAGGTAGGCACGTGCGTTCGCCGGGAGCTCTTCCTTCGTGCGGCAGCCCGAGAGGTCCTCGGTCCAACCCGGGTGGCTCTCGTAGACCGGCTCGACGCGCTCGAGGCCTTCGAAGGGCGGCTCGTCGAGGAGCTCGCCGTCGAGGCGGTAGCCGTTCGCGAGCTGAAGCGTCGGCATGCCCGTGAGCACGTCGAGCTTCGTCAGCGCGATCGAGGTCATGCCGTTCACCCGCGCCGCGAAACGGAGCGCGGGCACGTCGAGCCAGCCACAACGACGCGGGCGACCGGTCGTCGCGCCGAACTCCGCACCGGCCTGGCGAAGCGCTTCGCCCGCCTCGCCGTGAAGCTCGGTGGGGAACGGACCGCCGCCGACACGCGTCGCGTAGGCCTTCGCGATGCCGATCACACGCTCGATGCGGGTCGGAGGGACGCCGCCGCCGGTGCAGGCACCGCCGCTCGTCGCGCTCGAGCTCGTCACGAAGGGGTACGTGCCGTAGTCGATGTCGAGCATCGTGCCCTGCGCGCCTTCGAGCAGGACCTTCGCACCCCGCGCCACCGCATCGCCCGCGCGTCGCGCGCCGTCGGCGACGTAGGGGCGAAGGCGCTCGCCGTGCGCCAAGAGCGTGGCCGTGATCTCGGCCGCCGAGGGCGTCGTGCCGCCGAGCGATTCGATGCGCGCCGACCACGACGCGAGGTTCGCGGCGACCTTCGCTTCGAGCCCCGGACGAACCAGATCGCCGATGCGGAGGCCGACGCGGCCGACCTTGTCCTCGTACGCCGGACCGATGCCGCGTTTCGTGGTGCCGATCTTCGGATCCGCCTGTTCACGAAGCCCGTCGACGAGCTTGTGGTGCGGCATCACGACGTGCGCGCGGTCGGCGACCCAGAGGCGATTCTTCGTGGAGATGCCGCGCTCTTCGAGCAGGTCGATCTCCTCGAGCAACGTGCCCGGATCGACCACGCAACCCTGACCGACGATGCACTCCTGCCCGGGATGCAGGATCCCGCTCGGCACGAGGTGAAGCACGATCTTCTCGCCACGCACCACGAGCGTGTGGCCCGCGTTCGCGCCGCCCGCGTACCGCACCACGACCTCTGCGAAGGGCGTGAGCAGGTCGACGATCTTGCCTTTGCCTTCGTCGCCCCACTGCGCTCCGACTACCACCGTTGCCGGCATCTCGACCTCGTCCCGTCTCGTGCGCCCGCGGGCGCGTGAAGACTCCCGGGTCGGGAGTCGCGGAGTCTTAGCAGGTTGTTCGGCGCGGGCCGCCCGAGGATGCCCTTCTGGGACTTCGACCGAGGCCGCGTCGTGCGTTCACTCGTCGGTCGCGCTCGGTTCGGACGTTCCGCCGAAGGCCCACGCCTCGAAATCGACGTTCGCCAGCTCGCCGAAGGGCAGGGCGACACCGTCCGAGGCGCGCACCAAGCGATCGGCACCGAAGAGGAGCGCGTCGTAGCCCCAAGCCTGCGCGAACTCGAGCGCCGCCACCGAAGGGGCGACGTTTCGCGGCACGCTGGGCGCGGGCAGGGTCGCCACGTGTGCACCGCGGCTTCGCAGTGCGTCGATCAAGGCGTCGGGCACGTCGAGCGCCACGATGCGCGCGGGCCGCGGCGGGCTCCAACCGACGCCTGCGGCCGAGAGCGCCCACCAGAGGTTCTCGACGTCGACGCCGAAGCCGGTGGCGGGAGCCGCGAGGCCGAAGCGTTCGAGCAAACGATCGTAGCGTCCGCCGCCGCCGAGGGGCTCGCCCGGACCCTCCGCGAGCAGCGTGAAGCTCGCGCCGGTGTAGTAGGCGTGCCCACGCAGCTCGCCGAGGTCGACCCCGAGCACGTCGGAGAGCCCGAGCGCGGCGAGTCGTTCGTAGAGGGCCGCGAGCTCGTCCAGCGCCGCCCGTGACGCCTCGTCTTTGAACCGGCGGCGCGCACGTACGATCGCTTCGTCCCCGTCGCCGTAGAGCTCGAGCAACGCGCCGAGGCGCTTGCGCTCGCGCTTGAGCACCCGCCCGGACACCAAGACCCGCTCGAGGTCGAGGCCGTCTTTGCGTGCGAGCGCGTCGGCCGCCGCGTGGCGCAACCCGTCGGGCACCGCCGCGAGGGCGCTCTTACCGATGCGCACTTGCCCCAGCTCGAGCCGAAAGCGCGAGAGCCCCACGCCGCGCAGCGAATCGGCGGCGAGTCGGATCACCTCGACGTCGGCCTCGAGCGACGCGGTGCCCACGTGCTCGACCCCCGCCTGCGCGAGCTGACGGTTGCGGCGCGCGCGGCCGCGCGCACGTCGGAGCACGGTGCCCGAATAGCAGAGGCGCCAAGGCGCCGGTCGATCGCGCAGCGAGGTCGCGACGATGCGCGCGATCTGCGGCGTGATGTCGGGGCGAAGCAGGGCGACCTCACCCGTGTCCGGCTCGACGAACCGCAAGACGTCGCGTCGATCGACCTCGAGCCCACGCTCGATCACCTCGGCGTATTCGAACGCCGGCGTGGTGACGCGCTCGTACCCGAAGGTCTCGAAAGCCGCGAGCAAACGCCCCGTCAACGAAGCGCGAAGCGCCGCGTCGGGCGGGAGATGATCGCGCATGCCGCCGGGAGCGGAGAGAGGCATCTCGGGATGCGGCGCCGTCCCACGCGCCCGCGAGGGGCGAGACGGCTCCGAAACGCTACGTCGTGCGGCCATGTCAGAGCGTGACGTAGGCCACGTTGCTCACGTTGGCGAGCGCACGCAGCTCCGCGAGGAGCGCTGGCGTGACCTCGGAGTCGACGTTCCAGAGCGCGAGCGCCTTGCCCGTCTCCTCGTCGAGGCCGACCTGCAGCCGCGCGACGTTGACGCCGTGCTTGCCGAGGATGGTGCCGATGGCGCCGATGACGCCGGGCTTGTCGTCGTTGCGGACCACGATGGCGTGACCCTTGAGAACCGCGTCGACCTCGTAGCCCTCGAGGCCGACGAGGCGAAGCCCGCCGCCGCGGCTACGACGCGCGGTCGCGGTGTGAATGTCGTCGTGGCTCACGACCACGCGGACGACGGGGAGCGTCTCGTTCGGCTCGCTCACCTCGACGACCTTGATGTCGCGCTCCTTCGCCTCGTACTTCGCCGAGAGCGGGCTGACCTGCTCGCCGGTGTGCTTCTCGAGGAAGCCGGCGAGCGCCTCTTGGGTGAGCGGCCCGGTGAAGCTCGCGAGCTCGCCGTACGCGGTCACACGAATCTCGCGTGCGCCGCCCGCGAGCTGCGCGAGCAGACGACCGAGGCGACGGGCCACCTCGAGGTGCGGCGCGAGCTTCTGCGCGGCATCGCCGGAGAGCGAGGGCACGTTCACGCCGTTTTCGATCGTGCCGTGCTTGAGGTACGCGACGATCTGATGCGCGATCTGCACGCCGACGCGCTCTTGGGCTTCGTCGGTCGACGCGCCGAGGTGCGGCGCGAGCACGACGTTGTCGAGCTTCAGCAGCGGGTGGTCGGCGGCCAGCGGTTCCTTCTCGAACACGTCGAGCGCGGCGCCGCGAATCTTCTTGCTCTCGAGGGCGCGCACGAGGGCGGCCTCCTCGACGATGCCACCACGCGCCGCGTTCACGAGGAGCGCGTTCTTCTTCATCTTCGCGAAGGCCGCGTCGTTGAAGAGGTACTTCGTGCTCGGCACGAGCGGCGTGTGAATCGAGATCAGGTCGGCGCGCGTGAGCAATTCGTCGAAGCTCACGAGCTCGACGCCGAGCCGCTTCGCCTCTTCGGCGCTCAGCACCGGATCGCTCGCGATGACGTTCATCTTCAAGCCGAGCGCGCGGTCCGCGACGATCTTGCCGATGTTGCCGAGGCCCACGACGCCGAGCGTCTTGTTCCAGAGCTCGGTGCCCTGAAAGGCCTTCTTCTCCCACTCGCCGCGCTTCATCGACGCGTCGGCGCGCGGGATGTTGCGCGCGAGCGACATGAGCAGCGAGAGGGCGTGCTCCGCCGTCGTCACGGTGTTGCCGAGCGGCGTGTTCATCACCACGACGCCGCGCTTGCTCGCGGTCGGGAGGTCGACGTTGTCGACGCCGATGCCCGCGCGACCGACGACCTTCAGCCTCGAGGCGGCTTCGAGCACCTTCGGGGTGACCGTCGTGCCGCTCCGGATCACGAGCCCGTCGTACTCGCCGATGATCTCGCAGAGCTGGTCCTCGGAGAGGCCGGTGCGGACGTCGACCTGCACGTCGGAGGCTTCACGCAAGACCTGCAGACCCGCTTCGCTCAGCTTGTCGGAGACGAGGACCTTCACCGTGCTCATGGACGACCGCTCCTTTTCGACACCACGGGGGCGTTGCGGGCGGGGAGCTACCAGCCACCGACGCATCGCGTCAAGCAGGCGCCCCCCGACGTGCGCGTCACTCGCGTGGCGCGAGCGAAACCTTCGCGCGTGGATCGCACCGTTTCAGGTTGACCAACGCACCAGGTCGAGCGCGAGCGCGAGCGTCACCGCGCGGTAGCCCCGGCGTGCGTCGCTGGGCTGCGCGAGGGCGTCGACGAGCTCGGGCAGTGGGCGTGGCGTGACGGCGAACGCGAGGACCTCTCGGAGCTCCTCCGGCAAGCCGCCTTCCTGCACGAAGCTCGGCAGCTGCGGAACGCGCACGAGGTCGTCGAGCATGCGCCCTTTGAAGCGCGCTTCTTCGAGGCCGGCGTCGAGTCGACGGTCCACGCCGGAACGGAGGATCTCCCACGCGTCCAGATCCAGCGGGAAGCCACCCGCGGGCATCACCGCCCCTCGGTAGAGCTCTGCGGTCCCCGACTCCCACAAGAAGAGATCGAGCAGCTTCTCGCGCACCTGCTCCGCGATCGCTCGAAACAACGTGACCGCGTCGACGAGCTCGAGCGCCACCAGCGTGTCGCCGAGACGTCCTTCGAAGCGCGGCAGCACCGCGAGCGCGCTGTCGAGCTCGCCGCGCGTGATCACGCCGCGTGTCACGAGATGCTCTCCCAGCAGCTCGCCCGCGACGTTCGAGCCGACGAATACCGGCACGCCCTCGCGTACGTAGACCTCTTTGCGTACCCCGCCTTGCTCGCAGAGCCAGAGCCCGGTGTCGCGGCGCGCAGCGCTCTCTGCCATCGCGCGGATGAACCCGCCGCCCGCGAAGTTGCGGCGCACGTGCGGCTCGGTCGTCAGCGCCGCGTCGCGCGTGAGCGGCGTCAGGGTGGCCATCGGGAGATGGCGTGCGAGCCACGGGTCGCGTCCGACGGGAAGCATCGGACCACCGTCCACCGACACGAGATCCTCGGGCCCGATTCGCCCCGTCGTGATCGCTTCGACCACCGTCGCGAAGCGCCACGGACCGAGACGCCTTCCGGAGGAGAGCTCGACCTCGAACGTCTGCGAGGGAAGGTCGCGCGTCAGCGGTGTGCGCTCCGCGGCGAGCGGCGGCTCGGCGTCGACGAGCGGCGTGCGTTCGGCTTCGCCTTCGACGCCCGTGGCGCGTTGCACGAGCTCGGCGAGCTCGCGGCGCAGCACGCTCTGGGGTCCGGGCGCAAAGGCGCGGAGCTTCTCCGAGAGCAGACCCGCGCTCGCGGGGCGTTGCTTCGGATCCCGTGCGAGCGCGGACACCAGCGCGTTCTTGAGCGGGTCGGGGAGGGCGGCGTCGAGCAGCGGGCGCACGTTCGCGTCACGAATGGCGAGCAGGATCGCGAGCTCGCTTCCCCCCGCGAAGAGCGGCCGCCCAATCAGCAGCTCCGCGCCCATCACGGCTGCCGCGAACACGTCGGTGGCGCGAGTCGCCGAGCCGCCGGTCACCTGCTCTGGCGCGAGGTAGCCGAGCTTTCCTTTCGCGCGACCGGAGACGCCCGGAAGTGCGCGCGCGACGGCCGCCTTCGCGATGCCGAAGTCGCCGAGCTTCACGTCGCCGTGCACGGAAAGCAGCACGTTCGACGGGCTCACGTCCTGGTGCACGATGCCCAGCGGATGCCCGAGCTCGTCGACCGCTTCGTGCACGGCTTCGAGCCCTGCGAGCAGCTCGAGCAACACGAAGACCGAGAGCTCGACGCCGAGCGCGCGCCCCTCGCGAACGAGCCAGCGAGAGAGCCGCCACAAATCGCATCCGGGCACGTACTCGAGCGCGAGGTAGGGGTGCCCATCCGCCGAGTCGACCTCGAGCAGCTCCACCACGTTCGGGTGGGCGACCTGCGCGCCGAGTCGCGCCTCTTCCCGGAACATGAGCAAACCGCTCTCTTCGGCGGCGACGTGCGGCAGCATGCGCTTGATGACGACCACCCGCGGCTCGCCCACCGCCCGGGTCTCCCGGGCTCGAAAGACCTCCGCCATGCCTCCGACCGCGATGCGGTCCACGATCTCGTAGCGCCCAAACCGGGTCTGGGGCGGCGGAGGCGGCGGCGGGGGCACCGAGCGCATGCGCGGCGAGGTTATCAGGCGCCTCCGCGCACGTCCCTTTTCCCTCTCGCGCGGCAACACCCTCCCAAGATGTGGAGGTGCCGAATGCGGAGGTCGGTAGGAGACGTCGCAGTCGGCGTGTAGAACCTGCCGCATGGCCGACCCCCAATCGCGCGCCGGCGCGCGCTACGCCGACGAAAAGCTGCTCGCCTGGACCGCCGACGTTCACGCGCCCCACGACCGGGCCCTCGAACGGGCGTTCACCAGCCCCGGACGAGAAGGCATGCCGCCGATCTCCGTCGGCCCGAACGAAGGACGCACGTTGCAGCTCTTGCTTCGACTCGCCGGGGCGCGCCGTGTGATCGAGATCGGCACCCTCGCGGGCTACTCGACGATTTGGATGGCGCGCGCACTCCCCGCCGATGGGCACCTCTGGACCCTCGAACGCGACCCACGACACGCGGAGGTCGCGCGCGGAAACCTCGAAGCCGCGGGCCTCGCGGACCGTGTGACCGTCGTCGTCGGGGACGCGGTGGAAGAGCTCGCGAGCCTCGAGGGACACGGTCCCTTTTGCGCGGTCTTCGTCGACGCCGACAAGGAGCGCTACGACCGTTACGGCGCGTGGGCGGCGGACAACCTCCGGCCGGGCGGCCTCTTGATCGGGGACAACGCCTACTTCTTCGGACGCCTTCTCGGGGACGAGGCCGGCGCCGTGGCGATGCGTGGCTTTCACGAGGCGACCCCTGCGACGTTCGACTCGGTGTGCATGCCGACTCCGGACGGGCTCCTCGTCGGAATCCGCCGCTGACGGACGTTTTCGAGGCGCAAGAAGGGGACTCATGCGCGGTGTCCTCGGTGGACGACGCGTTGCGTCATTCCGAAATGCCTCGTTTTCGTTGCGAAAATCGCAAAATGGCGCGTGTGACGTCGCGTCACCTTGACTGGACCCCCCGCGAGCCCTAGCCCCCGCGCGGCACGTCTATGAAGCCGCAGGCCCAGCTCTTCCCCCGGCTCTGGGTCGCCGCGGCCGCGCTGGCGCTCGTGCTGCCGGCCGGCTGGGCGCTCGTTCGAGTCGCTGCGCGTGACGCGGATCCCACCGCGGCGCTCGGTGTCCGTTTGGGCATGACCGCGTCCGACGTGCGTGCGCGCGCGCAGCTCCCCGAGGGCGGCACGTGGTCCACCTCCACCACCGAGGACGGCACGCTCCTCCTCGATTGGAGTCACGACGATCCGACCGCGTTCGTTCGCGACGCACGGTTCGAAGTGCACGAAGGCGCCCTCGTGGCCGTTCGAGCGAGCGTCCGAGACGCCTCTCGGCTGCCCGGCGATCGCCAAATCCGAAGCGCGGAGGCCGTTGCCGACGCGCGACCTCACGACGACGGAACCACGCGTTACCGACTCGTCGCTCGCAATTGCCCCGTTCACGCGCGCGAGGTCGCCGAAATCCTCGCTTCCCCCTGAAGTCTGAGCTTGTCCGGCGACTGTCCTTCTCGTAAAAGGGCCGCCGCGAGCCCGCAGAAACGACTTTCGAGATGCAGATCTTCCCTCGCTCTCTCAATCTCCTGCCGCTCGTGCTCGGCGGAGCGGCGACCTTCGGCGGCGTCGGTCTGATCGGCGCGATCTGGTACTACTTCTCCCCGAGCCACCTGCAGGTGGGCTATGCGCCCGAGCAGCCGGTTCCGTACAGCCACCGCCTGCACGCAGGCGAGCTGGGTATGGACTGCCGCTACTGCCACTCGTCGGTGGAACGCGGCGCGAAGGCCAACATCCCTCCGACGCAGACCTGCATGGGCTGTCACTCGGTGGTGTGGCCCGAGTCGGCCCGCCTCGCGCCCGTGCGCGAGAGCTGGGAATCGGGTGAGTCCATCCCGTGGGTGAAGGCGCACGTCCTCCCGGACCACGCGTACTTCAACCACTCGGTGCACCTCAGCGCCGGCGTCGGCTGCGCGAGCTGCCACGGCCGCATCGACCAAATGGAGGTCGTGCGCGTCGAGGAGCCCATCGCGATGCAGTGGTGCCTCGAGTGCCACCGCGATCCGGGGCCGAACCTTCGCCCCCCGAGCGAGATCACGAACATGGAGTGGGAACCGGATGCCGAGTGGCTCGCGTCGATGGACGAGCACGTGGCGGCCGTGAACCCGCCCCAGCACTGCTCCGGCTGCCACCGCTGAGCTCCTGCACTTTCGCTGACAGCACTTTCGCTGACGAGGCATGAAGAGATGAGCCGTCGCAAGCCTTACGAGCTGACCGAAGG
>JACKEH010000089.1 GCA_020633125.1 Sandaracinus sp. | reverse complement strand
CGAGGAACGTGGGGGCACGCGGCACAGCGCGGCCTGCCTCGGGGTCGACGAGCACGCGGTGCTCAAGACGCTGATCTTCGAGGACGACGCCAAGAAGCCCTTCGTGGTGCTCATGCACGGCGATCGGGAAGTCTCGACCAAGAACCTCGCGCGGCTGCTCGGGGTGAAGACGGTCAAGCCGTGCGTGCCCGCGGTGGCGGACAAACACTCCGGCTACCAGGTCGGCGGCACGTCGCCCTTCGGAACCAAACGCGCGATGCCGGTCTACCTCGAGCGAAGCATCACCGAGCTCGACCAGGTGCATTTGAACGGCGGCAAGCGCGGCTTCCTCGTCCGCCTCTCCGTCGCCGACCTCGTGCGGGTGTTGAACCCGACGCTCGTGGACGTCGCGATCCAGAAAACGCACTGAGCCCGCGATCCATCGGGAGTCGGCGTCGAACCGTCGCGCCGTCGCGTCGATTCGCACGGGTGCTCTTCGGGCACGGGCACCGGCACCGGCACCGGCACCGGCACGGACGGGCTGCGGGGCCGCGGGCTCGTTCGGCGTGCGGTCAGTCCGCCTGCAGCACGTAGAGGTTCGTGCAGCCGCAGACGTCGTCGACCAGGGCGCGAAGCCACGACGGGTCGACGTTCACGCCACGCTCCGCGAGCTCTGCGGCTTTCGCCTCCGGATCGGGGACCCACGTCGCGTCGATCGGGTATGCGTGCACGAGCGGCAACGTCCGCACGAGCCGAAGCCCGAGCTCGTCGGCGGCGTGCGCGAGCACCTCGTCGAGCTCGAGGTTCCAATCCGGATGGTCGGCGAGAAAGACCAAACCACCCGAGCGCACGGCGCGACGTGCGTAGGTCACGAACGCGAGGCACGCGTCGAAGCTCCGTACCGGGTCGGTGATGGCCGCGTCGAACGTGCCTTCCCACTCGGCGTCGGGCGCGTCTTCGAAGACATCCGCACGCCGCGCGTCGACCGTGGCGCCGATCGATTTCGCGCTCGCCACGAGGAACGCGAGCACCGCGGGATCGATGTCGGCGGCCGCGAGGCGAGCCGTCACAGAGCTCGAATCGAGGAGCGCGAGCGCCAGCACCGTCGCGTCGTCGTCGCCGACCGCGAGCACGGAGCCCGTCGTGTGCGCACGAATCGCCCGCGCACGCGCGAGCGAGGAGCGCGCGTCGATCATCATCTGCGCGTGCTCTTCGTCGGCTTCCGGCCGGCTCTCGACGAGGGCGTCGAAGGCCGCGAGCGTCGCCGGGTCCTCCTCCGCGACGAAGGCCTCCCGTGCGTGCGTGTGGGCAGCCATGCGCAGCAACCACCAGAGCAGCTCGCGCGGATCCTCGTCGTCGTCTTCGTCGTCGACGGGCATCGGCTCGTGGAGCCCGAGCGCCGCG
Organism: Sandaracinus sp.; assembly: GCA_020633125.1. GTDB lineage: Bacteria > Myxococcota_A > Polyangia > Polyangiales > Houyiibacteriaceae > JACKEH01. The sequence goes on along the minus strand of JACKEH010000089.1, from coordinate 4,357 downwards.
ATGCGCGCGTCGACGTGCGGAAGCAGCGAGCTCACGGGCCCGGTGCCGAAGAGCGCTTCGAGGCGTTCGCGACGGCTCACGTGGGGCTCAGCTCCGGTAGTCCGCGTTGCAGCTCACGTAGGCGTGCCCGAGGTCGCAGGTCCAGTAGAAGGCCCGGCCCTTGCCCTCCGCGAGGCGCAGCGTGATCTCGTAGCGCGGCCGCTTCATCACCTCGCCCGCCTTCGCTTCGGTCTCGGCGTCCATGGTCGTGAGGCCGTCGCGGAAGACCGTGACGTCGCCGAGCGCCACTTCGGCGCGCTCGGGATCGAAACGCTCGCCGCTTCGACCGGCCGCCGCGAGCAGACGGCCCCAGTTCGGGTCCTTGCCGTGCATCGCGGTCTTCACGAGGGGCGAGGTCGCCATGGTGCGGGCGATGCGAAGCGCGGAGCCGTCGCTGCGCGCGCCTTCGACCGTGATGCGCGCGACGTGCTCGGCCCCTTCGCCGTCGGCGACGATTTGAAGCGCGACGCCTTCGAGCGCTTCGCGAAGTGCTTCACGAAACGCCGTGAGCCCCTTGCCCTTGAGCGCGCGTCCGCCCATCGCACCCGAAGCCATCGCGACGATCGCGTCGTTCGTGCTCGTGTCGCCGTCGACGCTGATGCGGTTGAACGTGAGCTCCGACGCTTCGCTCAGCGCCGACGCGAGCTCTTTGCTACCGACCTTCGCGTCCGTGACGACGAAACAGAGCGTCGTCGCCATGTTCGGGTGGATCATGCCGGCGCCCTTGGCGACCGCGAGCACCGTCGCTTCTTGGCCGCCGACCTCGAACGACACCCGCGCGAGCTTCGGCCCGCGGTCCGTCGTGAGGATGGCGTGGGCGAAGTCCTCGATGCCTTCGGCCGAAGCGGACGCGGCGAGCGAAGGCGCGGCGTCGACGATCTTCTCGGCCGGCAGCAACACCCCGATGACGCCCGTGGAGGCCGGGATCACCGACTCCGGAGCGACGCCGAGCGCCGAAGCCACCGCCGCGGTCGACGTCTTCGCGGCCTTCATGCCGGCCACGCCGGTGCATGCGTTCGCGTTGCCCGCGTTGACGACGACGGCGCGTGCCTTGCCGCGCTTGGTTCGCTTGGCCGCGAGACGCACGGGCGCCGCCTTCACGCGGTTCGTCGTGTAGACGGCCGCGACGGGGACGTCCGCGTCGGCGACGATCAAACCGAGGTCGGGCGCACCCGCCTTCTTCTTGATGCCCGCGGACAGACCCGCGAAACGAAAGCCCGCGACCGGCGCGAACAGCCCGCTCTTCTTCTTGGACGCCATCGGCGCGCGAGGATGGCGAGGCGCGAGGCGCCGAGCAAGCGAACCTTCGTGTCCGCAAGAGCCCGACGGTGCAGTCCGCCAACCATGTGGCGCGGCTGTCGGCGCAGCCGACTCTCCGTTCACGCATCACTTCGGCCTCCGGGGGACCGAAGCCGACCGAACGGAACGTCGCGAAGCGAAGTGCAGAGAGCGTCGGCGAGGAGGGAGGGGGGCTGGGGAGCTCACTCCCCAGAAGTCGGCGAAGCCGACCAGAATCACCGCTCGCAGGAGACGGCGCGAACCGTCTCCTCGAGGCCGTAGCGGGGGCGGAAGCCGAGGACCTCACGCGCGCGGGCGTCGTCGACCATGCACACGAAGCGGATGTAGTCGATCTCGGGCGAGGGAAACGACGTGAGGCGCAGGTTCCAGAGGCGATCGAGGGCGGCCTTCGCGGCGAACGCCGGCACGGGCAGCGGCGACTTGCGCAACATCCGGAAGATGCGGCTGAGCGGCAGCTCGCCCGGCCCGCGCACGTTGAAGATGCCGCGCACTCCGGGCTCCAACGCGCGCACGATGGCGTCCACGACGTCCCGCTCGTGAATGACCTGAATCATCGGGTCGAAGCCGAGGATCGAGACCGGTCGCTCGAGGCGGAGGTAGTTGCTCGGTGCGTTGCGCACGCGACCGAGGATGTGCACCGGCCGCAGGATCACCGTCTCGGTCGTCGGGTGACGCCAGAAGAAGGACTGCGCGAGCATGTCCATCTCGACGAGATCCCGCATGCTCCGAAAGCTCTGCGAGCCGAGCAGCGGCGCCTCTTCGGTGAGGAACTGCGGGTTCTCGGGCTGCGGTCCGTAGACGTTGGCGCTCGAGAGCACGACGAGCTTCGGAACCTCGAACTCGGCGACGTAGTCGAGCAGCTTCTGGAACGCGACGACGTTCCAGGTGTGGCGGTCGCGGTCACTCGCGCGCGGGTCGTGCATCACGCCGAGGTGCACGACCGCGTCGACGCGTCGGGCGCGAAAGACGTCGCGGGTCTTCTTGCGACGAAGGTCGACGGGATGGTGGACGACGTCCTTGGGACGGTTCGGAAAATCGCGTCGGTCGATTCCGACCACCGATCGGTCGCGGTGCAGCACGCGCACGAGCAGCTGCCCGAGGCGGCCGACCACGCCGGTGACGATCACCACGCCCTCTTCGTCGTCGTCCTGCCGACGCCGCGCGCGCGTCACCTCGCTGGGCTCGCCAGCGGTCGACTCCACGGCGTGCGCGTCGGTCCGCGCGTCCCTTGGCTCGACTTCCGCTCGTACGGGAGCGGGCGCCTGTACGGGAGCGGGCGCCTGTGTGGGCGCCGGGACGTGCTCGACGCTCTCGACCTTCGTCTCGGCGACCTCCGGCGTTCCGGCCTTCGCCGCGCGTGCCTTCGTCGTGCGCGTCTTCGCCTCGGGCGCCGTCCGCGCGTCGACGATGCGTGGATCGACACTGCGCGCGCGCGCCGGCTTCGCCTTGCCGGGCTTGCCCTTCGGACGTGCCGAGGGACGCGCCTCGCGCTGCTCCGACGCCTTCGGACGGCGGGTCGACGGGCGCTTGCCTCGCCGAGGCTCCTTCGCCTCCTCCGCCGCCTCGTCCCGCCGGCCTTTCGGCCGCGCGGCGGGCCGTCGTCGCTCGTCCTCGTCGCTCATCGCGCGTCGGGCGTCGCCGCCCCCCTCTGGTCGGTCCGGGCGTGCTAACGCACGCGTCCGGTCACTCCGCCGCCGATTCTGCCTCGGCCCCGGCAGCGGGGGAAGCCTCTGCCGCCGCCGGCGTCGCCTCGGGCGCGTCCTGAACGGGCACCTCGCCCGTCGCGGCCGGCGCGCTCTGGCCTTCCACGGCGTCGAGCCCCTCGACCTCCACGCGGGGAGACGTGATCTCGATGCTCGTCTCGAAGATCTCGCCGCCCGCGAGCGTGAAGCGGTTGCGGCCCGCGAAGGGCGCGTCGAGGCGCGGGTCCATGTAGTGCCAGTCGACGACCCACGCTCCGGGCGTCACGCCCTCCTGCATCTGCACGATCTTCAGCGCGAGCCACGGCGTGCTCGCGAGGGTCTCGCGGTACCACTCGAACACCGCCTGGCGTCCGTCGTGGCGCGTCGGCTGGTTCTCCGGCGTACGAAGGAAAGGCTCCACGAGCGCGCCGGCCTCGGCGAAGAGGGACGTGATCGCCGCCGGATCACGGCGGTTGAAGTGCAGCACGTAGTGACGGATCAGCTGGTCCGGGGAACGCGGCGCGGCCTGCGCCGGCGCGTACACCGTCTTGAGCTCGAGGCCGTTGCACCAGACCGATCGCTGAACGTAGACCTCGAGCTGCGCGCCACGAAGCCGCACGTCGCCCGGGCGATCGTCCTCCACGCGGGTCGGGCACTCGCCGACCGTCACACGCGCCTCTTCCGACATCGACCACGCGGCGTCCGCGTTCGCGCCCGGCGTCGCGTGCTGCGCCACGGTCTCGGTGCAGCCTTCGCCCACACGATCGTCGGTGAGCAACACGAGGCCCGTGTCGTCGGTCACGACCGCGAGATCACGCGCGAATCCCTGCTGCATCAGCGGCGGCACCCCCTCGGTGCAAGCCGCCTCGACGAAGGTCCAACGCGTGCCACCGAGCTCCGGACCCGCGGCGCGCGAGCCGGCGAGGTGGGAACGTTGGACGGCGCCGAGATCGTCGGCCGACTCGTCCGGGAGCGTCCGCGTCGTGGGGGTGCTGCAGGCGAAGAGGAAGATCGAGGGGAGGAGCAACGCTCGCATGGCGCTACCCCAGCCCACGCGAGGCATCCCGTCAAGGCGACGCGTCCGCATTCCAAGCGGAAACCTGCTCGGGGAAGCGCACCCACCCCCACGGAGCCGCCGGATTTCGCGCCTTCCCCGGTGCGAGCCCCCTCCGAACGCCAGTCGGCCTTGCACCTCTCGCGGGGTCGTACGAACCTTCCGGGCGCATGCGTCGGCTCTTCCTTCTTCTCGCGGTCGCCAGCCTCTCGCTCGCCGCGTCCTGTGGCGGCACCGAGTACGTGATCGAGGGCAACAGCCAGCTCGTCCTGCTCACCAACCT
>JACKEH010000088.1 GCA_020633125.1 Sandaracinus sp. | reverse complement strand
TGCCCGTGCCCGTGCCCGTGCCCCGTGGCCGAGATCACCGAGCGGCGGCGCCGTCGACGCGTCGAATCGTCGAGCCCGAACACACGAAAGGCCCGAGCCATGCTCGGGCCTCGTCGCATGCCATCGACGTGATCAGTGCGAGTCCGCGCTCGTCACGCGCACGACCTCGTCGATGGTCGTGACGCCTTCGACGACCTTCGACAGACCGCTCATGCGCAGCGACTTCACGCCCTCGCGAATCATCTCGTCCTTGAGCTCGGCGGTGGAGCAGCCCTGAAGCACCATCTCCTTGAGCCGGTCCGTGAAGGGCATGACCTCGTAGAGCGCGATGCGGCCCTTGTACCCGCTGTCGTTGCAGGTGCGGCAGCCAGAGCCCTTGAACGTCTTCACGTTGGGCAGCTCGGCTTGCTTGAAGCCGACGTCGAGCAACGCCTGCGCCTCCATCTTCACCTCGACCTTGCAGTCCTGGCAGATCTTGCGGGCCAGACGCTGGGCGAGGACGAGGTTCAGCGACGCGGTCACGAGGAAGGGCTCGACGCCCATGTTCAAAAGACGCGTGACCGTCGAGGGCGCGTCGTTCGTGTGCAGGGTCGAGAGCACCAAGTGGCCGGTGAGCGCGGCCTTGACCGCGATTTCCGCCGTCTCGAAGTCACGAATCTCACCGACCATGATGATGTCGGGGTCCTGACGCAGGAAGGAGCGCAGGGCCGCAGCGAAGTTCAGGCCGATGTCCTCGTGCATCTGCACCTGGTTGATGCCGGTGAGGTTGAACTCGACCGGATCCTCCGCGGTGGAGATGTTGGTCTCGCTGTCGTTGAGGTCCGCGAGCGCCGAGTAGAGCGTGGTCGTCTTACCCGAACCGGTCGGACCCGTGACGAGCACCATGCCGTAGGGCTGGTGGATCTGCTTCTTGAAGTCCTTGAGGGCCTTCTCCTCGAAGCCGAGCTTCGTCATGTCGAGCTGGAGGTTCGACTTGTCGAGCAGACGAAGGACGATCTTCTCGCCCCAGAGCGTGGGCAGGCAGGAGACGCGGAAGTCCATCTCCTTGCCCTTGCCGAGCTTCAGCTTGATGCGGCCGTCTTGGGGAAGGCGTCGCTCGGCGATGTCGAGCGACGACATGATCTTCAGACGCGAGGCGAGCGCGTTCTTGAGCTTCGTCGGCGGCGCCATCTCCTCGTGGAGCACGCCGTCGATGCGGTAGCGAACGCGCAGCGACTTCTCGTAGGGCTCGACGTGAATGTCGGAGGCGCCCTTCTTGATCGCGTTGAGCAGGATGGCGTTGCAGAGACGCACGACCGGCGCGTCGCCCGAGGCGCGCTCGAGGTCGACGAGGTTCACGTCGTCTTCGTCGCCGGCGACTTCGATGTCGCCTTCGTCGAAGCCGTCCATGATCTCGTCGTAGTTGATCTCCGGCGCGGCGTAGTACCGCTCGATGGCGGTCTGAATCGCGGCTTCGGAAGCGACGACGGGCTCGACGTTGTACCCGGTGAGGAACTTGATGTCGTCGATCGCGTGAAGGTTCGAAGGGTCGGCCATCGCCACGATGAGCGAGGCGCCCGCGCGCGAGACCGGGATGATCTTGTGCCGCCCACAGACCTCGGCCGTGATGAGCTTCAGGACCTCCGGGTCGATCTCGTACTCGGAGAGGTCGATGGCCTGCACGCGGTACTGCTGGCTGAGGAACTCCGTGATCTCCTGGTCGGAGATGAAGCCCATCTTCGCGAGCGCGTAGCCGAGGCTGACCCCGTCCTTCTTCTGCGTGTCTTGTGCGGCCTTCAGCTGCTCCAGGCTGATGCGGCGCGAACGTACGAGAAGCTCTCCGAGGCGGTTGGTCATCGTGCTCCTTTTCCTGCGAGGGACTTTTCCTGCGGGACCGGAACGCGAGCATACACGAAGCGCGAGGGATCTTCGTGAAGTCCCTGTGGGGCGATGCACGGCGGAAGCGGCCACGAAAGGCGCGTGGTCCCTCGGCCTCGTGCTGGTAGATTCGGCGCCGTGAGCTGGCTGCGTCGCACGTTCTCGGGGGCCTACCGGCGCGCACGTCGCGCGGAGGGCAAGGGGGAGTACCGCGAAGCGGCGGCGCTCTACGTGGAGGCCGACGCCCCCGAAGAGGCCGCCAACGCCTTGCTCTTCGCCGCGGCGCGCGCGACCGAGCTGGACGAGCGCCTCTCGGCGTACCGGGACGCGCTCCGCTGGTTGCCCGAGGACCACCCGCGCCGGGTCGAGGTCGAGGGGCGGATCGGGCTCGCGATTCTCGACGAGGCCCAGCGAAAGGGCGTGCGAAACGCCGACGAGCGGGAGCGGCTCGCCGACGCGGCCGAGCGCCTCGAGAAGGCCGAGCGCTGGTCGGAGGCCGGGACCGCCTGGGAGCTGCTCGAGCGCACCGAGGACCTCGCGCGCTGCCTGCAGAAGGCTGGCGACGTCGAGCGGCTCGAGGTCCTGCTGGACAAGAGCACCGAGAGCGCCCGGCGCGAGCGGGCTCTGCGGCGTTTGGTCTCCGAGCACGAGATGGCGCTCGCGGTCGGTGCGCGGGTCGAGGCCCGCGACGCGCTTCGCAAGGCGCTCGCGCTCGATCCCGACGACCGTGCGTTGGCCGAGCTTCTGCGTCGGCTCGAGACGCGTTTCCTCCCGGCCGGACGGCTGGTGCTCCGGGTGGAGGAGCGCGAGCTCGCGTTCGTCTCGGGCAAGAGCGTGGTGCTGGGCCGCGACGCCGACGTGACGGTGCGCGGCACCAGCGTCTCGCGGCGGCACACGGAGCTCTGCTGGAGCCCGGAAGGCGTCGAGGTGCGAGATCTCGGGAGCCGCAACGGCACCCTGGTTCGTGGGTTGCCCATCGCCGGCTCGCTCTTGCTCGAAGGCACGAGCGAGGTGGGCCTCGGCGACGACGTCTCGGTGCGGGTCGAGCCCGAGGAGGGGGGACTGCGGCTCACGATCCTCTCGGGCTTGGACCGCGACCGCGTGGTGCTCGTCGGGCCGGGCGCGCTTCGGGTGCCGGACCTTCCCGCCACCGTGCGCTTCGAGGGCGGCCACCCGACGGTGCAGGCGGACCAGGGCGTGCGCTGCGTGCTCGAGGGCCAAACCGTCGTGGCGCCCATCGCGCTCCTGCACGGCGACTCGCTCGAGATCGACGGGCGCCGGCTGGAGGTCCCGTGATCTGGAAGCGGATTCGGGGGTTCTTCGGGGAAAACGAGCCCGAGAGCGTGGCGGAAGAGGCCGAGGCGGTCGAAGAGGACGTTTCGGCACCCGAGCCGGAGACGCCCCAGACCCCGGAGGGGCGACTCGCGGTGTTGGTGGAGGCGGAGCCGCTGGCGGACGCGGCCGCGGTGCTGGAGCTCGTCAGCGTGGTGGCGGCGAACGGTCGCGCGGCGCGTGCGCTCGACGCGCTGAGGGCCTACCTCGATCGGCTGCCGACCGACGCGCCGGGAAGGGCGAGCGTGGTGCTGCGTGCAGCGGAGCTGCTCTCGTCGCGCGGCGACGACGCGGGGGCCGACGCGATGTTGGCGCCTTGGGTCGCACGGCTCGACGCGCCCGTGGGAGCGACGATGCTCGCGGCCGAGATCGCCGAGCGCGCGGGCGACGTGCCGCGGGCGCTGGCGCTCTACGAAAAGGTGATCGCGCACGACCTCGACTACCCACGCGCGCGCGAGCGCATCGAGCGTCTGCGGGAGCTTCAGAGCGGCGCGCGCGAAGGCATGGTCGGCGTCACGCTGGCCACCGAAGGCGCGTTGACCCGCGGTCGCTACCGCGTGGAGCGTGAGCTCGGGCGCGGCGGCGCGGGCACCGTGTTCGCGGCCTTCGACCAGCACCTCGATCGCCGCATCGCGCTCAAGGTCTACCACGGGCGCGGGCCGGTCGAGCGTGAGCGTCTGGTGGTGGAGGCGAAGGTGCCGGCGTCACTGGAGCATCCGGGCGTCGTTCGCATCTTGGACCTCGATCCCTCGCTCGGCGCGATCGCGATGGAGCTCTGTCACGGCGGGAGCATTCGTCGCGAGCTCGCGCGCAGCAGCGTCACGCTCGCCCGGGCGACTGGTTGGATTCGCACGTCGCTCGAGGCGGTCGCGTTCGTGCACGACGCGGGCTACGTGCATCGCGATCTGAAGCCCTCGAACTTCTTGCTCCGCGCCGACGACACGGTGGTGCTCACGGACTTCGGTCTCGCGCTCGAGCGGGGCCAGAAACAGAACGCGCGGCACGGCGAAGGCACGCTGCAATACATGCCGCCCGAACAACGTGCGAACGCGCCAGCGGAGCCTTCGATGGACGTGCACGCGTTCGGGGTCTTCGTGCGCGAGCTGGTCGAAGCGGTGGGCGAGGTGGCGCCGCCCGCATGGTCGGAGCTCTCCGCGGCGTGTTTGCGTCGCGAACCGAGCGCCCGCCCGCACGTGGCCGAGCTTCGCGTGGCGTTCGCGAGCTGAAACGAAAAACGCCCCGAGGGAACGGGGCGTTCGAATCGAACCGAACCGACGCGCTCAGATGGAGCGCGAGAGGGTCTCGCCTTCCGCGAGCTCAGGTGTCGTGTCTTCGTCGCCTTCGAGGTCGTCGTCGTCGTACGCCTCGAAATCGGACGCGTCGAACGACTGGGGTGTGAGGTCGAAGTCGAGCGGGACCAGCTCGTCGGCCGGCACCCCGCGCTCCTCGCACGCGTTCGCGCGGGCGGTGCCGCGCTCCGCGCATGGATCGCCGCGTCGGTAGCTGTCCTCTTCGAGGAGGAACTCGCAGTCGTTCACCTTCGCGAGGCAAGCCACCTCGCGGCGGTGTTGTTTGCCGCAGCGGCGACCGATGTGGTTTCGGTGCTCCACGCCCGCGAGGCAGAGCCACATGCAGCTCTGTTCGGACTCGGGGGAGCCACAGGTGAAGATGCGCTGGTCGCAGAGGTCGGCGCAGGCAACCTCGCCCTTGGGGGCGCTGCACGCGCTCAGGACGCCGACGGCGAGCACGAAGGGCACGAAGCGAAGCACGAAGCGAACGGTACGCGACGCCCGTGGCCCCGTCGAGGCGTGTCGAAAAGTCGACCCCCTCGGGAGGGGCGTGCGACCCACGTAGGGTGCGAGGCGACTTTCGCGGCCAAACCCTCGGGGATCTGCTGGCGCGGCTCGCCGGAGCGCGGGCCGAGGGCGAGCTCTGCATCGACGACCGCGCGGGCCGTCATCGGGTGCTGCTTCGTGCGGGACGCCCCGTGTCGGCGCAGGTGCGGGGCCGCTTCGACCCCCTGCTCGCGCGATTGAAAGCGCACGGCGCGCTCGACCCGGCGGGACACCAAGCCGCGCTTCGTCAGCTCGCGGCCACGGAGCGGCGTGCCGGCGAGGTCGCGCGTGCGTTCGGGGTCGAGCCCGGCGCGGTCGAAGACGCGTTGCGCGCCCAGCTCGCAGCGGCGCTCGACGCGCTCGGCCGGCGGGTGAGCGGGACCTCGGCGCGCTTCTGTTTCGACGCCCGTGCGGTCGCGGCGTCCGAGATTCGCGCGTGGCCGAAGCCGCGCACGAACGAACGATCCCACGAGAACTCTGCCCAAAGGCGTGAGCGGGCGGCACACCAGCCGGTCGCGTGCGAGCGGGAGCCGGCGCTCGATCGCGCGACGTTTCGGCGCCTCGCGCGGCAGCTTCATCCCGATCGCGGCCACGGTCTGTCCGAGGAAGAGCGCGCGAAGAACGCTGATCGGCTCGCCGCGCTCACCGCGCGATGGCACGGCTTGAGCGGCCGGGGCTGATCGACGCGACGGAACGACGAAGAGCCACGTCGCCGTGGCCCCTTCGATGCGAGGGCGCGGTTCGCCCCGTGGATGCGATGTGCTCAGGCGAGCACACGCAGGTCGTCGGCGACGCGGAACTGCGCTTCGGTCGCGGCGCGCACGTCGTCGATGCTCACGCCCTCGGCGAGCTCGCGCAGCACGAGCCCCTCGGACTCCACGTCGAACGCGGCCAAATCCGTGAAGATTTGGTGCACGACGCGAACGCCGGTGAGCGGCAGCGTGCACTCGCGGAGCAGCTTGGCGGAGCCGTCCTTGGCGGTGTGCTCCATCATCACGAGCACACGCTTGGCGCCCGCGACGAGATCCATCGCGCCGCCCATGCCCTTGATCATCTTGCCGGGGATGGTCCAGTTCGCGAGGTCGCCGCGCTCGCTCACCTGCATCGCGCCGAGCACGCAGAGGTCGATGTGGCCGCCGCGAATCATCGCGAAGGACTCGGCGCTGTCGAAGAAGGCCGAGCCGGGGAGGGTGGTCACGGTCTGCTTGCCGGCGTTGATCAGGTCGGCGTCCTCTTCGCCCTCGAAGGGGAAGGGTCCGATGCCGAGCAGACCGTTCTCGCTGTGCAGCACGACCTCGACCCCTTCGGGCACGTGGTTGGCCACGAGCGTCGGCATGCCGATGCCGAGGTTCACGTAGAAGCCGTCGCGGAGCTCACGCGCGATGCGCGCGGCCAACTGTTCGCGGTCGAGCGCCATCACGCGCCTCCCTTCGTAGCCGTCGCGGGACGCACGGTGCGTTGCTCGATGGGCTTCTCGTAGCCCGAGCCGAGCAAGATGCGTTGCACGTAGATTCCGGGGGTGTGGATTTGGTCGGCATCGAGCTCGCCGGGCTCGACGAGCTCTTCGACTTCCGCGATGGTGACGCGGCCGGCCATCGCCATCATCGGGTTGAAGTTTCGCGCCGTCTTTCGGTAGACCAGGTTGCCGTGTCGGTCGCCCTTCCAGGCTTTGACGATGGCGAAATCCGCGGTGAGCGAGGTCTCCATCACGTAGGTGCGACCTCCGAAGTCGCGGGTCTCCTTGCCCTCGGCCACCTGCGTGCCCACGCCCGTCGGCGTGTAAAACGCGGGGATTCCGGCGCCGCC
>JACKEH010000087.1 GCA_020633125.1 Sandaracinus sp. | reverse complement strand
GCGGGCGAGCCCGGCTGCGACTGGTAGTTGTAGAGCACGGGGTTGAACTCCGCGCGGCCCTCGCTCTGAATCGGCACGAAGACGTGCTGCGCGCTGACGAGGTAGTGCGTGTCGCGCTCGGCGCGGAAGTCGCCTTCGCCGAGCAGGCTCTGCGGATCGGAGAGGTACGCGCGAAGGTTGCCGAGCACCTCCGAGAGCGGCACCGCGTGAAGCTGGCCGCCTTGGCCGTTCCCGCGCTGGTTGCCGACGCGGACCCAGAGCTTGTTCGCGCGCACGTCCGCGGTGCGGTCGCTGAAGTTCGGGTAACGAATGACGGGCAAGAGGTGCGTGCGGTGGCGGCCGTTGCCGAGCGGCTCGCGGACCTGCAGCGTGAGGTCGCTGATGTTCGGGCCGACCGACGAGCCTTGGAAGCGGCCCGTGTCTTCCCACATCACGTTCACGACGTTCAGCCCGAGCTGCTGCGCGCGACGCTGAAGCTCGGCGTTCTGCGGCATCTGCACGACGCGCTGAATGGTCTCGCCGAAGCTCGGGGCGGGCGGCTGGTTCTGGATGCCCCAACCCTGCGCGGAGGCGGTGCCCAGGGGGCCGGCCGCCAGGGCCAAGACGAGCGCACAAAGGACACGGAACGAACGCATGATCTCCTCCTTCTCTCCCGGGGCTCCCCGCCCCGTGTCGAGCTCCGACGCACCCGACGAGAAGTGGATCTCCGCGAAATGACAGAAAATTGGAGACCCAAGGATTTCGTTTTCGCGGAGTCTGAGCGCGCTGGCCGACGACTGGGCGTCACCCCGCGACCCGTCGCGAGACGCCGCTCGAAGCGGGAGCGCCCGCCCGAAACGCGGTATGGTGCGCGTCATGCGGAAGGTGCTTTGGCTTACGATCGTCGCCCTCGTGGGGTGTGTCGCCGACACGGGGGAGGTCGGCAGTCTCGAGAGCGCGCAGCTGTCGGGGCCGGACGATCGCGTGGAGCTCTACGAGACCTCGGACGCGGTGCTCCAAGAGATCGGACGTCGCTCGGTCGCCGCGCTCATGGATGCGCGCTTCGTCGACCGTGACGGCCTCCGCACCATCTCGCTCGGCGAGCTCATCATGAGCGAGTTCGACGTCGCGGCTTGCGACGACGTGCCCTTCCTCGATCAGCCCGCCATCGCTGGCTGCACTGGCACGCTGATCGACGACGACCTCGTGCTGACCGCCTCGCACTGCGTACCGACGCAGGAGTTCTGCGACGACCTCGCGATCGTCTTCGACTACCACTACGCGGCCGAGGGGCGGCTCGAGGAGATCGGCCCCGAGGACGTCTACACGTGCACCTCGATCGAGGTGATCAGCTACCTGCGCGACCAGGCGATCATCCGCCTCGACCGCGAGGTCGAAGCGCCGCATCAGCCTGCGACGGTGCGAAAGGGCGAAGACCTGATTCGCGCGGGCGAGCGCCTCTCGGTGCTCTCGCACGGCCTCGGCTTGCCGCTCAAGGTCGACGACGCGAGCGAGATGGGGCCGATTCGCCCCGAGGGCATCGACACCTTCTACTACTCGTCGGACGTCTTCGGAGGGTCCAGCGGCGCGCCCATTCTCGACCGCCGCGGCGAGGTCATCGGCGTCGTGAGCCGCGGGCCGGCTCCCGACTTCGACGACGGTCGTTGTGTCGGGCTCGAGGCCCTGGACGCCGAGGACGGCCCGCAGAACGTGTCGAGCTACGTCCACCGAACGATGCACCGACTCTGCAACGGCGGGCCGGGCAGCGCACGTCTGTGCCGCGACAAGAAGGCGTGGTGTCCGAGCTGCAAGAGCGGCGGGTGCTCCGCAGGTGGACCGGTGAACGGCGCGGGGCTCGCGCTCTTCGCGTTGGCGCTGGCGCTGGCGGCGCGTCGTCGTCGCTGAGCTGCCCGTCGAGGTCGACACGGTTCTTGCTGAGGGGCGCTCGCATGCCTTCTCGAATCCCGGCGCCTCGGACGACTTCCTGACCCTCACGGTCGGCGAGGGAGTTGGCGGCGACCCGTGTGCGGAGCTCGGTGTGCACGGATGACGTCGCGCGCCGTCGTGCGCACTCCTGCCCGACGGCGCACGCGCCCGAAACCAGCAGCCGGCGCCGACAACGCGTAGGATCCCTCGGTGGCCTTCACGCTCGCTTCCCGTCACGTCGTCCTCGAGGCGTCGTCCACGCCCTCCGTCGAAGAAGGGTGGGTGATCGTCGAAGGCTCTCGCATCGCATCGGTCGGGCGTGGAGCGCCGCCGGACGACGCGCCGAATCCGATCGACGTCGGCGATCGGTTGATCGCGCCCGCGCTCGTCAACGCGCACACGCATTGCGTGCTCTCGATGCTGCGCGGAGGGCTGGGGCGCGCGGCGGCGGGCAACGTGGTCGAGGACCTCTTCTACCGGATCGAGCGTGTGCTCCTCCCGGAGGACGTTCGCGCGCTCGCGCGTATGGGCGCGTACGAGTCGTTGCTCGCGGGTGTGGGCCTCGTCTGGGACCATTATTTCTTCGGCGAAGCGCTCGCGGCGGGGCTCGCCGACACGGGAATCGCAGCCGTCGTCGCGCCGACCATTCAAGACGTGGGGGGCCCGAGCGTCGACACCGCGGGGCGCCATCGCTCCGACCGCGAGCTCGCGGCGACCGAGACGCTCGCGCTCGCAGGCATGCCACGCATCTTCGCGGCGGTCGGGCCACACGCGACCGACACCGTGTCGCCGGCGCTCTGGAAGCAGGCGTCGGAGCTCGCCGAGCGTCTCGGCCTTCCGCTTCACGCGCACCTCGCGCAGTCGCCGGAGGAAGTGCATCGCGCGCGTGACGTGCACGGCACCACGCCCTTCGGTCTGCTCGAGCGCGAGGGCGTGCTCGACCGGGTGCGCGGCGTGTTTGCCCATGCGCTCTTCGTCGACGACGCGGAGCTCGCGCGACTCGGGCCTGCGCACGCTTTGGTCGCGTGCCCGTATTCTCAGCTCGTGTTCGGCTTTCCGGCGCGTGTCGATCGCTGGGAGAGCGCAGGGGCGCGATGGGTGGTCGCGACCGACTGCGCGGCGAGCAACGACTCGATGCAGCTTCGCAAGGAGCTTCGCTTCTTGGCCGGGCTTCGCACCGTGGGGGCGTCGTTCGCGGGCGCGTACGAAGCGTTTCTGCGCGGCGAAGGCGATGTCGACGACGTCGCACGCACCCGGCGCGAGGGCTACGAGGCGTTCGAAGCGACGGCGACGCCGGCCGAGCTCTACACGCGCATCACCAGCGTTCCGGGCGCGCTTCATCCTCACGTGCGCGCGGGCGTGCTGGCTCCGGGCGCGCTGGCCAGCATCGTCGTCTACGACCTCGAGCATCCGAGCTTCTGGCCGGCGACGGATCCGATCGCGGCCCTCGTGATGGCGGACGTGGACGCCGCGATTCACGCGATGTGGGTCGCGGGGCAGCCCATCGGCGAGCGCGGCGACTTCCATCGTTCGGTGGTGCGAAGCCACGCGTACCGGGAGCATCGCGCGGAGGCGGTCGCGCGTCTGGCGGACCTGAAGAAACGCGCGGGCTTCTGAGCGCCACGGCGCGGTCGTCGCGCGTCAGCACGAGACCTGAACCGTCACGACGGACTCCGTCACGACGGACACCGTCACCTCGGACACCGTCACCTCGGACACCGTGACGGGGCGTGCTCGCTCAGGCCATCGCGAAGCGCGCGATGCCGAGCCACGGCCGCGGCATGCCGAGCACGTCGCAGGTCGCGTCGCTCCAACGCCGCGCGATCGGGGTCTCGAAGACCAGACCCGGATCGACCTGCGCCGCGCGAATCCACGCGCCGGCGCGAATCTCCTCTTCGAGGTCGCCGGGCTCCCACGTCACGTGGCCGAGCAAGAGCAACAAGGCGCCGCCGGCTCGCACGATCGCGCTCATCGCCTCCGGCGCGGCCGTCACGCCGACTTCGGGCGTCAGCAGGCAACTGTCGTCCGGCTCGATGCACGTGCGCGCGTCGAAGAGCATCCAACCGATGTCGGGGCGCGTGAGACCTCCGAAGTACGCAGGTCCTTCCGGGGGAGGGGCTTCGATGCCGAGGTCGTGGGCGGCTTCCGCGAAGCTTCGAATCGAGGGCCGGTTCAGCACGAAGCCGAGGGAGCCTTCTTCGCCGTGTACCGCGACGAGGACGACGGTCTCCCGATGCTCGTCCGCCGCTTGCGGAGTCGCGACGAGGAGAAAGCCTTCGTCCGGGTCCATGCCGTCATGGTGCCACGGCCCGCGAACGAGGGCGACGCCGACGTGCGTTCGGTCGGTCCTCGTGCTCCGATGCGTAGGGATCGGTACGACGATGCGTCAGGCTTATCGGCAGGTGATCGCGGTCGGGCTCGTCACCTTGGCGATCGCGATCGGGTTGGTCTTCGTTCTTCCGACCTCGATGGGCGTGCTGCCCGAGGGCATGCAGACGCCGATCGTCGCGTTCGAGCTCGCGCGCTCGCCCGCGGAGATCGAGGCGATGTTCGGCGACCCTGGCTCGACCGAGCGCGCCGCGTGGGTCGCGGCGATGGACCTCGGCAACCAGATCGACTTCGGGTTCTTGCTCGCCTACGGCGCCTTGCTCTTCTTGGTCTCGCGCACCCTTCGGCGTGAGTCGGGGCGCACGACACACTCGCTCGGCGAGCGCCTCGCGTTCGTCGGCCCGCTCGCCGACGTCTTCGAGAACGTGCAGCTGCTCGACATCACGAGCTCGCTCGGCACCGACTACCGAGACGCGGTCGGGCGCTTGATGCTCTACACGTGGATCAAGTGGATCGGCATCGCGCTCGTGATGTTGAGCTGGGCGCCGACCTTGCTGACCCTCGGTCGACCGGGGCGCATCGCGGCCGGAACGATCGTGATCACCGCGCTTGCGACGGCGTCGGCGGTGGTGGTGCGCGGCATCGCGGCCGAAGCGATGAGCCTCGGCGTGGTGCTCTCGCTCGCTTGCATCTTGGTGCTCGCGTTCGTGCGCGCGCGGATCCCGGACGAGACGCCGGCCCCGAGCGAGACCTGATCCGGCGGTGGCCTCGTCAGCGCGCGCGCGCGAAGAGACCGAGGTTGCGTGGGCTGATGCGCGGTGAGAAGAGCGGCGTGACCTCGACCTGGTGCCCCGCCTCTTCGAGCCGTTGCGCGCGGTCGAGCACGATGGCGATCTCGAGCACCCGACCGAGCGCGCTGCGTGGAAGAGAGAACCGCGCGACGGACGCATGAACGCGGTCAGCCTTTGCCGTGGCGTCGGCGAGCTCTTCGGGCGAGGCGGGCGACAGGCGACGCGCGGCGAAGGCGAGGGTGGCGATGTCGTCGAGGCCGTGACGCACGCGGTCTTTGTTCACGCCGCGGGCTTCGGCGCCGGGCTCGAGGACCACGCCCCGGGCTTCGAGCGCGAAACGAAGCGCCATGCGGTCGCGTCGGCGCCGGCGTTTGTCGACCGCGTCGCCGCTTCCGTCGAAGGACTCGGGCGCGAGGTTCGCGAGCCCGAGCGCGTGTTGGGGGACCGCGAATCCTTTCGCGGCCTTCGAGAGGAAGACCCGTGTGTCGCCCGGCACCTTCTGAAAGCAGCAGCTGACCATCATCACGTGCGCGCGATGTGTGATCGCGTGCTCGACGATGGCGTCGCCGAGCGCGCCGCAGGGGTGAAGGCCGACCAGGAGCTCGCCGCCACGAAGGAGGCGACTCTCGGTCGACGCGTCCGCGTGCACGAAGGTCGGACCGCGGTCGCCGGCGAGCTCGCGTGCGCGCGTGACCGATTCGGCGGTCCAATCGATGCCGATGGCTTCGACTTCGAGCGCATGCAGCAACGCGCGCGTGAGGTGTCCGTGGCCCGCGCCGTAGTCGACGAAGCGCGGTACGTCGTCGAAGCGTTCGCGCGCTGCTTCGACGAGGATCTCGAGCTGCGCGCGTTTTCGCGCTTTGACGTGGGGCTCGTCGCGTGCGCCCGACGCCATGCGCTGGCTCGCGTACCGGGTGATGAGCCGTTGCGCGCGGCCCATCGCGTCCGAGAGCGACGGGTGCGCATGTCGGGCGAGCACGCCGGCCGGATCGGTCTCGGCGAGCGCGAGTGCGTCGTCGTCGAGCGCCAAGAGCGATTCGTCCCAACCTCGGCGGACGGCCCACGTGGGCGCGCTCGCGTCCGACGGTCGAGACGCCACGACGTCGGCGTGCTCCGAGAGCAGCGCGAGCGCTTCGCCGAGGTCGTCGTGGATCACGAGCGCGACCTCGCACGAGATCGACGTGTCGACAATCCGGCGGAGCGTCGCGACGAGATCGACGGGTCGACGCGACGGAACGAAAAAGCCCGCACGCGGCGGGCTTCTTCGAGGCGCGGAAGCGATCACTCCGCGGCGTAGGCGCTGCCGCGACGCGAGCCGAAGCTCTCGTCGACGACCATGTCGAGCTTCTCCTCCTTGTACGCCCCGAGGCCGGTGCCGGCCGGGATGAGGCGACCCATGAGGATGTTCTCCTTGAGGCCGAGGAGGTAGTCGACGGTGCCGCTGATGGCGGCCTGCGTGAGGACCTTCGTCGTCTCCTGGAAGGAAGACGCCGAGAGGAAGGAGTCGGTCGAGAGCGAGGCCTTGGTGATGCCGAGGAGCAAGGGCTCCGCGACGGCCGGGACGCCACCCTTGGCGATGATGCGCTCGTTCTCCTTCTCGAAGACCGGCTTGGGCACCGTCTCGTCGGGGAGGAACTGCGTGTCGCCGGACTCGGCGATGCGCACGCGTTGCAGCATCTGGCGAACGATCACCTCGATGTGCTTGTCGTTGATGGTCACGCCCTGCAGGCGATAGACCTGCTGGATCTCGTTGACGACCCAGCTCGCGAGCTCCTTCTCGCCCTTCACCTTGAGGATGTCGTGCGGGTTGGCGGCACCGTCCATCAGCGGCTCGCCGGCACGGACGCGATCGTTCTCGCGGACCGTGAGGTGCTTGCCCTTCGGGATGAGGTATTCCTTCGCTTCGCCGACGTCCGGGGTGATGACGATCTTGCGCTTGCCCTTGGTGTCCTTGCCGAAGGCCACGAGGCCGTCGATCTCCGACACGATGGCGTG
>JACKEH010000086.1 GCA_020633125.1 Sandaracinus sp. | reverse complement strand
CTCGCGCTCGGCCGCATCTGGGGCGGTCGCGTGAAGCACCGCCAGCGCATCGCGCTCCTCGGCAAGGACGGCGCGCGCAGCGAGCACGAGATCGGCACCCTCTGGGGCTTCGAGAAGCTCGAGCGCGTCCGCATCGACGAGGCGGAAGCCGGCGACATCGTCGCGGTCAGCGGCCTCGACGACGTCGAGATCGGCGACACCCTCGCGGACCTGAAGAACGGCGAGGCGCTCCCGCGCATCAAGGTCGAGGAGCCGACCATCAAGGTCCGTTTCCTCATCAACACCTCGCCCTTCGCCGGCAAGAGCGGCAAGTTCGTCACCTCGCGCCACCTGCGTGATCGCCTCTTCCGCGAGGCCGAGCGCAACATCGCGCTCCGCGTCTACGAGACGGACGATCCGGAGGCCTTCGACGTCTTCGGCCGCGGTGAGCTGATGCTCTCCATCCTCGCCGAGTCGATGCGCCGCGAGGGCTACGAGCTCGCGCTCTCGATGCCCGAGGTCGTCATCAAAGAGACCGACGGTCAGAAGTTCGAGCCCTACGAGCGCGTCGTCGTCGACGTGCAGGACGAGCACGTCGGTGCCGTCACGCAGGAGCTCGGCGAGCGCAAGGGCCAGATGATCGGCATGTCGAACCTCGGGTTCGGTCGTGCGCGCATCGAGTACCGCGTGCCCAGCCGCGGCCTCATCGGCTTCCGTGGCCTCTTCCTCACCGTCACGCGTGGCAGCGGCTTGCTCAACACGCTCTTCGACGGCTGGGAGCCCTACCTCGGGCCGATGCTCCGCCGAAAGAACGGCGCGCTCGTCAGCGACCGCAAGGGCGCGACCACGCCCTACGCGCTCTTCGGCCTCGAGCCGCGCGGCATCCTCTTCGTGCCGGAGCAGACGGACGTCTACGAGGGCATGATCGTCGGCGAGCACAACCGCCCGAACGACCTCGACGTCAACGCGACGCGCGAGAAGAAGCTCACGAACATTCGCGCCGCCGGCAAGGACGAGAACACGATCCTTCGTCCGCCCAAGCGCCTGACCATCGAGCTCGCGCTCGAGTGGATCGACCAAGACGAGCTCGTCGAGATCACGCCGGACGCGGTTCGCGTGCGCAAGAAGGTGCTCGAGGCCAACCGGCGTCCGCGCCGCGACGGGCCGAAGGGCTGAGCGCCACCGAGCCATGGCGGACACGCCGGAGCTCGGTCGACTCGAACGTTTCGCGCTCCGTTACCTGGAGCGCGCGTACGGTCGTGTGCCGGCGCGGGTCGACGACGCCGTCCACGTGCTCGACACCGAAGAACGCGCCCAGCTCCGACGCATCGAGCTGGGCGTCGTCTTTCGTGCGGGGTTGATCGGCGCGTTCACGGCGGCCATCGGCGCGCTGGTGGAGATCGAGGCGTCGGCGATCCTCGGCGACGATCCCGACGCGGCGAGCTTCGATCAGCAGCTGCTCTTCTGGGCGATCGTGGGCCCGACCGTCGGTGTCACCGCGGTGCTCGAGATCGCGCTGCTCTACTGGGACGGGCTTCGCTCCGTGCACCGACTCGCGGTGGCCGCGGGCCTCCCGCTCTTCGGCGACAAAGACGAGCCACGCACGACGGCGCTCGCGCTCGCCCGTGCCGCGCTCGAGCTTCCGAACCCACGCACCGCGAAGGGCATCGACGCGCACCGCGAGGCGTCGAAGCTCTGGCTCGCGAGCGTCGGCCTTCTCTACAAGGCGAAGGTCGGGCTCACCGCGTTCCTCGCGAAGGCGCTGATTCGCCGCGCCGCGGGGCGTTCGTTGCTGCGCGCATGGCTCGTGTGGGTCGCGGTGCCGGTGACGGCGTTCTGGGACGCCGTCGTGGCGTGGCGCGTGATTCGTGAGGCGCGGCTGCGCGCGCTCGGTCCTTCGGCCGCCACCGAGCTCGCCGAAGCGCTCTTTCCACGCGACGGATCCCGCGACGCGCTCACCGAAGACGCTCGCGTCGCCGCGCACATGGCGGTCGGTGGCAGCATCGTGAGCACCCACGACCAACACCCGAACCTCTTGGCGCTGCTCGACGCCATCGACCGGGGGCTCGGCCACGTTCCCGAGGGCGTACCGCTCGACGACACGCGTCTCTTTCGTGAGCGTTTCGTGGCGCTCACCGAAGCCGAGCGCGATCGCGTGCTCGAGGTGTTGATGGTCGCGTCGGTGATGGACGGGCGCATCTCGCGCGGCGAGCGAAAGCTCGTGCAGGAGCTTCAGACGCTCGCCGGCCGAAGCGGGCTCGCCGGCCTTCACGCGCTCCGACGTCGGTTCGTACGTGGCGAGCCGCTCACGCGCGACGACGTCACGAACGCGCTCGGCGCGCGTCGCTGAAGGACGTCGTCGATCGCGCACGAAGAGCTGGGGTGGCTCGCGCACGAAGAAGCCGCCCCGTGTAGGAGGCGGCTTCGTCGATCGTCTCCGCTTCAGTTCGCGCGTGGGGGCGGCAGCTTCGCGGATTCCTGCCGCTCCACGGACTGACGTCCGCTCCGCCGGGCAGGATTCCGCTTCAGTGCGCGGCGGTCGCGTGGCAGCCGAGGCAGCCGAAGCCCTGGTGCGTCTCCGGGTTGTACGGCTCCGCGCCGAGCAACTCGACCATCTTCGGCCACACCTGTTGGGTCATGAAGACCGCGCCCGGGTGCTCGCTCTGGAACATCGCGGGGATGTTCGCCGGGTTCAGGGGCGCGAGGTCGTTCGGCATGTGGAAGTCCACCTCGCGCGCGTTGTCCCCGTGGCAGGTCGCGCATCCGAAGTCCGCGTAGTGCTCGGCGTCGAACGCTTGGAAGAGCGCGCGCATCTGCGGCGTGACGACGTCGCGCATGTACGCGCCCTTCTGCTCGTGGTTCATGTCCGCCCACGCGATGGCGGGCCCTTCGGTCGACTCGGTTTCGGTCGTCGCTTCTTCGTGACCGGCGGTGCCCTCGGGCTCGGGCGTGGGCTCGGCCGCGCCGCCACCACAAGACCAGAGCATCGACGCGAGCCCGATGCTCGCGATCCTTCGTTTCGTCATGCGTGCCTCCGGGCGCCGAGCGCCCACGCCTGCCACCTGCAGGCGCTCGGAAACTAGCGAAGGCTCGTCCGCGAAGGGAGACGCACAGGCGCAACGAACCGTCCCGTATGCGATGGAACGCACGTGTGGAACGAACCGTTCGGCGAACGCCGCGAGGCGCCCGCCGACACGGAGATCAACGCGGGCAGTCGCCCAGGTCGAGCACGGCGCCGTAGGTACCGATCGCGTCCGCGTCGACGCCGAGGACGAGCGCACGCGTGGGAGAGACTCGCGCGACGCCGAGGGCGATCTCGAACGAGCTGAGGGTGAGCGCCGCGTCGACCGGCGTGAGCGCGCTCGTCGCCTCGAATCGGCGGAAGAGCGTCGGCGTCGTGGTCGAGCCGAAGGGCGCAGCACCGCCCGAGAGCACGGTCGCTTCGTTGCCGACCCAATGCACGCTTCGTGGATGCGCCAGCGAACGCGTCGCGCCGGTCTCGAGCCGAGCGCCAGTCACCACACGCGTCGTCGTGGTCGTGCTCCGTGCCAGCACGAGCCACTGCCCCGCGCGGCCTTGCAGGAAGGGCCGCTCGTTGGTCACCACGCTGCCCGTGTCGTCGCGGGTCGTGAGCAGCGAGAGCGCGCTCGACAAGAAGTAGGTGCGAAGGCGTCCGGTCGACGTGTTGGCCACCGTCACTGCGAGCTCGCTCGCGCCGTCCCAGGCGACGGCCGGCACGCCGGTCACGTTCCCGAGCACCACCGGCGAGCCGAGGTTCGTGCCGTCTTCCGCGAGCACGCGGAGGAACGCAGTCGCCGGCGTTCCGGTGATCCACGTGAGCACGGGGCCGGTGCCGGGCACGTAGGTGAGGTCGGCGTGAGTCCACGCCGCGATCGACGAGTCGAGCTGGCGGGTGCCGATCACGCTGCCGTTGGACGCGACTCGAACGAGGTAGTGACCCACCACGCCCGTGTCGTAAGGAGCGGCTTGAATCAGCACGTTCCAGCCCATCGCGCTCGGGGTGATGCGCACCCGCCAGACGTCGGCAGGGGCGTCGATTCCGGTGGCGACGAGCCTCGAGCCCGCCGTGCCCGCGGCGTCGATCCACGAGATCTCCACCGAGCTGCCCTCTTCGATTTGCGCGGACGCGAGACGAGTTCCGTCCCACACCGAGTCCCAGACGAAGGGACCCGAGGACGTGCCGGCCGTGATCGGGGAACCGGGCGTGGCGACGGGGCACAAGCAGTTGCCGCTCGCGCAGTATTGCCCGCCGGCGCAGGCGTTTCCGCACGAGCCGCAGTGCTGCAGGTCGGTCTGCAGATCACGGCAGCCGTCGGCGCCGCACGAGGTCTGTCCGCTGATGGAGCAGCGGCACGAGCGCGCGGAGCACACCGAGTCGGCGGCGCAGACGTTGCCGCACGAGCCGCAGTTGCTGGGGTTCGAGGCGACGTCGATGCACGCGCCGTCGCACCACGCTTGGTTGCTGAACGGACAGCGGCACGAGCCCGAGAGGCACTGCTCGGTGTCGCGGCACGTGACGCCACATCCGCCGCAGTTCGCCTCGTCGGTCGACAGGCTCACGCACGTGCCCGCGCTCTCGCACCAGGTCTGCCCGCTCGGGCACGCGCAACGGCCGGAGGTGCAGGTTTCACCCGCGCGGCAGACGGTGCCGCAGGTGCCGCAGTTCGCTTCGTCGGTGCGAAGGTCGAAACACTCGGTGCCGCACGCCGTGGTTCCCGAGATCGAGCACCGGCAGCTGCCCGAGGTGCAGGTTTGGGACGCGCCACAGACGTTGCCGCAGGCCCCACAGTTCGCGCGGTCGTTCGCGGGCATGCACGTCGTGCCGCAATACACACCCGAGCTGCATCCGCACGAGCCGAAGGAGCAGAGCTCGCCCGAGTTGCAGGTGTTGCCGCACCGACCGCAGTTCCGTTCGTCGGAGTAGACGTCTTGGCAACGTCCGTCGCAGACCTGTTCGCGCGAGCCGCATTGGCAGACACCGGAGTTGCACGACGCGCCGGCCGGGCAGACCACCCCGCAGCCGCCGCAGTTGAACGTGTCGAAGGACGTGTCGATGCAGACGCCGCCGCATTCCCGCTGACCCGGCGCGCACGCGCAGCGCCCTCCGGTGCATGTCTGGTCGACGCGGCAACGGGTGCCACACGCGCCGCAGTTGGCCTGGTCCACGCTGACGTTCGTGCACGACGAGCCGCAGACCTCTTGGCCGAGGCCGCAGTCGCATTCGCCGCCGACGCACGAGATCCCGCTGGGGCAGGCGTTTCCGCACGAACCGCAGTTCGCGGCGTTCGAGCGCACGTCGATGCATTGCGAGCCGCAATAGGTCTGGCCGCCGTCCGCGGGACACGCGCATTCGCCGCCGCGGCAGGTCTGCCCGGTCGGACACGCGTTGCCGCACGCGCCGCAGTGGCGCGGGTCGGTGTCGAAGTCCACGCAACCGCGCGCGTCGCAGAAGTCGGGGCGATTGTCCGGGCATCCGCACGCGCCTTCGATGCATTCCCGGCCCGATTCGCAGGCGTTGCCGCAACCGCCGCAGTGGAAAGGGCTCGACGACACGTCCACGCAAGCCCCGTCGCAGCGTTCGTCGCCGGCGCCGGAGCACACGCATTCGCCGTCGAGGCAGATGTTGCCCGCGCCGCACGACACGCCACACGCGCCGCAATGCTCGGGATCGTCTTGGGCCACGTAACGGCCGTCGCAGATGCGGCAGTCGTCCGTGCGCCCGTTGCAGTCGTTGTCGCGACCGTCGCCGCAGATCTCTTCGTCGGCGTCGACCGCGCAACCGCAGATGCGAGGCTCGAAGCCTTCTGCCGCGATGCATCCCCAGCTCGCGCCGTTCGGACAATCGGCGTCGGACTCGCAGAGCACCGTGCACACCGCGGTGTCCGAGCCCGTGGCGAGGCAGAGGCCGGACTCACAATCGTCGACCGTCTCGCAGGGTTCGGCGAAGCGGCGCGTGCCCACGCTGCCGTCCGGCGTGCCTTCGCTGCTGCCGCCGCAGGCGACGAGGAAGAGCCCCGCGAAGAGGAGCCGCAAGGACGAGGTCGCAGACCCCGCGCCGCGAAGATCGACTCGCCACATCACTCCACCTCCCAACGGCAACCGCGCTGGCCGTAGCAGCTGCTCGACGTGAAGAACGAGCTGCACGAGCTCGCGACCCCTCCGCACGTCTCTTCCCAACGGCAGCCGTCTTGGTCTTCGCACGAGAACTCGCTGTACTGGCTTCGGCAGCTCTGCACGCTGCCGCTGCAGTTGTCGGAGTAGGTCGACCAATAGCAGCCACGCTGACGAGAGCAGGAGTAGCTGCTGTAGTAGCCGTAGCAGCTACGCGCGACCCCGGTGCAGTCGCCGTCGAGCCGACAGCCGAGTTGGTCGGTGCAGGAGTAGCTCGACACGAGCGAGCAGCTCGTCGGGACCCCTCGGCAGACGTAGCGCGTCTCGGACGTGCCGGCGTCGCGTCGCACCTCCCTCCCGGCGTCGCGACCGATCGGTGGAGGCGGCGAACCACCGTCCGGCGTGCTCGGGTCGAGCATCGCCGCGTCGAAGCGGAGAACGGAGGCGTCGGGACGGGGCATGTCGTCTTCGACGGGCGCCGAGGGATCACAACCCCAGAGCACCACGGACCACAGGAGGAGCGCGCGCATGGCGGCGCGCGATTAGCGCAGCTTGCCGAGATTTCGAGCCGGAAATCGTGGGCGAAAAACGTTCTGCCCCGTTTGCGGGAGCGAGTGGCGCTCGTGTTGGCTCTCTCCTACCTCATTTGGGTGAGCGTTTTGTCGCGTCGGTCACACCTCCCGAGATCGCGTGCGCTCGTGAACGTCGTCTGCGCACGAGCCTGCCTCACGAATCCGTGGACCCGAACACGCTCTCTTCGTGGTGGGTACGAGGCGCTCCTACGACCTGCCGTGTCGGAACGAGGTACCGAAGCGGTTGCGCGACGTCGCGCCCACGATCGGCGCCCTCGCGCACACCCCGCGTGGATGGAACGTGCAAGTGGCGATCAGCGCGGACGCACCCGCGGCACCGGTCCACTCACCGGAGCGGGGGGGACCCAGAGCGCGACCGAGTCGCCTTCGAAGGGAGGAAGCGTGAGGACCGGGCTCGAGCCCTCGGTCGAAGGCGACCGGCGCGTGACCTCGGCGGCGTTCGGACCGAG
>JACKEH010000085.1 GCA_020633125.1 Sandaracinus sp. | reverse complement strand
CGCTCGAAGCTTCAATGACCGAGGCGATCGCACGCGGCGGTCGAGCCCTGGAAGCACGCGGACTCGAGCTCCGGGGCCTCCATCGCGTCGAGCTCGGCTTCCGAGTAGCTGGGCGCCACGACCTCGTCCTCCACGGGCGGCGGCGCCTCTTCTTCTACGGCGGGCGCCTCGGGCGCGGGGGCCGGTGCCGGGGGCGCGCTCGGCGCCGGTGCCTCGTCGCAGGCGGTGAGGAGGAAGAGGGCGAGCGCGAAGAAACGCATGCGGCGAAGCATCGCGCTCGTGGTGAACGCGAACAAGCGCGCTCGTCACCGTGTGTCCGAACGGTCCTGTCCGCCGAGGACCTCGCGAACGACCGCCGCGTCGTCCAGCTCGCGAGTCTCGGTGCCGATCGTCTGCGTCGTCTCGTGACCTTTGCCCGCGACCACGACGACGTCGTTCGGGTCGGCTTCCTCGAGCGCGAGCGCGATGGCGCGTCGGCGGTCGGGTTCTTCGAGCCAGCGGGCGCCTTCGCCGACCGCGCCTTCACGCACGGCACGTGCGATCGCCGCCGGGTCCTCGCGTCGTGGGTTGTCGCTGGTGAGCACGACGACGTCGGCCAACGCGTGCGCCAAAGCGCCCATCATCGGGCGTTTGCCTTGGTCACGCTCGCCTCCACAACCGAAGACGACGAACACCCGGCCTCCTTCCGCGATCTCCCGCGCGCTGCGAAGCGTGCCGTCGAGCGCGTCCGGCGTGTGCGCGTAGTCGACGACGACGAAGGGACGCTGGGCCACGAGCTCGAATCGACCGCGCACGCCCGGGAACGACTCGAGCCCACGAACGATCGCGTCGTGGGGAAGCTCCAGCGCTTCGGCCGCGAGCGCGGCGGCGAGCGCGTTGAGCGCGTGGACGTGACCTCGAATCGGAAGGTGCAGACGCGTCCCGAAGGCGGCCGCGCGTGGGCCCGCGAGCTCGATCGTGGTGCCGGTGCGACCGACCTCGACCCGTCGCGCTTCGAGGTCGCCGCCCTTACCGAACCAACGCCGCGTGACGTCGGGCGCGAGGACCTCGTCGAGCAACGCGCTCGAGGGATCGTCGCGGTAGAGCACCGCCGTCCCGTCCGGAGGGAGCGCCAGGAAGAGCTGCGCCTTCGCGGCGAGGTACGCCTCGGGCGAGCCGTGTTGGTCGAGGTGGTCGCGCGTGAGGTTCGTGAACACCGCGACGTGCGGTGGCCAACGTGTCGCGAGGCCGGCGGCGAGCGCCTTCGACGTCGTCTCGAGCGCGAGGATCGGCGCTTCGAGCGTCACCGCGCGTTCGACGGTCGCGAGGAACTCCTCGGCCGCAGTTCCACCGTGCACGCGCTCGCCGCCGACCCACGCGCCCACCGTGGTGAGCAACGCCGAAGGATGCCCCGCCGCGGCGACGCACGCGGCGAGCATCGAGGTCGTGGTGGTCTTGCCGTTCGTGCCGGTGACGCCGCAGGTGCGAAGGAGCGGACGGGCGGCTTCGAAACGGCGCTTGAGCTCGCTCGGTTCGATCACCGAGCGGTCAGCTCTCGTACGCGGGTTGCCAGCCGATGCACTCGCCGCTCGGATCCCAGCTCACGCACTCCTGGGTCGGCGCGTAGCCTTGGTCGCCGGCCCAGCCGATGCACTCGCCGCTCGGGTCCCAGTTGACGCATTCGTCGGCGGGCGCGGTGCCGGCCCACTGCACGCACTCGCCGCTGGGATCCCAACCCGTGCACTCGTCCACGGGACCCGCCTGGTCGTACGCGTAGCCCACGCATTCGCCGGTGGCGTCCCACGAGACGCATTCGGCGCCGGGCTCGTACGCGGCTTGGTCGCCGCCGGTGGTCGCTTGGCTGTCGCGCGAGTCCGCGGGCTGCTCCTCGACCACGAAACAACCGGTGGCCACGCGGCCGACTCCGAGACCCAGCACGAGCATGAGGAACTTCTGGCGATCGACGGGCATAAAACCTCCGGCGCGGACTCTACGACGAGCGAACGTCCGCGCGAAGCCCACCCCGACACGGTCCCTCACGAACGCCGAAGTGACCCCGACCCAGGCTGGGGGCACGGGCTTGGGTCTTTCGGCGAGACGCCGCGACGTTGCAGCCCCCGCCACGGCGACTAGCGTGCGCCCGATGCGTTCTCTCGCCCTGCTTCTCGCGCTCGCGGCCTGCGGCTCGGATTCGGAGATCTGCGACGCCGACGCCCTCGTCCGTGCGCTCGACGAAGCCTCGCCGGGCGACGTGGTGCGGGTCGGCGATTGCGCGATGGAAGGCGCGTTCGTCGTGCCCGGAGGCGTCGTCCTCGAAGGCACGGCGGAAGGCTCGGAGCTCTCGGGAGAGGTCGTCGTGGACCTCGCCGCGGACGCGACACTTCGTGCGCTTCGGATTCGCTCTCGGGAGCTCGGGGTGGTCCTGCGTGGCGCGGGCACCCGCACGCTCGAGTCGATCGAGCTGGTGCCTACGCGAGGTGCGGGCGTCGCGCTCACCGACGCCACGCTCGTGGCCCGCGGGCTCGTCGTGCGTGGCCCGGTCGTCGATCCCGACGACCCCGCGTGGGTGCGCGTCGCGGGCTTCCGTCCCACGGGTCCTTGCCCGGCCGACGGCGTGTGCGAATGCGAGCCGGGCGCGCTCCGCGACGACGAGGTCTGCGACGAAGAGGGAGCGTGGGCGCGCTTCACCGCCGTCTACGGCATCTACGCGCAACGCAGCACGCTGACCCTCGACGACGTCACGGTGTCGGACTTCGCGACCGCGGGCGCCGTGCTCGACGGCAGCACGACCGCGTGGACGAACGGCGAGGTCACGGGGAACCTCGGCCTCGGGGTGCTCGTGCGAGGTGGCGCCGCGGAGCTCGAGGCGTTGCGCATCACCAACACCGCCGAAGGGCTGCGAGGGCTCGCGAGCTACGCGCTCGCCAGCACCGACGCGACGCTCGACGGCACGGCGCTCTCGCTTCGGAACAACGACCGCTACGGCGTGCTCGTCCGCGGTGGCGAGGGCACGCTCGTGGACTTCGTCGCGGAGGACCAAGGCGACGTCGCGCTCTGGCTCACCGGCACCACGCGTTTCTCCGTCGAGGGCGACTCGCGCATCGAGCGCGCCGCGTTCGCGGGTGTCGTGGCCTCGGAGGCGGACGACGTGACGCTCGACAACCTTCGTGTCGCGCAGACGCGCAGCATCACGCGCACGCTCGGGTCGCTCTTCGGCGCGCAGACGCTCGGCGACGGCATTCATTTGAGCGCGACGCCGAACGCGACGTTGCGTGGGGTGACGCTCGAAGGCCACGCGAGGGTGGGACTCTTGGTCGACCTCGCGGGCGGCACGCCCCGCTTCGAGAACGTCTCGGTCGACGCGACGGCCGAAGGGTTCGGCGCCGTCGGCGGCAGCCGCGCGGCGGGTGATCTGACGAGCGACGGACCGGGCACGTGGGATGTCGGCATCGTGCGTTCGGCGCTCGCCGCGACGCGTGATGCGGCGGCGCTCGGGGAACGCTTCGACGCCGTCGGTCTCGCGTTGCCGGCGGGCGCCAACGAGAGCGTCGGCATCGTCTTTCCGATGTTCTGAGAGCACGAATCAGTTGCACGGACTCATGCTCTCCCTTCTCTTCGAGGGGGCGGCGCGCTCCCCCAACCGGCAAGAAGCTCCCCCTCGCACGGATTCGGTCCGTGCCAGTGGGGCGTGCTCGGAGGCGAGCGAGGCTCGCGACCCATCGACTCGTCGTGAAGGACGTGGGGCCGATTCCCGACGCGCTCGACGCGCGCGATCGGTAGGGTCTCTCCCATGCTCCCCGTGTCCTTGGTCGCGAGCTTCGACGTCGCGGCCGCCCACGAAGTCCTCGCGCAGATCTCTCCGCTCCTCGGGGGTGCGTCGTTCTCGCTTCCCATCCCTCGCGTCGAAGGCACGGGTCCGTGCGGCCGTTGGGTGCTCGAGCACGAGGGCACCAAGCTCACGAGCGAGGTCGCGTACGAAGACCCGCGCGGCTCGGCCTTCGTGCACCGGCATCGGTTGGACCTTCCCGACGGCTCGTTCGTGAAAGCGCAGAACGTCACGCTTTCGGACGTCGTGACGGAGCTGCCCCTCGAGCTTCACGGCATCGATCTCACGCGCTTCGAGCCGGTGCGGGCTGCGCTCGCCGAACGCTTCGGCGACGCCGAGCGGTCGACGGATGCGTACTCGGGACGCCGCATCGCGCAGACCTTGTTGGACGCCGGGCACGAAGAGCTCGCGCGAGCGCACCTCGAGCGCACGGTTCGCCGCGCCGTCGCCGAGTCGTTGCCCCCGCCGGCGACACGGGATCTCTTCACCTTCGCGCGCTCGCTCGGCGTCGACGCGCCCAAGCCAATCTCGGAAGCGGACGAGCCGCTTCCTCCGTTCACGGAAGCCATCGCGATGGTGCTCGCGCTTCAGGGCGAGCGGGGCATCGCGCGGACGAAGCGTTACCTCGCGCAGGGCCTCGACGAGGCGCAGAAGAAGTCGCTCTTCACGCACGCGACGAAGGCGAACGCCGCGCCCCTGGTGCAGCTCCTCTTGCTCGAAGCCGAGCTGTCGTGGGAAGCGCTCGCGAGCGGGGCGCACGACGCCGCCCGGGCCGGCAACGCGACGCTTCTTTCGGCGTACCTGGCCGAAGGCGTCACACAACACCTCGACGTACACGGGCTGCTCCTCTTCGCCGCCGCGAACTACCCGGCCAGCGTGCTACCGGCGCTCGTCGAAGCGGTCGGCGACGTGGACTACGAGTCGAGCACGCCGCACCCGAGGAACGGCAAGGACTATTGGGTCGGCATTCGCTTCGACGGGTTCACGCCGCTGCTCTCCGCGTTGCACGGACGCAAGCCCGACAACGTCGCCGCGTTGGTGGCGCTCGGCGCGAACGTGAACCGCCTCACCCTCGCCTACCGGATGCCGCTCGACGTCGCGCATGCCCTTCGCGACGCGAAGAGCGTCGCCACCCTGACGGCCGCGGGCGCACGTCGCCGCACCCGAGACGATCTCGACCTCGCGGGCGCGCTCTTCGTGGACGATCTCGCGCTCGCCGAAGAGCGTTTGGAAGCCGCGGACCCGGATGCGCGCGCACGAGCGCTCGAGATCGCGCTCCAGCGAGGTTTGATCGCGTGGATCGATCGCCTGGCGCCCGACGCGGGCGGCGAGCTCTTCGTGCGGGCGGCGGAGCTCGGGTCGCGGGCCTCGGTCGTACACCTTCGCCCACGTGCGAACGACGGCGACGTCCTGCTCGCGGCGCGTCGCGCGGCGGGCGCGAACCGAGTCGAGGCGTTGCGTGCGATGCACGAGCTCGGGTTGGCGATCTTCGGCGCCGACGAAGACGGCCTGACCGCGCTTCACGACGCGGCGCTGGACGACGCCGTCGAGGCGGCGGAGTTTCTGGTGGCGTACGGCGCCGACCCCGAAGCGGAGGATGCGGAAGGTCGCACGCCGCGTTCGCTGGTGGCTGGGCGCCGCGTGTCGCCGCGCCTGTCCAAAGCGCTCTCGGGTGTGCGCCCAAAGGCCCCAAAGCCGAACCTCTCGCCCGTGCTGCCCGAGGGCGTGAGCACGCTCCGCACCTCCTTCGAAGGGCCGCTCGGGGCCGCCGTCCGCGAAGATTGGCGCCGACGCCTGCCGGGGATCGACGGCCTCGCACCGCCGCTCGCCGAGCTCACGCGCTGCAACCCGCTCACGCGCGCCCTTCAAGCACCGCTTCGCTCGGGCGGCGACGTGGAAGCCGCGCTCGCGCTCATCGCGAAGAGCCATCCGAACGGGCTCGACGAGCACGGGGCGAGCCCGCTGAACGTCGCGATCGTCTGCAACCCGCTCGCAGAGATCGTGGTCGCGCTGCTCGAGCGGGGAGCGAACCCCAACTCGATCGATGGAACGGGGACCTCGCCGCTCGAGGCGTTCGTCGCCTCGCACGGTCGGGTCGCGCTCATCCCGGCGCTGAAGAAAAAGAAGCTCGACGCGAAACGCCGCTTCGACGAAGGGCGCACGGCCGTCCACCTCGCAGTGCTGCGTGGGGTGCCCGAAGCCACGGGCGCGCTGAAGAAGCTCGGAGCCTCCCTGGACGCCACCGACGCGTTCGGGTGGGCCCCGCTCCACCTCGCCCCC
The DNA here is from genome assembly GCA_020633125.1 of Sandaracinus sp. Classification (GTDB taxonomy): domain Bacteria; phylum Myxococcota_A; class Polyangia; order Polyangiales; family Houyiibacteriaceae; genus JACKEH01. The sequence goes on along the minus strand of JACKEH010000085.1, from coordinate 1,245 downwards.
TTCGACGATCGCCACGCGGCCTGCGCGACGTTGCTCAAGGCCGGCGTCGACCCGAACGCACGGACGCCCGAAGGAGAGACCGCGTTGACGCTCGCGATTCGACTCGCGATGCATCGGCGGGTCGACCACGCGCAGTGGGACGGCAACGAAGGCAAGGTCTCGATCGCGTACGTGATCGAAGCGGGCGTGATGCGCTTCGAGAAGAACGGCAAGCCGCGAAAGCTCAAGCCCTACGACGAAGAACAAGTCGCGCTCGACCACTTCCGCGCGCACTACGACTTCTTGCGCAGCCTCGACGCGGTGATCGCGCTGGTCGCCAAGGCCGACCTGTCGACGGTGGCCCCCGACGGCGAGCCCGTGTTGCAGAAGCTGGCGGACCTCGCGCACCCACGACTCGACGCCGCGGTGACGAAACGTGGTGAGCGCTTACCCGCGCCGCGCCCCTTCGTGCGCCCGGAGCCTCCGCGCGTTCCGGGCTGAGCCCGCACTTCTCGCCGAGCCCTCCAAGCTCGCTGCGAGGGATTCACGCGCGCGGATTCGTTCAGCGACGGCGGCGACGCACGAGCCCGACGAGCGCGAGCCACACGAAGGATGCCCCACCGGCGCCACCCGCGGAGCAACCGCCGCCGCCCGAAGACTCGCGGGGGAAGGAACCCGATCGGCACTCGGGAGGCGGCTCGCCTCCGTCGGGCATGCACGGGTCTCCCGGCGTGGGTCGGCCGGCGTCGGCCGGACACGACACGCCGTAGTTGCCGCACGAGTCCGTGAAGACCTCGCAGCCGGCCGGCGCCGAGGGTCGTTGTTGCCGTCCGCACGCGCACTCGCCACCCATGCAGATCTCGCCGTAGCGGCACTCGCCGCATTGGCAGTAGCCGTTCTCCGAACAGGTCTGACCCATCCCACAGTCGTCGTGCGTGTCGCACGACGTCCACGCGGCCGGCTCGTCGGAGCACGAGCGATTCGGAGGGCCCGCGTCCGTGCAGGCCTGCGCGAGCCCGCCGCTCGCCATCCACACCCCGACCAGGGCCATCGCGGCCAACACCTGACGCATGTTCCACCACCTTCGGCACAGCGCGACACAGCGCTGGCGTTCGAAGGCCGAGTTCGCAATCCGCATGCCGTTCGATCTCGGCTGTTCGAACGACGCTCGCGTCTACCCTGCTTGGGGGAGACGCGAACGTCGCTTCGACGCCGAGACGGGCTCAACCCCCGACGGCGGAAGGAAACCCGAGCTCGACGAAACCT
>JACKEH010000084.1 GCA_020633125.1 Sandaracinus sp. | reverse complement strand
CCGCACCCGCCGTGACCGAAGCGCGCGTGGCGACCTCGGCGAAGCACGGAGATCAGGCCGACGAGCGAGGCGAAACCGATCACGAAACCGAACATCTGAGAACCTCCTGGTCCCTACTGAGATGGGGCCCCTTCGTGAAGGCTCGACGCGTGCGATCATGAAGAAGTGTGAAGGTCTCGCCGTTGGCGCCGGACGGGCCTCCCCGTATGGTTCGCGGCCATGAAGCTCTCGACGTGCCTCTTCGCGCTCTGCGCCCTCGCCGGCCTCGCCGCGCCCGCCTTCGCGCAGCCACGTTGCTTCGGCGGTAGCGAGCCCGCGGCCGCGCCGCTGACCCTCGGGGACCGCGTACGCCTCGACAGCAACTGTCAGTACGCCCTCGACGCGAACGGTCCGTGGCGATCGCTGACGAACCGCGACACCGTGGTCGACGTGCTCGCCGCGCTGGGATGGCGCGACGGCATGCAGGCCACCGCGTACGGGCGACGCACCGACGCACCGACCGAGGTGTCGAGCGTCTTCGTCGATCATTGCACCGACTACGTGCTGCAGGCGGGCGGCGCCTTCCGCGTGCGGCCGGGGGCTCGCACCGACGCGTTGGTGGTCGAGCGCACGAGCGGCGCGACCTCCTGCGGCGTCGATCGCATCGCGCTCACCTTCGATTGCCAAGGCAGCGGCGCACGACGCGCGACGTTGCCGATCGGTGCGCAGTCGGTCGAGCTGCCCGAGTGCGGCGCCGGTTGGGAGGTTCAAGCCGCGGCGCAGGGCGAGCCGAGCTACCCGCTCGGTCGTCTCGCGGCGGGTGGCGAGACGCCGCTGCAGCGTCGCCTGCGTGACGGAGGCACGTTGCTTCGGCCCGATTGGGAGGGCGAGCGAGGGCTTCGCTTCGTGCCCACCGAGACCGACGCCGACGCGTGGGCCGAGCTTCGGACCGCGTTCGCCGCGGGCCACGCGCGCCTCGTGCGAAAGCGTGGCGCGACGGCGGCGACGGCCTGCCACGAGGAGTCGGCGGACGTGGTGCCGCTCGTGGTGACGGGGGGAGGCGTGGCCTTCGACGAAGGCTGGCTCGCGAGCGCGATGCGTGACCTCTACGGCGCCGACGGAGTGCGTTTCGCGCCGAGCCTCTCGATGCTTCGTGAGCTCGCCGACGAGCTCCATCTCTGCCTCGCCGGCACCTACGGCGCGCGCGGCGCACGCGAAGGCACCGGCCTCGCGTTCGCGCAGGCCGCGAGCGCGCAGGAGCTCGTGACGCGCTACGCGACCGCCGAGCTCTGCGTCACCCACGTCGCGTACGACGTCACGCCGAACGGCCTCGTCTCGCACGAAGGCGCGCGTCAATGCGTGGCGGTCTCGGACGGCGCGCTGCTCGCGGCGAACGCGGGCGCGGTGCTCGAGCTGCCCGAGGGATCCGTGGCCTGCAACGGCAACACGCCCATCGAAGCGAGCGAAGGGCGCGTCACGCTCTCGCGCGGCCTCGTCGACGTGCGCGTCGGTACGCGTGGTGGCTGCGCGACCTTCGAGACCGCGTCGCTCGGTCGCGTCGGTGTGGTCGACCCCGGTCACGATTGGATTCCCGCGGGCCTCGAGCGCGGCGGCCGCGAGGCACCGGCGGACGTGCCGGCGTGGAGCGGTGTTTTCGTGGACGATCCGCAGAGCTTCGCCTTCGTGCGTCGCCGCGACGACCTTCGGTTTCGCATGACGAGCCCCGAAGGCTTCGCGTCTGCGTGGAACCATCCCGCGCGCGGCGCCGCGACCGCGGTGGGACAACACGCGCCGGTGGTCGGCGACGAATCGGGCCGCTTCGGGCACGCGCGTCCGAGCGCGTTCGTGACGCGTCTGACGAAGGACGCGACGTGCCCCGTCGGCGCGGACGACGTGCGCACGGCCGTGCCCGCCGAGACGGTGGTGGACGGTGTCGTGCACGCGCACCTCGTGCTCGACGACGGACGGGCGCCGCGTTGCCTCGCGCACGCACGTTTTCGCGCCCGCGAACCGCGTGTGGTGTCGACCCTCGGCCGTAGCGAGCGTCGTCAGCTTCGCATCGGCTTCCTCGGCGACGCGCGTCTCGGCGTGTTCTTCTCCGAGCCGCAGCCCGCCGCCATCGGCGCCTTGTTGCCGATCTTCTACACGGACCTGCATCTCAAGGCGGGCTTCCTCTTCGAGGTCTCGGTGCCCCTCACCGCCGCCATCGCGTGGGAGGACGGCCGCGCGAGCCGCGTGGGTCCCGCGCTGATGGTCGCGATGAACTGGGGCTACCCGGAGATCGCGCCGCGCCTCTTCACGTTCGGCGTGATGGTGCACGCGCCGTGGCCGCATCCGGACGACACGGTCTGGAGCTTCTTCGGCGGCATCAACGTCACGTCGCTCATCGACCTCCTCGGGGGGCGCTGACATGCGTCTCTTGTTGATGATCGCGCTCGCCGTGCCTTGCGGCGGCACCGCGTACGAAGGCGCGACGGGTCCCACCACGCCGGAGATCGCGGTCGTGCCGGCACCTTCGGATCCGCCGCCCACCGAACGCATGCGCACGCTCGAGCGGCAGTGTCGCGAGACGATCCCCGGCACGACCTTCCAGGAAGCCGCGCGCGCGCTCTCGCAGGTGCGCGCGTCGATCGGCCGCTATTGCAGCGTCGCGCTCGTCGGCGAGACACCGCTCGAGTGGCGCGTGAGCTGCGGCGCCGATGCGCTCTTCGAGAGCGGCCGCTACGCGCTCAGCGGCGACACGGAAGGAAGCACGCCGGTCGTCACCTGCGACGGCGGGCGCAACGCTTTCGCGTGCCTCGGGCGCGGCCTTCGTTCGATGCTGCCGCACGTGGCGCGCGTCGACGTCGCCGTGGTCGGCCACGTGGACCAACAGCTGCCGGCCCAAGCGCGCCTCGACTGCCCCGAGCTCAAGGAGGGCTGGGAAGCGGTGCCGTGGTCGCGCGCCACGAACACACGCGAGGCCGCGAACGAACGGCTCGCATGGTGCCGCGCCGCGCGCGCGTCACGTGCGTTGGCCGAGGGCCTCGGATCGAGCGTGCACACGGCGGCGATCGGCAACGGCAGCCGCTGGCTCGACGCGCGCCTCGATCGCCAAGGCGCGGTCGACCACGCCCGTGCGCTCGAGCGCCTTCGCCCCGGGGACGAGCCGCCGGCGGATCCCCCCGCCGCCGCCAACTGTCCCAACCCCGGAAGCGCGAGCGACGAGCCCGCGGCGGGCAAATGCCAGAGCGCGCGGCGCGTCGACGTCTTGGTGCGCCTCGAAGCGCGCCCGTCGCGTGCCGACACCGAATGCTCGCGCGACGGAGCGACACCCGAGGACGTGCTCTTCTGTCTCGAAGAGTGCGCGGCTCGGCCAGAGCAGAGCCAATCGGCGTTGGCAAATCCGCACGCCTTCTTCGGAAGCGGCTCCACCGAGACCCGTGTCGGCGAGCGCTTCGTGACACGGACGTCGGGTGCGGGGGCGGTCGACGTCGCACGCATCGACGAACGCCTGGGCCTCGCGGCTCCGCGTTGAAGGCATGCGACCCGAGCTGACGCTCGTCGTGTTCGTGATCAGCTACGCGCTGATCGCGACGCGTCGGCTCGCGCTGCTCCCCATCGGTCGTCCCGCGGGCGCCATGCTCGGTGCGGTGGCGATGGTCGCGCTCGGCGCGCTCTCGCCCGAGGCCGCGTTCGATGCGATCGACGGCGCGACCCTGGTCGTGCTCTTCGGCACGATGGCGCTCTCGGCCTACGTCGAGACACGCGGCCTCTTCGCGCGTCTGCTCGTCGGCGTCCGACGGGTCGCGCACACGCCACGACGCCTGCTCTGGCTGCTGGCGTTCCTGCCCGGCGTGCTCTCGGCGCTCCTGCTCAACGACGCGGTCTGCCTCTTCTTGACGCCCCTCGTGGTGCGCGCATGCAAGAACGCGAAGCTGCCCTACGAGCCCTACCTCATGGCGCTCGCGACGAGCGCGAACCTGGGCAGCGCGGCCACGCTCGTCGGCAACCCGCAGAACATGTTGGTGGGCAGCCTCGGGGATCTCGCGTTCGGGCCCTTCCTGCGCGCGGTCGGCCCCGCCGCCTTGGTGGGCCTCTTCGTGAACGCCTTCGTGCTCGATCGCTTCTACGCGAGGCGGCTGCCGGCCGAGCTCGAAGCGTCGACGCTCGGCGAGACCACGTCGGACGAACGCGGTTGGCGCTTCGCGAGCTTGGTGGTGGCGGCCCTCGGCCTCGCGCTGGTGCTCGGCGCGAACCTGCCGTTCTCGGTGCTGGCGGCGGTGCTCGTCTTCGTCGTCGCCGATCGTCGCGACCCGCAAGAGAGCTTTGCGCGGGTCGACCTCTCGCTCTTGGTCTTCTTCGCGTCGCTCTTCGTCGTCGTCGCGGGGCTGCAGTCGACCGGCTACGTCGACGACGCCTTCGCGTGGATGCGCGGTGGTCTGGGCACGACGAACGCCGCGGACACGGCCCGGTTCACCGCGGCCATCACGTTGGGCGCGAACACCGTGAGCAACGTACCGCTCGTCTTGTTGGTCGGTCCCTACGTGGAGTCGCTCGGAGACCCGGTGCGCACGTGGACCTTGCTCGCGTGGGTGAGCACCGTCGCGGGCAACCTCACCTTGGTGGGCAGCGCCGCCAACGTGATCGTCGCCGAGGGTGCGAAGTCCGAGCACGATCTCGGCTTCTGGACCTACGCGAAGGTCGGCGTCCCCTCGACGTTGCTCGTGCTCGCGGTCGGTACGCCGATCGTCTGGCTGCTGGCCGGCTGACCTTCGTTTCCGTGAGCACGGTTCTCACGGCACGCGACGTGAAGAGAGGCCCGCGCGGTGGTGGAGGCGCGCCGAGGTGTCGCGGTGACACACGCGCCGCCCGTCGTCCGTGCTGTCCGCGATGGCGCGGAGCACGTCTCGTGAGTCGAGGGGTGGGTGGAGCCGGATTCGAACCGACGACATCCTCCTTGTAAGGGAGGAGCTCTACCGCTGAGCTATCCACCCGAGCCGAAGTTCGGGCCGGCAGTGGTAGCACGGACGGCGTCGAAAGCGACCCCGTGCTCCGTCGAACGACAGGCGGCGACTCGCGGCGCTCAACCGAACATGCCGACGACGCGCTCGACGCACCAGAACGCGCCGAGGGTGCCGAGCGCGTAGCGTGCGAGCGTCAGGCCGTGCTCACGCGGCGCGGCCGGCAGGCGACTGGCGGCGAGGGCGACCAGGCCCGCGGCTGCGACGACGAGGAGCTGACCGAGCTCGACGCCGACGTTGAAACCGAAGAGCGCGGCGGCCCAGCCGTCTTCGGGCAGCCCCACGTCGGCGAGCGCGCCCGCGAAGCCGAGGCCGTGCACGAGACCGAAACAGGCGGCGACGAGCCAAGGCAGCTCGCGGGTCCACGAACGCTCCCGGCTGCCGGCCTCGCGCGCGACCAAGACGATGCTGGCCGCGATCGTGGCCTCGACCGGTGCGCTCGGGAGCTGCAGCCATTGCAGCGACGCCAACGCCAACGTGACGGAGTGCGCGAGCGTGAACGCGGTGATGGTCAGGAGCAGCCGACGCGGCGCGGCGAAGCCCACGACGAGCAACAAACCGAGCACGAACGCGACGTGGTCGAACCCGAAGAGCACGTGCTCCACGCCGCTCCACACCCACCCGAAGAACGCGGTGGGCTCGAGGTGCGCCCGAGGCGCTTCGGCGTCGACCCATGCCTCGCGAAGCGAGCCGTCACGCTCGCGAAGTCGGACGAAGACCCGCGCGTCCTCGAGCCCTTCGAAGGCGACGTCCACGAGCGGCGCCTCGCAACGAAGCCGTGGTCCGTCTTGGACGCACGTGCTCGGAAAGACCGGGCGCACGCTGCCTTCGGGCCGACGCGCGTCGACGGGCTCGGTCCACCGCACGAGGTAGCTACCGTCGCCGAGCGCTTCGAGGGCGAGCACGCCAGGCCGTGCGTCGTGGGCGCGCGCCACCGGAACGACGCCGAGGGCGAAGAGCAGCGCGCACGTCACGCCGCGCCGGGTGCTCATCGCCGCACGATCTCCCGACGCGCCCGAAGCGCGGCGACGCCTTCACGCACCGCGCGATCGCGTCGTTCGTGCTCGAGCGCGGCGAGCACGTCGGCGCGCGCTTCCTCGAAGCTCGGCGCTTCGGCGGCCACGCGTCGGTCGACCCGCACGAGGTGACGGCCGTGGCGTGAGCGGGTCGCGATCCAGGTTCCGGGCTCGGTCGTGGTCACGGCCTCGGCGAGCTCGGGTCCGAAGGCTTCTTCGAGCTGCACCCGGCGTCGCAGGCGGTAACGACGACCGCCGGAGAAGGGGTCCCCGAGCCCGTTCGGCGAGGCGCCCGCACGAAGCTGCGCGAGAAGCTCTTCGACGCGCGCTACGACGTCGGGGCTCTCGGTCAGGAAGACCTGCGTGAAGTCGAAGGCGGCCTCGCGCGAGAGCTCGTCGCGATGCGCGTCGAAGTAACGACGAAGCTCGTCTTCCGTCGGCTCACCGGTCACGGCCGCAGAGAGCACGTAGCTCATCGAGAGCGCGACGCGGCCGCGAACCGCGTCGTCGTCCCGATCGAGCCCGCGCGCGAGTCCTTCGCGGTAGAGGACCTCTTCGTCGATCCAACGCTCGACCGCCGCGGCGAGCTCTTCGTCGGTCGGCGGGCGTTCGTTCGAGTGCTCGAACGCGTCGCGGAGCTCCGATCGCACACCCTCGTCGACCACGAGGACGTCGGTGTCGGTGGTCTCCGGACCCGCGAGCAGCCGATGCAATCCGAAGAAGGCCGCCCCGAGGACGAGGAAGTGCACGAAAGGCTCACGCAGCAGGGCGCGCACGCCGCGAGCATCGCCGATGCGGCCAGCCGTGGAAATCGCATCGTGAGCCTCGGTCTTTCGAGCTTCGGTCTCGCGCGCCTCGGCTTCGCGCGCCTCGGCTTCGCGCACCTCGGCTTCGCGCGCCTCGTCGTGCACGTCGGCGTCGTGCGCCTCGTCGCGCACCCGCGACCTCACGGCCGAGGTCACGGCGCCACGGCCGTCGTGAAGCGACGCACCGGCGTTCGGGTCTCGTGCTCGCAGTCGCGCACCGCGGCGTACCACTCGTAGATGCGCCCGGGCGCGAGGCCTTCGACGCGCACGGAGGCGGCGCCGTCGACCACGTCCTCGACCGTCCCGACGTGCTCGAACGCGCCGGTGCCGGCACCGCGGAGCGCCATCGCTACCGTGAACTCGCTGTTCGCGTCGGTCTCCCAGCGATCGAGCGTCGGCGAGTAGGTGCGCACGGTCATCTCGCCGTTCGCGGGCGAGAGCTCCCACAGGCGCATGTAGCCGCTGCCTCCGTCGGTGCGGCCTTGGTAGTCGGCGAGCATCGAGAGGATGGGGTGGCCTTCGTGCGTGTCCGTGCGGCGCGCCTCCGCCGAGACGTGACCGCAGGTCATCAGGTGAAGGTTCGGCACGTCTCGGAGCGCGTCGTACATCGCGCGACCCTGCGCGCTGAAGTTGCCCGCGCCGGTGAGGATGTAGTGCGCGTTGAGGATTCCGAACGCATCGGGGTGCGTCTCGAAGACACGTCGCGCGAAGTCGAGCATCGCCTGCGAGGGTTCTGGATTGTACGTGAGGCTCACGACGACGAAATCGAGCCCGCCCGCCTCGAACGTGAACCAGCTGTCGTTGTTGTCGGTGCGCACGCGGCTGCCGCCGTAGTACGCGCGACCGAGGAAACGCTCGCGCCCGAAGTACTCGTTGAAAAGGCGCGCAGGGCCGACTTGGCTGACCACCGAGAGGTCGTGGTTTCCGACGGCGACGCCGAAGGGCAAACCGTCGACCAGGCCTTCGATCGTTTCGAGGCGCGCCATCGCGCGGTCCGCGACGCGCCACTGGTACTCGAGGCGATCGCCGTTGTTCACGATGTCGCCGTTGTGGATCACGGCCGCGATTCGGTAGTCCGCGCGATGGTCGACGATCCAACGGGTCTGGTCGTGGAAGTAGCGCTCGAGCCCGCGCGACTCGACCGTGTAGTACTGCGTGTCCGGCAGCACCGCGATCGTGAAGTCGTCGACCTCGGTCAGCTCGCGCACGTAGACCTCGACGTCGAGCCAATCGCCGTCGACGTCCGAGACCTCGAGCGTGATCTCGGTGGTCGCGTCCACCGTCGCTTCGTCGGCGGGCGACGCGTCGATCACGCTCGGCGGGAGGCCCAGGTCGAGCATCGGTCCGCTCGCGTCGAAGACCGCACCGTCGAGAGTCGCGTCGTTGCCGCCGGTGGTGTCCGCGCCGTCGCCCTCGAACGCCCAACGACCCACGAGGCCCTCCGCCGTCTCGACCCGCGTGAAGCGCGCCTCGGCGATCTCGTCTGCGCTGCGGGCGTGGTCCCAGACCCGAAGCTCGGCGAGCGCGCCGTCGAGTCGTCCCGCGGCGACTGCGGTCGAGTTGAACAACGTGCCGATGCCGAAGGGCTGAATGCTGTCGTCGCGCGGCGTGGCGTTCGCGGTCGCGCGTCCGTCCTCGGTGCCGTCGAGGTAGAGGCGCCACTCGGCGCCGTCGTAGGTGACCGCGACGTGGTGCCATTCGCCGCGGGGCACGCCGGTCCGGCCGATCACGGGGTGGTTGGCTCCGCTCGCCAGGTCTTCGAAGTCGGCCGCGAGCACTTCGCCCGCGAACCCGAACGCGTAGTTGCAGTCGATGTTGCTGCCGTCGTCCTCACCTCGTCCTTTGCCGGCGATCGGCACGACGGAGACGCCACCCGCGCCCGTGCCCGCGGCGAGCCCGTCGCCGTCACGTCGCACCCAAGCCTCGACCGTGAGCTCACGAAGGCCGAGCCCGTCGCGACTCGCCGTGACGCCGTCGTCGACGCCGTCGAGCACCAACGCCTCGGGCGGCGCGACCACCTCGCAGGTCGGCGGCACGAAGGCGTCGACCGGCTCCCCGGCGTCTTCGGGACCGGCATCCGGCGCCTCCGCGTCGACGCCGACCCGCGCGTCGACGGCGGCTGGGCCGGCGTCACGCTCGGTCGCGACGCCGCCCGAGCAGGCCGACAACGCAAAGAGGAGACAGGGAAGGGGGCGTGGCACGAGCCTCGTCATGAGGACCGTTCAGAGCACACCTCGTGCCGGGCTCGAACCGTCTTCGCGTCCCGGAAAACCGCGTAGATCCGAGACATTGCGCACTGGCGTTCGGGCCGTGGGTCCCCAGCGGCGTCCAAACCTTGGGCAGTTGCGGTCTCGAGTCTTCAGCCGCGGTCGCCCGCGCTCGCGGGAGGCAACGAGCGCGCGATGCCCCATTGGCCGAGCCAGTAGAGCGCCATGATCGCCAGGCGCCACGGCGCGCCGCGACGAAGCTCTTCGTCGAAGTACGCACCGCCGAAGCGGCTGAAGGCGATGAGCGTGTCGCTGATCGCGAAGCTCGCGGCGCCGAACATCGCCACGGTCGCGCGCGAGGACGTGCCCACCCGCGCGCCGGCGCGCCAGAGCATCGTGCAGATGACGAAGGTGTAGACCCCGACCGGAATCGTCATGCGACCGAGGTCGGCCACGAGCAGGCCGAGCACGCCGACGCCGTACGCGTAGGCGGGCAGGGCGCGCACCGGCGCGAGCGCGCGCACGTCCGACGTGAAGCCGATCACGTAGAGCACGTGGGCGATCAGGAACGACACCAAGCCCGCGACGAAGAGGCCGGCCGGATCGATCTCGAGGAACGCGTCGCCGAAGAGCGAAGCGACGAGGCCGGCGATCACGAAGCGGGTTTCTTTCGTCGGCGCCGCGACGCCACGGGCGTGCGCGATCATCGCGATCACCGGCAGGAGCTTCACCGCCAGACGCAGGGCGTGAAGGTCGAGCACCACCGCGACCGCGAACACGAACGCGGCCACCACCGCGAGCCCAGCCCAGACCCGTCCCATCACGTGGCGACCCTAGCAGCGTTGCCCGTGCCCGTGCCCGTGCCTGCGTGC
>JACKEH010000083.1 GCA_020633125.1 Sandaracinus sp. | reverse complement strand
CCACTGCGGCACGGGCACGGGCACGGGCACGGGCACGTGTCGCGCGTCGGCGTGAGGCTCCGCGCGTTCCCGCGGGCTTCCGCCGCGTACCCTCGACCCATGGAGCGTCCGCTCTCTCCGGCCGATCGCGCGTGGCTCCGCATGGAGCGCCCCGACAACCTGATGGTCATCACGGGGGTGCTCGCGTTCGACGCGCCCTTCGACCGCGCGCGTTTGCGGGCGCTCGTCGCGGAGCGTCTGACGTACTTCCCACGCTTTCGGCAGACGGTCGTGAACGACCGATGGTGCGACGACCCTCGCTTCGACCTCGAGGCGCACCTCCTCTTCGAGACACTTCCCGAGCCGGCGGATCGCGCCACGGTGCGACGACGCATCGGGGAGCTGCTCGGGCAACCGCTCGATCCGACACGACCGCTCTGGCGCATGCACGTGCTCGAGAACCCGCGCGACGGACGCACCTTGCTCGTCGCGCGCTTGCACCACTGTCTCGCCGACGGCTTCGCGCTCTTGCACGTGATGCTCTCGCTCACCGACGACCGCCCGGACGCGCCGATCGAGCGGGAGCTTTCCGTCGCACGCGAGCAGCCCGGGCTGGTGTGGCGACGCATGGTGGGCGACGCGCTCGGCATGATGTGGCGTGGCGCGACGCGGGTGCGCGAGACGCCCGCGGTCGAGCTCTTGGCGCGTGGCGGCGAGGTCGCGCGTGATCTGCTCCGTCTCGCGACGCTTCCCACGCAGCCGCGCTCGCTGCTGCGCGGGCCACTCAGTCACGACAAACGCGCCGCGTGGTCGAAGCCGGTGCCGGTCGAAGCGGTACGCGCGGTCGCCAAGCGGCACGGCGCCACGATCAACGACGTCTTGCTCGGCGCCGTCGCGGGCGCGCTGCGCTCCTACTTGCTCGCGCGCGGGGAAGACGTCTCGGGCTTCGACCTGCGCACCGTGGTGCCCTTCAACCTGCGCAAGCCCGAAGAGATGGACGAGCTCGGCAACCGCTTCGGGCTCGTCTTCGTGGATTTGCCGGTGGGGGAGGGCGATCCGATCCGCCGCATCGAACGGGTGCGCGACCGCATGCGCGCGCTCAAACGTTCGCCCGAGCCCTTCGTGTTGTGGCGTCTCGTCCAGCTCGCGGGCGCGGGGCCGGTCGCGCTCGAGTCGCTCGTGGTGCGCATCCTCGGCGCGAAAGCGACGGCGGTGATGACGAACGTTCCCGGTCCGCGCGAGCCACGTTTCCTCGCGGGCAACCGCATTCAGACGATCATGTTCTGGGTGCCGCAGTCGGGTCGCGTCGGTCTGGGCGTGTCGATCTTCAGTTACGCGGGCGAGGTGAGGCTCGGGGTCGCGGTGGATGCGGCGTTGGTGCCCGATCCGGAGCGGGTGCTGGAGGCGTTCGAAGAGGAGCTGCGGGGGTTGGCTGCGCGGTAGGCGGCGTCTCGTTGGCGTTGTCGTTCTCATCCTGACGCGAGAACGGGCACCCGAACCGCGCTTCGCGCCCCCGTCGCTTCGCGACGACGGAGTCCGAGACCGAGACGGAGACGGCGTCGGCGCTTCGCGCCCCCGTCGCTTCGCGACGACGGAGTCCGAGACCGAGACGGAGACGGCGTCGGCGCTTCGCGCCCCCGTCGCTTCGCGACGACGGAGTTCGAGACCGAGACCGAGACGGCGCTTCGCGCCTCCGTCGCTTCGCGACGATGGAATCCGAGGTCGAGACCGCGCTTCGCGCCACGGCCACCGGACAGGCCAGGGCCGACGGCTCAGCGACGCCGCGGTGCCGTCAACGCCATGCCACGCGAGCGAATGGCCTGCAGATGCGTCAGCGCCACGGCCAGGGCGTCGGTCGCGTCGACGGTCGGGAGCTCTCGAATGCCGAGCATCGCGCCCACGAGCAGCGCGACCTGCTCCTTCTCGGCGCGGCCCTTGCCGGCCACCGAGCGTTTCACGAGCGCGGGCGGATACGCGAAGACCTCGAGGTCCGCGTCGGCGGCGACGAAGAGCGCGACCCCGCGCGCGTGCCCGAGCTTGAGCGCGGCGTTGGCGTGTTTGGCGAAGAAGATGTCCTCGACCGCCACCACCTGCGGCGCGTGCTCACCGATCACCGCTCGAAGCCCGTCGTGCACGATCTTCAAGCGCTCCGGCAGCGGCTTCTTCTCGCCCGCGTGAATCACGCCCGTCGCCACGAGGCGCGCACGAGGACCGGAGGGCTCCACGACCCCCCAACCGGTTCGAATGGTACCGGGATCGATCCCCAGAACTCTCAACGCCGCACCTGCATCGCGTTCACGTATGCAGGGGATGAAGGAGGACGCAAGCCCGAGCGGTGACGGTGCCTTCGAGGCGCCCGTGCCCGTGCCCGTGCCCGTGCCTGCGCCTGGTGATGGTGTCGGATATCGGCGTCCGTGACGGTGACGGTGTCGGTGTCGGTGTCGGTGACGGTGACGGTGTCCGTGACGTCGTCAGCGACGTCCGTATCCACGGCGCGAAGCGCGGTCCCGGTCTCGGACTCCGTCGTCGCGAAGCGACGGGGGCGCGAAGCGCCGTCTCGCTCTCGGTCTCGGACTCCGTCGTCGCGAGGCGACGGGGCGCGTAGCGCGGTCTCGGTCTCGGACTCCGTCGTCGCGAAGCGACGGGGGCGCGAAGCGCGGTCTCGGTCTCGGACTCCGTCGTCGCGAAGCGACGGGGGCGCGAAGCGCGGTCTCGGTCTCGGACTCCGTCGTCGCGAAGCGACGGGGGCGCGAAGCGCCGTCTCGGCCTCGGTCTCCATCACCGCCACCGCCACCGACTCCAACGACGCGCCTACTTCCCCCGCGCCGCAAACGCCGCCAACAACGCCGTCACCGACCGCGCAGCATCCTCCACCGCCTCGGCCCGCGAGATCGATCCATCGATCCACCCGAACAACGCCGCACGACCCGCGGCCACGATCACCCGCAAATCGTTCGCGGCGCGCCTGGCGTCGCTTCCCGTGAACACCGAGAGCTGGTGCTGCCACGGCCCGAGCAGCTTCGTGAAGGTCTCCCATCCGATGCGCGCGAGCTCGGGATCGGCGGCGGGCGCGTCGAGCAGGAGCCACGGGCCCGCCCCCTTCTCCTCGATCACGTCGCAGCTCGCCTCGATGAACGCCTCGGCGATCGCCTCGATGCCGCCCTTCGGCAACGCGTGGAGCAGCGCGGAATGAAAGCGCCGGTCGATGGCGTCCGTGAAGTCTTCGAGGATCGCGCGGAAGAGCGCGTGGCGCGTGGGAAACGCGCGGTAGACGAGGGGGCGCGAGACGCCCGCCCGCTCGGCCAGCGCGCTGACCTGCAGCTTCTCGAGCCCCTCCTCGGTGAGGATGCGCGACGCGTCGTCGAGCAGCTGCCGGCGTCGCGCGTCGGGAGAGAGGCGGCGAGTCCTCGGCGTCGCGTCGCTCGTCTCGGGGCCCTTCCCGCGGGCACGCCGCGCGGGCTTCGAGGTCACGCGCGCGTCTTCGGCTCGGCGTGACGGCGCGCCCTTCGTCGGCTTCGCGCGCGTCCTCGGCGCTTCGTCGGTTCGCGTGCGCGGCGTCGCGTTCGTCCGTGCTCGGCGTGATGCCATCGCGACAAGCCTACTCGAAGCAGGCGATCGCGCGCGGCTCGCCCCGAGTCCTACGGGTTGCAGAAGGGACACCGGTCCAGCGGCGTGGTGACGTGGAGGCGTGAGGCGTGCTCGAACGAGCACGCGGGGCAGACGGCAACCTCGAAGGCCGGGAGGTCTCCCGGCGCGCCACACGCTTCGCAGGGCGCACGCCCCTCCAAGCCGACCTCCTCCAACGGGCCGGCCACCAGCGGGCCCTTCTCGTGTTTGGTGGCGAACGCGACCCGACGTCTCATCGTGCCGTCAAACGTATGACATGAAATTCAGGTTAACAAAATCACGAACTAGAATTGACGTGAGACGTGTCGGGTAACAGGAACGCGACATGGCTCGTGCCCTCACCCATCTCGCGCTCCTCGAAGCCGAGAGCATTCACATCCTCCGTGAGGCGGCCGCGCAGTTCGACCGGCCCGTCTTGCTCTTCTCGATGGGCAAGGACTCGACCGTCCTTCTCCACCTCGCGAAGAAGGCGTTCTTCCCGGGCCCGATCCCCTTTCCCCTGCTGCACGTGGATTCCACGTGGGAGTTTCGCGAGGTCTACGAGTTCCGTGACCGCGTCGCGCGTCAGCCCGGCGTGCGGCTGCTCTCGTACTCGAACCCCGACGGATTGCGCGACGGCATCAACCCCTTCGACCACGGGAGCAAGACCTACAACCACGTGATGCGAACCCAAGCGTTGGTTCGCTCACTCCAGGAAGGCGGCTACGACGCCGCCCTCGGAGGGGCTCGACGGGACGAGGAGCGGTCGCGCGCGAAGGAGCGAGTGTTCTCCTTCCGCGATCGCTTCATGCAGTGGGATCCGAAGAACCAACGCCCGGAGCTCTGGAGCCTCTACAACGGGCGGGTTCGAAAGGGCGAGAGCGTCCGAATCTTCCCGCTCTCGAACTGGACCGAGCTCGACGTCTGGCTCTACCTGCTGCTCGAGAAGATCGACGTCGTGCCGCTCTACTTCGCGGCCGAGCGACCCGTCGTCGAGCGCGACGGTCAGCTCATCGTGGTCGACGACGAACGCATGCGGCTCGAGCCCGGCGAAGTGCCACGTACGGAGAAGGTCCGCTTTCGAACCCTCGGTTGCTACCCGCTGACGGGGGGCGTGCGCTCCGAGGCCGACTCCCTCGAAGCGATCGTGCGCGAGATGCTCCTCACCCAACAATCCGAGCGGCAGGGACGGCTCATCGACTTCGAGGAGGACGGCGCGATGGAGGCCAAGAAGCGGGAGGGCTACTTCTGAGCGCACGGACCGGGCCTCGAGCTCCGCTCCACGGCGAGGCGGGGAGCGCCGCCGCGTTGCGTTACACGGTGTAACGATCTAATTACGACCTGTTCGGAGGTCGTCATGAAGCATGCGCGCTGGGTCGAGGGCTCGTTGCTGGGTGCGCTGTTGCTCGCCGGCCTCTTCTGTCCGCAAGGGCCGGTCGTCTTCTACGGCTCGCTCACGATCGCGTTCGTCGGGGTGGCGACGCCGATCCTCGTGGGGGCCGCGCTCGTCACCCTCGTCGCCGAACGCCGCACGCGATTGCAGGGACCTCGACGGGCGCCTCGTCTCGTCTGGCGAGCAGCGAAAGACACGATGCTCGCCGTGCTCGTCGCCGCGTGTTTTCTCGCCTGGCCCTTCGCGCGCCTCTGGGTCGACGCCCCGACCGGGCTGGTGTGGACGGTCGAGGAAGCAGGCGGCCTCTACGTGGTGATCTTCGGCAACCTCGCCGCGCTCGTGGTCCTCGACGCGTGGCTCTACTGGAAGCACCGCTTGCTGCACACGCGCCTGCTCTTCCCCTTTCACCGCGCGCACCACGCCTACCGCGACCCCACGGCCTTCGCCTCGTTCGCCGTGGGAACCGTCGAGTCCGTGCTCACGTTCTGGCCCATCGTGCTGCTCGCGTTTCCGTGGGCGACCCACTACGCGCCGGTCTACTTCGGGCTCGTCGGCGGCTTCGTCCTTCTGAACCTCTACCTGCATTGCGGAGCGACCTCGCGCCTCGTGGAGGCCACGCTCCCGCGCCTCGGCGTGAACACCTCCGCGTTCCACAACCGCCACCACGCGAACGCCAACGTGAACTTCGGCGAAGCGATGATCGTGTGGGACCTCCTGATGGGAAGCCACGAAGCCGCGGTGAAGGCGCGGCGCATCTGACGCTCAGGCTTCGTCGCGTCGCACCGGGTCGGAGGTGGCCTCCGCCCGCCACGGCGGCCAGATCCACACCAGCGTCGCGATCACCGAGGGGTTCGTCGCGAGCATGATCCTTCGGTGTGCCAGATTCACTTTCCGTGCGTAGCGGGCCAGGTGGGCACACACCGTGGTCGTGAAGGCACGGCCCACGAAGACTCACGCTCGCTTCTCCACGCGGAAATCGCTCGGCACGACCCGTGCTCTGCCGCGCGCCATGGTCACGCGTCGGCTCTGGCTCCTCGTGCTCCCCCTGGCGATCGCCGCGGGATGCACCCCTCGCGTCTACTCGCCGCCCGGCCGCGCGATGCCGCTCGAAGCACCCACCCCGCTCGGCGAAGGACGGACCGCGGTCCAGGTCGAAGGAGGCGTCAGCGGCATGGTCTTCGGACCGAGCTTTCTGCACGGCTCGGTGCGCTTGCGCCACGGCGTGAGCGACCAGCTGGAAGTCGACGGCGAGCTGAACGCGGTCGGCGTGTTGGTGCCTGCCGACGCGGACTGGGACGACGACTCGGACGCGCACCGCGGCATCTACTCCGCGCACGTCGCCCTCAAGCGCAACTTCTCGCGCCACTTCGCGTTGCGCTTCGGCGCGGGCGCCGGCGTGAGCGCAGGCGGCGCGTTCTTCGCGCCCGATCTCGGGTTCGTCGCCGGCTACGACAACCCGGCCGTCATCCCGTTCGTCGGCGCCTACGGGTTCGTGAGCTACCCGCTCGGCCCGCGATACGTGCGCTTCGTCGACGAGTCGAGCGGCGACGAACAGATCTTGCGACCCCGCACCACCGTCGGCGTGGGCTGGAACACCGGCATCAAGGTGCCCTTCGGTGCCGCGATCGATCTCCGCCAACGACGCGCCGCCTTCTTGGTCGGCATCGGCGGCACCTTCGTGCAGTCGTTCGGGGCCGAAGCCGACAACGACGCAACCTTCGGTCTCTCGTTGGGCTTCGACTTCACTTTTTGAGTGACAGGCTGGGGGCCGTCCGCGCGAGGGCTTCACGGCCATCGAGTCCTCCCGTTCGGCCCACGATCGGCGTGAATCGCGCTCCGCGCGCCGTGGTACCAATCGCGGCGTGAACACCGATCAGGGATGGTTCGTGTGGCTCGCCGAGCGCGCGAAAGCAAAGGCGGCGAGCACTTCCGCTGCCGACGAAGCGGCCACGGGGGATTGGCTCTCGGAGGCCTGGGCCCACGTCGCCGACCCGGTCTTCGTCGCCGCGGTCTACGCCAAGCGCGCCAGCCTCGACCCCACGCTCGCCGAAGAGCTCGAGCGTTGCGACGCACGCTCGCCCGAATGCGTGCGCGTGATGATCGAAGCCGGCGCGCGACGCGTTGGTCCGTACTTGGTCTCCCGGCTCGGCACCGACACGCCTCATGCGGCCTACGCACGGCTCGGCGCGGGGGTCGACGTCGGTCGCCCGCTCGTCGAGGCGCTGGCGCCTTTCCCGGATGTTCCGGTGACCTTGGCGCTCGCGTCCTCGTCGTATGCCGTCGATCGTCGCCGCGCGGTCGAGGTGCTTCGCGAGGGCCGAGAGACGGACGCCACCGTGCGCGTCGCGATGGCGTGTGCCGCCTACGCGGGTGGCGAAGACGACGTCGCGCCCTTCGTGCTCGAGGCGTTGGACACGCTCGTCGCCCAACACGACGGCGGCGAGGGGCCCTTCGACCGCGACGGCGGCCTCGCGAGCCGGGTCTTCGCGGCGCTGCTGTCGCGACCGCTTCCCGAAGCGGCGCCGGCCTCGTTGCGCCTGCTGCGGAGTCCCGACGTGGTCTGGGCGTCGCTCGCGCTGTCCGGATGCGCGCGTGAAGAAGACGCGCCGGCGATGGCCGCGTACCTGCGCACGGTCGCGGGACCTCTGCGCACGACCGCCGCCTTTCGCTGCGGCGTCGAGAACGCGCTCGCGCGCTTCGGCCACCCGCGAACGCTCGACGCGGCGCGCACGCTGCGTGCGCTCGGTGTCGAACGCTACGGCTACCCCAAGCAGGACGATCTCGTCGTGCTTCATCGCTTGGCCGCCGACGCGTTCCGAAACGATCCTTCGGCGACCGACGAAGAACGCGCGTGGGTGCGCTCGCTTCGTTCCGCGCCCTTCGCCCTCCTGCGAGATGCGGCGCGCCTCGCCGGTGGCGCCGCCCCGGACTTCTGGGATGCGCCGCGGGTGAAAGCGGTCGCCGAGCGTGAGGGGGTCGACCCACTGATCGCCTCGCTGGGCGACGCCACCTTCGCCAGCGCGATCTACGCGTTCCTCACGACGGCGGAGCTCGACCCGGTGTCGCGTGCGCGCGTGACCGCGATTGCACGGGAGCGCCTCGAGCGCGTTCCGAACCCCCGCGTGCATTCGGACTCCGAGCTCGACCCGGACGCGAAGGCCGCGGTGCGTTTTCTCGGCGCGCTGCCCGGCGACGAGAAGGCCTCACTCGCGTCGAGCACCTCGGCGTGGATTCGAGCCTTCGTCACCGAGACCGAGAAGCTCGAGCGTGAGCCCCGCGCGCCGCGACCGGGCGCGCACGTGACCCGCCTCGACGTCGCGCCCTTCGCGGTGGGCAAGAAGATCAACGGCCTCGCGCTCTCGCCCGACGATCGAACACTCGTCGCGGTAGGCGACGAGACGGCCGCGGTGCTCGACGCCGAAAGCGGCGCGTTTCTGCGTCGTCTCGAGACGACGTGGCGCTGGGGATACGACGTCGCCTTCTCGCCGGACGGAGCACTCGTCGCGAGCGCATGGCACGGCGGCCACGTCGACGTGCACGAGGTGGCGAGCGGCGCGCGCCACGTCGCGCTCGAAGGCGGTCACGCGGGCGTACCGAGCGGCGTGCGCAGCGTCGCGTGGTCCATGGACGGGCGACGCCTCTTCACCGGCGGAGACGACGGCCGGCTCGTGGCGTGGGACGTCGCGAGCGCCACGGTGCTCTGGTCGGTGGTGGAGCCCGGAGGCTTTCACGCGATCACGCCCCTCGACGACGGAAGCGTGATCGCCAGCCACGTGAAGACCGGCGGCGGCGAGACCAACTGGGTCGCGCGTTTCGACGCGGCGGGTGCGGAGCTCGAACGTGTCGACACGAAGACCTCGATCTGGACGATCGCGTGGCGCGGCGACGTGATCGCGGTGGGTGGCGAGGACCGGCGCGTGAAGCTCTTCGACGCGACGAAGGGGCTGAAGGCGCTCGGGGGTCGCGCGCTTCGCACGATCGAGAGCAAACAGACGACGCGCCTTCGTTGGGACGGCGACACGTTGCTCGGAGCGAGCGCGACGGGCACGTGTTTCGTCGCAGGGCCCGACGGGGAGCATCACGCGAAGGGTGACGGCGCCTATTGGGCGCTCGCCGGACGTTTCGTCGGTGGCGACGGGGGCGTCGTGGAGCGTTTGGGCGAAGCGGGGCCCGAGCGGCCGGCGAGCTTCGCGCACTCCAAGAAGATCGTCGCGGTCGTGCCCTACGCCGACGACGTGGTCGCGGTCGATTGGGACGGGAGCGTCGGGCGCTTCGACGCCGCGGGGAAGGGCCGGCTACTGGTCGCGTTGGGCGGCACGCCGGAGTCGGCGGTGCGTCGGGGCGACGAGCTCGTGGTCGGCATGCGCGACGGTGTGCGGGTCGTCGACCTCGAGACCGGCGTCGTACGTCGCGAGGTCGCGGGCCGTCACGACGACGTCGTGCTCGATCGGTCGGAACGGCTGCTCGCGTGCTCGCGCGGGGGCAGTGTCGTGTTCCGCGAGGCGCAGACCTTGGCGCCGATCGGAGACCCGGTGATGGCGTGTCAGGCGGGCGTGAACGCGCTCGCGTGGTTGCCCGACGGACGGCTCGTCGTCGGCAGCGAACGCGGAGAGCTCGCGATGCTCTCGCCGAAAGGCGGAGCCTGGGCACGGTCGTGGTATTCACGCGGGCACGGAGGCGATCGCGTCGAGCGCGGCAACCCCCATTGCGACGTGTGCTCCATCGTGGCGTCGAAGGACGGTCGGCGCTTCGTGAGCGGCGCGACGGATCACACGGTGCGTGTGTGGAGCACGTCGGGCCCCGAGCTCACGCTTCGAATCTCGGAAGACGTCGGTCTCTTCAACCGGCTCGCGCTCGACGACGAGGGATGCCGGCTCGCGATTCCGACCGGCGGAGGCCTCTTCGTCTACGACCTCGACGCCGAGCCAGGCACCGAAGAGGGCGAGGACCTCCGCCTGATGCACCGCGAGCCTTGGTCGAGCTTCGGAAGTCAGCAGCTCACCGTCGCCGCGTTCGTCGGTGCCCGAGAGCTCGTGGTGGGAACCGAGAGCGGCGGCCTCTTCCGCGTCTCGCTGGGAGGGAAGTGATGGCGAAGAAGAC
>JACKEH010000082.1 GCA_020633125.1 Sandaracinus sp. | reverse complement strand
GGCCAAGCTCGGCGCGGGCACCTGAACGCTCGGCCGCAAGGGCGAGCTTCGAAGGAGGAGGGCGCGGTCTCGCAAGGGGCCGCGCCTTTCTGTCGAGAGGAGCGACACGCGCCTTCTTCGAGAGGAGCGACACGCGCCTTCTTCGAGAGGAGTGGCACGTGCTTCTCGGCGCGAACGGCGCGCAAGTCGGCCGAGCGGCTCACCTCCTTTGGTGATGGAACGCGGGCGACGACTCCACACTCTCTCGAGCTCTTCCCGACAGAGGGCAAGCTCGCTGGACCTCCCGACCCCGCGAACCACCTGCTATGCCGAGCACCACGATGCAGACCAGCACCACCTGGGTCGGCCGGAAGCGGGAGTTGCGTGCGCTCGCGGAGCTCACGTCCGGCGATGCGACCACCATCGGCGTGGTCGGCGCCGCTGGCATCGGAAAGTCTCGCCTCGTCCAGCGATTCCTCGAGGACGGGGGGCTCGCACATCTCCGGATGGGCCACGTGGGAGCCGAGGTCGAAGACCTGCTCGACGTGCTTCCCCGGCGCTACGTGGCGGAGCTTCGTTCGTTGGAGGGGCAGGCGAGCGCGCTCGCCTCGCGCTTTCGAGAAGACGGGATCGAGTGGTTGGTCCTCGACTTCGAGCGAGCCCTCGGAAGCTCGTTGGCTTCGTTCGTGGAGCTGTTGAACCGAGAGGGTGTCCGCGTCCTCTTCTGCGCGCGGGAGCGTCCGGAGCTTTCCCACGTCCCGCTCCGGTTGGGTCCGTTGGCGCTACCGATGAGCTCCTCCGAGCTCCTCAACGACGAGAGCCATGCGGCGGCGCTCTTCCGGGACGTGCTCGCACGCGAGGGTCTGCAGGCGCTCTTGCGCGTCGAGCTCGGGCCGTTGCTCGTGCGCCACCTCGAAGCCACGGGAGGAATCCCGGAGCGCATCGCCCAGCTCGGGCGAATCCTTCGGGTCGAAGGTGTGCACGGCGACGTATCGGCTGCGCTTCGGGAGCTCGACTCGCAACCGGCCGTGGCCCTCGAGCTCGACCCCGTGGAGCAAGACGCATTCGACGGGTTGCGCCTGCGTGCGAGCGCGTGGACGCCGAGGGAAGCCCACGACTTGCTCACGCGACTGGGCGCACTGGATGCGCCGTCGTGGTGGTGGGACCGAACGACGGCAACCCTGCACGGTCCCCGGGGGGAGGAGATTCGACTCGAGGGGAAAGGGACGCTTCAACGTGTCTTCGAGGTCCTGCTCGGAGCGGGGCCTCGTGGGGTGGATGTCGCGACGTTGTTGCGTCGCGCCTGGCCGGACGAACGCCTCAGCCTCGAGCGCGCGCGCGGCCGCGTCTACATGGCGATCTCCAACCTCCGCAAAGAGGGTCTGGCGGATCTCGTACTTCAGGACGGCAACACCTACCGGCTGGCTTCGCGGGTGGGAGCTCGGAAGGCCCCGGTGTCGATCGCCGAGCTGCTCGTTCGGCTCGAGGACCGGGGATTGTCGTTTTCGGACGTGAGCGTCGGTCGGGGCACCCATCGTGTCGTGTCAGCCCACGATTTGTCCGTGGTGCCCGAAGCACGTCTCGCCGCCCTCGCGGACTCGTTGGGCGAGCTTTGCGCGGACCCCAAAGGCCGACTTCGCGAGCCCGACGGGCAATCCGTGCGTGAGACACTCGACCGCACTTCGCCCGACCTCCGGCGCCTCACGCGGGCCGTGGGCCTGCGGCGCGACGAGCTGGACGTGCACCGATGGGGCCCTCGGGTCGCGCCCCTCTTCGCGCTTTGGGCAGAGCACCTCCTCGGGGGTGGGAGCTTGCAAGTCCTGGTCGAGGACCTCGACCCCCTCGCCGCCTGGGTCGACGTCGAACCCTGTCCGAGCGGCTCGCTCGGGCGTCTGCAAACGCACGTGGCTCGGGCTTGGGAGCTGATGGGACGCGTCCGCGAGGCGGAGTCTCGCTACGCCCGAGCGGCGAGCTCGGACGACGAGGACGTGGCGACTCGGGCGGAGGGCGCTTGGGCACGGTGTCGCGTGCGTCGTGGAGAAGACGTCGACGTCGACACCGCGATCTCGGGAGCGAGCGAGGAGGCACGGCGGCAGCGCCTCATGACACGGGTGCTTCGTGACAACCTCCGAGAGGCCCACGGCGAAGCACTCCAGGGGTGCGAGACGCTGATCGCCGAGGCATCCAACACCGCCGAGGTCTTGGAGGCAAACGCCGTTCGCGCCGTCATGCTGGCGGAGCTCGGACGCATCCACGAAGCGGTCCCAGAGCTGGACGAGGTCGTCGAAGGATACCGAGGCATCGGGGACTTTCGACGGGCGGAACGGTTCGAAGCCATCGCCGCGTACTTGGCCCTCGCGTTGGGGCAGCTCGAACGCGCGGCCGCCGCGTTGCTGGGCCTGTCGCAGCGGCTGGAATGGGATGGGGAGCACGTCGAGGTCGCACGCAACCGTGCGTTCCTGGCCGTCGTGATGGCGCTACTCGGGGCGCAGGAGGACGCGACGCGGGAGGCGACCCGCGCGCGCGAGTTTGCGACTCATTGCGAGCACGTCGGCATCCGCGCCTTCGTCGACGCCCAGATCTCGCTGATGCACGCCGCAAACCACGACGAAGTGCGCGCGGTCGCCTACCTCGAGCGAGCGCGATCGCAACTCGCTCCGGACGCCACGACCTTCGCGCACGAATCGGTGGCCATCATCGACGCCGCGCGCCGAAACGAGTGGCCCGAGGGAGGCGCTCTGCTCGGACACGCGACGCGCACGTTGTGTCGCCGCGTCTACGGCGCCGCTGCTGCGGGGTGAGACGTCGTGGCGACGGGAGCCCGAAGCCGCGACGCGAGCTCGGCCCGTGCGAGCTCAGGCCGGCGGCGCACAAACCCCGAGCTCCACCCCCTCGAGCACGACGGGTGTCGAGAACCGAGCGCAGACCGTGCCGTAGGGTGCGCAATCGCTCGAGCCGACGCGACACCACGGCAGACACCGGTTCGTGTTGCAGACGAGGCCCGGTCCACACTCGGCGATTCCCACCGCGGGGTCGCAGGCCGCGAAGGCCGGCAGCGTCCCCACGACGAAACAGTCGGTCGACGTGTCGGTGACGAGAAAGCAGGACTGGCCCGCAGGGCACGAATTCGGGGCCAACTCGCATCCCGCCGAACAAAAACCCACGTTGAGGATCGGTTCTTGGCTCAGACACGCACGCCTCGGGCCGGTGCACGTCGCGTCGGTGCAAAAAGGCCGACACAATCCATTGGGATTGCCTGGAGTCTGTCGAACACAGGCGAGGCCAGGAGCACACTCGTTCAAGTTCGTGCATGGCGTGAGTGCCCCGCCCGAACCTGCGACTTCGCAATAGAATCCTTCCGTGGACAAGGTGCACGCGCGTCCGATCCCGCATCCACACTGTGCGATTGGATCGCACGGTGAGATGTCACAAGTAGGATCGACGCAACCGCGCGCCGCGTCACACGAAAGCCCCGCGGTACAGAGGGTGTCGTCCGGCGAGAACACGCACGAACCGTCTCTGCACTCGTCTCGGGTACACGGGACGCCGTCGTTGCATCCCGAGTTGGCCACGCACGAACGGGACGCATCGGGCAGCTCGGCATCGGGCAGCTCGGCATCGGGCAGCTCGGCATCGGGCAGCTCGGCGTCCGTCCCTTCGGCGTCCGTCGTGCCGGAGTCCGCGGGCGTTGGAATCGAGCCGTCCGTGGATCCGTCTCGGAAACCTCCGTCGGTCACTCCCGACCCACCGCCGCATGCCCACAAAAACAGAACGACAGACCAGCTCTTCATGTTCGACCTCACTACGAAAACACCGTGACTTCTCGCCGCGTGCGGGTCGCGTTCTGCTCCGCATTGTCGGTGACACGCCGCACGCGTTCATCTCTCGACACGCGCATCCGTCGAGCCACGGGATCCACGAACGTCCCGTCGATCGCCTCGGCGACGATCGCGGATCCGTGACGCGCTCATGGGCCGTTCCTCCACGACGGAAGCTCGATCACTCGAGTCGATCGCGCGGCACGACGAGCGATCCCCTGCACGTGGACCGGCAGGTCGACCGGCATGCCCCACCAGCCCGGAGCTTCGTGGGACGCGCCCCAGCAACGCAGTGCGAGCCTCGTCGAAAGGGCGTTCCAAGACCGCCAGCCGACGGCGTCGGCGCCACGCGTACATGCTCCTGCGGTCTCGTGAATCGACCCCACCACGACGACGGCCCCGCAAGCGGCGAGTGACTCTGGCGCCGGGGATTCGCTGTCGAAGATCACCAGATCGGCGGCCTCGCTCGAGAGCCGAACGCGCAACGAAGGCGCTTCGTCGGCGACGAGCCGGGCCATGACCTCGCCACGCGTGGAGTCGTTCGAGACGATGGAGACGCGGCTCGTCTTCTCGCATCGCGGAAGGGCTTCGAGAAGGCTCCGGATCAGCTCGCGGCCACCGCCCGCGCGAAGGCGGGGTTCGACCCGCAGCCAGGACGCCAAGCGCGAATCGAGCGCCGCAAAACGGGTTCCTTTCAAGGATGGGCGCGGAGCCTCGGACTGCTTGCGCAGGATCTCCATCGGGTCTTCGTCCGAGAACGGCACCTCCCCCGTGGCGAGCTCGAAGAGAAGAACGCCGAGCGCATACCAATCACGCGCGCGCCGGGGGCCCTGCGAGTCCAACCGCGCGGCCTCGGGGCTCATGTAATGAGGCGTGCCTTCGAAAAGGTCTGGCTCGTCGTCCCGCAGCGCAGTGCTGAAGTCGGCGAGCCAGAGGTCTCCGTCGGGGGCGACGAGCACGTTCGCTGGTTTGACGTCGCGATGCGTCCAACCCCTCGCATGGATGGCGTCGATCGCCGCGGAGAGCTGCGCGATTCGCCATGCGACACTCGCGACGGTTCCGGGCCGCCGTTCGTCCTCGAGGGAACGGAGTCCGCACGATTGAACGAGCTGGGTCTGGTGGACGCCATCCTCGCGGCCGAGGAAAGGCACGACGAATCGATGCGCCAAGGCCTCGAGCGCCCGCGCCTCGCGGTCGGCTCGAGGACTGCCGAACGGGAAACACTTGATCGCGACCCGCGCACCGCTGACGCGGTCGACCGCTTCATGGACGACCGCATGGCTCCCTCGGCCGAGAACGCGGCCGAGCTCGTATCGTGCGCGAGGCACCGCGACTTCGGGGGAGGTCACGCGGCGCCACAGCTCGCGGTGGCGTCGGATTCGACCACGCCGTCCAACGACACCCATCGCAGCTGAAGCCGGTAGGGACCGATGCGCACGCGTTGCTGGTCTTCGAGCGAGACCTCGAGGACCCGCGCCCCTTCGACGAACGTGCCGTTCAGGCTGCCCGCATCCCTCAGAAGCAGACGACCACCCTGCCAAAGGAGCTCCGCGTGGAGGCGCGACACCGTCACGGCGGAGAGCCGCAAGTTGCAGTCCACGCCGCTCCCGATTCGGTAGGGCAAAGCGTCGACCACGACACGCCTCGCCACTCCGCGATCGAAGGTCGAGACGAGCAACACGGGAAGTCGGTCGTCGAACGACGACGCGTCGTTCGAACGCTGCACGAAGGGGAAGGTCATGATCGACCAATCTGCCTTCGACGCGCGCAACCGCCTCTAAACGAAGGGTGGGGACGACGGTCCTCCTCGTCGGACCGCCGCCTCGAGCGCACGGCGGCGCGAGCCACGCCACCCGCACGGGTCGAGGTCTCGGGACGTGCTCCCGTCAACGAGCGAAGCAACTCGACCCGCCACGTGCCACCACACACGCCTTCTGATCCAGGCTCGCGCCATCCGGTGCGTCGCAACCCGTGAAGCGCTCGAAGCACGCGAACCCGCCTCCGCCACGAACACAGGTTTCGAAGGCCTCGGGGGCGCCCCGGTCGAGAAGGCAACGCTGCGCGACTCCCTCGTACACGTCGCCGACGCCGAACGAGCCACCGGCACGTAGACACGAATGAATCGAGGCGCATGCGCCCAGCTCGTCCACGACCATGGCGCCCTCGAATGGATGGTCGGGATCTCCCACGAGCTCCGAGGCCGATGCTCCGACCAAGCGCGGGTCGTAGTGGTAGAGCCGCTCGCCGTCGACGTAGAGCTCGACGGCCGGAAACCCCTCGTGAGCCCCCGCCCAGCCGATGTCTCGAGGGACGAGACGACCCGCGCGTTCCGCGTAACGGACGGTCACCGTGACGAAGAGCTCGAGGGCAGGGGCTCCGAACGTGATCGGGTTTCGGTTCCCGATTCGGAGGGTGACGGTGTCCGCGTCTCGTGCGTCGCCTCGTGTGCGGCGTTCGTGACGCATGCTCGCCATCTGTGCGGCGATGGGCTCCGCCCGTACCGTCGCGGACGGGGGTCCGACGACGGTGGCGCAAGGGCTCCCGCGGGTGGTCCGCACCGCGGACGGAGAGTAGCCACGTGAGACGATCTCGTGATGATCCGTGCCCGTGATGACACCTCGATCGGGATCGAGGGTCAGGGTCATGGCCGCCCGACTGCGTGTCGGGATGAGTGCATGGTTCGGCCCACGACCGTCCCCACCGAGAAATGGGAAGTCACGGAAAAAGCCGATGGGCACCGCGACCGCTTCACAGGGGATGTACGCGGCGAACCGAATTTCGAGGCGTCGATCACCCGTGGTGAGAGGCTCGGTGGCCTGGGTGACCGAGGCGTCCGATGCGAGTGCTTCGTCCGTGCTCGGTGGCGAAGTGGAGCACGCCGTCAGGCAGGACGCGACGTGGAGGCAGAGTCCGAGGATACGGCGCATCGCCAGGACTTGGCATCGTCCCTGTCACACGCTTCCCAAACGTGCTGGCGTCGATGGACCTCGGGACTCGCGAAGGCCGCACGTCGGCCGGTTCGTGGAGTCGATCTTCGAAGGCGCCCCGTGCAAGCGGAACGAACGTGAGCAGCGAGGCGACGCCGCTCACGTTCGGCACGTCGTGTGTCCGCGGCGAGACGACGCCGCTCACGTTCGGCGCGTCGCGCGTC
This sequence comes from Sandaracinus sp., assembly GCA_020633125.1. Classification (GTDB taxonomy): domain Bacteria; phylum Myxococcota_A; class Polyangia; order Polyangiales; family Houyiibacteriaceae; genus JACKEH01. The sequence continues at coordinate 5,040 of JACKEH010000082.1, read as the reverse complement.
AACGGCTGCGGGCGCGGAAGACGAACGACGCCAACTCGGCGCGCGTCGTGGCGTCCGTGCCGCGAATCCGGAGCGGCCGCCCCGACGCGCGCTCCAACAACGCCTCGTTGTCGAGCAAGCCTGCTCCGAACGCGTCGGCGACCGCCGCGCGAGCCCAGGTCGGAAGCGTGTCGGCGTCGCGGAAGCGCGCGCGCACTTGCGCGAAATCTCCCCCGGACAATCCGAGCCCCGCGTCGAGGGCCGCGAGCGCCTCCATCCGACGCAAGGGCGCGTTCGGACGAAACGTGCCGTCCGGGAAGCCCGAGATGAACCCGCCCGCGACGCAGCGCGCGACGGCGTCGTGGAACCAATCGTCGACGTCGACGTCGACGAAGCCGGCGTTGCCGACGATGACGCGATCGGCAAGGAAGGCCTTCGCGATCATCGCCGCGAACTCGGCGCGCGTCAGCGTGCGATCGGGACGGAACGTCCCATCCGGGAAGCCGGCGAGGATGCCCGCACCCGCCAACGACTCGATCTCCACGCGTGCCGGATGTGCCGCGAGGTCGGCAAACGAGCTCGTTCCTCCGGAGCTTCCGCCCGAGGAGCCGCCACGGGCGGGGCAGTCCGCGGCGCACGTGCGCGCCGTCTCCCCCGCGGCGGGCTCGCAGACACCGTCGGCGTCGCAGGATCCGCCGTTGCACACACAATCGGTGGGGCAGGTGTCGCACCACTCTCCGTCCGAGAGCTCGCAGACCCCGTCGTTGTCGCAGCTCGGCGCAATCGCGCAGTCGGTCCGACACTCCGTCGAGCTCTCGCCCGCTTCACACGCACCGTCTTGGTCGCAGACGGCCGTCGCACGGCAATCGCTCGCGCAGTTCTCGCGGGTCTCGCCTTGCACGCGCTCGCAGACGCCGTCGCCGTCGCACACGGGCCCGGGACAACACGTCGGATTGGTCCCCGCGACCCGCGACCGAACGCCAGCAGGCAACACGCCGCCCGGGGCGTCGAGACATCCGGCATCGGTCCACGCGCATTGGTAGCGGGAGAGGCACGCCCGACAATCGGATGCGGACGTGCAATGCGTGGCGACGAAGCCGTCGTCCACCGGTGGCGACGCGCAGTCCTCTTCGTAGCGCTGAATCGGCGTCGTCCCGCACTGCTGCTCGGCGAGGACCAGGAAGTCGTAACAACGATTGCGACGACCACACCAGAAGCCACCCGCGTTCGCGCACTCGGAGCAGGAGGACAACTCGCGGACGGGCGTCGCGGGCTCGGAGAACCACGGGCTCGCCCGCCACGCCAAGACCTGAGCGACGATCTCGGACGAGTACCCCACGACGTCGCCCCACACGTCGTTCTGGATGTCCGTGCCGTAGGCGCTGTTCACGCCGATCACCGCACCCGAGGTCGTCATCAACGGCCCCCCGGAGTCGCCGGGACACAGACGTGCGCTGGGCCGCCCGTACGCGATCTGGCCCACGCGCTTCTCGGGGTCGGCGCCGTTGCCGCCACATCGCGTCGTGCAACCGAAGCCGAAGACCTGGACCGGCTCGTCCAAGCGTGGCCGCGTGGTTCCGATCGTCGCGGGGCGCGCCAGGCTGAGCGGCACGTCTTCCGCGAGCTCCAGGAGGGCCACGTCGCGGAGGTGCTCCGGGTACGAGTCGATGACGGGAAGATTCGCCGTGGCCAACCAGACCCGTTGACGCACGACGTCGAACTGACGTCCTCCGACCACGAACCGGAGGCCGCGATTGAGCTGCGGTTCCTGGCCGTTCACGAAGCCGACGCAATGCGCGGCCGTGAGCACGAAACGCGAGGGCCGCGACGTGTCGCCCGACGGAGCCACCAACGTGGCCGTGCAGAGCTGCAGCGTTCGCCCGAAGAGGCGACCCACCTCGGGGCGCTCCGACGTGGTGCGACCTCCGACCAGCTCCTCGAGCGTCGCGCCCGGCGTGTCCGTACCACTGCCACCGAGATCGGCGGCACAGGCCGACGTGAGGCCCACGAGCGCCGCGATCAGCAAGTTGCTTCGTTTCATCGTTCGATTCCTTCGGGGTGATCGGGCCGCTCGGGGCGCACCACGTGAGGGCGGTGCCACGCCCGAGCGGTGTCACGCCGAGCGGTGCCACGACCCACTCGTGGCTTCCTCGCCGAGCGGTAGACGCGTCTTGGCAGGCGAGGTGTGGGCTGCGACTAAAGCGTCGAGGGGTGGGATGTCCCCAGGCCCGAGGTGCCGTTTCGAAAGAGGAAAGCGCCGGTGCTCCCACCAGCGCCCCCCCGACGAGCCGAATCGATCGACCCCGTTCAGCAGCGTCCGACCCGCGCGACGTCCGTGCCGGCCGCCCGCGCGTTGCACTCGTTCGAGTACGTGCGCCCGTCGCACCCACACACCGGTCGCACCTCACGCGAGCAGACGTCGGGGCGCGTCTGACAGGTGCCCGCGCCGCCGCAGGTGGAGGGGAAGTCGCAGAGCTCACGTGCCCCACACTGCGCGTTCGAGGTACAGCCGGTCGTCGGAGGGCCGCACGGTCCGGAGCTCGCGACGCTCGTTCCCGACGCTCTGGCATGGCATTCGTTCGAGTACGTGCGGCCGTCGCAACCGCACACCGGTGCCAGGTTCTTGGGGCACACGTCGGGCCGCGCGGCGCACTCTCCGAGCACCGCGTCGCACCGACCGTTCGGTCGCTCGCAGAAGAGGTCGGCCGAGCAGCGCCCGGCGAAGGGCGAGACGCCACAGATCGAGCCCTCGCCGGTCTCCGCCACGCGCCACGCGCGAAACAGAAACGAGGCGAGCTCGGCCCGCGTGATCTCGGCGTTCGGTCGGAGTCGGTCGACGCCACCGCCGTGCTCGAGCAGCGCACGGTTCGACACCAGACCAGCGTCGATCGCGCGGGACACGGTGGACGTGGCCCAGCTCGGAGTCTCGCCGCGATCGACGAAGCGTGTCGACGACCCCGCCGCGTTGGTCGGGACCTCGAAGCCGTGGGTCAGCGCGACCAAGGCCTCCGTGCGCGTCAAACGCGCGCTCGGCCGAAAACGCCCGTCGGGGTAGCCGCGGAGAAATCCGGCCTGCTGCGCGGCGGCAATGGCACGGTAGGCGTAGTGCCGCTCGGGCACGTCGGAGAACGTGCAGCCCGGCGCACAGCGTGCCGGCTCCACCGCGGGGACGAACGCGGCGAGCATGGCGGCGAGCTCGGCGCGAGTCGCCGGGCCTTCGGGACGAAAGCGGCCGTCGGGGTAGCCGCGGACCGCGCCGCGCTCGAGCAGCGCTCGAATCTCGGCCTCGGCGGGATGACCGACGACGTCGGCCGGCAGGGTGGTCGCTGCGAACGTGGCGGGCTGTTCGAGCTCACCCACTTCCGCATCGACGCGCGTTGCGACGGCGGCGTCGGATTCGAGAGAGAGCGAGGCTTCGCTCGCGCATCCGGTGAGGACGAGAAGAAGCAGAAGAAGTCGATGTTTCATCGCAATCGCTTTCCGTGTCGAAGAGCGCGGCCACGGGCGGTGCGTGGGTTGATGGATGCGGGAAGCCGCACGTGACCGCGAGCGGCACATGGCCCACGTGTCCTCATGCGCGACTCAAGTCGGCACGATGCGAGCGAGGTTTGCCGACACCACGAAGGCGGGGCACTCGGACTCCAGCGAGTTGAGCGGAGCCATAGGAGGTGAGCGCTAGGTGAGCGTCGGACGTCGCAGCAAGGCGCCCGATGGAGAAGAACGATGAATCGAAGGAATCGAAGCGAAGCGATCTGGCAGGCGACGCGGGATGCGTCACCGCGTTCGTGGACGTGTGTGGCCTGCACGCTCCTGACGTTGCTCGGATGCCAGACCTCTCCGGCCGGTGATCACGTGGCGACGAGCCCCGACGAGCACACGACGGACGCCGGAGTCCACGTGGAAAGCGATGCGAGCCTGAACGGAGACGACTTCCAGCTCGTCGGAGTCACCGAAGCCGCCGCGGTGTACGTCACCACGAGCACGGCCGGGAGCTCGGCCGTGGCGGCGACGGGCGGCACGGCCTGCGTCGCGAGTGGCGTCTGCATCGCCGTCGTCGTCGTCGGAGCCGTCGTCGTCGCGGGCTCGGTCGCGCTCGTGATTCGCGCTCGAAACCGCAGCGACGAGCGTCGCCTCGCGGAGTCCCCGCGCGTCGACGTACGCGTCGGCCGTGCCACGGTCGTCGGCCGCGGCGGTTACGCGACCGGACCGCTCCTGGATCTGCTCTACCGCGGGCTCTCGCTCGGCGCCCGCTCTCGTATCTCGCCCCTGCACGAGATTCACGCCACGCGTTACGTCGACGCCTGTCAGAGCCCGGCGTTTCGTGGGGGCGCGGCATGCGTGTCGCAGGCGCGTAGCTACCTCTCGTGTGTCTCGTACGGCGGCGGAAACGCCTGCGCGAACCGCTTGAACGCGGCGCTCTCGTCGGCGATTGCCGCGGTGTCGACCGAGATCGAAGCGATCACGTACACCGTGCAGGGCGTGAGCTGCACGCCGGGCAACCTGTTCACGATGACGGGAAGGGGCGGCATGCGCCTGAGCTGCGTCTGCCTGAGCGACGGGAACTCGGCACGCTGCACGGAGCTGTGAGCGTGAGCGCGCACGCGGCCGCGTCCGACGCCGCGTGCGCGCTCCACGATCGAGGTCGAGTCTGCGGTTCGATCGCCCGCCCTCACTTCCGACCGTTGGGACGAGGCTCACGAGGATGGCGCTCGGAGCCTTTCCGCCCTGCCCAACACCTCGCGGAAGAACGGAGCCGGTGCGGGCACGGGCGCCGAGGCCGTCCAGTCGTCGACGTGAACGACGGCTCCCGTCTTCGAGGAGGGCCGACCGGACGTCCTGGCCTCCCCGTCGTGGGGTGACTCGACGTGACGGGCAGAGCCGGCAGTCCGTCGTTTCGGACCGCCCGTCGAGGCGGGTCTCGTTTCTCGCCGCCGGGCCGACGGATCACCCACCCCTCGAGTCGGGTCGGCGGCCCTGCGATCCAGGTCACCGGACCCGTCGCTCGACGCTTGCCAAGCGCCGCATCTCCGATCACGGTGCGATTCAGCCTCGATGTCCAAT
>JACKEH010000081.1 GCA_020633125.1 Sandaracinus sp. | reverse complement strand
TACCTGCGTCCGAACCTCCGTCCATACCCACGTCCGGGCCGCCGTCGCTGCTGCCGGAGTCCACCACAGCCGCGTCCTCCCCAGCGTCGCCTTCGCCAGCGTCTCGTTCCGCCGAGCCGCTGTCGGGAGAGCCCGCGTCGAGCCCCCCGTCGTCGGGTGCGTTGGGGTCTCGGATGACACCTCCATCGGGAAGGTCACATGCCCACGGGTCCTCGGCATTGGGCGAAGTCCCTTCCGGGCAGACGCACCGCTCCATCGCGCGGTCTTCGACGAGGGGTGCGCAAAGGTCTCCAGAAGACGTGTCGCACGCTCCTGCCAGAACCAGTCCACGCATGCGGCCTTGGTACTGGAGGCATTGAGAGGCGGCAAGCGACGGGCCGGGGTGCGAGTGGACCGAAGCAGTCCGCCGGCTGAGCTTGCGCTCCGAGTTCCAACAGGTCTCTTCCCTTCGCGCGATCGCGACTTACTCTCCGGCGTCCGCGCCGCGATCGAAAGGTCGCCGCGGCCGGGTCGTTCGCATGCCGGCGGCTCCTTCGCACGCCGCGTCTCGCGGCTTCCTTTCCGTTCCGAGGCGCGGTCGCGTTCGACCTCCGTCTTCCGTCTCCTGCCCCTTCGGCCAACCCCATGTATTTCGATCTCACCACCGTCGACCGCGAACGTTTCGCGGGACTCCTCGTCGTGCCGGACGTGCACGCCCACCCCGAACCGCTGGAGTCCGCGGCGCGACACGCGCGCGACGAAGCGCTCTTTCTCGTGCAGCTCGGCGACCTCGTCGATCGAGGTCCCTCCGCGGCCACCACGGTCGCGCTCATGCGCGAGCTGATGAGCGAGGGCCGCGGGACCTTCTTGGTCGGCAACCACGAGCACAAGCTCGCCCGCTACGCGACCGAGGGCCGTCACGCCGCGGAAGGCCGTGTCGCGACTCATCGCGAGCTCGCCGACTTCGGCGAAGGCCTCCTGCAGTGGTACGTCGAGGAGATCGCCCGCGACCGCCTCTTCGCGCGCGCGCCTCGTCTCGTGCTGACCCACGCGTCCTTTCACCGCGAGATGCTCGCGCCGAGCCCGAAGGACAGCCGCACCCTCCGTGACCGCGCGCTCTACGGCATCTCGAAGAAGGTCCCGGGCGCGCGTTACCCGGTGCGGAGTCGCGAGTGGGTCCGCGAGATCCCGGCCGGCGTGACGGTGGTCGTGGGCCACGACGTCGTCTCGACCACCGCGCCGCACGAAGAGTCGAACCCGCAGGGCGGACGCGCGGTGTGCCTCGACACCGGCGGGTGGCGCGCCGGTGGTTCTTGGTCGACCCTGCGCTTCGACTGGACGTCGATCGGCCTCGAGCGCTGATCGCCGCCGGTGCTCCGAGACCGTGTCGCATCCCGTCGTCGAACAGCTGTTGCGTGAGCATCCCCCCGACGAGTCGGACGACGCACGACATACCTCCGTCCTCGCGGCGCTCGGCACGCTCGACGAGCCACACGAGGTGCTCGCGCTCTGGGATGCGCTCGTCGACGCGCTCGCCGACGTGCTTCGACAGCGGCACTCGCACCACGGCTACCGGGGAACCGGGCGGTTGCGAGGCCACGAGCTCTCGGACCTCACCCTGGCGATGGAGCACGTCCTCGAGGCCGCCTGCGCGCTGCGCTTCGAGCGCGCGACATTGCGCCGGGCGGCGGGTGTGGGCGCGAGCCGCCGCACCGTCGACGAGGAGGCGCGGGGCTCGGTCTGGCGAACCCGGCTCTTGCTCGGCGGCGCCGCCGCGAGCGCGGTCGCGTTCGGCACCTTGCTCACGGTCGACCTCACGTCGTGGCTGCCCTTGGCGTTCGCCGGCGCGACGTTGTTGCCCGCGGTCGAGATGACGGCCCGCGTGATCGACAAGCTGCCGAAGAAACGCGGCGACGCGATGCGACGCCACCGCGAAGAGCAGTGGCTTCGGCCCGACGAGGTCCGACGCTTTCTGGAGGAGCGCCGCGACGACGCGCTCGAGGCGGCGCTGGGCACCGAGCGTGACGTGGGCGAAGGCATCGTCGCCGACGTGCACGCGCGGGTGTCGACGAGGCCGCCACGCGTGCGGGTCGACGCGCCTCCCGGCGTCGAGGGTCGCCCGCCCGACGACCGAGACGCGACGCGGCCCGACGACCACCCCGCGGACGTGTCGGCGGAAGAAGAGCGTGAGACACCCTCGCGCGAGGCACGTTCCTCCTGACGCGTCACCTGCCCGACCGTGGCTCGCGTGCCATGCTCCGCCGGATGCATTCGGACCCGCGGCGAGCTCGACGGCTCGGTCCCCTGACGGCGACCTCGCGTGCCGACGGGCTCGCGACCTGTCGCGCGCTGGGAACGTCCATTCCACGCCGCCAGGTCGTTCGTGGCGGACTCGCTTCGCTTGCCGCGGTCTTCGCAGGGCGCACCCTCGCCGGCTGCGATCGCGACGAGGTCGAGGGCGAAGTGAGCGACGTGCGGCTTCACGGTGAAGCCCCGGTCGGCGCCTTCCCGCCGCGTTCGTTGCCCTCGCCGCCCGCGCTGCGTTCCCTCGTGGACGCGATCGAGCCGCTCGGCCCCCCCGACGCGAACGGCGTGCGGCTTCCGCCCGGATTCACCTGCCGCGTCGTCGCGCGCAGCGGAGAGCGCGTCGCACCGTCGAGCCACGCCTGGCACGCGAGCCCGGACGGCGGCTCGGTCTTTCCGCACGAAGACGGCGGCTGGATCTACGTGAGCAACAGCGAGGTCCCGCGCACGGGCGGCGTGGGCGCGCTTCGCTTCGCACCGGACGGCACGCTCGTCGACGCGTTCCCGATCCTCCAAGGCACGAGCGTGAACTGCGCGGGTGGCAAGACGCCGTGGGGCGCGTGGCTCTCGTGCGAAGAGGCGCCGCGCGGTCGTGTCTTCGAGTGCGACCCTTGGGGAGAACGCGAGGCCGTCGTGCGCCCCTCGCTCGGTGTCTTTCGGCACGAAGCCGCCGCCGTCGACCCCGTGAACGCGCACGTCTACCTCACCGAGGACGAGCCGGACGGACGCCTCTACCGCTTCGTCCCCGCGCAGCGCACGCCCGAGGGGCATCCCGACCTGGCGCGTGGGCGGCTCGAGGTCGCTTCCGTCGCGCGTGGGGGCGCGGTCCGTTGGCTCGAGGTGCCCGACCCGCGCTTTCGTCGCGGCGTGCCGACTCGCGTGCAGGTGGCCGAGAGCACCGTGTTTCGAGGCGGCGAAGGCATCTGGTACCACGACGGCGTCGTGTACTTCGCGACCAAGGGCGACGACCGCGTGTGGGCCTACGACGTCAGCGACGCGAAGCTCTCGATCCTCTACGACCGAACCGCGCACTCCGACGATCCCATTCGCGGCGTCGACAACCTCACCGTCACCTGTTGTGGTGACGTCTTGGTCGCGGAGGACGGCGGCTACATGCGCCTCGTGGCGATCCTGCCCGACGGTCGCTTCGTACCGCTGCTGCAGGTGCTCGGACAAGCGCGCTCCGAGATCACCGGCCCTGCCTTCGACCCGTCCGGTACGCGGCTCTACTTCAGCTCGCAGCGAGGCGTCGCGCGCGACGGGCTCACGTACGAAATCACCGGACCCTTTCACGCGCCGGCGTGACGGGTTTCTGCTCGGCGGACGCCGACTTCTGCGGAGAAATCTCCCCCTCTCTCCTCGCCGATTCTCGCTGCGCTTCGCTTCGTCGACGCGCGACGCGGCAGAACCACCGCATGCCACCCGCCGAACGAGGGGCATGACGACGTCGCTCAACGCGAGGGATGCGGCCCGCCGGGCCAGTGGTCGACGGGGAGCCCGCTCGGCACTTCGACGGGCACCGCGTGGTCCGGCTCCTTGATCAGCTCGGGCTCGTCGGCGAGCGTGTGCAAGAAGGCGACGAGCGCGTCGACCTCGGCGTCGTTCAAGGCACGAAAGGGACGAGGGTCGTCGAGGGTCTCGAGCAGCTCGCCGTTCACGTCGTCGCGCCGCATCGCGCGAAGCGACGAGGGGAGCTGCTCGGGGTCGTACTCCCGCAGCGAGGTCGCGGGGTCGAGGTGGTGGCGAATCGCGCCTCCGAGCGTGGCGAACGCACCGTCGTGCATGTAGGGCGCGGTGAGGTGCACGTTGCGGAGGCTCGGCGTGCGAAAGCGGAACCGGTCGGCCGGGTCGCCGGTGACGAGCGCGCGTCCTTCGTCGAGTCCGTCTCGTTTGCCCGGTCCGATCTGCGGCACCGCGAGGTTGTGAAAGAGCTCGTCGGTGAAGAGCGGCGCGTCGTGGCAACGGAAGCATCCCGCGTCGCCGAAGAAGAGGTCGTGCCCCTCGCGCTCGGCTTCGGAGAAACTGTCGGGCCCCTCGCGATCGAAGCGGCTTCGCTGCGGATCCCAGAGCGAACGCTCGAAGAAGTCGAGCGCCTGCGCGACGTGCACGATCGTGATCTCCTGATCGGGAAAGGCGATCTGGAAACGAAACTGGTAGCCCTCCAACGCGAGCAGACGCGCGACGATGGCGTCCCACACCGCCTCGGGACGCTCGTCGGCGATGGCCGCGAGCTCGTTGGCGCGACCGTCGACCGCGACGTCGCCGGCGTGCCCACGCATCTCCGCGCGGTCGAGGAGCGGCAAGAGCGCTTGGGCCTGCAGGGCCGTGGTGATGCCGGGCGGAAGCGGCACGGGCGCGCGAATCGTTCCGTCGTCGAGCATTTCGACGCGCCCGTCCCAGAGCAACGAACGCGCGGCCCCGCGGTGAAAGAGATCGCTCGTGTGGCGGGGAAGGATCGACCCTTCGCCTCGCGCCCGCGTGGGTCCCGTGCCCTCGCCGCCTTGTCCGATCGAGAGCGCCAACGGCTCCGTGGTGGAGAGGAAGGGCACGTGGCAGGTCGCGCACGCGACGTTGCGGTTTCCGCTGAGCTCACGCTCGAAGAAGAGCATCTGGCCGAGCTCGAAGATCGCCGCGCCGTCGACCGGAGGCGGCGTGGGCGGCAGACCTTCGGAGGCGCAGGCAACGAGAAGCACGAGTGGCAGAAGTCGAAACACGGAAACCTCCTCGGAGCCAGGCACACGAAGTCGACGCCTCGACGACGAGGCGCGCGTTCGACGAACGAGCGTCAGCGCCAGGTGAGCTGAACGCCCAGGCGCACCGAGGGGCCGTGCGCGCCGACGACCTCTTCGGGGAGCGTGTCGAAACCACGCTGCGCGGTGGCGACGAGACCTCGAAGGATGTCGCCTTCGAGCGAGAGACCGAGACCGAAGAGGTCGCGCAGCGGGAAGGTCACGCGGCACGCGAGGCCACCGCCGATCGCCGGATCACGCTGAATGCCGCCGACGGAGTCGCCGTTCGCCCGGCCTTGGGCACGCACGAGCCCCGCCTCCGCGAAGAGCTCGCCGCGAACCTTCACGCGCGCTCCCGCCGCAGGCGTGCGCAGCCCGACGCGAGCGAGCGCGCCGAGCAACCCGGCGTCGCCGAAGTCCGAGCCGTAGCGTGCCCCGAAGAGCTCGACGCCGGCGGCGAGCCATCCCCACTCGACCGCGAGGACCGCGCTCGGGACCCAAGGATGTTCGCGGCGTACGAAGATGCGCATGCCGAGGTCCGCACGCAGAGCGAGGCGCGCGCGAACGACGTGAGGTTCCGCGAGCTGGCCAGCTCGGTACTCGACCATGGGCGCACGCGGTGCGTTCGCGCTGGAGACGTTCGCCGGCGGCGCGTTCGCGGCGTTCGAGGCGGGTTCGTTCGCGCCCGCGACGTTCGAGCCGTTCGCAGCCGTGTCGTTCGAGCCGTTTGCGCGCAGCGTGCTTTCGCTCGAGAGCGACGCATCCTCGTGGGGCTCCGCCGCCTCGACGGCCGCGCCCTCGATCGCGCTCGGCTCGCTCGCGCCGTCGTTCTCCGAGGCCACGTCGGCACCCGGCGCCGCACCGTCGTTCGACGCCGGCGCCACCGCCACGGCGATACGCTCGGGCGCCTGCGGACCGAGCTGCACGAGCTCCGCGAAGAGCAAAGCCACGGTTCGTGCACGTGCCGCGACCGGCACGTCGGCGAGGTCGACACCGCGCGTGCGCGCGCCTTCCGGCCACTCGACCTCCAGTCTCGCGGTCGTGCCGCGACAGGCCCGCAAACCGAGGCGCGCGGTGAAGGGGCCTTCGGCGTGCAGCGCGGCGTGAAGCTCGGGGAGGTCCGTCCACGACGCGCATTCGATCGCCACGTCGCACGTCACGTCGGCACGCGTGCTCGCGACGGAGAACGCCCCGAGACTCAGAGCGAGCGTCAAAGCGCGAATCAGAGCGCGAGCCATCGTCGAACCTCCTCCGCGCGCGCACCCTGCGGGTGACGCTCGAGATGACGCGCGGCCTCGGCCCGCGCTTCGCCCACACGCCCCGCACGACCGAGCGCTTCGACGCGACGGGCCGACGCGGGCTCTCGCAACGCACGCGGCAACCCGAGCTCGAGGCTTCGCGCGAGATGCGTCGCCGCCTCGTCCGGTTGGTCGAGCACCTCCAGCTCGAGTCGCCCGAGCGTGTAGGCCGCCAGCGCGGCGCGCGAGTCGTTCGGCGCGCGTTCGACGAGGCGACGCAAGGGCTCGACCGCGTCCGCGGCGTGGCCGGAGTGGCGCGCGACGTCGACGAGCGCCCAGAGCTCGTCGGCGTCGTGGGTGCGACGCGCGACCGCGGCGACGCCCCCCGGACCGAGCGCCTCGAAGGCCTCGTCGTACCGCGCATGGGACGCGCGATCGCGCCACACGGGGCGACGCGGCGGCGCGACCACCTCGGGCTCGGCTTCGACCACCGCCGAAGGCACGAAGAGCCGCTGCCCCGCTTCGAGGCGTTGCACGCGGTCGGGCACCGCGGCGCCACGCACGAGCACCGCGCCGCGCTCGACCTCGACCGTCACGCCTTCGGTCCCACGCGTGACCTCGAAGACGGTGCCGACCACGTGCACGCTCACCTCGCCCGCGTCGACGTGCCACGCGCGCGGTCCACCCGGCGTGATCTCGAAACGCGCGCGCCCACGTCGCAGCGCGAGACCGACGCGCCGCGAGGTGCTCTCGAGCAAGTCGAGCCGCGCGTCGTCACGCACCCGGACGTGCGACGCGTCCGAGAGCGCGAGCTCGCCCACGAGGCGGGTCGGAAGCGGCGCGTCCGAAGCCAAACGCAGCGGCTCGGGCTCGGGCTCGGGCGAGGGAGCTTCCGTCGCGACGCTCGGTGCCTCCGGTGCCGGCTCGACCGGCCAGAGGAAGAACACGAGCGCGCACGCGGCCGCGAGCGACGCCCCGACGGCGAACGAGAACGACGAGCGCGGGCGACGACGACGTCCGTCGATCTCTCGCCAGACCCGCCGGACGCGGGCTTCGTCGACCTCTTCGCGAAGGGCGTCGCGAGCGCGTTCGACCTCAAGCATGTCGCACCTCCTCGAAGTGCTCGGCGATGGCCCGTTCGGCGCGTGCGACGCGACGCTTCAGCGTGGCGAGCGAACAACGCGCGAGGCTGGCCGCCTCGGCGAGTGGGTAGTCCTCGAGCGCGACGAGCACCCACGCGGTGCGGTCGTCGAAGCTCATCGCGTCCAGCGCGCGGTCGAGCAACGCGAGCTCGGCGCGTGCTTCGCTGCTCGCGTCGACCTTCGCCTGAAGCTCGAGCGGCTCGTCCTGCATCGAACGCTCGAGCCCGAGCGCACGAAGCAGACGCCGGCGACGAAAGACTTTGTGCACGCGGTGCACCGCGATGCGGACGAGCCACGGCCCGACACGCGAAGGCTCGCGAAGCTTGCCGAGGTCCCGCAGCGCTTCGACGAAGGTGTCTTGCACCACGTCCTCCACGTCGGGCCCGTGGCGGAGCAGACGCGCGACCACGGTGGTGACGCGATGCACGTGGCGCCGGTAGAGAGCCTCCTCGGCCCAACGGTCTCCCCCGAGCGCCCTCGCGACGAGCTCGTCGTCGCAGGCACTCGATCGAGGCAAGCGTGCGACCTCGGGAGGGCGAACGCGGGCGACGAGCGTCGTCATGTCGGTTGGGGCCTCGACGCGGTCGAATCGGCTCATCTGCGGTGGTCGTTCACGACCGAACGTCTTTCCACGTCGCGAGGAAGCGAAGTGGCGGAGTGGAAGACGCGCTCGCGAACCGTCACGCGAAGCGACCTCACGCGGGTCGCGTTCGATTTTCGACGTCGTGATGAGCCGATGTGCGGAGGTCGAGGCCCGACACCAGGCGACCGACGAGTCGCACTGGAGGAACGTGATGCGAACGACGATCGCTTGGATGTTGCTGCTGTCGCTGGCGGGATGCTTCGAAGAAGAAACGCAGAAGCCGATCCTCGGGCCCAGCAACCCACCCCCGGTGCATTCGGATGGCGGGTTCGACTGCTACGACCCGCAGTTCTGCGATCCGGGCATGGGCTTCGACGCGGGCGTCGACGACTGCAACTTCTCCCCCGAGGGCTGCCCGGTCTTCGACGACGCAGGCGTCGTGGACTGCTTCGACACGCCGGAAGGCTGCGCCTTCGATGGTGGCGTCGACTGCGCGAGCGATCCCGAAGGCTGCCCGGCCTTCGACGACGCCGGAGTCGGTTGCCCCGACTGCGAGTCCGACGCGGGCTTCGACCCCTACGCGTGAGGCGCGCGGGGAGCTCGCCCGGCGCGAGCTCCTCGCAGCCAAACCGTCGTGTTCGATCAAGCGCGCCCTGCACGGATCGAATCCGTGCAAGTGGTGGGCGCTCGGTGGGGGGAGGGGGCCCCAATCCGGCTCTGCCGGTTGGGGGGGGGAGCGCGTCGCTCCCTCGGAGAGAAGGAAGAGCATGAATCAGTGCAACTGATTCGTGCTCCTCGCCCCGGCCGCGCGGACGCTCAGCCGTCGAGCATCTCGCGCAACGCGAGCACCGTCCGCCAGTTCCGAGTCGTCACCGTTCCGGGGAGCTTCGTCTTGCCGAGCGCCGCCGCGAGCGGGCTTCGCCCTTGTCCGTCGGGGAGCGAGGCGAAGATCTCACGCCCGATCACGCGGCAACGCTCGGTCCCCCAATCGCCCTTCACGAGCGGCGCGACGAGCGCTTCCGGCGGCGCCTCCGACAAGAAGGTCACCACCAGCTTCGTCGGGTCGTCGACCTCGACGAAGGGGTTGGCGTCGACGACCGCGTTCAGCTCGGCCCCCGTGCGAAACGTGAGGTCGATCGGCCGACCCATGTACTTCGCGAGCGCGGCGCCGACGGCCTTCTCGAGCGCGGCTTCGCCACGACGGGAGCTCAGCACCGCGTTGCCGCTCTGCAGGTAGGTTCGAACGTCGGTGCAGCCGAGCTCCTCGAGCAGGGCGCGAAGGTCGGCCATCGGCAACGCGTTGCCTTTGCCGACGTTGACGCCGCGCAGGAGGAGCGCGGCGCGCATCACTCCTCGCCGTCGCCGAGCAGGCCGCCGATCTGCGCGCCCACACCGCTCGCGAGACGACGCACGCTCGCGAGGTGGTGAAGGAGCAGGTCGCGGTTGTCGCCGACCGCGAGGTTCAACATCTCGAGGGCGCCGATGCGATCCTCGGGCGTGAAGGGCGGCTCCTCGACGCGCTCCATCGAGAGCTTGTCGGGCGCGTAGCTCATGTGCTCGGCCTCGGTCTTCACGAGCGTGTAGTCGTCACCACGACGAAGCTCGAAGGTCACCGTGCCGCTGACGCTCGGCGCGACCCAACGCGTGAGGCCGTCCTTGAGCATCAGGCCCTCGGGATCGAACCACTTGCCCTCGTAGAGAAGGCGACCGAGGCGACGACCCATCGTGAAGTAGAGGTCGAGGGTGTTCTCGTTGTGGATCGCCGAGAGGAGGCGCTCGTAGACCAGGTGAAGCAGCGCCATGCCGGGCGCTTCGTAGATGCCGCGGCTCTTGGCTTCGATGACGCGGTTCTCGATCTGATCGCTCATGCCGAGGCCGTGGCGGCCGCCGATGCGGTTGCACTCGAGGAAGAGCTCGAGGAGCGAGTCGTAGCGCTTGCCGTTGACCGCGACGGGCACGCCGGACTCGAAGGTCACGCTGACCTCTTCGGGCGCGATGGCGACCTCGGGCTTCCAGAACGCGACGCCCATGATCGGCTCGACGATGCGCATGCCCTTGTCGAGCAGCTCGAGGTCCTTCGCCTCGTGGGTCGCGCCGAGCACGTTGGCGTCGGTCGAGTACGCCTTCTCGGTGCCCATCTTGTACGGGAGGCCGAGCGTCTCGAGGTACTCGCTCATCTCCGTGCGGCCGCCGAAGGCGTCGACGAACTTCGGGTCGAGCCAGGGCTTGTAGATGCGCAGCGCCGGGTTGACGAGGATGCCGTAGCGGTAGAAGCGCTGGATGTCGTTGCCCTTGTGGGTCGACCCGTCGCCGAAGACGTGGACCTCGTCGTCCTTCATCGCGCGCACGATCGCGGTCGTGGTGACGGCGCGGCCGAGCGGCGTGGTGTTGAAGTACTTCTTGCCACCCGAGCTCAGGTGGAAGGCGCCGCATTGAATCGCGACGATGCCCTCACGGACCATCGCCTCGCGGCAATCGAGCGCCTTCGCGGCCGCCGCGCCATGCGTCATCGCGATGGGCGGGATCTCGTCGACGTTCTTCTCGTCCGGCTGCGCGAGGTCGGCGGTGTAGCAATGGACCTCGAGCCCCTCACGGCTCATCCACGCCACGGCGGCGCGAGTGTCGAGGCCGCCCGAGAAGGCGAGCCCGATGCGAGTTCCGGCGGGAGGGAGCTGACGGTAGATGCGACTCATGGCGCGCGCGGGATAGCACCTTTTCGGGCTCCGCGCGCGCCTGCGTCACGTCACTCCGCGGGCACTCCCTCGCAGGACCCCATCCGTTCGACGTCGACGCCCGCCGAAGCCGCGTTGCACGCGTTGCCGTAGGTGCGGCCGTCGCAACCGCAGACCGGGTCGAAGAGCCCGACGCAGACCTCGGGGCGCATGCGGCAGGTTCCGCCCGCGTCGGGCGTTCGGCAGCTCGGCTCGTAGTCGCAATACTCGTCGCGACCGCAGGTGGTGCCGAGGATGCCGCCGCAGGATCCGCCCGGCGGCGGCTCGTCGAGGCACGTGGCGTAGGCGGCCTCGCACGCGTCGGACGAGGGGTACGTCGCCTCGCAATCGGAGCCGGTGCAATCGCAGCCCGTGAGCCCGACGCAGCGCGTGCCGTTCCACGCGAAGCCGAAGGAGCGCTCGCATGCGCCGGTGGTCACGGCATCCATCGCGCGGCAATCGCGCGGGCGGCACGCGGAGATGTCGCCGGTGACGTCGACCGACGAGGCGTGCGCGAGGCACGTGTTGCAATAGACACGTCCGTCGCAGCCGCAGACGCCGGGGCAATCGGCGGGGCAGAGATCGCCAGGGCTCTCGCACACCCCCGCGACACCTTCGCCGCAGAGCTCGTCGGGGAAGTTGCAGAAGCCTTCGCGGCAATCGCGGTCCGAGTTGCACGTGGCGCCGGGCAAGCCGCCGTCGCCGCCGGCGTCCGGCGCGGCGTCGACGCCCGCGTCGTCCACCGTGGCGTCCACGCCGTCCGCGTCGGGCACGTTCGCGTCTTCTTCGCCCGCGTCGACGGTCCCGCCGTCGGATCCCGCGTCGAAGCGTCCACCGTCGACGGCGCTGCCGCCGTCTTCTTCCGGCGGTGGCCCCGATCGATCACTGCAGCCCACGAGAACACTGCCGCCCACGAGCGCGATCACGAGGATCGCGAGCCCCCTCGTTCTTTCGAACGTCCCTCCAACCATGTCCGCATGCTACTCGCCGAGCGCTCGCACGCGAGCCGACCCGCACGATCCCCTGCGTCGGCATCGCACGCGCGCGAGCGATACGGTCGCAACGGGAGGGCGCTCAACCGATGATCTTCTCGATCGTGTCGCGCGCACGAAGGTCGACGAGCGACTCGAGAATCTTTCGCACCTTCGGGCTGCGGTCGAGGATTCGTTCGATGCGGTGCTTCGCGAACGCGACCGCGTCCACGGCGTCGATCGCGACCACCGTGGCGGTGCGTGGTGCACCGGTGAGCACCGAGACCTCGCCGACGCAGGCGCCGGAACCGAGCTCGGCGAGCTGCACCGTGCCGCCCGGCGTCGCCGTCTCGACGCGCACCCGACCCCGCATGACGAGGATCAACAGTTCTCCTGGATCGCCCTGCCGAAAGACCACGTCGCCGGCCTCGTACGAGGTCACGTAGCCGCTCTCGAGCAGCTCGCCGCGAAGCTCCGCGTCGAGCGACTTGAAGAGGTGACTGTGCTCGACGATCGCCGTCATCTCCTCGACGAGCGCAGCCTGTTCTTCGGGCCGGAGGGCCCGACCGCCCATCGGGATGCTGGAGGGTCTCACCGCCTCAGCGTACCAGTGCTCGCGGCCCCCGGGACGTCCGGAAAACACCGCTCGCTCGGGGAGCCCGACTCGGTTGCACGGATTCACGCGCTTCCGCCGCGACGAGGGGGCGGCGCGCGCTCGACCGGCACGATCGAATCCGCGGAAGTAGGGCCGCTCTCAGAGCGGGAATCACTTGCA
>JACKEH010000080.1 GCA_020633125.1 Sandaracinus sp. | reverse complement strand
ACCGCGATCGCGCGCGTGTTGTGACCTCGCGCGTTCAGTAGCCGCAGAGGTCGCACACCGTCTCGCGCCAACGAAAGACGTCGTCTTCGCTCGCACCCGGGACCAGCTCCAACACGGCAGCGTGACCTTCGAAGGCGTCTTCCGCGAGACGCTCGGGAAGGAAGAGCTCCTCCATGGGTCGGTCGTCCCCCGCGGCGCGTGCGTTCGCCACGAAGGCGTCGACGCCTTTCTTCAACGCGGCGTCTTCGGCCTCGACGTCGCCCAGCGCGTTGCTCAGGTCGGCGATCAATTGCAACGCGGTTTGGCGGAAGGTGTCGTCCATCGCCCGATCTTCTCCCGGCTACGTGGCCTGATCGCTTCCCGTACGAGGGGTTCGGCGTCGATGGCTGCAGCGCGTTTCGGAGGGCTGATTCGGTCCAGACACGCACACGCATCGGTGAATGACGCGCACCGATGACGCGTCGTGCGAAGCACGGCGGGCCGCGAGCGCTGGGAGCCCGACCGCGCGGACGGGTACGCGCGGCGACGTCCGGAGGAGACGCTGCTGCACGCGCTGGTGCGCGAGCACTGGCCGTCGTTTCTGGAGCGGGCCGAGGAGGAGGGCGGCCTGCCGCTTTTCGTGGTGCGGGAGTTCGAGGAGTACTTGCGCTGCGGCCTGCTCGAGCACGGGGTGGTGCGGCTCGCGTGCCGCCAGTGCGGCCACGAGATGCGGGTGGCATTTTCGTGCAAGCGGCGGGGCTTCTGCCCCTCGTGCGTCGGCCGGCGGATGTCGGACGTCGCCGCGCACCTGGTCGACGAGGTGCTCCCGGAGGAGCCGATACGGCAGTGGGTGTGCTCGCTGCCGTGGTCGTTGCGCTACGCGATGGCCTACGACCGTGGGCTCTGCGCGGACGTGCTCGGGGTGTTCATCCGCGCGCTGACGCGCTCGCTGCGTCGGCGCGCGAAGCGGCACCTGGGCCTACGCAGCGTGGACGAGGCGCAGGTGGGCGCCGTCACCTTCATCCAGCGCAGCGACAGCGCGCTGCGCTTGAACGTCCACTTCCACACGCTGGCGCTCGATGGCGTGTACGTGCGCGACGCGCGGGGCGCGCTCGTCTTCCACGCGCTGCCCCCGCCGAGCGGTGACGAGGTGATGGACCTCGTCGAGGGCCTCTCGCTCGCCGAGGTCGCCGCGTGGACCCACGCCGCGCTGCTCGTCGTGCTTGAGCGGAACGGCCGCTCGCTCGAGGGCCTGAGCGACCAGGGCGACACGCTCGTCCACGAGCAGCCTGTGCTCGCGTCTTGTTACGCCGCGTCGGCCGGGGACGTGCAACTCCTCGGCGCGGCGCCCGGCGCGAAGACCGAAAGGCTCGTCCGCCCCGTGCGCCTCGTCCCCTCGCCCAGCGAAGCCCTTGCCGAGGTGGGTGGGGGTGAAAGTCGTGGTGGACGGCCGCGACCGCAAACGCCTCGAGCGGCTTTGCCGCTACGTCGCCCGACCGCCGCTCAACCAAGAGCGCCTCGAACTCCACCCCGACGGACGCGTCCGCCTCGTCTTCAAGGCGGCGTGGAAAGACGGCACCCACGCTGTCTTGCTCGACCCCCTCGACTTCCTCGCGCGGCTCTGCGCCCTCGTCCCGCCGCCGCGGTTTCACATGCTCCGCTACCACGGCGTCTTCGCCGCGCACTCTTCCGCGCGCGCCGAGGTCGTCCTCGGCCGAGAGCCCGAGCCTCCTTCGCAGCTCCCGCTCTTCGCCGCCGCCGACCTCGCCCCGCTCGCTCCTCCCGCGCCCCAAGCATCCCGCCACCCGTGGGCCTGGCTCCTGCGCCGCGTTTTTGCCGTCGACGTCACCACCTGCCCCGTCCCGGGATGCGGCGGACGCATGCGCCTCGTCGAGATCGCCAAACACCCCGACGACGTCGCCCGCGTGCTGTGCAGCGAAGGACCTCTTCGCGCCCGCGACCCCCCACGACGCGTCGCGCCAGCGCCTTGTCCAGGCCAGTTGTGCCTCCTCTTCGGCTGAGCTCCCTCCGCCGCGACGCTCCGATCCGTTCTCTGGGGCCCCGAGCGCGCGTCTCACAAGGACGACGCGGGGGTTCCTCGGCGGCGGGTCGCTTCACCGCGATTTCATGCCCCTCGTGAAAGGTCTTCACGACCTCGCTCTCGCCGCCTCTCGAGCCGAGCCCGGTTGCTTTCGGCAGTTTGGAAGTCCTATCCTCCGCTACCGACGCCTCGGCAGCTTCTCCACCGGCATGAAGCAACGCGCCCGCCTCGCGCAGGCCCTCGTCGGCGACCCGAAGCTGCTCCTGCTCGACGAGCCCACGAGCGGCCTCGATCCGCGCGGTCGCGACGAGATGCTCGCCCTCATCCACGACATCCCGACCCGCACCGGCACCAGCGTCATCCTCTCGACGCACATCCTCCCGGACGTCGAGAAGGTCTGCGATCAGGTCGTCGTGATCGCGGCCGGCGAGGTGCTCTACGCCGGCGCGCTCGAGCCGCTCATCGCGCCAGAGAGCGGGATCTACGAAGTCCGCCCGAAGGGCGACCCCGAGCCGCTCCGCCGAGCGCTCGAGCTCCAGCGCTGCGTGGTGAAGCTCCAAGGCGCAGCCACCCTCGAAGTCCGCGTCCCCGAAGGCCACGACGCGCGCCTCATCCTGAAGACCGCGCTCGAGAGCGGACAACAAGTCCGCCACCTCGCCCCCCTGGTGAAGACGCTCGAGCGCGCGTTCCTCCAGACCCTCGAGCGCGCACAACAGGGCTGACCCGAGGCTCGGAAGGGCAAGTGCTGCGCGACGCGAGGTCGGACGGTGGAACCACCGCACCTCCCGCCCCTGTCACGTCTCGCCGGGGCTCTCCGCGAACGGAAGCGGGGTCTCCACACACGCCTCGACCCTGAACCTCCCAGCGGCTCCGAAGCCCGGATGCCCGTCGGAATGAGCTCGTCCCCGCCCCCGAAGTCGCGGGCCTTCAGAGAAAGAGATTGTCTCACTTCGCGAAGGTCCGGACCTTCGAAAAACGAGACAATCTCGATCTCGCGAAGGTTCGGACCTCCAGGAAAAGAGACGACCTCAGGTTGGCGAAGCTCCGGGCCTTCCGAGAACGAGAGTTTCAACTTCGGTCGAGGTTGGCCCCTTCATGAACCGTCCCGGTCTCGCTCCCCGGATGTCGCGACCTTCTGAGACGTCGCGGGTCGGAGACGCGCGGACGAGGAGCTTCGCCCTCGACCGAGCGTTCTTCTCGAATGGGTCGCCGTCCTTCGGGTGCTGCCTCACCCAGGTGTCGGGAGAGGCCGCCAGCCGTGGTCCCAGACACTGTCAATGGAACGGCGGCAAACCACAGGCAACGAGCGCAACTGCCAGCCGAGTGAGGAGACACCCACCGACACAGCGATGCGCCCGACACCTGGCCACTGCGACTCACCCAAATGGGTGAGTCGCCTAACCCGCGAAAGGAGCTGGGCTCCCGCGTGTGCACCCCACAGCCACAGCGTCTGTTTCGACGGAACTTGTTCAGTCGAAACAGACGCCCCACTCCGATCTGGTCAAGAAGCGACCGCAGCAGTGTCGCCTCGATGTCACGGCGCCCTGCTACGGTCGCTCACCATGAAGAGTCGTCCGACTTCGCCTCTACTGCCGGCGCGCTCCATCGAAGAAAACAGCGGCCACATCGCAGCGTTTCTTCCTCGAATCGTCCTCTTGTTGCTGTCGAGCGCCTGCGCCTTCGAGCCCGTGGCGAGCGTCCAGCAGGCCGCCGATCTGCCAACGGACGTGGTCTCCTCCGCCGTGGGCTCGATCCCCTACACCACACACGTCGACGACTTCGGTCGCCTTCACGTCGACGTGCCCCTCGTGCTGCCACCCGGTCGTCATGGCATCGAGCCGTCTCTCTCGCTGCATTACGACAGCGGGGCGGGCGACTCGCTGGTGGGCACGGGCTGGAGCCTTCAAGGGCTCTCCCGCTTGCACCGCTGCTTTCATCGAGCGGGCATGGCGGACGAGCCGCTCCGAGCGTCGATCGACGGGTACTGCCTCGACGGAGCCCCTCTGGTGAGCGGAGGCGACGGCTACTGGCGAACGTTCCCCGACACGCACGTTCGGATCGAGCAGCTCGTCGCCGCGGACGAGTGGATCGTGCACGAGCTCTCCGGACGAAAGATGGTGCTCGGAGGCACGTCCGACTCGGTCCAGCGGGACGCGTTCGGGAAGTCGGTCGCGTGGCACATGAGCTCCGTCCGCGACGAGTGGGGAAACTCGTACCACGTGAGCTACGGCGCCGAGGAGGTCGAGGTCGGGAAGGTGGCGGAGCCCGGAGTCTTTCTTCGGCCGCTCGCCATTTCGTACACGCACCACCCGAGCCGAGACGCGACGCGAAAGATCGACTTCGTCTACGGCACTCCCCTCTCGGCCCCGCGCTCGCACTGGGAGCGAGGCTCGCACCAGCTTCGCACCCACGTTCTGTCGGCGATCCGAGTCTCGGCGGTTCGAGAGAGCGTCGTTGCGGGCGACCCCGTCCCGGCGCTGCAGCTCGTCACCGAGTACCGCCTACAGCACCACGAGCTCGCCGTCTCCGCGCCGCGCGTCATCGCCGTCGAGCACTGCGCGCATTCCTCGGGAAGCCCGACCCCGACCTGCCTCCCGCCTCTGAGGTTCTCCTACGACGCCGTTCGAGGCGACGTGCAGGGCTGGGATGACAGCCCAACCAACCGACCACGGGCAGTCGACGTTTCGACGTGGGAGAACATTCCCGGTTTCACCGCACGCAACTTCTGGCCATTCGGCATCGGGGAGTTCGATGGCGAGCCCGGGGAAGAATTCCTGCTCCTCCGTAATCCCGACGGCGAGAGCGTCTTTGATTCCCTGGAGGACTGGCAGGCCGAATTCGGTGGACACTTCTGGATCGCGAAACCCGAACTCGTCGATGGAGAAGAAGAGCTTCTCCGCACGAGTCTTCGCTACGCCGACGGGGAGTACGCACTCGGGAAGTTCATGAACCCACTGATCGCGGATGTGAACGACGACGGCCTCGACGACATCCTTCAATGGTCACACGACGACGTTGGCTTCCGGGTTCACCTGAATCAGGG
This sequence comes from Sandaracinus sp., assembly GCA_020633125.1. GTDB lineage: Bacteria > Myxococcota_A > Polyangia > Polyangiales > Houyiibacteriaceae > JACKEH01. The sequence goes on along the minus strand of JACKEH010000080.1, from coordinate 7,437 downwards.
CGGTGTCTTCGAACTGGCCGGCGTGCACCATTCGGAGTTCACCGAGCCGCCACGCGTAGCCTTCGTGACAGACGCGATGGGGGACGCGCGCCAGGAGTTGGTCTACTGCCGACCCGATCCCACGCGACCGGAGATCGGCCCGCTGCTTCCGGCGCATACGTGGTCGATCGCGTCTCTCTCGATGGAGGATCCACGAGTCGTGCACACGGACATCAAGTGCTACCCAGCCCCGGAGTCCGAAACCTGTCCCATCGGCCTCTTCGGATGGTCCACCATGCCGGGGATGACGTTGGCGGCGTGCGCGTACGACCAAGCGCAGGCGCATCCAGCGATCGCGGACTTCGACGGGGACGGCTCGCCCGACTGGTTGGTGTGGAACGGAGACGATCGAGCGCCACCCGGGCTCTACACCTGGGAGAGCGGTGGACAACGACTGGCGCGCCAAGGTTCGATCCTGCAGGGGGACGACCCGGGGGCCTTGGTTCGTTTGAAACTGGCGGATCTCGTCGTAGACGACGGAGTCGACGAGGAGAACGACGACGGCTCCTTCAAGGTGGGAGATCTCAACGGAGACGGGGTTCCCGACATCGTGAGCTTCGTACCCGACTTCGTGACGAGGTTCCCAATTGATCCACCCAGTGGTGGGTACCGGCCGGACTACGTGGTTCGCGGCCACATCGAGGTTCGGTGGGGCCGCGGATCGGTCTCAAACTCGGCGGAAGCGGGAGTGTGGTTCAGCGGTCCGCGAGAACTACCTACTGCCTTCGAGATCACGTCGCGAGAGTTCGCACAGCGCGCGTTCTTCGACGACGTCGATGGCAATGGAGCGGTCGACCTGATCGGTCCCTTCGTGGCGGGAGACGAGTTCGAACCGCCGGGCTACGAGTACGACGCACTCGGGCTTCGTTGGCTCGTCGAATCCGGGTCCACGAACGGGTTCGCGTATCACACGGTCGCCCTCGATCCCTTCTTTCTTCTCTCACCCACGACGCGATGGAGTCCTCCACGAAGCGTAGGACAAAGACCCAACCTGATGCCCTGGGTGCCTTTCGACGGTGACGGCGATGGATCACGACGTCACGCGATCTGGCAGAAGCTCGGAGAAGTCGACGCGTGGCAGATCAGCCGTTTCCCGCAGCCGATCACGTGGGTCCTCGCCAGCGTCACGCAGAGCCGGGTCGACTCGGGAATCGCCCACTCGCGAAACTACCGCTGGGGCCACCTGGAGGATCCAGAGCTCCACACGCCGTCGACGGACGCGCGCTGCATCGATGCGGACCCCGAAGGTGGACATGCGGCAGGGCGGACGGATTGCCTTCGTCGTGGCGGGCCCGTCGTTCGCGAGTCGTGGATCGAGTTCGGGTCTGAGCCTGTCGAGGCGCCCTGGACGAAGGAACGTTTCCGATACGAAGGCGCGCTCTTCGACCGCTTCGAGCGGCGATCACTCGGATTCGAGCGGCGGATCGTCGAAAACCTCGAAGCCGGCACGCGGACGACGTTCGACTACGATCCGTGGACGACGCTCCCGTCGCATGGTCGTTCGCGCTTGCGCGCCGGGGTTCCCCTGACGACACAGACCGAGGTCTTTCAGCGCACCACCAACACCGCGCTCGTGGAAGAGTCGTCGGTCTTCACTCGGGTCGTCGAGCGACAAACGGAGACCGTAACTTCGGGAAACACGTACTTCGTCTACCAGCGCGTCGAGACCACGCAAGAGAAGACGGATGGCGAGGAGACCTTCACGTCGTCGCGCGACACGAGACGAGACGCGCGAGGTCTGGTGCGTGAATCGAAGGTGACCGTCGGCGACGAGCAAGTCGACTCGACGACGTTCGAGTACGACTTCTTCGAGGTCGCCTACCGCGCGACGCCCAAAACGGTGGACCGAACGCGATGCCGCGTGATGCGGTGCTCGTCGACGTCCGAGGAACTGAAGTGGATCTCGCTGACGGGCACGGCGGAGGGACCGATCGTTCTGGATCATCGCAGGGTGATCGGCGCGAACTCGGGCGAGAGCTACGACTACCTGGTCTTCAACGAGGGGTGGAACGAGCTCGGACACGCGACCCGGCTACGCGAGACGGTCGAAGGCGTGGCCGACGCTTCTCGATTCACGCAACGAACCACTCACTTCGCGTTCGACGATCACGATGCGTTCGCGCCGACTTCGGTGAAGAACGCGCTCGGGCACGAAAGCCAGGTGACTCACCATCCGGTGTGGGGACGACCGAGTCAGTCGCTCGATCCGAACGGCTTCCGCGTCGACTGGCGGTACGACGGCTTCGGACGGTTGAGGGAGGTCAGCGCGCCGACGATCGGGATGCGTCGGACGATCGTCGAGTCGGAGCTTCCGGACGGATTGTTCGAGCAACGCATGGTCCGCGACGGTTACACCCTCGGACGCTCGGTCTCAGACGGGCTCGGGCGCGTTCGCCTGAGCGCCCAACGGGTCCCCGGGGGCGCCTTGGTCGACGCGACGACCGAATACGACCCACGGACCGGTGTGCCCGTGAGCTCCGGCCTGGCTTTGCCGGGGCGTGTCCGCGAGCTCGTGGCCTACGCGCCCGAGGTACCACTCGGTCCCGGCGAACGTTGGACGGCCGAGCTCGCCCGTCCTCGTCGTCTCACCAACGTGCTGGGCGGGGTCACGCGAGTGGAGTACGCCGGCCGAACCGTTCGCACGACCGACCCCCGCGGTGGCGTGACGGTCGACCTGTACGGACTCGATGGGCTGCTCCGCAGCGTGACCGACCCGGCAACTTCCGCCGGCACTGCAGAGACCACCTACGAGTACGACGAGCACGAGGCGCTCCGTCTGACGACGGATGCGTTGGGCTTCGAGTACCTCGTGGAGCGCGACCGCTTCGGTCGAGTCGTCGAAGCACACCACCCGGACTCAGGGTACGACGAGGTCGAGTACGATGCGTGGGGACTCCCGGCGTTCGTGGTCCATCGACCCACCGGGATTCGGTACACGGCTGACATCGACGAGCTGGGGCGCACCACGGCAGTCGTCGCGAGACGTGGCACGACGGAACAGCGCAACGTGTGGGAGTACGACACCGCCACCTACGGGATCGGGCTGCTCCACCGAAGCACGTCGAGTGACGGCGTCGTCGAAACGCTGGGCTACGAATCGGGTGGCCTCCTCCGCGAACGCACCGTCGCCGTCGACGGTCGTTCCTACCGAACGCGGATTCGGCAGCGAGGCCGGGATGGTCGCATCGAGCGGCTCGACGTACCCCTCAGCGGATCGTCGAGTGGCGTCCGATCGATCGGGTATCAGTACGACAACCCCGGTTTCCTGCGAGCCGTCGAGCCGTACGGCTCGGCGAGCCCGTGGTGGGAACGCGTGGAGGTCGCAGCAGACGGACAGACGACGCTGGAACGCTTCCACGCCACCTCGGTCGCGACGGACCACGATCCCGCGACGGGGTTGGTGCAGGAAGTCGCGTTCCAGGCGGGCTCCACCCTGCTCGGGCGCTACGGGTACGACTACGATTCCGAAGGACGCCTGGCTTGGCGAGAGCAGCGGAACTGGACGGGCTCACCGGAGAGCCTGCGCCGAGAAGAGTTCACGTACGACGCACGTGGCCAACTCGAGCGGGTTCGGCTCGAAAACGCGGCCGGTTCGCTCCTGCAGGAGCGCTCGTACACGTACGACCTCTTGGGGAACCTTCAGACCGCGGTGCGCCCCTCCGGCACCCGGCAGTACGTGCGAGATCCGGCGTACCCCCACCGCACCGATCGGACGACCGGTCACGATCCTCGTGACCTGACGTACGACGAGCGCGGTCAGGTCACGTCCAGCGGCACCGCGACCGTCACCTACGATCTCTTCGGGAGACCGACGTCGATCGCCGAACCCGTGTCGCGTGGGAGCCGCCAGTTCGCCTACGACGCGGCCGGCAGCCTCGTCCGCACGTCGTCCTCGAAGGGGATCGCCTACCGACCCGACGCGGTGACGGAGGAGGTCGTCGGCGGATCGAGCTACGTGCTCCACCGCATCGGAGGCGAGAACGTCTCCGGCGTTCTCACGCGCCAGGCGGGTACGACGACCGACCAGATGCTCTCGCAAGTCCTCGTCGAGCCGGCCTCGGCCGCGATGACCCTCAACGGAACGAGCGTGGTCGAGAACTATTCGTTCGACGAATGGGGGATTCCGCGAGGCGCCGACTGGATGTCGACCTCTTTCTCGTCGATCGGCGGCACCGCAGGACTCGTGGGTTTCGCGGGTCACCTGCACGCAGGAGTCGACGCCCTTCTCACCCGGTTCCAGCACATGGGAGCACGGCTCTACGACCGCGATCTCGGATTGATGACGTCGCCGGATCCGATCACGAACCCTCGACGCGCGCTGGACCTCAACCCGTTCGCGTACGCGTGGAACGACCCGCTGAACGTCCTCGATCCGACGGGGATGAACGAAGAGCCGGAGTACGGCGCGGTCGCGGTGGTCGATCGGGGCGGGTACTCGTACTTGGTGGGATCGCCGGGCAGTCTGGCGAGCGCACTCGGGTGGGCGGAGTCCTTGATCGAGTCCGCGTGCGGCGGTGCGGCGCTCTGCCAGTTCGACGGCTTCGGGGTGGGTCGCCAGTTCACGCCGCGAGCCTTCACTCCGCTCTCGAGCGGCGCCCCGACCGGACGCAGCCGCCCCCCGGCGCGCCCACAACCCGCACGTTCGCGCCCGGACGCCTCCGGACGACCCAGCCAACCGTCGACGAGCTTGGTGGAGACGAATCCCCCCACACGCCGGACGTCGCAGAACACATGGGAGAACTTGTTCACGTTCGCGGATGGCGTCGCGAGCGGCCTCAACCCGTTCGACGACCACCGGACGGGACCAGTGGAGAACGGCGACCCGACGTTGTGGAATCTCGGTCGTGCTTTCGGTTCGGGCGCGGGAACCGTGGGAGACTTGGCCCTCATCCATCACGGCTCCTCGACCGGCGTGGGTGGCGCCGCCGCGGTACCCTTGCACCCTGGTGCGGGAGTGGCAGGGGTCGTGCTCGGTGCCGCAGAGGTCGCGGGAGGCCTTTGGATGCTTCCACGCCACGCGCAGGTGTTCGGCGCGTCCATCAACCAGATGTCGCGGCCCCCACAGGCCCGCGGCACCCGACCGTCCGCCTCGTTTCCCAGAGCCAACCTTCGGGGTGTCTCCATCAGGTGGCTGCGTAGAAACAAGCCGAGGGGATGGCGGGAGGTCCCGACCACGCACAACGAAGGGTGGAAGTGGGTCGACGAGAATGGCATCGAGCGTCTGAGGTACATGAGGCCCAATGGTTCGACTCCAGGAGGGAGCGAGTACTCTCGACAAGCGAACGGCTACTTCAGATGGAAGGATGCTGAGGGCAACTGGCTGGACGTCGACGGCAACGTCGTTGACAGAAGTCTTCCCAGAGACATTTTTCAGTGGCTGACCCACATTCCGTACGAAGGTATTCCCTAGGCGGTGGATGCATGAGAACAACACTTATGGAAGAGAGCCTGTTCGAATATTTGGACCGACACATCGAGGCACTTCTATTGGAGATTCGTCGAGAAATGGACCGCGTTCGCATCGTCATGAGCGGTGCGGACGACAGCTTCATTCGACGAGAGTTCTCCATCTTCGACTTCGACTGCTTCTCGGCTCGAAAAGTTGCCATACCCGAAGCCTGGTGGCCGAACCGGCCACCGGCTCCAAGCAAAGAGATTCATTATGCACCGCGGCTCCGAGGAGATTCGTTCGTACTGCAGCACGTTCAGCGAGCAGGACCCCGACTCAGCTTGGACTTTGGTGGCCGGCTGGGGACGATCGAGCTCGTATGGAGAGATGCCGTGGCGACGATTCGGCGCGGGCGCCTGGAGAAAGCAGGCCCCGACCCATCGTTCGTAGATCTGGACGATGGGAGCCGCTTCACCTTTCTCTCTTGTGGAGACATTCCTTGGCTCGTCGCTTCTCCGTGCTGACCGAGCGTGTGCTTCCGCGGCACGCGGTATCGCTCTTTTGGGTCACGTGCGCGCTCGGTTGCGCCGCCTCCTACGGCCCGGCGCCGCTCGAGCCGGAGCGGCCGATCGCGGTGCTTTCGGAGGACGAGTGGCGGGTGCTCTGTCGGTGGGTGAACAGCCGTCGGCCGGACTACCCCTCGGGGGAGCGGGTTTGCCTCGACTACGACCCCGAGGAAATCGTTGGACCGGAAGCAGTGGTCATCGTCCTCGGTGATCCCGTCGATTTCTGTGCGCTCCGAGACCAGGTGAGGGCGGAGACGGTGGGTGAGCTGGAGGAGGTGGTCGAGTGCCACTCTCGATGGCGCGAACGTCGTGCGGAGTTCGCTCGCGGAGTTCCGAATGGATGCGGTTGTGGGGAGCTTCCGCAGGATCTGGAGCGGGAAGTGCCTCACTACTGCGAGGTGTTGCCATGCAACATCCTTCCGATCGTGTTCGCTGCCGGCTGGGGTGAGTGTTACGACGGGCCGAATGCGTGTCCGCACGAATGTGGTTGCACGTGTTACGGCCTACCACGCGAGTGTGGTGATTGAGTGACTCATCCGGTGGACTCGTGTCGGCAGACGCACCGCGGGCTTTCCACATCGCACGTCATCGCCCCATCGCTGGGCGTTCTCCTGCCGCGCTGACGTCGGCCACCGAACGGCTCGCCGACCGAATGAGTGACGCCCGCAGTCGCGTTCGGGCGCGCGGCGGGGCCACGAGCCGCCCGGAGTTGGACCCTCCCGACGCGCCCGTGCGAAGGTTCCGCTCGATGCGCGCCATCCTCCTCGCCGCGTTCGTCGCCGCGTCTTCGCTCGCCGGGCTCGCCTCGTCCGCGCACGCGCAGGTGAGCGGCGGATCGTTCGGCGGCGGCAGCTTCTCCTCGGGCGGCGGAGGGGGCGGATACTCGGGCGGGTCGAGCTACGGCGGCGGCAGCAGCTTCGGCGGCAGCTCGTACTCCGGCGGCTCGTACTCGGGTGGAGGTGGCGGCGGCTCGATGAGCTGCGGCTCGCTGGTGTGGTCCTCTTGATCTTCGCGGTCGTGATCGCGATTCAAGCGGCGCAGAAGGGCGGCGCGGTCGCGCAGCGCAACACCGACGGCGGCTGGGGAACCATCGACATCGTGCAGGTGCAGCTCGCGCTCGACGCGCGCTCGCGGCGCTTCGTTCAACGCGGCGTCTTCGGCCTCGACGTCGCCCAGCGCGGCACTCAGGTCGGCGATCAGCTGCAGCGCGGTTTGGCGGAAGGCGTCGTCCATCGCCGAATCTTCTCCAGGCTACGTGGCCTCGTCCATGGTGGCGCGCGCGCGCTTCGGTGCTCTACTTCCGTCGATGGGTCGCCCCCGAGACTTCGATGTCGATGCGGCGCTCGACGCTGCAGTCGAGCTCTTCTGGCGGCAAGGCTACGAAGCGACGTCGGTGCGCGCGCTCTCGGAAGCGATGGGCATCAAGCTCGGCAGCTTCTACGC
>JACKEH010000008.1 GCA_020633125.1 Sandaracinus sp. | reverse complement strand
TTCGTCTGCGAGACCGAAGCGCAGTGTCCAGACGAGTGGCTTTGCGGGCCCGACGGCCGGTGTTATCCGGCGCCGCTCGAGTGCTACCCGCACGTCGGGGTCGGGTGTGCGGTGGGCCAAGGCTGCTACGTCAGCACCGTGAGCGGCCCGTTCTGCGACGTCGCCGGGCCGCTCGGCCAATACGCGCAGGGCTGCGACAACTCGAACCTCTCGCTCCGATGTGGGGCGGGCATGGCCTGCGTCTCTTTCGGCGAGGACACGCTCGACGACAACTTCTGCCTTCGCTACTGCCGGTCGGACGGCGATTGTGCGGCGGGCGACCGCTGCGACGTCGATCTGGTCGTGACCGATGGCATCGCGTCGACCCTGGGCGACGACTACCGAGTCTGCGCGCCGCCGGTCGATTGAGCGCCGAGAGCCACTCGGCCGGTTCGAGCTCCGAAACGCGAAGAGCCCGCCGAAGCGGGCTCTCGACGCGAACCAACGGCGGCGCTCAGGCCTTGGCCGCCCAGCTGTTGCAGTAGCCGCTCGGGTGGATCGGACCCTTCACGAGGGTGCACGAGCCACACGCGTTGGCCGCGCCGGCCTGGAAGAAGTTGCAGTTGGTGCAGTTCTTCTGGGCGCCGTGCGGCGAGGTGTCGACGTAGCCGAGGCCGGTGCGAGCGGCCTGTTCGCCGGCCGAGAGGCCGGAGACGTCGGTGCAGGTGAGGGCTTCCTCGCCGCCGCAACCGACGGTGAGCACGGCGCCTGCGACGGCACCGAAGGCGACGCCGCGCGCGAGAAAGACACGACGAGAGATGCGTTCGGACATGCGCGCGAGGGTAGGGGCGGCCTCCCTCGCGAGGCAAGATCAGCGCTTGCCGAAGGCAGCGAAGACGCGGTCCAGGTCGTCGCTCAACGTCGCCCGCACCTCGTTGACGAGGACCTCGCGAAGCGAGCGTTTGGTGACGGAGAAGGCCACGCTGGGAAGCTCGGCGAGCTTGGCGGCGGAGGCCACCGCCTCGTCCAGGAGGCTCTCTTCTTCGACGACGCGATCGAGGAAGCCGACCGCTGCGGCCTGATCGGGGTTCATCGGTTGCGCGAGCAGGGTCGCCTGCACGAAGCGCTCGCGGGCGAGGCGCTCGCGGGCCAGCTCGCTCACGAAGAGCGGCATCGGCAGACCGATGGCCACCTCGTTGAGCTGAGTCTGGTACGCGCCTTGGGCGCCGAGCCGCAGATCCCCCGCGAGGAGCAGCACCGCGCCGCCCGCGATCGCGTGCCCCGTGGAGGCGACGACGACCGGTTGTGGGTGCTCGTAGAGCCGAAGCACGGTCTCGCAGCCAGTGGTGACCAGCTCGCGCGCGGCGTCCGGTCCGCTCGTCATGATCTTCAGGTCGAAGCCGGCGCTGAAACGCCCCTGTCGGCCCGCGAGCACCACGGCCTTCGCGCTCTCGCGGGCGGCGTCGAGCGCAGCGGAGAGCTCGGTGAGCATCGCCGGGCTCAGGGCGTTCGCCTTGCCGTCGTCCATGCGGATCACCGCGACGTCGTCGCGGAGGGTCGTGGTCACGAGAGACTGCGTCATTTGCCGCGGGGGATAGCGCGTTCGAGGCCCAACCGGAAGGGGCCCCCTCCGACGACCCGCGCTGCGAGAAAATCGACCGTGACGCCCAAGGTCCACGTGGGGGGCGGCGTCTGCCCCTTCACCAGCGCGCTGGAGGGTGCGCGGAGGAGGAACGATGGGACCGCGTCGGACGACGGCGGGCTGGGTGAGGTGCGTCCTCATGTTGGCCCTGGGTTGCAACTACTCGAGCGCACCAGAGGCCGCGGAAGCGCCCACGGTCGAGCGGGAGGAGACGTCGTTCTTGGCGTCCGGGGAGATGCCCGCTCCCGCCGAAACGCAGGCCGCGGTCGTGGCGGAGACGCCCACTGCGCGTGGCCAAGTCATGGACGATGGGACGGCCCAGGTCGCGGACCTGCTCGCGCGAGCCGAGTCGGAGCCGGCGGCCGAAGCGGCGTTCGCGGGCGCTCCCGCGGGTGGCGCCTCCGCCATGGCGAGCGGCTCGTACGAAGGGCGCGCCGGCTACGTCGCGCCTCGCCGCACCCAGGCTCGCTACGGCGTGGCGGGGACCGTCGGCGCCGCCGCTTCCGGTGGCAGCACGGTTCGCGCGCGCCCCGCGGCCCCCGTGGCGCTGCCCCAAAACGGCGTACTCGCGTCGACCTTCGTCGGCGGCAACGGCATGCGCACGCGCCTCGAGGACCTGCTCGATCGCGGCGTGATGGTGGGCGGGGAGCACGTGCGCCTGGAGGCTTTCGCCGAGCGCGAGGCGCTCCCCTATCCGAAACCCGCGCGTGAGGGCATGGCGATGTTCGCGGAGCTCGAGCGCGAGCGGCTCGACGTCGGGCGCGACCGCGTGCACCTGCAGGTCGCGCTCGTCGGCCGCGAAGGCGAGCTCCCCCAACGTCCGCACATGGACGTCCGCCTCGTGCTCGACCGCAGCGGCTCGATGCACGGCGAGAAGTGGCACCACGCGGTGGCCGCCGCGCACGCGATCGTCGACGACCTCGGACCGGACGACACCTTCACGCTCGTCAGCTACTCCGACGACGCGTCGGTGGACTTCGGGCCGGCGCGCCGCGGCAACGGCCAGGCGGCGCACCAAGCGATTCGGCGTCTCGCGCCCGGCGGCGGCACGAACATCTCGGCCGCGCTCGAGCGGGTCGGCGACGGGGCACGGCGCTCCGCGAACACGCTCGGCGTCGCGCTCTTGATCAGCGACGGCCAAGCGACGATCGGGCAGACCTCCGCGCAGGAGCTCGGCGCCATCGCGCGCCGGCACTTCGACGCCACCGGCATGCTCACGACCGCGATCGGTCTCGGCACCGACTTCGACGAGCAGACGATGCTCTCGATCGCGCGCGAAGGCAGCGGCAGCTACCACTTCGTGCGGCGCCCCGAGGACGTGCAGCCGATCCTCGAGGACGAGCTTCGCGCCCGTGCGCAGGCCGTGGCTCAGGCGCTTCGGGTGCGGGTCGAGCTCGGCGAAGGCGTGGTCGCGCGCCGGGTCTACGGCTCGCGTCTGCTGAGCGAGGCGGAGCACGCCGCGGTGCGCGCCACCGAGGTCGCGACCGACGCGCGCATCGCTCGCGAGCTCGGCATCGCGACCGACCGTCGCAACGAAGACGAGCGCGGGCTTCGCATCCACCTACCGACCTTCCGGCGCGGCGACCAGCACGTGATCTTGATGGAGCTCGAGGTGCCCGCCGGAACGCGTGACGTCGAGGTCGCGAAGGTGACGCTCGACTACAAGGACCTCGCGCGCCGATCGAACGAGACCATCGTGCGTCAGGTCCGCGCCTCGCGCGTCGACACCGAGCGGGCGCACGCGTCGGTAGTGCGCACCGTGAAGCGCACCGTGCTCGCGTTCCAAGCGGGCGAAGCGCTGCAGCGTGCCGCCGAAGCGCTCGAGGTCGGCGACGCCGAGCTGGCGCGTCGCGAGATCGAGGAGCGCCGCGAGCTGCTTCAGACCGCGAGCTCCGTGTGGCGCGACCCCGCGCTCGCCGCGGACGCTTCGCTCCTGGCGCGTTACGAGCGGGTGCTCGGCGGTGGGGTCGTGGACTACGGCGCGCGGCAGCAGCTCGCGATGGCGATGAGCTACTTCGGCGACCGGAGGATGCGGTGAGCCGCGGGCGCCGTGGGAACGGTCTCGTCGTCGCGCTGCTCGCGTGCGTCGTGTGCCTCGCGGCGCCCGCGTCCGCCCAAGAACGCTGCGACGAGACGAGCGTGGGCCTCGAGCTCCCGCTGGATGGCTCGCCGATCTACGTGAACGCCGAAGAGATCGAGCTGCGCGGCACGGTCGACTCGATCGCCGACGGCTCCGTGCTCGACGCGTTCGCCCGCCGCAGCGACGGTCGAAGCTTCGTGGCGGAGGGGCCTTTCGTCGGGCTTCCGATGGGCAGCGAGTTGGTGCACGAGGACGTCGCCGCGCATCGCTACCGTGTTCGATTGCCGCACGCGGGACCGCACGCGGTCACCTTCGCGATCGGTCGGATCGCCTCGGCGCAGCTTCGCACGCGCAGCGAGACCCTCGCGACGCTGCGTGGGCGGCTCGAAGTCTGCGCACTCCGGGCTCCGGGGCTCGTGGTCGGCGACGTCGTCGTGGAGTCCGCGGGAGCGAGCGGCGAGACGGTGGAGGCGAGCGCGGCTCCCTTCGTCGGCGGGGCGGCCTTGCTTGGGCTCTTCGGTTTCGCGGGGCTCTTCGCGCGACGTCGCCGGAGCCGAGACGCGTGGCCGAAGCTCGAGCGTCGCGCCGACCGCGCCGTGCGTGCCTCGGAGCGTGAGGTCGCGAGGCTCGGGCCTGCGTTCGCGCCGGTGGCGAGTGGTGCGGCCGAGGTACTCGAGGTCTTTCGTGGGGTCCGTGCGCACGCGGCGGAGCTCCAACGGGCCGTCGCCCGCATCGGTGGGGAAGGGCGCGAGGCCGCGACCCGGCGTGACGCGCTTCGCGCCGAGGCCGCCGTGGCGGTCGCGCGCGGGGAAGGGCTCGTCGAGCGCCTCGAAGGCACGGCGGCGTCCTTGGCCGCCGAGCTCGCGGAGCAACACCGCGTTCGGGACATCGACGAGCGCGCGGTGCGTCTGGGGCGGGAGCTCGAGCTCGCCGTGGCGGCGGACCGCGAAGCACGCGCGGAGGTTTGAGGACCCTGTGAGAGCGCCCACCACTTGCACGGATCGAATCCGTGCGAGTAGTCGTGGGAGGGGCTTTGCCGGTTGGGGGAGGGAGCGCGCCGCTCCCTCCAATGAGGAGAAGGGCATGAATCAGTGCAACTGACTCATGCTCTGAGACGTCCCTGAACGGTTCTTCGGGGGACTGCTATGCTCGGCTCCGTGGACGCGGGAAGCGCGGCGGCTCGGCTCGGGCAGACGATCGATCGGTATCGTCTCGAAGGCGTGCTCGGCGAAGGTGGCTTCGGTGCCGTCTACCGTGCGCGCCACATCGTGATGGACCGCCCCGTCGCGCTGAAGCTCCTGCACTTCGGCTTGGCGCGGAGCGACTCGATTCGCGAGCGCTTCTTGCGCGAGGCGCAGGTGCTCGCGCGCCTTCACCACCCTCACGTCGTCGGGGTCCACGACTGCGGCATCACGAACGACGGGGAGGTCTTTCTCGCGATGGAGCTGCTCGCGGGGGAAGACCTCGCCGCGCGCCTACACCGCCACGGTCGCTTGGATGCGGCGGCCACGTTGCAGATCGTCGACGCGGTGCTCGAAGGCCTCGCGGCGGCGCACGACGCGGGAATCATCCACCGCGATCTCAAACCCGCGAACGTTTTCTTGGCGCGTGAAGGCGAGGTCGAGCGGCCGAAGCTCGTCGACTTCGGCATCAGCAAACAAGGCGGCGACGCGGACCGGCTGACCAAGACGGGCGCGCTGCTCGGCACGCCGGTGTACATGGCGCCGGAGACCTTCTCGCTCGGCACGGCGGCGGTCGATGCACGCGCCGATCTCTACGCGGTCGGCGTGATGCTCTTCGAGATGCTCTCGGGGCGTCTACCCTACGACGCGCCGAGCTACGAAGGGCTCGTCGTGAAGATGGCGACGGAGCCGCCGCCGCCGCTCTCGCACGTCGCGACGGTGTCCCCCGAGCTCGCGGCGTTGGTCGATCGCGCGCTCGCCAAGTCGCGTGACGACCGCTTCCCCGACGCGCGGGCCATGCAGCGTGCGTTGGCGGAGGTGCCCGAGCGTCGTGCGTCCGGACCGCTCGCCTTGGCGGGGACGCTCTTCGCGCCCGAGAGCGTGCGACCACCCTCCGGGAGCGCCTCGAGCGCGGCGTCGTGGAGCGCACCGACGGGCATGGCCGCTCCGACCCCCCTGCCTGTGCAGGCACCACCGACGGGCATGGCGACGCCGGTACACGCGCCGGTTTCGCATGCGCCGATCTCGCATGCGGCGACGGGTATGGCGCCCCCCGGCTACGGCGCGCCCTCGTCGCCCCCTTCTGCACCTTCCATTTCGTCGAACGCTGGATATGGCACGCCGCCCACCGCGCAGACGCCGTCGTGGGCGACGCCGGCGCGACCAGCCACGGACACGCCGACGCCGCCGACACCGTCATGGGGCGGCGCGACGAGTCCCTCGCACACCCCGACGCCTTCGTGGTCTGGGTCCGCCACGACTTCGCCGCCGGTTCCGGTCCCTTCGAAGTCGAGCACGCCGTGGGGCTGGATCGGGCTCGCGTTGTTGATTCCCGCCGCGCTCGTCGGTGTGGTCGGGGTCTTCGTGACGACCTGCCAGGGCGGTGGCGTGACCGACACCGTGGCGATGGCCCCGGCTCCCCTCGTGCCCACGCCGACGGTCGGAGCTCCGGCGCCCGTCGTCACCGCGCCGGCCTCGGACTCCAAGCCGCCGATCGATTCGGTGCCGCCCGTGAGCGCCGCGCTCCGTACGCCGGCCGAGCCGACGAGCCCGGCGCCTCCGAGCCCGGCGCCTCCGAGCCGCGTCGAGCCTCCCGCGCGACCTGCCGCGCCCGCTGCTCCCGAGGTGGCGCCCGAACCGGCGCCCGCCGCACCCGCGCCTCGCCTCTCGGGGTTGCGCATGCGGCCCCCCATCCTCGTCGGGGCCGAGAGCGCGGACGCCGTCTACGCGCTCTTCGAATCGCGCCGCGGTGCGCTCACCCGTTGCCGAAGTGATCGGGACGAGGTGGCGTACGTGATTCTCTTTCCGCAGAACGGTGCGATCGGCCTGGCACGGTCCGATCCGAACGTTCCGAACAGCGAGACTGACGCTGCGGCGTGTGTCGCGTCGGCCTTTCGTGGGCAGCCCATCGGCGGTGGGGGAATCGTGCGGGTCGCCGTCGAGCTCGGCGCACGCGGCGGGTGACGTGTCGTACCTCGGCAGGCACCCTTGCCGCGGAAACGCTTCGTGGAGTCTCGTAGGACTGGGAGCAGGGAATGAGCGAACGAGAGCGCGCGCTGGAAGAGGAGGTGGCACGTCTGCAGGCGGACCTCCTCGCCGCGCGCGAGAGAGAGCGTGAGCTCCACGAGAGCTTCGAGGCGGAGGTGCAGGTGCGTACCTCGGAGCTCGGCGACGCGAAGGAAGCCGCCGAGGCCGCGAGCCGCGCGAAGAGCCGCTTCCTCGCGAACATGAGCCACGAGCTGCGCACGCCGCTCAACGTGATCATCGGCTACGCCGAGATGCTCATGGAGGACGTCGCCGACGGCGGCGAAGCCGGCATGGGCGAGGATCTCGAGAAGATTCAGCGCGCCGGCAAACACCTGCTCGGGCTCATCGACGAGATCCTCGATCTCTCGAAGATCGAGGCCGGCAAGATGGACCTCCATTGGGAAGAGGTCGACATCGACGCGCTCGTGGGCGAGCTGAGCGACACCGCGCTCGCGCTGGCGAGCCGGAACCGAAACCGTTTTCGCGTCGTGGGCAAAGGCCTCGGCCGTACGTGGGCGGACGCGACCAAGCTTCGTCAGGTGCTCTTCAACCTGCTCGCGAACGCCTGCAAGTTCACGAGCGACGGCGAGGTGCAAATCGCGGCGGCGCGTCGACGCATCGACGATCGCGAAGAGCTCGTCTTCGCCGTCGCGGACACCGGCGTGGGCATGGACGAGGAGACGGTCGCGAAGCTCTTCCGGCCCTTCATGCAAGCCGACGCCTCGAGCACGCGCAAATACGGCGGCACTGGGCTCGGCCTCGCGATCTCGAAGCGTTTCGTCGAGATGATGGGCGGCTCGATTCACGTGCGAAGTCGGACCGGCGAGGGATCCACCTTCACGGTTCGCCTTCCGGTGCGGCTTCGCGCGCCCTCGCGTCCGGGGCTCTTGATCGAACGTGCGCTCGAAGAGGGCCGTGGGCGTCGCGTGCTCTTCGTCGGCGGCAACCCGGTGCGTCGTGAGCGATTGCGGCGCGCGTTGCTCGAGCTCGGATGCCGGGTCGGCGCCGCGGCGACGAGCACCGAAGCGCTCGGACGGATTCGGCGTTCGGCCCCGGACCTCGTGGTGGTCTTGGATCTCCCGAACGGATCCGATCGGACCTCGTTCGTCGAAGCGCTCTCCGTGATTCCAACGCCCTCGCGCCTCGACGTCTTCGTGGACGGAGCGGTCGCGGGCCCGGTGCCCGGCGGCGTGGTGTGCCTCGCGGGCGGCGACGACGCGTTGTTGTCGGCGGTGCGACGCTGGCTGATCTGAGGCGGTACTTCGGGAAGATCGGGAATCGCTGCGCGTGATTCCCGTGTGACGAGACTTCGTCTCCGCGTCTCCGCGTCTCCGCGTCTCTTCGAGCTCGTGTCGTTCTGGTGGTTCGGCGCGGGCTCACGCGTCGGAGGCCAAGGCCTCGAGCCGCGCGAGGAAGGCCTCCGGCGTCTCGTCGAGCGAGGCCAACACGTCGCGCAGCTCGGGCGTCGGCACCGGGCTCGAAGCCTTCTTCGCATCGCCGAAGAGCGACGACCAGAGGCCCCCGCGACGACGCGGCGGCGGCGGCGCACCCGCACCACCGCTCGCGGCCGCTGCAGGCAACGCCGGGGCCGCTGCGGGAGGCGGTGCACCTGGGGGGGCGGGCGGTGCCGCGGGCGCGGGCACCGGGGGGCGCGCCGCCGGAGGTGCCGCGGGGGCGCGAGGCACGACGGCGGCTCGAGGACGCACGAGCGGCGCCGAGCTGCGCGCTCCTTCCATCTCCGTCCGCATGCGAAGCGGCTCCCCACCGAGCTCCTCCCGCATGCGCGCCAACGCACGCGAGAGCCGCATGCGAATCGCGCCTTCTTTCTGCCCGAAGACCTCCGCCAGCTCGCCGTACTCGAGCCCGTGTCGAAATCGCAGCATCACCAACGCGCGCGAAGGCTCGTCGAGCACCGAGAGCGCGCGCACCACGTCGTCTCGGCGCTGCAGCAACTCGGGACCGAGCGGTGTGTCGTCGTCGGGGTGATACTCGACCGTCTCCGGCTCGGACGCGAGCGCGAAGGGCGCGCGTTTGTGACGTCGCAGATGATCGATGCAGCGGTGGCGCGCGATGGCGAGCAGCCACGTGCGCGGCGAGCTCTCGAGCCGCAAGCCCGGCAAGCCCCCGAACGCGCTCGCGAAGGTGTCTTGCGCGAGGTCCTCGGCGGTCGCGAGGTCGCGCACCAACGTGCGGCAGAACGAGAGCACGTCGCCCGCGTGAGCGCGCACCAACCACGTCGCCGCCGCGCGGTGGTCACCGCGTTCGAGCGCGGCGGCAAAGGGCGCGACGTCGAGCACGAAGGAAGTAGACGAACGAGCGCCGGTTTTGTCACCGAAGAACTTTGCGTGCGTCGAAATTGTCAATGAAATCAGTGTCTTGAAAGAAAAGTTCGTGGCTGCCGTGACGGCCTCGCGGCTCCCGCGCCTCTCCTGCTGAAAGGAGAGTTTCCATGACCTTCCAACTCCAAGACGACTCCCTCCGCATCGGTGACGTGACCCTTCGCTTTCAGCGCACGCTGCGCATCCCGGACGACGGCCGGCGCTACCCGCTGCCTCCCGGTCTCGGCGCCTTTCCGCTGCGCCGCGTCGACGACTTCGCCGACCGCGTTCCCGACGCGTGGCGCGAGCGTGGCGGCGTGATGGTGCCGATGTACCAACGCGAAGCGATGTGGCTCCACATGAGCGCGCCGCAATGGAAGCCGCACGCGCTCAAGGTCGGCGTGGGCAAGGTCTGCGCGATCACGGGCGAGCCGTGGAGCGAGTCGCTTCACGCGATGCCGTCGCGTGGCGTGTTTCGCGGCGACGGGCCGAAGCAGGACTACGTGGTCTTTCCCCCGCAGCCTTGGCTCGACGGCATCTGCACCGGCAAGGGCACGATTCGTCAATTCGTCGCGATGCCGCTCGGCCTCGGCTACACGGTCGAGGGGCAGGTCACGGGCGAAGAACGCTTCGGCGGGCTGCAGCTCAAGGTCGTGCCGCCGAAGGCCGGGC
Organism: Sandaracinus sp.; assembly: GCA_020633125.1. GTDB lineage: Bacteria > Myxococcota_A > Polyangia > Polyangiales > Houyiibacteriaceae > JACKEH01. The sequence continues at coordinate 130,160 of JACKEH010000008.1, read as the reverse complement.
GTTTCGAGCCGCCTCCGCCGCCCCGCTTCTCGGTGGCCAGGAGCGCGATGTCCGGAGGCGGCATGATGCCGTGCGCGCCGCCCGCACCTTGCGCCGCGCCCGGAGCGGGACCTGGTGCGATGCCACGCGCGCGTCGCGAGCAGGCGATGGGCCTCGCGGCGGGCGGGCAGATGAAGCAGAAGATCTACCCCGACCCGCACGGCCTCGACACGTGGGACCTCCAGGCGGCGAGCCGTGTCTTCGTGCACATCGTCAGCTCCGATCAATGGCGCGACATCACGGGCGAGGCGCCGCCTCCTTCGCCGGTGAGCGCGAAGACCTACGCGCAGCACGGCCTGCCTTGGTACGACCTCTACGACGAGCACGCGCCGACCGTCGCGCCGACCTCGACGCTCTCGTCCGTGAAGAGCATCGCGACGATCGACGCCGAGAAGAGCACGCACGCCCTTCAAGACGACGACTCGGTCGAGACACCTCTCGTGAACAAGCTCTGGTCGGCGCTCGTGAGGGACGGCAAGTGGTGATCGAACGTTCCCGCCCACGCTGCCGCGTCTCGTGTGCGGCGTGGGGGGCGCTGCTCGTCGCGGCGACGCCCGTCGTGCTGGCGTGGGGGGTCCTCGGCCTCGCGAGCGTCGTCACGTTCCTGGCCGCGTCGCTGTGGGTCTTCGTGGTGCTGCGTCTGGCGTCGATCGTCGCGCGTCGCGTTTTGCGGCGCGGGGTGCCCGACGTGGGCTTCGAGGAAGCGGCGGTGGTCACGGCGGGGTTGCTCTTCGTTGCTCTCTGCGTCGGCGGGGTGTGGCTCGGCGCGTCGACCGGATCGGTCGCGCTCTTCATCGGCGCGCTGATGCTCCTCGTGGCCGCGGCGGCCGGCCTCGGTCGCTTCCTGCGTCTCGAAGAGCCGCGGGTGATCCACGTGACCTGAGCGCGGGGCCGCGCGAAAGGCGAGGGGAGGGGCTCGACGCCGGACTCGCTCGAGTCGATCTCGGCGTCCGATCCCTCGAAGAAGCGCTCGTTTCGCGAGGGCTCGTCGGTTCGGGGTGCGCTCGCGCACGAGGCGAACGCCGAGACGAGGCGTCGGTGTCGCGTCTCGGCGTTCCGCGCGATATCCCTCCCGCATGAACTCCGACGCGATCCGCAGCTACGTCGAGCAGCGTTGGGACGAGTCCATCGTCCCCGAGCTCGAGGCCTACATCCGCATTCCCGCGCTGAGCCCGCACTTCGACGCGCAGTGGCAAGAGAACGGGCAGCTCGACGCCGCGGTCGAGCACGCGCGTCGTTGGTGTGCGGAGCGTCCGATCGCCGGCCTGAAGGTCGAGGTCGTGCGACTTCCCGGCCGCACGCCGGTGCTCTTCATGGAGATTCCCGCGGCGAACGGCGGACGCGACGACCGGACGGTCCTGCTCTACGGCCACCTCGACAAGCAGCCCGAGATGAGCGGCTGGGACGAGGGCAAGGGACCGTGGATTCCCGTTCGCGTCGGCGACAAGCTCTACGGCCGCGGCGGCGCGGACGACGGTTACGCGGCCTACGCGTCGCTCACCGCGATCGAAGCGCTGCAACAGCAGAACCTCCCGCACGACCGCTGCGTGGTCCTCATCGAAGCGTGCGAGGAGAGCGGCTCGTTCGACCTGCCGCCTTACCTCGATCACCTCGAAGCGCGCATCGGCGCGCCGGAGCTCGTGGTCTGCCTCGACAGCGGCTGTGGCAACTACGACCAGCTCTGGAGCACCACGTCGCTGCGTGGCCTCGTCGGCGGCATTCTGACGGTCGACGTGATGGAGCCGACGCAAGACGGCGGCGTCTCGGGCGTGCACAGCGGCGACGCGAGCGGCGTCGTGCCTTCGACCACACGCATCTTGCGCAAGCTGCTCGAGCGCATCGAAGACACCACGACCGGCGAGATTCTGCTGGCCGCGTGCAAGACCGAGATTCCCGCGCAGCGTGCGGCGCAGGCGAAGGCCGCAGCCGAGATTCTCGGCGACGCGGTCACGCACAAGTTCCCGCTGCTCGAAGGCACCGAGCCGGTCGCGCGCGGCGCCGAAGCGATCCTCAACCGCACCTGGCGCCCCTTCCTCGAGATCGTCGGGGTCGGTCACGTGCCCGGGCTCGGTGGAGGCAACGTCTTGCGCAGCCGAAGCGCGTTCAAGCTCTCGCTCCGCATTCCGCCGCGCGTGGACGGCGACGCGGCATCGCGTGCGCTCAAGGACGTGCTCGAGAGCGACCCGCCCTACGGCGCGAAGGTGACGTTCGAGGCCGAGCAAGCCGCGAGCGGTTGGGACGCGCCGCCGCTGGCGCCTTGGCTCGAGACGAGCCTCGCGAACGCGAGCCGCACCTTCTTCGGCGCCGACGCGGCGTACATGGGCGAAGGCGGCACGATCCCCTTCATGGGCATGCTCGGCGCGAAATTCCCGAAGGCGCAATTCTGCATCACCGGCGTGCTCGGTCCCGCGAGCAACGCGCACGGACCGAACGAGTTCCTGCACGTGCCTTGTGCGAAGAAGCTCACCGCCTGCATGGCGAGCGTGCTCTTCGACTTCGCCAAGCTCTGATCGACGCCACGGCCCCTCGAAGGGACGGGTGCCCCGCGTCACGCCGCGTCGGTGCGTGCGACCATGAAGTCATGGTCCCCGTCCTCGAAGCCACACCCGAGACCTTCGACGAGCTCGTCCTCCAGCCCGAGGGCGAGCTCGTCGTCGTGTATTTCTGGGGCCCGGACTGCCCGAACTGCGACTTCTTCGCCTCGCGTTTTCCCCACGTGCTCGAGAAGCTCGGCGACGTCCCCGCGCGCATCGTGAAGGTGAACGCCTACGCGCACGACGCGCTCGGCACCCGCTTCGCCATCTTCGGCATCCCGCAGTTCCACCTCTTTCGGGACGGGAAGCGGCTCGGGAAGATGAGCGAGTTCCGAGGCGACGACTTCTTCGTCGGCGTGATTCGCGAGCACCTGCCCGGCACCTGCCGCTGCTAGGGCTCGGCTCCGCGCCCTCGCGGCCACCTCTGCTACAAACGGGTGTGTCCCACGATTCGGAACGCACGAGCCGTTGGTTGCTCGAAGTACAGGCCGGTCCCTACCGGATTCGCGGCATCTCGCTCGGCGGCGTCTACACCTGCTTGCAAGTCCCCGAGCTCGGCGTGGTGCTCGACGCGGGCATTCCGGTGCGTGTCTTCGCGGCGACCGACCACCTCTTCCTGAGCCACGGTCACGGCGACCACATCGGCGCGTTGCCCGCGATGCTCGGCATTCGTGGTCTGTTGCACACGAAGGGCGCCCCGAAGGTCTACCTGCCCGAGCCGATCGTCGACACGCTGAAGAGCGCGCTCGCGCCCTTGTCCCAGCTTCAGCGCTACGACCTGGCGATCGACGCCGTGCCGATGAAGGCCGGCGACGAAGCGCGCCTTCGCGCCGACCTGCACGTTCGCGCGTTTCGCACGCATCACCCGGTGCCGAGCCTCGGCTACCTCTTCTTCGATCGGGTTCAGAAGCTCAAGGACGAGCACCGAGGTTTGCCCGGCGCGGAGATCGCGAAGCGAAAGGCCGCGGGTGACGATCTCTTCGACGTGCACGAGCGACCGCTGCTCGCGTACGCGACCGACACCTTGTTGCGTGTGATCGAGACCGCGCCGGAGATTCTCGACGCCAAGGTGCTCGTGATGGAATGCACCTTCCTCGACGATCGAAAGACCCTCGAGGCCTCGCGCGCGGGTTGTCACGTCCACCTCGACGAGCTGATCGAGGTCGCGCACACGCTCCGCAACGAGCACGTGGTGCTCATGCACTTCAGCCAGATCTACACGCCCCGCGAAGTGCATTCGATCCTCGAAGCACGTCTGCGACCGATTCTCGGCGAGCGTCTCGTGATCTTCGCGCCGAAGAGCGGCGGTTGGCCAGGCGGCTGAGAGCGCCCACCACTTGCACGGATCGAATCCGTGCGAGTGGTCGCGACGCTCGGTGGTGGAAGGGCTCCCTCGAGAACGCCAGAGGGCGGAGCTCGGCGCCGATTCCGCCTCCGAGCCCACGACTCCGCCGCGAGAGGATCACGGCGCCGCGACGCGTCGCGTGACGGTGTGGCCCGCGGTGATGTGCATGCGCGACCGAAGCGAGCGGCCGGAGTCGAAACGCAGCTCGACCTCGTGCTCGCCCGGCCACAACCGGACGTACCGGAGGGGCGTTCGACCCACCTCGTAGCCGTCGACGTAGAGGCGTGCCGGCGCTTCGGACAGCATCGTCAGTAGGCCGATCTGGTCCTGGGGCGCCGACGCGGGGGCCACCGGCGAACGAGGCGCTTCGGAGGTCGCCTCTTGGGCGAGGGTGAGGCCGGCGTGAACACCGACCCCGAGGACGAGCGTGAGGGCAACTCGAAGCATGGGCGCAGTGTCACGCGTCGAGCTGCCACGTGTCCATCAACCACGCGAGCAGCTCCGATTCGGCCGCGTCGATGCCGTCGACGGCGGCCAGCCCGACCATCACGCCGTACATCCACTCGCGCACCTCGGGACGGACCTCACCGACGAGCTTCGCGAGCTCGTCCATCTCCATCGTGTTCGCCTCGGTCATCGCGGACCAAAAGCGCGTCGCGCCGAGGTCGCGTGCGAGCGCTTGCACCGCCTGCACCTCGGCCGCCGTGAACTCGCCGTCCATGCGCACCATCAGCCGCACGAGCCCGACCAACGCACGTTGCTCGGTCGGGGTGAGCTCGTCGTATCGGTTCACCACGAGCGGAGAATACCCGAGCGACGGTCGTTGCGGGTCCGGGACGCGCCGGGCGACCTCGATCGCGCCCGCCCCCGCACGTCGAACCCGATCGTCCCCGCGAGCCGATCGCGCCCGACCAACCCGCGACGTGCGTCGTCGGCGTCGCTGCTATGCTCCGCCGCCGATGGCCCTCCGACTCTTTCTCTTCTGCTCGCTCTTGGCGTCTTTGGCTTCGTGTCGATCGCCGGAGCCCAACTTCGATCGCGGCACCCTCGCGGTGGACGACTCGGAGCGTGGCGCTGCCCCCGCACCGACGCCGACCCCGGCGCCCACTCCCGAGCCCGCGCCCACGCCCGCTCCCGAGCCGGCGTTGCCGGAGGTGAGCGCCCCGACCGACGCGCCGCCCGCGCCGGACCCGCGCTTGTCGACGCCCAACGCGCTGACCGAGCGCGCGCCCGAGACCTTCACGGTCTGGATGGACACCACGAAGGGCCCCGTCGTCATCGACGTCACGCGTGCGTGGTCGCCGAACGGCGCGGACCGCTTCTACAACCTCGTGAAGGCAGGCTACTTCACCGACGTCGCGTTCTTCCGCGTGATCGAGGGCTTCATGGCGCAGGTCGGCCTGCACGGGGACCCGGCGCTCAACACCGCGTGGCGCGCCGACGGAATTCAAGACGACCCGGTCGTGCAGTCGAACACGCGGGGCATGGTGACCTTCGCGCAGACCTCGATGCCGAACAGCCGATCGACGCAGTTCTTCATCAACTTCGGCGACAACTCGCGCCTCGACGGCATGCGCTTCGCGCCCTTCGGCCGCGTGCGCGACATGACCGCGGTCGATCAGCTCTACTCCGGCTACGGCGAAGGCGCGCCGAGCGGCCGTGGCCCGGAACAGGGCCGCATTCAGAGCGAAGGCAACACGTACCTGCGCCGCGACTTCCCGAACCTCGACTACATTCGCTGGGCGCGCGTCGTCCACGAAGGTGGCGCGGACCGCTGATCGCCCAGACACACGAGACGGACACAGGGGGAAGAACGATGCGCTGGATTCACGGGTTGTGCGCGCTCGCGCTGGTTTGGGGCTGCGAGGTTCAGAACGGCGGCGGCGGCGAAAGCAGCTCCGGGGCCGAAGAGACCATGCGCGAGTCGGACGGGGAGACCACCGTCGAGCTCGTGCGCGAGGACGGAACCGACGCCCCGGCGGCCGAGGGTCGCACGTGCACCTCGAGCGCCGATTGCGGCGACGACGAGATGTGCATCGGCGAGGAAGGCTGTGACGTGGCGTGGACGTGCCAGCCCATGAGGCCGTGCACGCGTGACCTCCGTGTGTACTGCGGATGCGACGGTCAGACCTTCGAAGGCAGCGGCTCGTGCCCCTCGCGACCCTTCGCGAGCCGCGGGCCGTGCGAAGCGGCCGAGTGAGGATCGTTTCGACGGTCGCGTGAAGAACGCCCTCGGGAAACTGCGCCCTCGAAAACGGGGGCGTTTCTCGATCGCGCGACGCGCTTCGAAACGTCGACGTGCGATATCCTCGCGCGGTGCGTCGCCCCACCGTCTTGCCCACGTTGCTCCAGGTCGCGCACACCGTGAGGGTCAGCGCGCCGACGGTGGTGGACGCGGCGCTCGGTCGCTCGTCGCGCGATCGGGTCGACGCGCGCCTCCGCACGTGGTCGAGCGCCGGGGTTCGCGTCACGGGCATGCAGGTGCGCGTGCGAGGGGCGGAGCACGTCGCCTTCGACCGGACCTACGTGGTGATGTCCAACCACCAATCGAACTGGGACATCATCGCGCTCTACCACGCGTTTCCCGGGCGCACGCTGCGCATGGTCGCCAAGCAGGAGATGCGGAAGCTGCCCATCCTCGGCCGCGCGATGCTCGACGCCGAGTTCGTCTTCGTCGATCGACGTGATCCGAACCGTGCCCGCCAAGCGATCGAGGTTGCGCGTCGGAAGATCGAAGACGGAGTGAGCGTGTGGATCGCACCCGAGGGCACGCGCAGCAAGACCGGCATGCTCGGGCCCTTCAAGAAGGGCGGCTTCCACCTCGCACTCTCCACCGGGACGACGATCCTTCCGTGCACGGTCGACGGCACGCGCCACGTCTCGCCGCCCGGTGATTTTCGTTCCCGCACGGGCGTGCCGGTCGAGGTGCGGTTTCACGCGCCGATCGATCCGAGCGTCTACGGCGAGGCGCGCCGCGACGCGCTGATCGCCGACGTGCGCGCGGCCATCGCGAGCGGGCTTCCGAGTCACCTTCGTGGGTGAGTGGCCCGGCGAGCCGCCCACCCGTCCTGCGAGTGCTTCCGCGACTCGACTCGAGCTCGTACGCAACTGCGCGAAGGCTGCGGCGAAGAGGGCCCCGTTCTTCAGCCTTGGAGCCTCTTCGTGCCCGATCCCGTCCGCTCTCGTCCCGTGAACTCGACCACGACGGCCGCCGCGCCACCGCCCCCTCCGCCGGCCGCCGCCGACCCCGCCGCGGTCGCCGACCGCGCGGCCGCCGACGTCGCCGCCACCCGTGCCGTCACCACCCAAGCTCGCCGTCCCACGGAGCTCGATCGGGCGACCCGAGGGGTCGCCCAAGCCGTGCGCGAAGGGGGCGTGCACGCCGTGCACGAGCATCTTCATCGGCACCCCGAGCACGTGCGCGCCCTCGCGAACGCGCGGCCCTCCGACCTCGACGCCGCGTTCGCGCGTTGCGACGCGCCGATGGCGTGCGACTCGATCGTGCGCGAGCACCTCGACTCACGGCTTCGTGTCGGAATCCTTCGCGTCGGCAACGAACGCCTGAACGAACGTGTCGGCGACCTTCGAACGCTCGAGCGCAACGTCATCGCCAACTTGGACACGTATCGAAACGCTGCGCCCGGCACCGCGAAGGCGGCCGTCGCCGAAGCGCTCGGCATCGTCGGCGACGAGGGCGACGCCGGTCGGGTTCGCGCCGCGATTGGGACGGCCGTGGAAGGTCTCACGAGCCTCCGCGACACGCTCGCCGAACAGACCATCGTCCCGGGCGACTTTCCGGAGACGGCGCGTGAGGCAGGTCGACGTGAACGCTGGTCGATGGCGCGGGGGTCGCTCGCGGCGGAGCTCGCGACCGGATCGACCACCGAGGGGAATCAGATCGACGACATCACGCTCACGGCGGTGAAGGTCGGCGAAACCGCCATGGAGGCAGGCCACATCGCGCACGCGATCGAGTCCCTCGTTCACGGCACCCATCTCGGTCAAGCGGCCCTCGACCTGGGCGTCTACGGACTCGGTCTCGCGGCGGGGTCGATCATCCACCATGCCGCGGAAGAGCGGCATCGCGAACGAATCGAAGCGCTGCACACGTTCGGGGTCGACTGATGTGGTTGGCGACCCTGGAGCAGGCGCCGGTCGAAGGATTCGACGTCTTTCCTCAGGGCGACGGCGGCGCGTCGCCGAGGGGGGAGGGGCGAGACCCCGGACGGGGCATCGAGCGAGTTCTCGCCGGCGTTCTGCTGATGATGACGATGCCCCTCGCGCTGCTCGAAGACTCGGCGCGGCTGGCCTACGTCGCGGTTTGGATCGCGCTCGTCGTCGTGGCACTTGCGTGGGTCGGCTCCGCCGCCGTTCGCCGAGCGCGGGCCCTCCGAACGCGTTGTGAAGCGGCGCCTCACCACGTCGAAGGCGAGATCGTCGCGGTCGAGGACGACGGCCCGGCGCTCTCGTTCGAAGAGGTCACCGGCCTTCGCTCGGCGCGCTCGTGTCGGGTGGCGACCGTGCGTGAGTTTCTGGTACGCACCGACGACGGGCGGCTGGTCCGCGTCGCGCCCACGCCGCATGCGTTGGTGTGGCTCGCCGTGCCCCGGACCGACGAGCTTCGCGTGGGGGCACGCGTGGCTCTTCACGGCCACGCCTACGACGCACCCCTCGGCACGCTCGCCGGGAACGACGGATACCGCCACGCCCAGCGAGGATGGACCTTCGACGGCACGGCGGACACGCCGCTCTTCGTGTGCGTGGGCCGGTTCGAGAAATCGACACCCGCTCCCACGCCGCGGGTGCGCGTCGCTTCAGACGGGCGCGCGGCGAAGTCGCTCGAGCACGAAGAAGTTCGAGAAGACACGCGTGACGCCGAGATCGAGGAACGCCTTGCCGAGGTAGAGATCGGGGTTGCTCGGGTCGACCTGCACCAAGAAGTCGCGGATGCGTGACTCGGGGTTCCACGCCGCGTTTCGCCCGCTGCCGTAGTCGAGCAGCACCGCGTTGAGGAAGTCGTCGTAGCGGCTACCGGCCTTCACGGGCACTACGTCGTAGAAGCCGTGGCGCGTGCTCGGCGCGCCGCCCTTCTTCGGCTTCCACGGGCGACCCGGACCCCCACGCGGGCGATCGACGAAGAGGTTGTAGCCCGCGAGACGGTCGCGCTCGTCGACGAAGAAGCCCTTCATGAACTTCTGAAAACCGAGCACCCGCGCGAAGACCGGCGGGTTGTAGCCGCGCCACTCCCAGCCGGCGAGGTCGTCCGCCCGCGGCGTCGCGCCCGCGTCCATCACGCGGTCCAGCTCGGCGCGAGGCATTCGAACGACGTCGTCGAAGCGGGCTCCAGCGAAGGGATGCGTCATCGCGCGGAGCATACGCGCAAGTGCCGCTCGCATCGACGTCGAGAGGGCCACGGAGACGTGGGTAGTCGTTCGGAGGTGCGAGCAGGCGAGGGTGCGACACGCGCCGACCTCGCGAAGGGCCCGCGCTTCTCGACCCATGAAACGCGTGTCATGCTCCGCGTCCGTGTCGCGTGACGTGATGCCATCCGACCCCGTCGAGGTGTTCGAGCCGGGGCCACCGAGCGGTGGGATGCAGCGGCTTCGAGGCGCACGCGTGTGGCTGCTTCGCTTCGGGGTCGTCGCGTTCTCGATGGTGCTCGGCGCGCTCGCGGCGTGCCTGCCGCGACCGACCGCTCTCGCGAGCCAAGCGCGTCGTTTGGCGTCCCACGTTCGGGCGCGCCCGGCATCCATGCCCTCGCCGGAGCCCGAGCCCAAGCCGACGACGCTCCCCGAAACGGTGGTCGCGCCCTTCGGCTGGATGGACGAGGCGCGTCGCTGTGGCCGCCGTGGGCGTCGGCGTTTCTGTGACGGCCCTCGCCGAGTGCCGCGCCCTCACGGCGAGGCCGAGGCCCGGGCGGCGCGGCTCGAGCTCGGGACGCTCGAGGCGTTCGGTCGGCTTCGTGCGGGCGGGGCGTCCGCCGAGATGCTCGCCGACATCCCCGACGCGGAAGAGAAGCTCTTGTGGCCAGTGCCCCGAGGTTTCCTGGGGCGGGGCTTCGGCTACGTGCGCCGACCCGAGCTCGCGCATCGCCAACACCGCGGCGTCGACATCCCCGCGCCGCGTGGGGCCGAGGTCCGTGCCGCCAACGCGGGTTTGGTCGTCTACGCGGACAACGGCGTCGAAGGCTACGGCAACTTCGTCGTCCTGCTTCACGCCGACGACACCCGCACCGCGTACGCGCACCTTCGCGAAGCGCGGGTCTTCGCGGGTCAGATCGTCGAGCGCGGGCACATCCTCGGCGAGGTCGGCACCACCGGGCTCTCGTACGCGCCCCATCTGCACTTCGAGTGGTGGCGACGCGCCGTGCCGCGGAACCCCACGCGACACTTCGCGGAGCGGCCGAGCCCGCAGGAGGAGCGTCGCTTGCAGATCGAGGCGCAGCGCCGTCGCGAGGCCATGTCGCGAGCGGCCGTGCTCGCGCACCGCTGAGCTCGCGCCGCGGAGCGCGCGACGCGGAGCTCGCGACGCGGAGCTCGTGACGCGGAGCTCCTGACGCCGAGCTCGTGACGCGGAGCTCGTGACGCCGAGCTCGTGACGCCGAGCTCGTGACGCCGAGCTCGTGACGCCGAGCTGTGACGCCGAGCTCTGACGCCGAGCTCGTGACGCCAGCTCGTGACGCCGAGCTCGTGACGCGGAGCTCTTCGGTGAGGACCGCTCCGGCATGCCGGCGCTTGACGCGGGGACGTTCGTCCTCGATGACGCTGACATGGACGAGCTCACTCGTTTGCGCATCAAGCGGCCACCCTCCGCCGTCTCTTGGACCACCTGCAGGACCGAACGGACGTGCAGAACATCGACCTGATGAACCTGGCGGGGTTCTGCCGGAACTGCCTCTCCGTTGGTACCGCGAGGCCGCCGCCGAACAGGGGGTCACCCTCGAGGACGCCGAGGCCCGCGAGATCGTCTACGGCATGCCCTACGCGGAGTGGAAGGCGAAGCATCAGACCGAAGCGAGCGCGGCGCAGAAGGCGGCGTTCGACGCGAAGAAGCCGCACGACTGACGCGACCGCTCGCGAACCGCGGCCCAAACGAGACGGCCCCGCCGAAGCAGGGCCATCGGAGTCGAATCCCAATCGATCCGGTCAGTCGTCGTCGTCCCGGCTGGGCGGCGCGAGCAAAGTCGCCCTGGAAGCTGAATCCGAGCAGCACGTAGGGGAACGCTTGGCTCACGTCCTGTCCGGTGCGGTACGGGTGCTGAGCCACCAGTTCACCGCGAAGAGGATCGACAGGCCGTTGTAGCGCGCCTTGTACTTCTGGAAGAACGTGTAGACGAGCACGGGGGCCGAGGCGGTGGGTGACCACGTCGTTGCCCGGGTTCATCGGATCGCTGAAGACCCGGTCGGGCGTAGGAACGCGACCAGGTGTAGCGCACGCCGACCGTCCAACGATCCTGGTGGATGTAGAACGCGTCGAGATCGTTCGTGGTCATCCACCCGCGGTTGCCATCAGGATGTCGTAGAAGACGTCGTAGAAGACCTCGTCGTCGCGTCGCAGGTCGTAATCGGTCGCGTCGCCCGAAGCACGCTGCGAAGCACAGCGGGACCGACACGGGCCTGCAGGGTGCCGCTGACGGTCAGCTGCGTGCCCGTGGTCAGGTAGTTCCGCCCGCGTCGGAGGCGTCACCCAGCGCCGAGTCCGACCAGTTGGCGCCGTCGGCGTTCTGGAACGAGGGCAGGAAGTCGAAGGTGCCGAAGTAGCCGACCGCTTCGTAGCTCGCCCAGAGGCGGACAGAAGGGAACCGGCTGGAAGCTCGACGAGCAGACCGCCGCGGCCGAACGCGGGGCTCGCCGAGCCCGTCACGCCGATGCCGAAGTAGTTGTCGCGAACGAAGACCGAGTTGCTCAGGTGGGAGCCGCTTCCGGTAGCCCATCTGGAAGAACGAGATGAGGCCCAGCGGGTTGAGTCGAGCGACGGTGGTGCTCTGGTAGAAGAGCTGATGTGGTGGCTGTGGCCCGAACTGCGCTTCGGCTCGTGAGCCCGTCGCTGCGAGCGCACACCAAACACGCGACCAACCCCAGTCGTTTCCCCATCGTCTCGCTCCCAGTCGACGCTCCCCAGCGCCGCGGGTGGATTATCGGCGGAAGCGGCGAAAGCGGAAGCCGAAACGACTTCGCGTGAGGGTTTTCCCCGAAACGTGCTTTCGGATCGTCGCGAAAGGGTTCAAAGGCTCCCAAGCGCCGATCGACGGGGGCCTCGGACGTACCGTCCCCGTAATCGAGTCGCGGTGCGCCGAGCCGTGTGCCCGCGCCGGCGAAGGGCGAGCTCGCACGAATCTGGAGCGAGGTCGCCGGGCCACGAGGCCGGGCGCGTTGGTGAACACGGTATGGGTGAAGAGCGGGTAAGCGCCTTCCAGCGCCGTCGAGGTCGCGAACGAGAGGTCGCCAGGGCTCTCGTAGTAGGTGCCGACCAAGCCCGCGAACGAGGAAGACGGCCGGGGCGCGGTCTTCCACCAACACCGCCCTGGACGTCGCGCACCCGTTGTTGAAGAACGCGTCGTTGACGAAGGGCCGAAACGCGACGAGCTCCTGAGCGACAGGGCCGAGGCGGTGCACGCAGAGGAGGTGACAGGACCGGCCGCGTAGCTGTTGCCGTTGCTCGCGAAGCTCGCGCCCGAGCGTCCCTCCACCGCGAGGGCCGAGACGAAGCCCGCGTTGCTGGAGGAACAGCTGTGCCCGACGAACTCGTTGCTCGAAGGCGGGGTTACCGCCGGTGACCAAGGCGCCGAGCACGATTTCGCCGCAACCGCCGAGCACCCGGTTTCGCGTCGTCGTCGCATCCGAGTCCAGAAGCTCGAGGCCGGTGGTCCGCGGCGTACGGACGCTGGAGCCGAGGATCGTGTTGCGTGCGAGGTGCGCGCATCCCCTCGCACCACAGACCGACCGCTTCGGTGTAGCTCGCGCCTCCGGTGAGCGCCCCGTGAGCTGATTGCCCAAGAACACACACTCGCCTTCGGTGCAGCTCGCCGCCGCCGCGAAGCTGATCTCCGGCGCGAAGAAGGTGCGAAGCCCCTCGACGACGTTCTCGGTGAGCAGGGCGGGGCAGCTGACGACGTCGATCCCGACGAAGCGAGTCGTAGCCGTCCGGGTTGTTCGACGCGGACATCTTCACCCGCGAGCCGTGCATCCAGAAGCTGCGGCAGGCGTCGATCGCGACCGCGGCGGCTTCGCTCGGCAGCTGCAGGCCCATCTCGAAGAGCGACGCACGACGACCGCGTCGGCCGCGTTCTCCACCTGCAGACCCGCCGACGCCTGGTCGGTGCAGAACGCGACACCGTCGACGAGCAACCGGCCGCCGGACATGCGCAGCGCGACGCCGCCTCAGGTCGACACCCACGCCATGGTTCAAGTCCGCACACGAGAACAGCAGGAGCCCCGCAGCCCGAGAGCAGACGTACCGTCGAGCCGATGGCATCGATCGCGTAGGTCGTCGTTCCCGGACCCGCTTCGATGCGGCTCGCCGTCGCGTCGAGCGTGCCTCCTTGGACGCGAATGCCGCGACGTACGCTCGCCGCACCGGCAGAGTCAGAGCCGCGCACGCGAACGTTGTGGATCGCCAGCGCGCCACCGTTGCGGACGTCGAGCGCGAACACGGTCGTGGACCCGCTGGGGTGATCGACCACGAGGTCACGCAAGGTGAGCGTGACGCCCGCGGGGATCGCGATGCCGCTCGCGTTCAGCGCCACGAGGTGCGTGGCCTCCGGTCCGTCGCGCAGCTGACACCGCGCCCATCGCGTCGGCGCGAAGCCCACCGATCACGGTGAAGGAGCGCCCGACCTCGACGGTCGGCATTCGATACGTGCGGGTCTCGCATGCGTCGGCAGCCATGCCGCTTCCCGCGAACAAGCAGATGTTGGAGACGCCCGCTTCGGTCGCGAGGTCGAACGCGGTCGCCAGAGAGGGCACAGGAGAGGCCGCGGTGCCGGCGCCTTCCGCCGCGGCGCCAAAGCGCACGTAGACGCAATCGTCGGGGCAGCGCAGGTCTCGTCGATCGCGCCGTCGCAGTCGTCGTCGACACCGATCGAGCCGGCGGTGCAGAGCTCCGTGGGCGCAGGCATCGCGGCCGACGCGTTCCACGCGCCGTCGACGCAGGTGAGGGTCGTGGCACAACGGCCCGCGCCGAAGGTCTCGCTCGGCACTCCGTCGTCGACCACGCCGTCGCAGTCGTCGTCTTCGCCGTTGCAGACCTCCGCCGAGGCCGCCGAGAAGCCCTCGCAGCGGTCAGCCAAGACGCCGGCCGTGCAGACGCGGTAGGCGGACGCGCCGCGAACGCCAGGTTGCGAGAGCTCGGGCGGGCACGCGACCTCGCCGTCAATCCAATCGCGGGGTCGAAGTCGTCGCAGTCGAGCTCGTTCTCGCAGCCAGGACCGACGCCGTCGCCGTCGTAGTCGTTCTCGACGCAGAAGCCGTCGATGCACGCCCACGGCGTGCATGTCGTCGCTGCGCCGCTTCGGGGCGATCGAGACAATCCTCGAGGGCGGCGCACATGCCCGCGTCCGGAACCATGAAGGCGTCGACTTCGGCGTCGATCGAGCCGTCGACGGATCCGTCGCGCATCGCGCCGTCGAACGCACTGTCGAAAGCGCCGTCCGACATCCCGCCGTCCAAGCTCACCGCGCCATCGCCGCGCAGGGTCAGGAAGAGACAAGTCCAACGGAGCCCGCAGCCCGCGAGGACGAAGCGCGAAGGAGGCGAAGCGCATGGTCGAAGGATAACCCAAGCATGCGGCACCGCTCGCACCCGTGCATCTCAGGCGAGAGCACCCGCGAAAGCCACGGGCGAGGCTCAGCGCCCAGCTTCGTCAAACGACGCATGCCTTCGAGCAAGAGCGACTCGGTCGAGTGCTGAATCTTGCGTTCCTTGGGCACGTGCGCGGGTCGAGGCGGAAGTCACCGGCCTGGAGCGCGACCAAGGCGTAGAACGCGCTCTCGCCTTCGAGTCCTCCGAAGCGCGCATCCCAGATCGCGCCGTCGCCGAAGCTGATCTCGCCCGTCTTGCCTGCGGAGCGAAGCGTGAGGCGACCGTCTTGCGACCGTTCGAGAGGATCTGGATGACGTCGGGGAGTGACATCTCGGTGAGCGATCCGCTGACCCTCGGCTGGCGGTCGGCTCCTGCGCTCAGGAGAGAATCTGGCGCGCCTTGGCGACGACGACGTCAGGGGAGGCGGGCTTGACCACGTAGTCGGCCGCGCCGAGCTCGAAGCCACCGATCGACGCTGGCGCCTTCGCTGCGGCGCGTCAGGAAGACCACCGGCATCGTGTGGTCGGCGCTGCGCATCTTCTCCGGCAGCGTGAAGCCGTCGCGCTCGCCCAGATCGACCTCCGTCACGACGAGGTCGACGGAGCTCGCCGCCGAGCATCGCCATCGCCTCGAGGCCTCTCGGGCGACGACGACCTCGAAGCCCGCCGCGCCGAAGCGCATGTCGAGCACCGCGGTCTCTTCGGGTCAGGATCGACGAGCAAGACGGTGCGGCGGTCGGCCAAGAGGCGTTGACGGGCGCGTCGCCACTCGACCTGCTTGAGCACCGCGGCGAGCGTGGGATCGAAGAGCTCCTTGAGAGCCCTTCGACGACCGAGCACGCCTCGGCAGGCGTGAGCTGGCGGCAGTAGGGAGTTCTTCGCGTGGCTCGTCAGGTCAGAAGGTCTCGACGACGGCGAGGATACGCGCCCCATCAGGATCTCCTTGCCGTGCATCTCGTCCGGGAAGCCCTTGCCGTCCCAGCGCTCGTAGAGATGGCGAAGCGCGGAGAAGGTGTCTTTCGGGAGCGAGGCCGCTTCGAAAGCCGCACCGGCGTCAGGTAGGCCTTCTGCGCCTGGTGTCGGTGCCCCTCGTGGCGCGCCACGTTCAGCGGCGTGGTGATAGCTGCCCGTTTTGCCGAGGTCGTGCACGTGTGCGGCGAGGGTGAGCGCGAAGAGCGCGTCTTGGGCGAGGCCGACACGTTCTCCCCATCTTCCAGGCAAGGCGCGCCACCCGCGCCAGTGACCGCGCACTCCCGCGTTCGCGCTTTCGAGCAACGCGACGAGCACCGCGAGCGTCTCAAGTACATCTTCTCCGGGACGGTGGTCGGCACTTCGCGCGTGGGAGGCGGAAGCACGCTCTGACGAGGGGTCGGCGCGACGGCGGGGAGCGACGAGGGAGGTTTGCGAAGGTCGGCCGCGATGTCAGGAGCGTCGATCGTGATCGACGGCGTCGGCGCCGGTTTGGGCACGGAGGACGCTGGGCCGGCTTTGGAGCGCCGAGGTCCCGAAGCCGACGTCCAGACCTCCGCCCCCGAAGTCCATGGCGCCGTCGAACCCGCCGCCGCCGAAACCACCGGCTCCGCCGAAGCCATCGCCTGCACCGCCGAAACCACCGCCGCCAGAAACCACCGCCGCCGAAACCACCACCGCCGAAACCACCGCCGGCATCCGAGTCGCCGAAGCCGGGAAGGTCACCGAAGCCGCCGCCGCCCATGCCGTTGCCGTCGAAGCCGGGGCTCGGGGTGCCAGCGCTTCGAAGCAGGAGGGCGAAGGCGCGTGGGTCGCAGTCGTAGTGTTTGCGGATGCTCGCCTCGATGGCCGCGGGCCGCGCGACGAGCACGGTGACCTTTCGAAGGTCCGCCGCGACCATTTGAACCTGCTTGGCGACGTCGTCGCGCGTCAGGTCGATGGCCACGACCGCCAACGTTCGCGAGCGTGCGTTCCACAGCACCGGGCAGATGCGAAGCCGCTCGGCCAGTCGTTTGGGGACGAGCTGGAGCGCGTGCGGATCGACGGTGGCGCGCGCGAGTCGCTCGGTTCCGACGAACTGCGTGCCGTACCAGCTCGCCATGCGTGTGAGGAGGTCGTGCTCGGGATCGCTCCGACCTGCACCAACGCGTCTTCGAGCCGCGCTCCGCCTCGTGCGCGCATGGGTGATCGCGGATTGGTACTGATCGTCGGCGAGGCGGCCCTCGTCCCGCAAACGGTCGAGGACGTGCATCCCCTCGGGCATAGGCCGTCACGGAGACGAGGATACTCTGCGCCATCGGTCCCTGTCGCCATGGATCGGACCGTCGACGGGGCTCGTGCCCCCGACGGCGGCGGCCTGACACGGTGCCTCGCGCACCCGCGTCCGACGCCGCTTGGATTGGCGGCCCTGGCTGCTAACCTCGCGACCGCATGCGCTGGACCCTCTGCCTCGTGGCCGTTTCGATGCTCGCCTGTGGTGGGGGAGCTCGCTACGAGGGCGGGGAGTTTCGTGACGGCCCCGTCCACTTCGCCGTGCGCCCGCCGGACGGGTGGCGCGCCATCTCCGTCGCGCGCACCAACGATCTCGCGTGGGCCCACGACGACGCCGGTGCCGTGCTGCAGGTCAACGGCGATTGCGATCCTTCCCTCGACATTCCCCTCGTCGCGCTGACCAACCACCTGCTGGTCGGATTCACCGAGCGTGAGATCGTCGAGCAGAACTTGGTGCCGGTCGACGGTCGCGAGGCGCTCCGAACGCACGTCGTCGCCAAGCTCGACGGGGTGCCCCGAGAGCTCTTGCTGCACGTCGTGAAGAAGAACGGCTGCGTCTACGACTTCGCGCTGGTCGCTCCGCCTGGCGAACGTTTCGCCCAGGCGCGCGCCAGCTACGAGACCGTCTTGCAGAGCTTCGAGACCCGATGAGCGGCACTTCCGAACGACTCGGGTTTCGTGGCTGGATCGAGCAGATCGGCCAAGTGGCGACGCTCGGAGGGCGCTTCTTCCGCGTGCTCTTCACGACACGCTTCGAGGCCCGCACCTTCGTCTACCAGGTCGAGCAGCTCGGCGTGCGCAGCATGGCCATCGCCGGCGCGACCGCGATCTTCGTCGGCATGGTCATGTCGATTCAGTTCGGCTTCTTCATGGAGAAGTACGGCGCGAAAGAAGCGCTCGGAAAGGTCATCGCGATCAGCGAGGCCCGCGAGCTCGCGCCCGCGCTGACGTCGTTGGTCGTCGGCAGCCGCATCGCGGCGGGCATGGCGGCCGAGCTCGGTTCCATGTCCGTGACCGAGCAGATCGACGCGATTCGCGCGCTCGGCGCCGACCCGATTCGAAAGCTGGTGGTGCCACGCGTGATGGCCAGCGTGATCATCATGCCGCTCATCGCGATGATCGCGCTGCTGCTCGGCTTGTCGGCGTCGTGTTTCATCGCCTCGAACAGCTACGGCATCTCGCCTCCGCAGTTCGTCGCCGCCGCGCTCGACGGCGTGACGATGCAGGACTACGTCAGCGGCCTCTCGAAGACGCCCGTCTTCGGCTTTCTCATCTCGATCCTCGGATGCCACTTCGGCATGAGCACCCGCGGCGGCACCGAAGGCGTCGGCCGCTCGACGACGCGGGCGGTCGTGGTGGTGTCGATCACCATCCTGCTCGCGGACGCGCTCCTGACGCAGCTCTTCGTCTCGCTCTAGCCGCCCCGGCCGTGCGGGGGTGAACGTCCTCCGCGCATGCAAAGGAGCGGTGCGTCCGATGCACGCCGGTGCGTGATAGGCTCGCGCTCCCTTGAGCTCGAGCTGGAACGACCCCGACTTCAAGACGCGCGAAGACACCTTCGTCGCGACGCCTGGTACCTTCGACGTGCCACGTTTCGCGCTCGTGGTCGCCAGCGGACCCGACGCGGGGACACGCTTCGAGTCGACCGGCGAACGCATCGGCGTCGGCGTGCACCCCGGCAACGACGTGCGCCTCGAGGACGCGCGCGTGTCGCGTTTCCACTGCGAGCTGCGGGTGCACTCGCGCGGCGTGCAAGTGCGCGATCTCGGAGCCGCAACGGCACGCTCGTGGACGGCGTGCGCGTCGACTCCGCGTGGGTGGAGCACGGCGCGACCTTGCGCGTCGGCAAGACGCTGCTGCGTTTCGAGCTGCTCGGCGGCAAGAACCGCATCCCGTTGAGCGAGAGCGAAGGGTTCGGCTCCTCTACGGCGCGTCGCCTTCGATGCGTGCCTCTTCGCCGTCCTCGAGCTCGCCGCGCCGACCGACTCGACCATCCTGCTCGAAGGCGAGACCGGCACCGGCAAGGAAGAAGCCGCGCAGTCGATTCACGACGCGAGCCTTCGACGCGAAGGCCCTTCGTGGTGCTCGACTGCAGCGCCTTGCCTCCGAACCTGCTCGAAGCCGAGCTCTTCGGCTACGAGCGCGGCGCGTTCACCGGCGCGAACAAGAGCAAGTCCGGGCTCTTCGAAGAAGCGCACGGCGGCACGCTCTTCCTCGACGAGCTCGGGAGCTTCGGCCCGACATGCAGCCCGCGCTGTGCGGGTGCTCGAGCAACGCGAGGTTCGACGCCTCGGCAGCACGCGTACGATCGGCGTGGACGTGCGTCTGGTCGCCGCGACGCACCGCGACCTTCGCGAAGAGGTCACGGCAGGGCGTTTTCGCGAGGACCTCTTCTACCGCCTCGCCGTCGTGCACGCGCGAATCCCGCCGCTGCGGGAGCGCCTCGAAGACCTTCCGATGCTCGCGGACGTGTTGTTGCGGCGCATGGGCCTCGGCGACGTGGAGCTCGCGACGGTGCTCACGCCCGAGCTGCTCGCGGCGCTGAGCCGGAGCCGCTGGCCCGGGAACGTGCGCGAGCTTCGCACTACCTCGAGCGCTGCGTGGTGCTCGGCGACGTGCAGCCCTTCGCGCAGGCCGAGGCGCCCTCGGCCGATTCCGCGCGGGTCGACGCGCGGCTTCCTACGCCGACGCCCGAACCGACGCGCTCGCGCGTTTCGAGCGCGACTACGCGGCAGCGCTGCTCGAGCTTCACGACGGCAACGTCTCCGCGGCAGCCGCGCGGCGGGGCTGGCGCGTCCGTACCTGCATCGCATCCTGCGTCGCCACGGCCTGCGCTGAGCGCGACGAGCTGACGAACGCGCTTGGCTCGAGACGGCGAACGGCCCGCGCGCGACAGCCTGCTCAGCTCTTGCGCGTGAACCCGCTGGACGGCGTCATCATCGGCGGGCGCGAGATTCGCCGGAGCCGCCGACCGGATCCCGCCAACGCGACGAGTAGAGCAGGTCGTCTCCGTCGACGAGCGTGGTGACCACGACGTCCTCGCAGCCGATGAGCTCCAGCGTGCGCTTGAGGTAGCCCTGGATGCGATCCGCGATGGCCTGCGGGAACACGGCGCCCTCGGTGATCCGGATCACGCTCGCGGTGTCGGTGACCTCTTCGACCGACCAGCTGCCGACGTCGTAGTAGAGGCGGTAGATCTCGGCCGACGCGAGCAAGAGCGGTCGCACGCCCTCGCGAATCCCTTGGCGGCGGAAGACCTCGTACGGGCCGCCGTCGCCGAACGCGAAGTCCGCGCTCGCGGCGCCGATGCGGATGGCCAAATGCGTGCGGTCGTCGCGCCGAAGAGACGCTGCGCGACCTCCGTCAGCTCGACCATGACGTCGCCCTCGTACCAGCTCGAGAGCAATACCGCGCTGCCGAGCGCCGCCTGAACCTGCGCCGGACACTCGCGCAGCACCTTCTAGACCCTCCGCGCCGTACGCGGCTTGCAGGTACTCGAGGCTCGCTTTGATCGCGGCGCCTTTGACGTGCCAATCGCGGCGCTTCGGCTCGGGCGCCGCGTCGCCGAACTCGCGCGCCGAGATCGAGCGCCTGCGAACGCTCGAGCGCGCGCGCGATCGTCGCGCGTCGTTGGCCTCGCTCGCGCTCGAAGAACGAGCCCGTGTAGTCACCGACGTGCACCGGGCCCTCTTCGGCGGCCAAGAGCTCGCCGCACACCCGCAGTCGGTCGGCGACCACCGCGGCGGTCGGCGGGCGCGCGGCGGCTCTTCGCGAGCAGCTCGAAGAGCACTTGCACGATCTCGGGCGGCGCGTCCTCACGTTCGTCGCCGATGTCGGGCGGCGGTTCGTGAAGGATGCGTCGCGCACCCTCGGTACCGTCGTGGCCGTGGTAGAGCCGGCGACCCGCGAGCAGCTCCCAGAGCACCACGCCGAGCGCGAAGAGATCCGCGCGACGGTCTGGCGTCTCGAAGCGAAGCTGCTCCGGCGCCATGTACCCGACCTTGCCCTTGAGCAGCCCGGTCGAGGTGTCGCTCGTGACGTCCTCGAGCGGGTTGAGCGGTTTGGCGATGCCGAAGTCCGCCACCCGAACGGTGCCCTCGTAGCCGATGAGCACGTTCTGCGGCGACACGTCCCGGTGCACGACCATCAAGCCACCCACCTGCTCGTGAATCGCGTGGAGGCCGAGCGCCATCTGCCGCGCGATGTCGACGGCGATCTGCAGCGGCACCTCTTCGTCGGCGGCGCGGACGTGCGCCACGAGCTGCGCGAGCGAGCAGCCTTCGACGTACTCCATCGCGAGGTAGGGGCCGTCGGAGTCCTCGCCGGTCTCGAGCACCCGCAGGACGTTCGGATGTTTGACGCCGCCCGCGAGCTCGGCCTCCGCCGTCAGCGTGCGGCGGGCGCGGGGGTCGTCGCGAAGGTTCGCGTGCAGCCGTTTGACCGCGACCAACGTTCGCTCCGGGTCGTCCCGACGGATCGCGACATGCACCGTGCCGACCCCTCCGCTGGCCAGCTCGAGCAAGTGTCGATATCCACGACTCTGCGCCATCGGCGATACTGTACCCTCTACGCGCGCACCCGGTGAGGGCCATGGACGTCGAGACCACGGGACGAGAGCTACACGAGGCAGTTTGTCGAGGCGCGTTCCGCGGCCTGGAGAGCCCGTGGGCTTCGCTCAAAGCGGCGGAAGGACCGCTCGCCGCGGCGTGGACGATCGCGATCGAGCGGCTCGCGCCCTGGTGGAGCCAGGCTCCGCGGTGCCGACGCCGGACGAGATCGCGCGCTTCCGATCGGAGGTCGCGCCCGCTCGGGCTGCGGCAGCACTCGCGTGTGCGCACGCCGAGCGCGCGGCGCTGGTGACCTGGGACGAGCCCGCCCTCGTGGCCCTTCGTGCGATTCACGCCGAGCTCGCGAAGGACGACGTCGCGGCCGAGCGGACGCTTCGCCGCGCCGAGTCGTGGGGGCGCTTGCTGCGCGGCGACGTCACGGGGCTCGAGGCGGAGGGCAAGGCGCTCTACGCCGAGGGCGCGCAGGCCCAAGACGCGTCGCTCGTGATCGACGCGACGCTGCTCCGCGCGATGGCGTCACTGACCCTCGGCGACGTCGAGGCGGCCACCGGCATGGCGCGTCGCGCCTCGCGCATGGCGCGCACCGAAGGGCTTCGCGCCGAACGCATTCTGGCGAGCTTGGTGCTCGCGCGGGTTCGCCGTCGCGGCGGCCGTCCGCACCTCGCCACGCGTATCCTCGCGTCGATCGGCCCGCTGGCGCCGCCGGTCTGGCAAGGCTGGCTGCGTTGGGAGCGATCGCTCGCGGGTTGGCGCCCGGCCGCCGAGCGCGGTCCGGACGTGGATCTCGGCTTGGCGGATGCGCCGGACCGTCCCTCGACGCGCGCCGCCCGTGGGCTGCTGCGCTGGTTGGCCGGCGCCCACTCGGGCGATCGGGCGGCTGCGGACGGCGCCCGGGACGTCGTGCTCGTCGAGGTGGGCGGGTTCGCCGACATGGCCACGGAAGCCGCGGCGTTGGCGGCGGCGCTCGATCCAGACGTCGCGCTCGAGGCGTTGCCCGCCAACGTGCAGGCGTGGGCGCGCGGTGACGTGGACGAGACGCCCGCAGGTCTGCACGGGATCGTCGGTCCACCGGACGGCCCCGCGGACTCGACGATCGCGAGCGTGGTGTGCCGACCCGGGGCCGTGCCGCGCCGCATCCTCCGTGTGGCGGTGCCCTTGCTCGGCGACGATCCCTCGCTCGTGCGGCTCGAGCGCACGCGTCTTCGCCGAGGCCGCGTGGACACCGCGATCGCCGCGTTGGCGCTCGCGGGCGAAGAGGGCCTCTCGGACGCGACACTCTTCGAGAAGGCGTACGAGTTCGAGTTCGTCTCCGCGCTGCACGCGGGCATTCTCGACGTGCTCGTCCACCGCATGCGGGCGCGCGTCGAGGAGGCCGCGACGGTGCATCGGCACGCGGGCCGGCTTCGCCTCGAGCCGCACGGCGGCCTGGTGCTCCCCGATCCTCGCTGCGTGGAGCACGTCGAAGATCGCCTGCTTCGTGTGATCGCTCGCCACGGTGGCATCACCACGCGCCAAGCCGCGCAGGAGCTGGACGTGAGCGTGCGCACCGCGCAGCTCGCGCTTCGTCGCCTTCTCGCGAGCGGCGATTGTGTGCTCAACCGCGACGGACGCCGTGTGCAGTACCTGGTGGAGGACACGACCTTCACCGAGCCCACGCGGTATTGAGCGAGGCTTCGTCGGGTCGACCTGTCGCCGTCGGGGCGCGCTGCGTGGCGTTTCTCCTCGCCGTCGTCCGGGAACGGGAACGTCTTTCGAGCGTCGTTCGCCCACGTGACGAGCACTATTGAAGCCGGTGGCTCGCTGTTGATAGCCTCCAGGCTCCCGAACCGATCAAGGGGGTCAAGCACATGCCGACGTGGGCCGAAGTCCAGGAATTTGCACGCTCGAAGTACAAGCTCGCGGACGACCGTGAGAACAGCTTCAAGCTCGTCTTCGAGTACGAGAACCGACGTCTGCAGGCGGTGATCGTCTCGAAGTTCGAAGCCATGAACCGCGAGTGGTGCGATTTCGCCAGCGCCGCCTGCAAGCTCAGTCAGATGTCACCCGAGGTCGCCCTACGGAAGAACTACCAGTTCGCCGTCGGTGCGCTCGCGCTCGACGGTGAAATCTACATCGTCCGCTACAGCGTGCAGATGGGCACGATGGACATCGAGGAGTTCGAGCTCCCGCTGCACGTCGTCGCCAGCACGGCGGACAAGCTCGAACAAGAGTTCGCCGGAGGGGCGGACCAGTTCTGAGCTTCGTTCCGAGCGCGCGAGCGCCAGGAACGCCCGGGCCCCTCGTCTACGCGAGGGGCTCGCGTGTTTGTGGTCTGCGCTCGGGAGTCGTGGGTGCGATTCGGCAAGGAAGACTGGGGCGCGACGGGCGTAGCCGATCGCGAGCAGGAGGGATTCGATGACGACGTGGAGCAAGAAGCCCGACGGCGCACCCGCGCCCGGAGCCCTCGACGCGCCGGCCGCAGCGCCGGCCACACCTCCAGCGGCTCCGCCGGCGGCTGCAGTGCCGGCCCCCGAGCCGCCCTCACCTCCGAAGGGACCGCCCGTGATGCCGGAAGGGTGGGGCGGCGCGAAGCCGATCAAGGCATGGTCGGAAGGACGGCGGGCCGACAACCCCGACAAGCGTTGGGTGTTGCCGCCGTTGGCCTCGGGCATCGGCGACGGCCGTGTCTTCTCGTTCCTCTTCGGGTTGAAGATTCACTCGCCCAACGATCGGATGCTCTTCGCGAAGGCACGCGAGCACATCGACGACGACGTCGAGGTCTTGCGCCAAGCGGGCTTCACGGTCGTCGTCGACGAAGAAGCCGTGCGGGAGGACTTCCTCGGCGCCATCCAGGGCAACGCGCCCGACGCGCCGGGCTTGGCGCCGGCGGGCGTGTTCTGGCTCGCGCACGGCCACGAAGACGGCGCGGTCGAGACCTGCGACGGCGGAAAGGTCGCGCCGAGCGAGGTCGATCCGGCGAGCGTGCATCCCGGTCTGAAGCTGATGGTCTTCGCGGCTTGCTACACCGGCGCGACCTCGCGGACGTGGCGAAAGGCGCTCGGCGGACGTCCGCTCGTGGTGGGTTGGGGGCGTCCCGTCACCATCGATCGCGCAGTCGACTTCCTCACTGCGGACGAAGCCACCGAGAACGATCTCGACGATCTCATTCGTCGCTACTTGCTCGGCGACGCCCCGGTTCCCGCCGAGGTCGAGGTGCGTCATTCGCCGCTGGCGCCCGCGGCGGGCGTCGGGCGCAGCGCGGACCTCAGCAGCCGCCTGGACGGGGTCGTGGCGATGTTGAGCGCGCGCATCACGCCCTCGCGCGATCCGGCGCATTGCGTCGAGATGGACGTCCCACTCGGCCAGGAAGCCCAGGGCCGCAAGCGCTGGCACAAAGCGAAGATCTTCGTGCTCGACGGCATGGAAGCGTATTGCGAGGGTGAGCTCTTGCTCGGCGTCGAATGCGACGTCGGCGAGCTCTCCAACGTGGTGGATCTGCCGATGCTCTTGGCCGGCATCGACCGCAACCGCTACGCGCGCGTCCACTTGGTCGCTGGTGAGAAGGAGATGCCGCGCATCGTCACGCAGGGTTTCTTGCCGCTGGCGCGTGTGCGAGACGCGGACATCGCGGCGCTCGTCTACCAGGTGTCCGACTACGCCGACCTCCTCGAGAAGCGGATCTTCGGCGGCGACATGGGTTGAGCCACGTTCGGTGGTCGTGCTTGTCGTGGAATGCCCCACTTCGGGGAGTTTTTGTGAGAGCGGCATTTTCGTGAGATCCCGGAGTTTCGAGGTCTCACGACCGTTTTTCTTCGAAAGAATCGGTGTCTTTCCCTCTTCTGTCGTGAATCAAATTCGCGATAGGGTTCGCCCATGGGAGCGGAGCGGGAAAAGGAGGCGGGCGCCGACCTGATCTCGAGCGGGGAGCGCCGCTCGCAGCGCGTTCGCCGCGACAGCATCACGGTCAGCCAGGATGCCGAGACGCATCTGGCGGCGTACCCGCCTGACCTCTCGTTGGCCGATCCTGCGCGCGCGGTCTTGGAGAACGCCCTCGGTTTGTCGAGCGGGCAGCTCGTCGTCCTCGTGGTCGAAGTCGGTTGCGAGTCGTTCGGGCGCGCGTTGCTCGCCGCCGCGGTGGAGCTCGGACTCGAGACCCGGACGTACCTCGTGGACATGGCGATCTCGCGATCGCTTCCGTTTCGCGGCCGGCTCGAGTCCCACCTCGCCGAAGCGGACGGTTCGGTCATGGTGGGCACCGTCGGGGGTCTCGACGCCGAGTTCCGACGCCGGGTCTGCACGCTGCCCGGCCGCCGACGTCACGCGCACATGGTCGGGGTGTCCGAGGCGATGATGCGGCAGAGCCTTCGTTCCGATTGGAGCGAGGTGCACCAGGTCGGCGAACGACTCCGGCAACGCCTGGCGCGGGCACGCCGCATCGACGTCGACTCCGGGTTGGGCTGCACGCTTCGGGTCGATCTCGACGACTCCGCGCGTTGGCACAACGGCAGCGGATGGCTGCGCAAGCCGGGGTTTTCGAACCTGCCCGGTGGCGAGGTCGTCACGTGTCCCGCACGAGCCGAGGGCGCCTACCGCGCCGACGGAGGGGTGTGGTTGCACGACGGAACGGCGATCCGTGCGCCGCACGTTCTCCGTTTCCATCGCGGCTCGCTCGTGGAAGTGGAGGGCCCCGACGCGGAAGCGATCTGGCGCGCCGCCGACGCCGACCCGCAGGGGCGTCGCCTCGGGCAAGTCGCGTTCGGGACCAACCTGAACGTGCTCACGCCGATTGGCGCGATGCTTCAGGACCTGAAGATGCCGGGGTTGCACCTCGTGCTCGGGTACAGCTGCCCGGAGCACACCGGAGCCGGGTGGAGCGCCTCGTCGATGGTCGCGGCCCTCGGCCGGCGCCTCGACGTGGTGGTCGACGGCGAGCCTCTCTTGGTCCGCGGTCGCTACGCACGCTCCGTGTCGCACGGCTGAAGCCTTCGGCTTGGGTCGCCGCCGACGTTGCGACACCATGCGCCTCATGAGCGAAGACGGTGCCAGCCTTCCGAAGCTGGTCGACGTGATGCGGACCCTCCTCGGTCCCGAAGGCTGCCCTTGGGACAAAGAGCAGACGCTGGACACGCTGCGACCCTACGTCGTCGAGGAGGCGCACGAGGTCGTCGAGGCCATCGACCGCGGCGAGGCCGAGCCGCTGCGTGAGGAGCTCGGCGACCTGCTCTTCCAGGTCGTGTTCCTCTCGGAGCTCGCGAGCGCGAAGCGTTGGTTCGGCATCGACGACGTGGTGAGCGGCATCGCCGACAAGATGGTCCGTCGTCACCCGTGGGTGTTCGGCGACGAGAAGCCGAGCGGCGGAGGCGCCGAAGCGCTCGCGCGCTGGGAGGCCCAGAAGTCGAAGGAGAAGAAGAGTCGCGGCGCCCTCGGGGGCGTGCCCGTCTCGCTCCCGGCGTTGTTGCGCGCGTGGCGCGTCGGGGAGAAGGCCGCGGCGCACGGCTTCGATTGGCCCGACGCGGCGGGCGTGCGTGCGAAGGTCGACGAGGAGCTCGCCGAGCTCGACGAAGCGGTCGCGAGTGGAGTGTCGGAGCGCATCGAGGCCGAGCTCGGGGATTTGCTCTTCGCGCTCGCGAGCTTCGGTCGAAAGCTCGGCGTCGACCCCGAGGCCGCGCTGCGTCGTGCGCTCGATCGTTTCTCCGGTCGGTTTCGGCGCGCCGAGCTCGCGGCCGAGGCGGCCGGGACGGAGCTTCGTGCGCTCGACGCCGAGAAGCTCGACGTGCTCTGGCAGGAGGCCAAGCGCGCCGAATGAACATGCCTTCGCCGAGGACGATCGTGACGGCGCGACTCGCGGGTTGGCTCGTCGTCATCGCGTGCTCGCTCGGATGTGGGGGACCGACCCTCGAGGCCCGCGTCACGACGCCGGCGACGGTGCCGCTTCGCACCTTTCCGAGCGTGCTCGTGGCGACCGCCGACGAGCTCGACGCGATCGCGCTCGGGGACCGGCTCGCGCGGCATCTCGCCGCCGGCGGAATCGAGGCGCGTCGGGTACGGACGCTCGACCTCGAAGCGATGCGCACGAGCGGTCGCATCGGTCGAGCGGTGGGTGTCGTGATCCTCGAAGCGCGGGTGCGCGAGACCAACGCCATTCGCTACGACGAACGGCCGGAGACGGTGTGCGGACCGTCGGGCTGTTTCACGCGGCAGCGGCGGAGCGCGTACGACGTGCCGGTGCTCGAGGTGCGGCTTCGGGTGAGCGTGCACGAGGGCGCGACGGGCCGAGCGCTTCAGCGCGTGAGCTTCGGTGTAGAGGAAGAGGGGCGCACCTACGATCGCATGCGAGAGCGCGCGTTCTCGCGAATCGGCGACCGGCTCGTGCGGCTGGTGGACACACGCGAGGAGCGGGTGCGCGTCGCGTTGCCGCGTTTGCCGCTGCCGGAGGTCGAGGCGGCGGTGGAGGAGCTTCGCGGGGGGCGCTGGCGCGAGGGACGGGCGGCGCTCGAACGGTTGGCGCGCGACGAGGCCGTGACCGCGCTCGAGCCGGAGAAACGCGCGCGGGTGTACTTCGTGTTGTCGGTGGCGCGGCGTTTCGATCCCGTGTCGCTCGAGCGCGACGTGGAACGTCATTTTCGTGCGGCCGAGTCGGCGTTGCGGGCGGCGCTTCGCGACGATCCCCATCCACGCTACCAACGCGCGCTCGAGGCGTTGATCGAGCATCGGCGACAGGTCGAGTTGCTCCGCGCGCAGCGTGAGGCCGCGGAGCACAACTTCGGCCTCGACGCGACGCCGGCCGACCCCGGTGTGCCGACGCCGCCTCCGGGGTACGGAGCTCCCGAGTCGTCGGTGCCGGGCGGACCGCAGACGGGGTCGGATGTGCCGGCGTCGGACACGCCCGCGTCGGATGCGCCCGCGTCGGATACGCCCGCGTCGGATACTCCCGCGTCGGATACTCCCGCGTCGGATACGCCAGCATCGGAAGCACCGGCGCCGTCCGACGCGCTGGCGCCAGCGCGCTGAGCGAAGCCTTCAGCGCAACACGAAGGAGCGGCGCAGCGTCCCTCGGACCGCGCCGCTCGTGTCGTACGTCGTGATGGCGAAGCCGCGCTCTCCGAGCGTCGAAAACCGTGTGCGCACCGCGAGGCGCTCCGAGCGTGACGCGCGCGTGATCTGGTCCGTGAGCTCGAAGCGTTCGTCCACGCGGACCGAGATGGCCGCGACCCCTTCCGGGGCACGTTCGAGCCCGACCTCGTAGAGCCCTTCGCCCATCTGTTTCACGTACACGCCGGTCCCTGCGGTCACGTCGAGCAGCCCGACCCCGAGCCCGACTTGACGGTTGTCCGCGTCGTAGCCTCGAACCTCGAGCCTCCGTTCGTTGCGCTCGACCGAGAACACGTAGGAGGTCGGGAAGTTCTCGCCCTCGAGCCGAGTCGACTCGCCGATCGTGTAGCCGTCGACCACGTAGACCACGCGCTCCACCGCTTCGGGCGCGAGGGCGCGCAGCTCGTAGCGCCCGTCCGCTTGGCGTGCCCAATAGACCTCGATGGCGGGAAAGCTCGGAAGCGCGGGCTCCGGGCTCGCTCCGGTCGCGTTCCAGAACGTGGCACCACCCATCTCGTTCCACACGCCCAGCGCGTTGTCGCGGTAGTGTCGAAAGCGCTGCGAGTAACACGAGTAGCTCGGCAGACAGCCGTTGTAGTAGTGCGTGACCGTCTGAATCCACGGCGTGAAACGCGCGTTGTCGGGCGTGACGCCGTTGAGCCACGCGAGCGCTTCGGCGCGCGTGGAGACGCCGGCGACGTAGCGGCTCTGAATCGTCATGTTCACGACGAAGTCGACGGCCGCGGCGACGTTTCCGGCGATCGAGAGCACACGGTTGCCTTCTCGGCGCAGCGTGTCGTCGAAGGTCCCGGCGTCGAACTGGAACATGCCGAGGCCACCTTGACGGATCGAGCACGGTCCGTCGCCGGCACCCGCCACCACCGGGCCACCGCAGTCGGCGGAGTAGGGCCCTTGGCACGCCCACGTCAGCTCACGCCAGCAATGCGACATCTGCGTCTCGGCGTCCGCGATGCCCGCCAAGAGCCAGCCCGCACGAATGCCGTTGGCGGCGGCGGCGTCGCGAATCTGTCCGGCGCGTTCGCGGCGTTGAGCACGGGTGAGCTCGGAAGGGATGCCGTCGCTCGGTGCGAACTCTTCTGCCGGACCTTCGGGTCCGATGGCGTTCACACAACCGAAAGTCAGCATCCCGAAGAGGGCGAGGGTCCAGCGCATGCCACCTCCCTTCGCACCCGGCGTGCCGCGCCGACTTGCGATTGATGCGCGCGCTTGGTGGCGGCCCGGACCGTCGAGAATCTCGGGAGTCGTGTCGCCCGTGTCCTCGTGCGGACACTCGTCCGCGTCTGCGCAAGTCGGGGACAGTGAACCCCGTTCCACTTCGTTCGGAGAGCGATTCGGCGACGGAGGGCCCCACTCGCACTTGCACGCGCGGGAAAGCACGGCGACCAAGAACTGGGCTTCGAGCCGGCGAGGTTCCTCGTGCGCCACGGCGTGAAACCGCGACGCCGCGATCCGCGCAGCGCTCGCAAGCCCACGCGGCACGCCCCCTGCTCAGTGTCCCAGGCATGCACACGTCCTGGAGACTCGTCCTTCTGCTCTCGCTCGCCGCTTGTGTGTCCGATCCCCTCGGCGCCGGAGAGGAGGGGAGCCTCGGGGAGGTCACGAGCACGGACGAGAGTCTCACCGTGGGCCAAGCGGTGGGCACCCGCTGCTCCACCACGGCGGTCTTCGGTTTGTCCGAGCAGCTCATCGAAGAGCTCAACTGCATGCGCCCCGGACTGATGAGCCGCATCGACGTCGCGGGCATCGACCTCGGTTCGGCCGCGTTCCCCTACCTGCAGACGCCCGCGGCCGAGGCCCTCTCGCGCGCGGCCCGCAACGGAGGCGGCGGCATGTTCGTCACCTCGGCGCTGCGCACGCTCCCGCAACAATACCTGTTGTACCGCTGGTACCAGACCGGACGTTGCGGCATCGGGCTCGCCGCCCCGCCGGGAGGCTCGAACCATCAATCCGGTTTGGCAGTCGACCTCAGCCCGTATTCCTCGTGGCGAAACGTGATGTCAGCGCAAGGGTTCCGTTGGCTCGGTAGCTCGGATCCGGTGCACTTCGATTACCAAGGCGGCTCCGACATTCGCGCGCTGTCGACGCTCGCCTTTCAACGCCTCTGGAACCGCAACCATCCAGAAGACCGCATCGCCGAGGACGGCTCCTACGGGCCCGCGACCGAAGCCAGGCTCGCGCGCGCTCCGGGCGAGGGCTTTCCGACCGGGGCGAGCTGCGGCGCATCGGAGCCCGAGCCCGACTTCGCGGCCCTCGAGGTGTATTGGGCGCGCCAAGCCGACGGGCGCTACGAGCTTCGCGCGCTCGCGCCGGCGGCGGTCACGAACGTTCGCTACGTCGTCGACGGATACCTCGTCGCGGAGGCCACCCGCGCCACCGCCGAGAACTTTCCGGCGAGCTACGTCTTCGACGTCGAGCGCAACGAGCGACAGCTCGAAGCTCAGGGCTACGACGCGAGCGGGACGCAGGTCGCGCTCGGCGTCGGCCTCCTGGACGTGACGGCCGGCACCGCCGTCTACGTGAAGCAGATGGGGGAGGGGCTCTACGAGATCGGCCTCGAGCGCGCGCCGGAAGGGGTCGCGGCGGTCTCGGTGACCGTCGACGACCGCTACGAGCTGACCGATCAGATCTCACGCTCCGTGCGTTCGTCGCGTCTCGCGGTGCGCTCGAGCTTCACCACGCTCGGGGAGCGACGTTTCGCCCTCACCACCTACGACGCGAGCGGGGCGGTCCGCGGGACGCTCCGACGGACCTTCACGCTTCGCTGAGGCGGCAGGGGCGGACGACTCGCGCGACGCGTCGTCGTACGCGCCGCGAGCGCCCGCGTCGGCTCAGCGCAAGAAGAGGCGCGGGTCGTCGGGCCGAATGTCGACGTGGAAGTGGTCGCGATGCCCTTCGTTGTAGTTCGGCGTGAGCACGCTCGAGAGCCGTCCGGTATCCGCCATCTCGCACGCCATCGTTCGAAGCGCGCGAGCGCGTGCTTCGCGCGGTGCCGCGCCGACGCAGGTCTCGCGCTCGGGTGTCGCTTCGTAGTGCTCGAGCACGCTCATCCATCCGCTCGCCGTCCAGAAGCGCGGCAAGTCGAGCGCGAGCCCCATCGTATGAAAGCTCGTGAACGGATGCGTGCGCCAGCTCGACATGATCTCGACCCCGAGCACACCGTGGCGCTTCCAGATCGCGACGAGCTCGGGCAGCCGATGCGCCATCTCGCAGCTCATCACGAAGGGATCCTCTTCGTGGGTCATCCGAAACCACACGCCGTCGACCGGTCCGAGAATCTCCACCGGCGAAGGCACGAGGCCGTTCAGATCGGGATGCGGCCGAAACGGAACCCCGGTCGAGCGCAGCGACTCGTAGCACT
The DNA here is from genome assembly GCA_020633125.1 of Sandaracinus sp. Lineage (GTDB taxonomy): Bacteria > Myxococcota_A > Polyangia > Polyangiales > Houyiibacteriaceae > JACKEH01. The sequence goes on along the minus strand of JACKEH010000008.1, from coordinate 98,185 downwards.
CGTCTTGCGGACGAATGCTCCAGACGTGCCGTCGATCCACGCGCCACGTCGCGTTCGGGATGGTGCCGCGAAAGTTCAGGAAGGTCGGCACCCGCGCCCAAATGCGTCGTGACGCGCGCCCCGCCGGATCGCGCGCGGGGGCGAGGTGACGCGCCGGCGGGCTCGGCACCGGCGGCGTGCCGGGCAGCATGACGAGCTCGGGCTCTCCTTCTTCCGCCCCTTCGGTGGCCGGCGCATCGAGCTGGTCGGGGCCGCTGCCTTCCGAGCTCGCTTCTTCGGCACCTCCCTCGTCCGCACCGGGGAGCCGCCAACGCGCATCGAAATAGCCGTCGGCGAGCAGCGGGTTGCGCCCCTGCACGCGGTCTTGCCGGCTCGGTGTGCCGCGGCGGTCGTAGACCACGTAGTCCGGCAAGAACTCCGGAAGCGTGTTGCCCGCGTTCACCGCGTTCGGCGTCACGCCCGCGCAGACCAAGACGTAGCGCTCCGGGGCGAGCGGGTTCGGGTAGACGAAACGTGTGCCGACGTCGGCGCCCGCGAAGCGGCGACTTCCCATCACGACGGCGTCGCCGTCGACGCGAATCGGGAGCGCCCCCGCGATGCGATCGAGCGCGAGGTTGTCGCCCTGCGTGCCGTAGAGCACGACCGTCGCTTCGCGCATCGTCTGCTCGGTGAGCTCCGTGTCCGCGATCACCTCTTGGCGAAGGTCCCAGCTCCACAGCGGCCAACCGCGCGCGCCACGCTCGGCCGCGCGCCGCAGCGTCTCGGTGTGCTCCGGCTTCTGCGTGCCGTACACGTGCACCATGCGGCCGTAGTAGGTGTCGGTGATCGGACCCGCGAGACCGGGTCGTTTGCTCTTCGCCGGGTCGTTCGGAAAGCCCGCGCGCCACGTGTCGCCGTCTCGCACGACGTGCCAACGATGTCCGAGGCTCGCGCGGGGGCCGTCGTGCACCGTCTGCCCGTCGACCACGATGCGCGTGCTCTCGCCGAGTGGCGCGTCACGCACGTCGATCGCGAACGCACGCACGTTGCGGGTCTCGACCGCGAGCGATCCTTCGGCGTCCACGACCGCGCGCACACGACCGAGCTCGGGGTAGTCGACGAAGCGCGTGATCTCGACCCAATGCTGGCGTGACGCGCGGTAGTCGCCGCTGACGACGCGGACCTCACGCGGCGAACGATCGCGGCGCTCCTCGGCGAGGCCCCCGTACACGCGCCCGTGGCGATGCACGAGGTAGAGGATGTCGTGTCCGGCGTCGTACCAGGTGCCGCGCACCGGCGCGCCGAGGCGGGCGACCTCCGCGTCGAGCTCTTCGACGTAGCGCGGTCGCATCGGGCCGGGGTCGTTGCGCCCGTGGTAGTAGCGGTAGTCGCTGCCCCAAGTGCTCTCGAGCAGGTGGACACCGCTGTAGCGGAGCACCTCGGTGCGCTCGGCGCCGCGGAGGCGACCCATGCCGCCGAGGTATTGCGTCCAGCTCGGCGCCCCGGCCATCGCTTGCACCACCGAGAAGCGCGACGCGTGGCGGGTGCCGATCGCGTGCGCGCCGAGGCCGCCGTTCGAGAGCCCCCCGAGCACCACCCGGTCTTCGTCGACCGCGTAGTGCTTCTGCACGTCGGCGATCACGTCGAGCACGTCTTGCTCACCCATCCAGCGCCAGAGGATCTGACCGAAGCCCGTCGGCGCGACGACGATCCAATCGGGCGTCCAGCGCGGTGTGAAGTCGTCGTAGACGAACTCGTCGTAGCGCAGCCAGTCCATGTTGTTCCCGAGCACCACGCCCAGGAAGAGGTTGCCGTTCGAGCTGCCGCCGTGGAGCGCGATGTAGAGCGGGTAGGTGCGCGAGGGGTCGTAATCGGGCGGGAGGTAGATCGCGTAGCCCTGCAGCACCGTCGAGATGGGCGAGCGGTAGCCGCGGTTGACGATCTCGCCGCGCGCGGCGGGGTAGGGGTCGCGGCCCGCTTCGACCTCGCGCAGGTAGCGGTCGGCCCGCGCGCGCCAACGCGGCGCCTGTTCGGGGTAACGCGGCTCGATGCGGTCGGCGGTGTCGAGCAAGTGCTGAATCGAGACCAGCGCACCTTCGGGCACGCTCTCGGACCGGGCGGCATACGAACGCTGCAGACGCTCGCGAATGGCGGACGCGTCCTGCGCGTGAAGCGCCGGCGCGACGAGCGTGGCGAGGGCGAAGGCGAGACCCCACGTGCGCGTGGTGATCGAAGGCATCGAATCATCCTTAGTGGGCCCGATCCCGCGGTCAAATCCGTGACGTGCGTGGAGCCTCGGGCACGCTGCGAAACGCCTCGCCGACCCACGGGACTTCCCAGCGCTCGACGCTGCGGCCCACACGCGATAAAGCCCGCAGCGACGAGGGCAGACGCCCTCCGCAGGAGCGCCATGCCGGTCGAGATTCGCGAGCACGCCCTCGGTTCCAAAGACGCCTACGCCGCTTTCCTCGCGGTACAGGATCTCGTCTACCAAGGCGACCCCGCCTATGTGCCGCCGCTGCGTATGGAGCTCAAGGATCGCCTCACGCCGGGCAAGAACCCGCTCTGGGAGCACGCCGAAGGCACGCTCTTCACGGCCTACCGCGACGGCAAGCTCGTCGGTCGCGCCTCGGCGCAGATCGATCGCGAGCACCTGCGCATCCACCAGGACGACGCGGGCTTCTTCGGTTTCCTCGACACGCTCGACGACCAGGAGGTGGCCGACGCGCTCCTCGACGCCGCCGCGAAGTGGCTTCGTGCGCGTGGCATGAAGATCATGCGCGGCCCCTTCAACTTCACGATCAACGAAGAGTGCGGGATGCTGGTCGACGGCTTCGACACCCCGCCCGCCCTGATGATGGCGCACCATCGCCCCTACCAGCACCGCCTGGTCGAGGCGGCGGGATTCGAGAAAGCCAAGGATCTGCTCGCGTGGAAGTACGAGGTGGCCGAGCCGCCGCCGCGCGCGCAACGCGCCTGGGAGCAGATGAACGCGTTGCCCGAGGTTCGCTTCCGTGACGTCGACCCCGGCAAGATGCGTGAGGAGCTCGACAGCATCCTCGAGATCTTCAACGACGCCTGGGCGAACAACTGGGGCTTCGTGCCGGCCACCGAAGCCGAGATCGAGAAGATGGCGGAGGACTTCAAGCTCCTCATCGATCCCCGCCTCGCGTTCTTCGCCGAGGTGAAGGGCCGCCCGGTCGGCATGGTGATCTGCTTGCCGAACCTCCCGGAGATTCTCGGGGGCAGCAACGGCAGCCTCTTCCCGACCCTCTGGGCCAAGCTGCTCTGGCACCTGAAGATCAAGAAGGACATCCGCTCCGGACGTTTGATGCTTCTCGGCATCCGACAGGAGATGCGCGGGATCAAACGCTACGGCGCGCTCTCGACCGCGATGTACGCCGAGCTCGCGCATCGCGGGCTCGAGCACGGCTTCCAGTGGGCGGAGCTGAGCTGGACCCTCGAAGACAACCGACCCATCAACCTCGGGATTCAGGCGATGCGCGGGAAGGTCTACAAAACCTACCGAGTGTACGAGAAGGCCCTCTGACCCCAAGTGCCGACGGTGCCGCGCCTGCGGCCCCCGACGTCCACGAAGACCGAAGCATGCATCTCCTCTGGCTCAAGGCCCTCCACCTCGTCGGCGCCGTCCTCTGGATGGGCGCCTCCATCGCCGTCGCGCTCGTCGCGGCGGCGGCCTCCGGAAACGAACGCGCTCCCGTCGCCGCCCTCGCGCGGCGCGTCGCGCTTCGAATCGCGACCCCGGGTCTCGTCCTCGCGTTCGTCGGCGGCCTCACGATGCTCGCGCTCTCGTGGGATGCGTACGCGCGTGCCGGGTGGATGCACGGCAAGCTCCTGCTCGTGGTGATCACGGCCGGTTTGCATGGCGCGGTCTCGGGCAAGCTTCGCAAGCTCGCGAAGGGCGACGAGGTCGGTGGCCTCCAGGGGCTGGCGTACGGCTACCTCGCCTTGCTCGTGCTCATCGTGGTGGCCGTGATCGTCGGTCCGACCTTGCTGCCCGCCCGCGCGGGCTGAGCGGGCGCGCGTCCATCAGCGGCTCGGCTCCCGGCTCCCGACGGCGATCGCTTGGCGAAGTCGTCGCGTCTTCGCGTCGTCGCTCGTCGCTCCACGTACGTCCCGACGCACCAGACGACGCTTGGTGGCAGCTCTTGGCGAAGTCGTCGCGTCTTCGCGTCGTCGCTCGTCGCTCCACGTACGTCCCGACGCACGAGAGCGACCAGACGACGCTTGGTGGCAGCTCTCGGAGGGGCCTGCCGACGGCGTGGTCGGGGCATCGTGCCTTCGAAGCCGCGACGCAGGTTCGTGAGGCCGCCCCGGCACCTGGCCCCGAGAAGGTCGATTTCGCCACGCCGTGAACGCCACTTCGCGCCACTTCGCCACTCCAGCGCCGAAAAGTCGTGAAGTTTCCACGTGGCACGGGGATTGATTACGCTCGCGCACCATGCGTCAGACCCTCCTCGTCGCTCTCGCCCTCGTTTCCTTCGCCTGCGCGGGCGACGACTCCTTGGCCGTCACCGGTGAGGTTCAGGTGACGGCCGACGGCACCTCGACGGGCTTCGCCTTCGACCGACGCACGAACCTCCTCGACCCCGACCTCGCGGCGCCCGACGACACGCGCTTGCGAGGTCGTTGCGTGATCGGCCGCGACGACGTGGGCGAAGACGTGGTCGCGTTCGCGATCGAGCGCAGCCCCACCTCGTCCAGTGGCATTCAGATCGATCGTTTCTCCGTGCGCGCGACCCGCGACGGTGCCGGCGACGTGGAGGTCGAGCTCGGCGGCACGACGCACACCGCGAGCGCATCGGGCACCTGCGACATCGCCTTGCCCTACGCCGTGCGCAGCGACGGAATCGCTTCGGTCGAGATCGACTGCACCGTGAGCGACGCGACCGGCGCCACGGCGCAGGTCACCGCGGACCTCTCCTACGAGGGCTGCGACGTCGAGTGAGCTCGGCACCACGTTCGTGACGAAGAGCCCGCTTCGGCGGGCTCTTCGCGATCCGTCACTCGTGCGTCTTCGGTCGCTTCCACGACACACGCGACGCCGCCTCCTCTCGTGAGCGAACGGCGACGTGGGTCTCGTTCTGCGCGCTCCACCACGTGACCCGTCGTCCGTCGGTCTCGATCACCACGCCTCCGAGCTCGCGGGTCGTGAGCCAAGGAATCGCGTGCGCGCGAAAGCGCTCGACGACCTCGGCGTGTGGATGCCCGTACGTGTTTCCCCGGCCTTGGCTCGCCACCGCCACCCAAGGCCGGACGCGCCCGAGGAAAGCCTCCGACGACGACGTTCGAGACCCGTGATGCGGCACCTTGAGCACGTCGGCGTGCAGGGCGAGCTCGCTCTGCACCAGGGCGCCCTCCGCGAGCGCTTCGACGTCGCCGGTGAAGAGAAACGCGCGCTGCCCGTGGCGCACGCGAACCACCAACGAGTTGTCGTTCGCGTCGTACCCGGCGTCGAAGCGCGGGCAGGGCCAACCGACCTCCACGCGCGCTCCCCCGATCGTCCGGTCCCCGCAAGGCGTACGAACCGGCACCCCTCGTCGTCGAAACGCCCGCAGAAGCGCGGCCGCGGGCCCGTGCGGCTGCTCCGCTTCGGCTTGTCCGCCGTCCCACACCTCGCCAATCCGCAGCCGCCCCGCGTCGAGCTCCGCAAGCAGCGCATGCATGCCCCCGAAGTGATCGGGATGCGGATGCGAGATCACGACCACCGCGAGCGCGTCGCGTCGTCGCGCGCGAAGCAAAGGAACCAATGCCCGCTCGCCCGGATCGGGGCGGCCCCCACCCGCGTCGATCAGCATGGCCTCGCCGTTCGGGAGATCGAGCAGCGCGCCGTCACCCTGTCCCACGTCGAGCTGCGTGAGGCGGAGGACTCCGGTCGGCTTCGCCACGTGGCGAAGGTGCAGCTCGGCCCCGACGAGCGCGAGCGTGGTGAGCCCGATCGCGAGGAGCGCACGACGCCACGTGCGCGCCGCCAGCAGAGCCACCGTGGCGGCCGCGAGGATCCAACCTTGCGCGACGCTCGGTGGGGGCAGAGGCGAAGACGCCGAAGCGTCGGTGAAGAGCTGCGCGGCCCCGACGAGCCCGTCGAGGGTCGTCGTGAAGAGCGGCGCGGAGAGCGACTCGAGCCCCAGCCCGGCGGCGATCGCATGCACGAACGCGAGCGGGACGAGCAACACCGTCGCGATCGGCAACAAGATCACGTTCGCCACCACGCCGAGCAGGGGCAGCTCACCGAAGCACCAGATCACCAACGGGGCGGTGGCGAGCGTGGTGCGAAGCGAGAGCACGAACGCCGCGCGCCACGGCAGCTCGTGAGACTCCGAGCTGACGATCGCAGCCGTCGCGGCCGCGGAGAGGAGAAACGCGGGACGGAGCGCCTGATCCGGCTGCGCGATGGCGAACCCCAAGATCGCCGCGGCGGTGACCGCGACCGCGTTCGGGCGGCGACGTTGGGCGCGCAGTCCCGCGGCGAGCGTGGCCATGGTCGCGGCTCTCCACACCGACGGGGCGCCGCCCGCCACCAGCGCGAAGCCCAACACGACGGGAATCGTCGCGAGCGCCGCCGCGCGCACCGGATCGTCCGCGCGCCCGCGCATGAGCCACGCGAAGGCCCAGAAGACGAACGCGGCCAAGAGCGCGACGTGCAAGCCGGAGACGGCGAGCAGATGCGCCATTCCCGCACCGCGAAGCGCGTCTCGCTCGCGGGCTTCGACCGCGGAACCGTCGCCGAGCAAGAGTGCTCGCGCCACCGCTGCGGCATGCGCGGGCAACGTGCGATTCAGCCGATCGCGAAGCCCCGCTCGCGCGCCCTCGAGCCACGCCAGGCCGCCACCGTCCACCACCTCCACCGAGCCCACCACACGGCCTTCGGCGGTCGGCGCGTCGACCTCGGGCCAGCTCGGGTGCGGCGTCGGATTCCAGAAACGTGTCACGGGCCGCAATCGCGCGAGCAGGCGAACGCGTGCACCACGCGGTGGCGGCTCGACGCCCCGCAAGCGGAGCCGGAGCGAGGGAAGCGGACGGTCCTCGTCGACGAGCGCGCCGCGCATCGTCACCAGATCGAAGGCAGGCGGCTCGCCGTGGCGCGTCGAGACCACCTCGCCTTCGAGCCGGGCGAGGCCTCTTACTTCGTGCACGGCGAACGAGGTCGAAGGCGCGGCGGAGAGCCCCGCCAGCCACATCGCGGGTGCCAACGCCAGCCCGAGCAGCCGCGCGCGTGCGTCGCGCAGGAACGTGAGCGCGGTGAGCCCGATCACCAGCGCGAGCCACGCCGGACCTCGCGAGCTCGGACCCCACGCGAGGCCGAACGTCCACGCGCACGCGAAGGTCGGCAACCACCAGCGCTCCAGTTGCATGGGCCAGGCGACCGCACGGAGCGTGCCGCCCGAGAGGGCGCGCGTCGTCCTCGTTTCTTCGAGGAAAGCGGTCCTTCGAAAACCTCGAAGGGCACTCCGGACGCCAGAAAGTCCGCCACCCCGCCGCCACCGCCACGCGCGAAAGAAGGTTCCCGACCGCGCAGGCGTGCTCGACGTGGCTTCGCATCCCTTCGTCCGAACGCGTCTGCGGGGAAGCCCACGCTTCGGCCGAGGGCAGGCGTCGCACGAAGGCGCTCCGACCCGCTTGCGTCGGAGCGCCTTTTCGGCTCGTCGCTCAGCCGGGCGCGCGCACGCAGATGCTTCCGACGAACGCGACGTCGGTGCAGTTCGGAAGCGGGTCCGAGCAGTCCTCGGCGTTCGTGCATTCGATCGAGCACATCAACGCGTCGCCCGGCCCTTCGAGGCAAATCGAGCTCGCGCATTGGTTGCCCGAGGTGCAGTCGTCTCCCAAGGCCCCGGTTCCGCGCGCACCGGGTTTGCAGAAGCACCCTTCGTCGCAGTCGTCGGAATCGCAGAACATCGTGTCGGGGCACTCGCGGTTGAACGCGCAGGCGATGGGCGGGCCGGCATCGAGGGGACCGGCGTCCTCACTTCCCACATCGCTACCCGCGTCGGCCTCGGGCTCGCCGGCGTCGACCGGGTCACCGCCCGCGTCGACCGTCTGCGCGTCGATACCCGCGTCTTGCGGGTCGGTCGAGGGGCCGTCGTCGTCGCCACAGGCCGTTGCGGCCGCCAGAAGCCAACAGGTGATGAGTCTTCGCATCCGCGGAGAGTAGGCGTCGAACCCACGGAGTGGCGCAGATTCGTGGTCCGAAGCGTGCTCGCCGCCGAAGAAGCGTGCCGCGGCGCGGAGCGCTTCGTGGAGCCTGAGCATCTCGCCAAGGCGTGAGCGGGCTTCTACGACGTGGGTGAACGAATCCGTCGCCGGGCCGTCGGCGAGCGTCGCGCGCTCGCGCTCAGCTCCCGAAGCCCTCGCAGGCAGCGAGTCGGATGCCCGCGGGGGTCGCCACTTCACGTGCACAACGAACGTCGCATCGATCGGGGCCATGGTAATCGAGCTCGATGCGGTAGGTCGCACCTGGGTAAGCGTCGAGCGCGAAGGCGATCTCGCAGCCAACCGCCAGCTCGCGCACGACGCGGGTGTGGTAGTAGGTCGTCTCGTACTCGCGGTTACCGACTCTTCGTCTCGAGGTGGTCGTGTAGTGGTGCTCGCGCTCCGTCACGGGTCGGCTGTCGAGCGTCCAACGCGAATGCCCGGCGCGCACGGGGATCGCGACCGCCTCGTAGCGGGCGGGACGCACCAGCTCGGCACCGTCGACGACGATGCGCTCGCGTTGTGCGACCCCTTCGCGGCGAGCGTAGCGACCCAACACCTTCACCACGGCGAGCGACTCGGACTCCGGTAGCTCGTACGTGGTGTCCGCCTCGCACCACCCACCGCGTGGGTCGCTGGGCGTGCAGCGCACGCGAGCGACCTGTCCACACCCCCACGCCACGACGTCGATGCGGTCGTCGGTCAACGGGTCGTCTCGGTACGGGCTTCGTGGCGCGAACGCGACCTGCACGTCGCCACAACCGAGCTGTCGCTCGACGAGCGTGCGCACGTCGTGGGCCGGACGATGTTCTCCGCGAATGCACCCGACGAGCAGGGCGGCGGCGCAGGCGAAACGGATGGGACCAATCATCGGGGGCGCTCCAAGAGAAAGTAGAAGCCGTAGGTGAAGTAGGGATCGAGCGTGCCGTGCGGGGTGGGCGCTCGGTCGGGCAAGCGTCGGTAGCTCGCTCCGACCGCGATCTCCATGCCGAACGTGGACCCGAACTGGATGCCGGCTTGGGGCCCGACGTAGGTGCCCCAGGTCGGCCCACCCTCGGTCGCGAGGTGGACGAGGCCCGCATGCGCTCCGAGGAACGCGCGAAAGGACCCCGAGATGGCGAACGCCCGCGCGAAGATGCCGCCCTCGAATGCGTGGAGTGAGTCGTGATCGTCGAGGAAGTCTTCTCCGAAACGCCACCACAGATAGCCGCCGCTCACGCCGACCGAGAGCACCGCGAGGATCGGAATCTCGAGTGCGAGGTGGCCCCCGGCCGCGAGGTCCCATTGGTCGTCGTTCTCGTCGCGCCCGACGTTAGCCACGACCGGGAGGTGGAAGTCGGCCGCCACGTGAAGTCGCAACGCGCGGTGGAACCCACGCTCGTCTCGGCGTGGCGTGAGCGCTTCCGGCTCGACTCGGTAGACGAGCGGCGCGACGTTCCACGGGTCGGCGAGTTGTGCGTGCGTCGTGGTGGGCGCGAGTGAGACGCCGAGGAGGAAGAGAAGGGCCCGGGCCTGCATGGCGCCGGGCTTCGGCCCGAAGGCGGGCCAGTTGCGCCCAGCAAGCCCGTGCGTGTCGGCTGGCCCAGGGACACGCAGCTCGGTGCTTCCGGACAGTCAGCGAGCGCGCGATTCGGCTGCGCGCGCAGGCCGACGACGTCCCCTCCCACGCTCGCGAGAGGCCAGACGTCGACCACGCCGTATGCGAGCATCTGGCGTGTCACGGTGTCGCGAGCGGCGTGAGGTAGCGAGCCTCGAACGCTTCGGGGGACGAGTGAACCCTTCGTCGAAGAGGGAGAACATCGGACGATGCTTGCGGGTCGCGCGAGCGTGATCTTCGGAGCGTCCGCGTCGATCTCGAACGAGACGGGCGGAGGTTGGCGGACCCTAGTGGATTCGAACCACTGACCTTCGGCTCCGGAGGCCGCGCCTCTTCCGAGGCGTGCGTTGGAGTTAACCCCTCTCGGGGGGCACTTGGGGGGCAAGAAGCAGCGCGACGGATCCTCCTCGCGTGCTCGGCCGGTGAGGCGCCGACGAACGAGGACCTCGACGCGCTCGCCGACGTCGTGCTGGAGCATCCGGACGTGCGTGCTGCGCGCGAGGTGCGTGAGCGCGGCCCGTGGGCGCTCACGCGGGCCATCACGCTCGCCGAGAAGGTGCTCGCTCAGGCGGAGTCCGCTTCCCGGCGGGTCGGGCGGCGCCGTTGACTCAGTCCATGTCGTGGTGCGCCCGCCACGTTTCCGGGGAGCGTTGACTACGAAAGACGTACACGCCGATGCCGTGGTCGCGCACCGTCGGACCAAGCCAGTCGGTCCACGGTCCGGGCGGAGGCGAATCCACGACGTCTCGGAAGAGCTGCTCGCCGCGTCGATCGGGTGCGTGGGCATCGAACTCGGCCTGGGCCCAACGCCCGACGTAGATCATCGGCGTTCGGCCCTCGAACTGCCATTGATCCCCCTGCGACGTCGAGTACGTCGGCGTGCGCAGCAGCTCGAACATCACCGCCGAGTCGAGCTCGTGCTCCTTCCAAGGTCTGGTCGTCACGGGCTCCGGGGGCTTGGTGGGGTCGAAGGTCACACGACCGTTCGAGCCGATTTCGAAGACGCGAGCAGGAGCCGGCGGCGGAAGCGAGAGGTCGGGCAGTCCACCCGTGCGTCCACGTGCGGCGTCGGCCCACGTGACGAGCCCGAAGACCGTGTCCTTCGTCAGAGCGGCCTTGCCTTCACGCAAGCACGCGTCGCAGACCGTCTCTTCTTCGCGATAGACGCGGGAGACGGGCTCCGCGCACGTCACCGAACGACGATAGCGTTTTGCAGCGCGTTGAGCCTCGACCGAAGCACGCGCTTCAGCGGCAGCGAGGACACGTGCATGGCTCGCCTTCCGGAAGCGTCAGCGAACCGTTCCACGCGTTGATGACGAAGCCGTTTGCGAGGTCCTGCAACAAGGCTTGCAGCTCGATGAGTGTGTTGCTCTCGTCCAGAACTTCCTCGAGGTCGTCGAAGAAGACCTCGAAGCGCGCATGACAGGCACCGAGTTCGGGAATCTGGTGCTCCTCCGCGAGCTCTTCGGCTTCGAGGCGTACGTGAGGTTCGAGGGAGAGTCCGATGCGGAACATGGGGCGTGGAGTGGCCCTGCCGCCTGAGGAGCTGGGCGCCGTCGCTCGCACCGCCAAGTCCACGTCCGCAGCGGTCGAGGCAGACTCGAACCATGAACTGCCGCGAAGTGCCTGCGCGGCGTCCGCTAGGCCGACACCCGAGGAGATGAAGACCATGAAGTGCGACTCGTCCGCCATGGGTCGAGCGTGCCATGGGCCCGTTCAGCTCGAGAACCCCTCACACGCGGTGAGCATCACGCCGGAAGCGGTCGGAACCTCGCGCGCGCAGCGCACCTCGCACCGATTCGGGCCCTCGTACTGCAGCTCGACGCGGTAGGTCGCGCCCGCCTGCGCGTCGAGCACGAAGTCCCGCCCGCAGCCTGGATCCAGCTCGGACCGAGAGACCTCGCGCCATCGCTCGTTCTCGTAGTCCGGATACCAGTAGATGCGCCTGCGAACGGGGCTGCTGGAGAAGCGCCACGAGGTGGGCCCCGGTCGCACGGGGAGGGCGAACGCGCGAGGGCTCGCGGAGCGAATCACCTCGGAGTCGCCGAGCACGAGGTGCTCTCGGTGGGGATGCTCGGGAGTGCGTGCGTAGCGGCTGAGCACCTTCACGACGGCCACCGGACCGTCGGGGGCCTCGTAGGTCGGGTCGGGAACGCAGGTGCCTCCGCGTGGGCGTTGGAGGTCGCAGCGCATACGCGCGACCGCCCCACATCCCCACGCGACGAGATCGACGTGTGGGTCGCCTGGCACCGGGTCGTCGACGTAGGGGCTGGGCGGGGTGAACGCGACCTGGACGTCGTCGCATCCGAGCTGCTCCTGCACGAGGCGCCGAACGTCGTGGCGCGGGCGATAGTCGTTGTGGATGCACCCGACGGCCAGCAGGAGGAGCACGCACACGCAGCGAAAGGGAGTCGAGGTCATCGGGGGCTCTGCAGATGGAAGAAGAAGTGAAGCGACGCTTGCGCATCCAGGCGGCCGCTCGGCACCGGAACCTCGCCGCGGAAGTCTCGCTGTGTGGCCCCGACCGTGAGCTCCATGCCGAACTTCCCCACGAACGCGATACCGACGTGTGGGCCCACGTAGCGACCCCAGCGTCCACCTTCGGTGGCGAGGAACGAGACGCCTGCGTGCGCGCCTACGAACGCGCGGAGGATGCGCGCGCGTGCGCGCGCCGGACCTAAGGACCCAAAGAAAGCCGGTCGAGTAGAGCGGGCGCGCTTTGCCCGCTTTTCGTGAGCAACTCACGCGCGTTCGCGCTCCGGTCCGTCGCTGACGACCACGACTGACCGCGAGCCCACCGAGCGACGGACGCACGTCTGCCTCGACGTCGAGAAGGCTCTCGACGCGAGGAGAAAGGCGCACGTCTCCCTCACGCGCTCGCGGCGCGTTGGGACGAGGGGCGCCTCTGGGACCCCCCCGCTATCCGAAAGCGCTCGTCATCTCGAAGAAGTGGGCCTGCTGTTCCTCTCTTGGGAACCCGAACAAGCGGTGCCAGCGGAAGGTGCCGGCGGGGAACACGACGTCGGTCTCCCCGGCAAGGATGCGTTTGCGGGCGTCTTCGTGCGCATCCCAGAAGGCGAAGAGTCGGACGATTGCTCGGGCGCGTGCAGGCCCCTGACCTCGTCCCGCTTTGACGCGTGGGCGAATCTTCCCGTCGAGCGTCTCGGGCATCCACCAGGAGGCGGCCTGCTTGGTCACGCGCTGGTGCAGCGCGTGGAGCACTCCGACGAAGCCGCGTCCCGACGTCTTCTGCTCTTCGCGCTTCGCGGCGATGCGCGCCGCGACCTCTCTGCGAACGAGCTCGACGCACACGTCGGGGTCGACCGCGAGCGCATCGCACAGAGGCTCTTGCTCCAGGTCGACGAAGTCGGGCCAGAGCTCCGCGTCGAGGAACGAGACGTAGGTGCCGTCCTCGCGCCGAAGCTTCGCCGGCTTCGCGAAGCGCTCGACGCGGCGACGGCCGGCGTCTTCGACGCGCGTGAAGAGGCCTGGCCACTTCGTCGGGTCTTCGCAGATGCCCGCCTCGGTGGGGTTGGTGATGAGGTAGGCCATCGCCTCGACGCCGGCCTGCTCCGTGACGCACTCGGGCTGCGAGGTCGGGCTCTTGTCGAAGACGTAGCTCTCGGTGCCCCGGTAGACCTGCACCGCTTTGGTCAGCATCGAATGGAAGTCGCGGAAGAAATCGCCGCGCGCGCGCGCGCGCGCCGGACCTAAGGACCCCGAGAAAGGCGGTCGAGGAAAGCGGGCGCGCTTCGCCCGCTTTTCGTGAGCAACTCACGACGCCTCGCGCACCGGCTCGTCGCGGACGACCACGACTGACCCCGAGCCCACCGAGCGACGGACGCACGTGTGCCTCGACGTCGAGAAGGCTCTCGACGCGAGATGAAGGACGCACGTCTCCCTCACGCGCTCGCGGCGCGTTCGGACGAAGGGCGCCTCTGGGGCCCCCCCGCTATCCGAAAGCGCTCGTCATCTCGAAGAAGCCCGCCTGCATCTCGTCACGCGGGAAGCCGAACAAGCGATGCCAGCGGAAGGTGCCGGCCGGGAACACGACGTCGGTCTCGCCGGCGAGGATGCGTTTGCGCGCGTCTTCGTGCGCATCCCAGAAGGCGAAGAGTCGGACGATCGCTCGGGCGCGTGCGGGCCCCTGACCTCGTCCCGCTTTGACGCGCGGGCGAATCTTCCCGTCGAGCGTCTCGGGTATCCACCAGGAGGCGGCCTGCTTGGTCACGCGCTGGTGCAACGCGTGGAGCACTCCGACGAAGCCGCGTCCCGACGTCTTCTGCTCTTCGCGCTTCACGGCGATTCGCGCCGCGACCTCTCGGCGAACGAGCTCGACACACACGTCGGGGTCGACCGCGAGCGCATCGCACAGAGGCTCCTGCTCGAGGTCGACGAAGTCGGGCCAAAGCTCCGCGTCGAGGAACGAGACGTAGGTGCCGTCCTCGCGCCGAAGCTTCGCCGGCTTCGCGAAGCGCTCGACGCGGCGACGTCCGGCGTCTTCGACGCGCGTGAAGAGGCCCGGCCACTTCGTCGGGTCTTCGCAGATGCCCGCCTCGGTGGGGTTGGTGATGAGGTAGGCCATCGCCTCGACGCCGGCCTGCTCCGTGACGCACTCGGGCTGCGAGGTCGGACTCTTGTCGAAGACGTAGCTCTCGGTGCCCCGGTAGACCTGCACCGCTTTGGTCAGCATCGAATGGAAGTCGCGGAAAAAATCGCCGCGGCGTCCAAGCACGTCCGTGAAGAGCAAGTGGTAGTGCGTCGACATCAGCACCACGGCGTGAATGCGAAGCCCGTGCATCCGCGCGAAGTACCCGAGCAGGTAGAAGAAGAGCTCTCGCATCTGCGGGTCCGGCCGGAGCATGAAGCGGTGCTCGAGCGACACCCGGTCGGAGAACACGAGCTGCCCCGGAAGCACGAGCTGAGGTCGGGACTTCTTCTTGCGACCTGACCGATTGGCGCGTGTCTGTCTGCGGGCGAGGGCGCGGTGCGCGCGCGCCTGCTGGCGGGCGAGGGAGCTCATGCCCTCCGACACTTCAATCTGCGTGCCGATGGCGCGTCGTGTGATTTCGCGGACCTACGACGAGGGTGGCGGCGGATGGGCGACGAGTGGCGGCGGGCCCGCCACCGCGAGAGGCGACCCAAGGACCCTTCGATGACCATCCCTGAATGACCCATTGATGACCATCCCTGCATCCTCCACTCTCTCAGAGTGACGGATCGGCGGAGGGCCTGGATGCGGACGGGGCGCCTATGGGTTGTGTGCTGTCTTGTCGTTGCCTGCGGGTCCCGAACCTTGCATCGGAATGCGCCTCGGGTGATCCGACGTGGTTTCGATGGAGACACGATCGCTATTCACGTCTATCCGGATGGGTGCAATGTCGAAATCGCCACACGAAGCGCAAAGCGCTTGGGTTTCTTGATGAGGGAAGGGTGTGGTGCGACGGTGTCTGACGTTGCGTGCGAGATCTATTTCCTAGAGGGGTGGAGCTTCGTCAGTGACGGGACCTATCGCAAGTTGGGAATTCTCCCGGATGCGTGCGCCTTGGCTTGTGCGCAAGATCAGACGTCGGTCGACGTGCGGTGCGGCGATGTCCACTGGAGAGACGTTGGTAGGGAAGGCTCGGCATTGCGCGAGGATTCCGACCGGCGAAGGGAGTAGTCGTGGCTTGTCGGGTGGCGAGGGCGAGATGAAGTCGTAACGGTTCCACGCGCGGGCGGGCCGGACTCGAGGACCCGAGCAAGTGGATCGTGTCCGAGAGCTTCGCGGGGACAACACCGATGAGGTCTCGCGTCTGCGAGGCAGATAGGCAGCGCCGAGCGCTCGCTCCCTCGTCCGCCGCCGCCTCCTTGCCTCCCCCGCGGTAGCGCTCGACGTCGTGCGCACCCGCGAGACGGATACGTTGCCGAGTGTGGGGGATCGCTGGTGCTCGCCGTACCACCGACCGCACGCTCGACGACGCTCTCCCCCGTGCTCGCGCGACGGTCGTGCGGCGGAACGCGGGGGCCGGCTCGGCGTGAGGAGTTCGAATGATTTCTACGACATCGAGATCGAATCCGTGAACGTCCCGACGCGCGAGGTCGACATCCGCGTGACCGTGATGGACGAACAGGTGGGTGCGGTCCCCCTCGACGACACCTTCGCGATGCTCCTCTTGCTCGAGGTGACCGAATTCTTCGGGGAGGATCCTCAGGTGGTCGGGAGCCCGATGCACCGCGCGCCTGAGCTCTTCGAGCGCGTCATCGATGACGCGGCCGGGCTCATCGAGGAAGTGCGCTACGTCCGCGAGGAGAATCATCCGCCGCCGAAGGGAGAGGCGTGGTTCGATGCGCCGCGCGCCTGCGCGACGCTCCGGGTGCGCACGTCGCACGAGGGGTGGCTCGCGCACGTGCGGGCGGGGATGGCGTGGTCGACCTCGACCCTCACCGAGGGGCCAGCCGAGCCGTGGTCGGGACCGCCGCTGGTTCCCGGAGAGCCGGCGCCCAGCACGCTCTCGGCCGACACGACGCGTGGCATCGCGCCGGTGACGGTCAACGCCCGAACCACGGGCATGTTCCGTGACGCCGAGGTGGCGATCGAGAACGCGGCGGTCCCCAACGAGCCTCATCACCGCTACGCGCTCGGGGACGACGCGTTGCAGGGCGATGCGATCACGCCGGAGGCACTTCAGGCGCTGCTGGGCGTGCCGGTCTTGATGCGTGTGCAAGGCGGCGCGCGTGTCGGCTGCATCATCCGCATCTGGCCGGGGCTCGTGCGCCTCTACCACGAGAACGACGGCGCGTTCGGGTTCGAGGGCGTTCCGCTTCACACGATCGAGGCGGTGGGACGGGCTCGGTACGTCGCGCGCGCCGACTGAAGGACGGGAGGTCGTGCGGGCCGGACTCGAGGACCCCGAGACGAGCGAGCGATCCCCGCGCGAGCGAGCGCGCCGGACCTAAGAACCCCAAGAAAGCCGCGCGATTGTCGCGCGCGCCCGACCCAAGGACCCCAAGAAAGCCGGTCTGGTGACGGTTCGACGACCCATGCAGCCACAGACTCTTCGACGACCGCCGGGCTAGGCTCTCCCCATGAGTTGGTGGCCCGATGTTCGTCCTTGGATCGATGCCCCACCCGACACGCACGAGAACACGCGCTTCGAGCGCGTGGCTTGGGCGGGCGGGCAACTCCTCGTCGAGCTGAGCTCGCCGAAGGGGCCTCAGCTTCTCGCATTCTCGCTCGAGCACGGGGGGGTCGAGCGTCGCTGGCCTCTCTCGCTCGGTGTGGCGGTGCACGACGGACATACGCTACGGGCGGGACGTCCGAGTAGCGTCGATGGTCGGCATTCGTACCCGCTCGTGCTGCACGAGGCGCTTCCCGTCGCGCGCATCGTCGGAGAGCTTGGTCGCGTTCCGTACTGCTACGACTTGGCGAGCAGCGCCGACGGGAGGTTGGTCGCGGTCGGCGGCTTCCAGGCGCTCGAGCTCTGGACGCTCGCGCCGGACCAGCTGCGCTTTCGCGTCGAGGTCCCCAGAGGCATCGTCGACCGCGTTGCAATCTCGCCGGATGGTCGCTACGTGGCGGCCCGCAGTCGAACAGACGTCTCGCTCTGGGATGCGGAGACCGGCGCGCTCGTCGCGCGCACGGACCGGCTGACGGGACCGAGCTGCGACGTCCGTTTCTCACCCGACGGTCGCTGGCTGGCCAGCGGCTGGGATTCCGAGCGCACGGGACTGTGGAGTGTTCCCGACTTGCACCCGCGCAGCGTGACGACGGAGGGGTTCCAGCGCGCCTTGGCCTGGTCGGAGGACGGCCGTTGGCTTGCGATCGGAGGTCAAGGTCCGGGCATTCGCCTCGTGCCGATCGAATCCGACGTCGAGCCATCCGTCCTCTCGACCTCGGGCGTCGTGAGCGCGCTCGCTCTCGCACCGGGATCACGCCGACTCGCCGCCGCCGTCGAGCAACGGGTCTTCTTCTGGAGTGCAGGGGAGCGTCACGTTCTTTCGCCCCGAGAGCTCGAACCCGCGAAGTGCCAAGCACTGGAGCCGGCGGTTCTCCGGGGCGCGATGGCTCTGCCCCTGACCCGCGCCGAGCTCGAGCGGCGTCTGACGGAGATCCCGTGGTTTGCGAACGTCGCGCGACCTTCGTCCTGGGACGAGACGTGCGAGCGTTTGGGAGGTTGGGACGATTGGCCGGGGATCGAGTCGAGCGAGGTCATCGCGAGCCACGACGACGAACGAAAGAGCTTCGATGCGATCGTTCGCGTCGTCCGCACGCTCGCGGTCCCCGAGGTCCTCGAGCGGGCCGAACATGCTCGGGTGCAGGCATTGGCCGCCATGCCGACGTCGATGGGCGACGACGACGATGTCTACGCGCCCACGGAGGTCTGTCGCTCGCAAGCGGCCTTCGTGATGGCCACGATCGCGGGGTTCCTCGAACTGGGCTGGACGGTGCCGGCCGACCTCGAAGCGCGCTGGGCGTGGTACGCGGCCGGCCATTGGCCGTGTGGGTACGCCCGTGGAGAACCACCCTGTCGGCTCCTGGTCCTCTAACGCGGCCTCGGGGCCAAGCCTCGCGTCTCTCGGAGGACCGTTCGATGACCTCCCCATGAACCGCGTCAGGTTCTTGTCCAGTACGCGGACCATGACGCCTACCACATCAGTACTTCCACTCCGTCCTCATGAGGACGCGCGACCGAGAGTAGAAATGCTTCGACCTCACCTCTCGGGAACGAGTGAATGGGATCTGCATCGCCGGGCAGACAACGGAGCAGCCACGTGTATCCCGAGTCCTCGAGCTCCACACCCAAGAGGTCGACGCCACTCTGACGAGACCTGGAATCGTCGCAGCACGCCACGCCATGGGCGAGATGATTGACGACGATTTGCTCGTCGTTGGGCTGTTCAAAGAAGATGGCCGACGCGACGGAAACCGTCCCAGCTCCGCACGACAGAACCTGGCTGACCTCGTCACTGCAATCGAAGGGCGCGGGACGACACCCAGTCCTCACGACAGCTGATTCGCATCGATGCGGTATCCCGTCGACCACACATCGGACACAAATGCCGTCGCGACAATCAGCGACGGGCGATTCGCCGGTGGCTAATGTCGGGCTTCCTCCATCGTGCGCTGAACACGCGGAGAGCATGAGAAACAGCGTATGAAGCGGAAGGGATGAAGTTGTGGGAAGGCTGATTCGCATCCGAGTTGCCTAGGACCGTGCTTGTCGTTTCGATGCGCTCTGCCGGCGGCTCCTCGAGTGGCAATCCGAGCGAACGGCCGGCCCCAGCCAGAAGCGCCTAAGGCCGATTCACGAGGTGGTCAGGCGAAGCGCTCGAGCCACTCCCGGCAACTCCAGCGCCGACATCGTTCAGCTCGCCCGCGCTCGAGTCGCGTGATCCGGCCAATACACCTCGCCCGGCTGGGACGCACGGTGCTCTCGTCCTTCGGGTGGCATCGGTCGGCCGGTGGCGAGCCACGCCGCCCGGCACAACCGCGTCATCGCCGTCAGACGCTCTTCGACCGTCGCGTCCGCATACGGCGCCGAGGTCTCGTCGAGCGAGGTCATGCGTTCCACGGTGACCCCACGAGCGCGTCTCGCTTCGGCCCGGGCGCGCCGCTCGGCGTTGCGTCGTTCGGCGTCGGACATGCCGTCATCGTACCCGAGCCCCCTCTCCGCGGCGAACGAGGCCCGAAGAGAGCTCTCGTTCCGCCACCCGGAGGGGCGACCTGATGACCTTCGATGACGCCACGGAGGGCGAGCCGGCGACCTTCGATGACCGTTTCCGCGACTGGGAACCGCGGAGCGTGCGTGGGGTCGCAGTCCTCGATGTACCGACTCGACCCGAAGCTTGCGGAACGTCGCGCGCGTTTGCTCGACGCTCCGTCCTCGCGTTCCACGAAGCGTCGCCTCGCGATCGTCGAAGACTTGATCGCGGGTCGATCCCCGGCCCACCACCTCGAGCTCCGCACGCCCTGTGCCGAGGATTGGAACACGATGGCGGGAGGAGACGATCTCCGTCGTTGTCTTCGGTGCGACCGCGACGTGCACGACCTCGACCGAATGGCGCCGCGCGACGTCGCCGAGCTTCTGCTCGACGGAGCGCCCGCCTGCGTCCGGTTTCGTCGTCCAGACGATCGAGTCGTCGACGCGCGGTGCCCGCGGCCACCTGTCCCGTGGGAACGCGTCGCAGTCATCACCGCGACGCTCGCGATCACGGGTGTCGCCGGTGCGTGGCTCGCTCACGACGAGCCTCGAGTGGTGATCGAGGGAAGCGCACCCGCCGTGCCCACGACTGGCGACCGATTCCTCGGCGCGTCCGTCTCCGTCATGGGGACGATTCGGACGCTCGGCCCGGAGGGGACCCGATGACCCTCGTATGCGGCAGCCCGTCGAGGTCGACCTCCGACCATCGCTTCGAGAACGGCCATGGGATCCTCGAGCTGCAAAGCACGGGGGCGCGCCTGCGCGCCGCCCCCTCGAAGAGAAGGAAGAGCATGAATCAGTACGACTGATTCGTGCTCTCAGTCCGCGTCGAGCAGCACGCCGAGCTCTTCGGCGATGTCGACGAGTGCGCTCTCGCCGTCGAGCAACTCGTCGTGATCGTCGTCATACGCGGGCTCCTCGAGTCGACGAGAGCGGGTCGCAGCGAGCTGTTGCCAGAGGCGGCGCACGGTGGCGGCGGCCTCTTGGGCCCTTCCGCTACGCATCGCCGCGCGGAGCTCCGAGACCTCGCGGGCGAGCGTGGCGGGGGTGAGCGCTCGAGGTTCGGCGGGTTTGGTGCGCGTCACATATCCCTGGAGGTCGGTCAGCTGTTGGCGACGGACGGAGTCCCCTCGCTTGGTCCACGCCGCTTTGGCCGCACGCACCCGCTTCTGCAGCGCCTGCCAGTCCGCGAGGGTTGCATCGGCTCGCGCCGCGAGCGCGCGATATTCCGCGAAGAGCGTTTCAGGGGCGGGTGGTTCGGTCACGCCCAAGCACTTTTCTTCGAAGCTAGTCTTCCGTGCAAGCGTCGCCCGGTCGCCCGACAGGACTCCGACGATGGCGACGTCTGGAGGGTTGTGCACACCGGTTGATCTGAGGCATTTCCATGGAGTGACCTCGTCGACCCACTGCTTCCTCGTTCTGTCGCTGCTCACCCTCGTCGCCTGCGGCGACGACTCCACGGGAACGGATGGCGGCGACCGGTCCGACGCAGGCGCGATCGACGCGGCCGTTTCGGATGCCTCGCTCGACGCCTCCTCGTTCGACGGCGGCTCCCGAGACGCGAACGTGGCCGACGCCGACCTCGCGAGGGACGCCGGGCCGGACGCCGGCCTTCCCGCCGAAACCTGCGACGGCACCGACGAGGACGACGACGGCCGCGTCGACGAGGGGTTCGGGATCGAGTGCGCGTGCTCGTCGTTGGACGCCGAGGGCTGCGAGTCGAACGCGGGCTGCGTGGCCCTCGGGCGCCACGACGTGAGCGGTTGGTGGTCGAGCGTGGACCTGTGCGCGTCGTCTCCCCGCGTGGTGGCCCGCACCGCCGTCCTGCTCGGGGGAACGCCCACGACCGACTGCTTGGGGATGCCGAACACCGTCCTCTTGTTCGGGACCTACGACGACGTGCACCGACTCGACGAGGTGCGCGCGACGGTCGATGCGATGGGAGGTGTAGTGCTCGACTTCGACCTCGCGCGGGGCATCTCGCCCGGCGGGTCCGCGCGGCTGAGCTCGTCGCTCGCTGACGATCGGTGTCCAGGTGGGTCGAGCGGGTGGGACGAGCCGGGCGCGTGGAGCACGGTGGCGACGTTGCGTCGCGAGCTGAATCTCTCGGACGGGACGCTCTCGCTCGCCGCGGGCGCGATCGACGCGTTGCCGGAGCCTGCGTTCGGCCACCTCGGGGTGGCGATGCGCTCGCACCTCGACCAGCAGACGGTGGCCTTCACGGACGCGCTCGGCGAGGCGCTCTACACGGCGCCCACGGTCGATCGCGTGTTCGAGGCAGAGCACGTGGCCTGCGTGCCGGCCGGGCCGTGCGTGCGCGGGGAGGGGCCGGTGTGGGGGCGGCCCGTGGGTGACGAGGGGTGCTCGTTGCTCGAGTACGCGTGTCTGCCGCCGGGCTGGGAGGTCTGCGAGCCGAGCTTCGTGCAGCGCTGTCTTTGAATCGATCGGTCCGGAGCACGATGCGCCGAGCTCGGAGGGTGAGGCCGCGCGTGAACGTCGGCCCCGGCGGTATGCGTTGGAGGTAGGATGCGTCCATGCCTCGCGCGCTCCTCCCTTTCGCCGTCGTCACCCTCGTCGCCTGCGGTGGTGGGGCCGACACCGCCGAGCCCGAGGAAGCGGCGGCGACCGGCCAGGAGCAGACCGAGCCGGAGGCCGCGCCCGCCGGCCGCGTCGTCGACGGTTACTACGTCGCTGCAGGCGCGCCCGACCCGCTCTCCTGCGCAAGCGACGACGAGTGCGTGGCGAGCGGCGTCCTCGACACGAACGGCTGCTGCTGGAGCTTCCGCGACATGAACGCGGTCGTTCAGTCGACCGCGTACCGCGACTGGACGAGCGGACGGCGCGCCGCGTGCGACGTCACCCGCTGCCCGTCGCCCCCGGCACCCACGCAGCCCCCGGACTGCCTCTTCGAAGTGCGCTGCGCCGAGGGTCGCTGCGCGAACGCATGCCGGTGACGAGCGGCGGACGCGCCGCCGGAGCGGGCGGCGAAGTCCATCGCGATCGCGATCTCGACGCGCCCCGTCTGCCATGAGAGGACGTCGTCGTTTCCGAGCGCCGCGACTGCTCGCACGGATTCGATCCGTGCAAGTGGCGGGCGCTCTCAGTCCTCCGCGTCGAGCAGCACGCCGAGCTCTTCGGCGATGTCGACGAGTGCGCTCTCGCCGTCGAGCAGCTCGTCGTGATCGTCGTCGTACGTGGGGTCTTCGAGTCGATGAGAGCGGGTCGCAGCGAGCTGTCGCCAGAGGCGGCGGACGGTGGCGGCGGCCTCTCGGGCCCTTCCGCTGCGCATCGCCGCGCGGAGCTCGGAGACCTCGCGGGCGAGCGTGACGGGGGTGAGCGCTCGGGGTTCGGCGGGTTTGGTGCGCGTCACATATCCCTGGAGGTCGGTCAGCTGTTGGCGACGGACGGAGTCCCCTCGCTTGGTCCACGCCGCTTTGGCCGAACGCACCCGCTTCTGCAGCGCCTGCCAGTCCGCGAGGGTCGCATCGGCTCGCGCCGCGAGCGCGCGATATTCCGCGAAGAGCGTTTCAGGGGAGGGGGGGTCGGTCACGGCCAAGCACCTTTCTTCGAAGCGAGTCTTCCGTGCAAGCATCGCCCAGCCGCACGAGCGGCTGCGAACGTCGCACGGAGCGCGCTGGACGCGACGACCATGCGAAGAACGCGGTGATCCTGCGAATCGTCCGCGGCGACCCCGAGGCTCACGACGTCCTCTCGCGCACGCGCGCGCCCGGACTCGACGCGTCCGCGGGAGGCACGCGTCGTCGGAGTGGATTGACCTTCCCCCTCACATCCACCCAGCTTCCCCGCATGTGGTCGAAGATCAAACTGCGCGGACCTCGTGCTGCTGACAAAGGACCGTGATGTGGCGCGGTCCCGTCCTTCGAATCGTGGGTCCTCGAGCCGAGGAAATGTGGGGAAATGCCTGTTGCGGGAACGGTCGCTGCGACTGCAACCGCCGCTTGAGCGGGAACTGCACGTGACGTGGCTCCGCAGCTCTCAGCGCACGGTGCAGTGACGCTCGACGTTCTCGGCCCACGCCCAGCCTCGTACCGGCGCGCGAAGCTCGATCCAGCTTCCGCGTCGTTCGCCGACCTCGACGCTCGTCAGGTGCGGCACGGTTCCGACGACCGGCGCCCGCGACCGTGGCGCGCGACGCACGTTCAGCGCCGACTCGGCATCGTTCACGCGATGCGTGCACTGCAGTGCGACCCGCCCTTGCACTCCGCTCACGCCGCTGGTTTCACCCACGGGCGTCTGCACCGCGCCCGTGCTCAGCTCGACGAGATCCAAACGCGCGGCGAACCCGGTGCCGTAGTCCTCGTTCACGCGTTCGTAGGTCGCCACCGCGAGGCGCGTTCCATCCGGAGAAAAGCGCGCGGAGAGAGGCGGTCGCGCGAGTCGAACGGTGACGAGATCGCGTGAGTCGCTACTCACCTTCACCCAATGGCTCTCCGAGTCCGGTGGCGAAGCGTGGACCGTCAACGGACCGAAGCGGGCCAGCGGAGGTCGTGCACGCGGTGCGGTGGGTGCGGACTCTTCTTCCGTCGGTGGCGAAAAGCGTCCCCGGCTGGTCGCGTGGGTCGAGGTCACGTCCACGCGCTCCCAGCGGTATTCGTCCTCGACCGTCAAGGCGCCGATCGCGATCTCCATCCTCGGTCCGTCGATCGTGATCTCACCGACCAGCGCTGCGACTCCACGACGCCTGGGAAACTCGCCGAGCGAGCGAGGCCGAGCGTCGGTGGTCGTGTCGATCACTTGCAGATCGACGTACTCGCCGAGACACATGCCCGTGTACCCGCCGGGGACCGGATTGAGCAGGTGTCGCCCGTCGGGCATCAGCGCGATGTTCGGTGAGACGAACCCGAGCTCCTTGGTGAGCGCGACGGTGCCATCGGGACGAACTCGCGTGAGCTTCTGCCCATCGACGAAGACGAAGTCGCCTCCCACGACCGCCAACAACACGGGAGCATCGACGGGATCACACGCGTGAGCGACCTCGGGCACCGAAGACGAGAGAGCGGTGAGCACGAGGATCCAGCGCATCCTCGAACGATACCCCGGAGTGCTGAAAGGGTGACTAGCAGGCTGCTGAAGAAGGACCGTGATGTGATTCGTGCGGTCCCGTGCTTCGAATCGCGCGTCCTCGAACCGAGGAAATGTGGGGCATTTTCGAGCGTGAGAGGATGGCGCGAGGCGGAGTGCGGGTCGCGCGAAGCGCGCGCGGGACTTTTTCAGCAGCCTGCTAGAGGCGCGAGAGCGTGGCGAGCCAACGCTGCACCACGAGCTCTCGCTCCGCGACGTGCGGCCGGGCGCGGAGGAAGTCGGCGAAGGACTTCGCGCCCGGCGGGCCGAAACGACGCGCGGCCGCGATCATCACGCGAAACCATGCCACGGCTTCTTCCTCGTCCCCCTGACCGCGAAGGAAGGTCTCGAGCTCGGAGCCGACGATCGCGATCACGTCGACGTCGTCGGCTGCGAAGGGCAACACGCGCCCGATCACGCCGAGCCCTCCGTGCGGGTGCCGCAGAACGAAGGCGAGCTCTGCGGCTTCCGCGCGGACCGTGCGTGGCTCGTCGTCCGAGGGGCGTGCGTGCTGCGCGAGCAGTCGGAGGAGCTCGGCTCGGACCTCGGGACCGGCTTCGGGGTAGAGCGCGACGACTCCCGCCTCGAGCTCGTCCGGGGCCCAGCCCGTCGTGCGCGAAGCGTCCGCGAGGGCACGTGACGCGACGAGGCGCGCGTCGTCGTCGAGCGCGCGCGCGAGCTCGGCCCACGGGAGCGGGGGGCGTGGCGAAGAACGGGGCGCGACGAGCGCGCTGCCGAAGAAGCGCGCCAAGAGCGGCGGGCTCGACGCGAGCTCACGAACGATCGAGGGCCCGATCCGAGGATGGTGCGCGACGAAGCGGGCCATACGGTCTCGCTCGCACGTCGGTTCGTTCGACGCACAGAGCATCTCGTCCGCCGTTCGGGGGTCGTCTCGAATCCGCCGCAAGAGCGGGGACGTCCAGTCTTCGAGCGAGACCCCGTAGGGCGTGCGCGGTGTCGAGTCGGCGGCGGGGAGGGTGGAGACGACCTGCACGAGCACACGATGGCGTACCGAGTCGTCGAGCGACTCCCATTGGGCGCGCACGAGCTGCGTCAGCTCGGGTGGCGCGGCCTCGTCGTCTTCCACGAGCCTGAAGATCACGTGCTCGAGCGCACCGAGCGCCGACGCGTGGTGAGTGGCCCGAGGGGTCGGACCGTCGTCGAGCATGTCGTGTGCGCGAAGCGCACGCAGCAGCAGGTCGCGACGCCAGCCCGGAGGCATCCGTCGCTGCGGCGCGCGTCGTTCCAACGACCAGAGCCCGTGCGTGCCGACGTCGTCGAGGTACGCCGCGTAGCGGACGAACGCGTCGCGCGGGACCTGCTCCGGCTCGACGGAGGCGAAGCGACGCGCGCGCGCGATCGAGTGCGCGCGACCGAACTCGAGCAGCACGTCGGTCTCCCCGTTCGTCGGGCGCGCGGGATGCGGAGGGGCAGGCGCCCAGAACACCCGCAGCACGCCTCGATCGTTCGGGCTCCGCTCGCGCGAGTCGCGGGGAGACGGCTCGATGCCGAAGTGCACCTCGCGCGTGCGCGGCGGAGGAAAGACGTGCGTGACCACGATCGCGTCGAGGGTCTCGCGCACGTGCTCGCGCAAGGGCTCCGACGTCGGTCGCGACGCGAGCAGCTCGAGCGCGGACGCGATCCCTTCGAGCTCCTCGACCGCGCGCTCGGCCGCGAAGCTCTCCGGACGAATCCCGAGCAGCTCGAAGCGAATCGGCACCTCGCGACCGCAGACGGAGCGTGCCGCCACGCGTGTGCGATCGATCGTCGGGTGCGCGTGGAGGCGCGGCGCCCGACGTCCCGGCGCCACGACGAGCTCCACCCCGACCGCGTTCACGTTCGAGCCGCAGCCGAATCCCAGCGCCACGAGCAGCAGCAACGGCGCGCTTCGCATCCTCTCGTTCTCCTCGACGTCGAGCGCCAGGTCGACCCGTCGCCGACGAACGAACGCCCCGCTCTCGTCTTGCTTACGCCCCTCGCGTGATTCGGTCGCGATCACGCCGACTCGTTCGTGCCGACTCGCAGAACGAAGTCGACCAGCCGACGCCGCGACCGCGTCGATGTTCATCGACTCCGGTTACGGCTGATGCGCGCAACACCGGCGCTCGGGGATTCTCTGCAGCTCGTGAGCGCTCGAACGAGTGAACGTCTGCCGACCGTGGCGCCGATCGACGATGCCTCGGTCGAGCCACGCGCACGAGTACCAGCGGTCAGCGTCGCGGACGCGTCACGTCGTGGATCGTGGAGAGAACCGCTTCCAGACCCGCAAGGGGGTACGGTAGCGAGCATGCCGAAGCTCGAGGACGTCCCGGAGCCGAACCCGCAGCTGCCCGAAGAGCTCCGTCGCCGCATCCGCCTGGCGTGGGAGGCGCAGTGCGGCCCCGGCTTCGAGTGGGGACGGCTGTCGCATCTGCGCTACGTGGACGTCGCGGGTCTTCGGTTCCTGCCCACGCTCGGCGACCTGCCCGTCAACGCGTACTCGTCCGCGTGGCGATTGTTCGCCGCCGGGCCCTTGGGGCTGGCGATCCTCCTCGCGGTGAACGTGTGGACCAGGGCGGCCTACCACCCGCTCTGGGAGGTGCTCCTCTGCAGTCTTCCCATTCTTCTGTTGCTCGGGATCAGCGTGTTCCTCTTCCGCCTGCTCGGAAGAAAGCGCGCGATCCACGTGGGCGTGGCGCGAGACGGCCTCTACCTGACGCCGAACCTTCTCACGCTCTGGGACATCCGACCGGGCAAGCCCGATCATCTCCTCGTCGTACGGCGCGAGCAGGTCTTGCGATTCTACCCGTCCGGCACCCCGCGTCATCCGAGCACTTGGGTGGAGTACAGGATGGAGGGCGAGGTGCGTCAGCGACGGACGGGACACCCTGCTCTCGGCTCGGCGGACCGCGCCTGGCTGGAGCATTGGCTCGCGACCGGCGAGCTGCCGATCCCCGACCACTCGTGACGACCTCGCGCGACGGGTGAGAACCGATGACGCTTCGAGGACCCCGCATGGAAGACACGTTCGACCGTTGTGTCCGCCGACGGCGCCGAGGTCTCGTCGAGCGAGGTCGTGCGGGCGCGGGCGCGGGCGCGGGCGGGCGTCGTCGACGGCTACTACGTCGCTGCGGGCGCGCCCTGTCGAGAACGGCCATGGCGCGCGCAGGCTTCGTAGTGGTCTCGCCACCGCGTGGCGTGCAGCGTGCCGTGATGGCTTCTCGACACCTCCCCAAGAGGCGGGTCCGCCAGCGGGGAATCCGTCACGCGAGGTACGCGCGATGACGTGAGATCTACCCGAAGCGGACAGAACCGCCGTCCATCGCACGCAAGCGGAGCGACCGGACTCACGCGGCGCACCGGACTCGAGCACCGCGAGACGTGAGTCGAGGAGAGCCGTCGGAGCTCGACCGATTCTCGTGAGCAGCTCAGCCGCACCGCGTCGTTGGCGCGGGAGCGACCATGCGGGCACGCGTGCTCAATCGTCGAAGTCGAAGGCGTCGTCGATCGATTCGTCGTCGTCGTCGCCGTCGTCGTCGCGCTCCGCGTCGAGCGGGCGTTCGAGCCGCAGGTAGATCCCGTCGAAGTCGAAGTCCCTCGCGATCTCGATTTCGACGAGCCCCGTCTGCCAAGAGAGGACGTCGTCGTGGCCGAGCTCGTCCGGTACCTCCGGCGCGCCGAACGCCCGTGCCAGCTCTGCGACCTCGGGCCAAGCATCGACCCCGACGCTCACGCGGACCATCTGCGCCCCGCCAGCGTCCGGGTCGATGACCGCCGTGCCGAGCAACGAGTCGCTCACCTCGAACACCGAGATCGAGAACGCCTTCTTGAAGGCATACACCGGCTCGACGCGACCCCAGACGGCGTCGGGATACGTGTCCTGGACCGTGGCGCGCGTATCACCCCACCGGAAGCTCCCGAGGCCGAGCGTCGGATCCTGCACGAGCGAACGACTCATCACGAAAAGATACGACGCCATGGAGGACCGTCCACGGAGCGTCTTCTGCTGCACGACCGTGTCAGACACCCTTCGACCGTCGCGTCCGCCGACGGCGCCGAGGTGTCGTGGAGCGAGGTCATCGGCTGCACCCGCAGGTCTCGACTTTCGACCCCGCTGGCCCTTAGAAACGCAAAAATGAGTCTCGCTCGCAGGCTGGGTCGAAGCCTTCTCGTCTTCGGGTGCGCGTTCGCCGGATGGGCCGGCTGCGGCGGCGACGACTCGCCCGCGCCAGGGACGGGCGGGGAGCGCGCGCCGGTGGCGTTCGAGGTCGTCGCGCCTCCGCCACACGGGCCCTTCCCCGACGTCGGCGGGTCGGTCTGGACGCGCGGCGACACGGTCGTGCTCGACCGCTACGTGAGCTTCGACCGACGCGTGACGTGGCGCGCGATCGAGCTGGTGCCCGAGGGGCGGCTCCCCGCCGACTTCGTCTTTCTGAGCGACACCACCGGCGTCGCCCGCACGGGACAGAACGCCTTCACCCTGGTCGACCTCGAGGCGGGCACCTACCGGGGCCTCTCCGGTGAGCGCGCAGACCTGAGCGGCTGGGCCGTCCACGAGGGCTACCTCTACCACTTCGTCGAGGAGGTCACGGAGGGCGGGAGCATCGACGACGAGCGCGCCACCGCGTTCTTCTTCCGCCTGAACCTCGCCGATGCGGACGCCACGTGGGAGACGCTCCCGACCCTCGCGACGACTTACGCGCCGCTCCGCTTTCGGCCCTCGCTGCACACGACGGACACGGGCCTCGTCGTGGTCACGCGCTTCGGCTTCTACACGAGCGTCGACGGTGGCCAGACGTGGGGCCCGACGCCCGCGGTGCCCTCGGGGCTCGGTGGCGCGCTCGGCGATCTGAACCCCGTCCGCGTCACGCCTCGCGGCAGCGTGCTGATCGTGCAGGGGCCCAACACCGTGGCCTCCTACGACGGTGGCGCGACCTACGAGACCATCGGCCAGAACCCGGGGTCCTCCGTCGACTGGACGACGCTCGAGATCCTGCCGGACGGGACGCTCACGCTCCCCAGGATCGCGCTCCGCTCCGACGACGAAGGCCGCACCTGGGCCCCGATGCTGGAGGACCGTCCGCCGGGTCGAGCGGCCTACCTCCGCGGTGACGAGGTCTACCTCTCCGGCGTCGGGCCGACCCTCGTCGTTCGTGCGGACGGGGACATCGAAATGCTCACCGCGCGCGCCCCGGACGAGCCCGGCGGGCTCCTCGACGCGGTCGCGCTCGCGACGGGTGACCTCCTGGGCTTGGTGTCGGGTCAGCAGATCCGCATTCGGCCGGGGCAGCACGCGTGGACCTGGGAGCGCGAGTGGTCGGGGGCCGACCACCTCTTCGCGGCGGGCGAGGGACGGCTCGCGCTCACGACCGCGCCCCAGGGCTCCGGGCGTCCGCCGACGATCGCGTTGTCGGAGGATGGCGGAGCGAGCTGGAGCGAGCCGGTCGCGTTGCCCGTCTCGGTCGCCGTCGAGCGGCTGGTGGCGCTCCCCGATCGGCTGATCGCATACCTCGCTGGGCGTGGCGTCTGCGGGAGCACCCTGCTCGAGAGCCTCGATGGTGGGACGAGTTGGAGCGCGCTTGCGCCGGCAGCCACGCTCGTCGACTCCGACGGGGTGTCCGTGACCGAAGGATTCCTGGACCACGCCCCGGTGGCCACCACCAGCGACGGTGTGATCTTCGGCTCCAGCGCCGAGTACTTCCCGATCGGCAGCGACTGCAACTACTTCGTGACCTACCCCAGCCGCTCGGACGACGCGGGGCGCACGTGGGTGGCGATCGGCGCGGGGGTGGCGGAGGACGCGCGAGGGTACCTGCCCATCGCGACGACCGCGCGAGACGACCTCGTGGTGGCGACCCGCTTCACCGAGGGCCCCGTGACCGACGTCTTCCTCGACGTCTGGCTCTTCCGCCGCGACGCGGAGCGCTGGGTGGAGGTCGGTGTGCCGAGCCTGCCCGCCGGTCCCTTGCTCTACGGCGGATTCTCGACGGTCGCGGCGCAGGTCTTGGCGGACGACCGGCTCCAGCTGACGACGCAGTGGGGGATCGTGCGGAGCGCGGCGCCGCTGCGCTGATCGGGTGACGCGCACGTGCGTCGGTGGGGAGCCCGACGTCAGCGCGGGCAAGGACATCCCCGCGAGGGTCGTGGTGCGGCGGTGCTCGCTTGAGATCGGCGCCGACCGAGCCCAGCATGCGGCGCTTCGGAGGTCGTCGGCGCTCATGCATTCGATCGTTTCGTGGACCGGTCTGAGCTTCGAAGGGCGCGCGCTCGGCTTCACCGCGGAGGGATCGAAGCTGCTCGTCGTGCACGAGGGATCGCTCTTCGCGATCGACGGGCGCGACGGGTCGCGTGAAGAGCTCGCGCGCTCGCTCGGTCGGCTGGTCGGCGCGGTCGCGGTGGACGCGCGGCGCGTCGTCGTGTGGGACGATCGGGACGCGCTCTTTCGGATCGAGCGCGGCGTGGTGCCGCAGGAGGGTGGGCGCGCGCTCGTGTGCCCGGCCGAGCTTCGTCCGGTGTGCGGGAACGGGTCGTCGACCCTCTCACCCACGGGCCGCTTCGTCGCGGTCGGCGGCTTCGTCGGCCTGGCGCGGACGTGGCGTGTGGCCTTCTTCGATCTCGACGCGCCCGAGGAGCTCCCGTGGGTCGTGGACGACGCGCGCGTGCGCTCCGTGCGGTACTGGCTCGGTGAGCGCGCGGTGGTCGACGACGCGCTCGTCTGCGATCCGACGGTGCGACGTGTGCTCGACGACACCACGGCCCACCTCGTCTCGTGGCACGCGTCGCCGCGGGGGCTTCGCGGCTTCGAGCACACGGGAAAGACGCTTCGTTTCGTCGGGGACTCGTCGCACGCGCTGCCGTTTCCGCTCGACTCTTCCGACGAGCTCCGATGGGTCGACGATCGCTTCGTCGTGCACGCCGCGTCGCCCTACGCGCTGATCGACGCCGAGCGCGGCGTCGTGCTCCCGTTCGAGCCGGGCGACGAGGGGCGAGGGCGACTCGTGATGTCGTCGGACGCGCGACGCGCCGCGTGGAGCGGGGGAGGGCGCGTCACGATCGGAGACGTGAGGGTGCATCCGCCGAGCACGTGTTCGGTCGACGTGTCCAGCCTTCCGGCGCGGGTCTTTCGGGCGACGGCCGAGCGCGCGCACGTGGAGCGGCTCGCGCTGCAGGTCGCGGAGCGCGCGGTGGCGTGGGGGCTCGACGTGAGCCCCGAGGTGCACTGGCACGAAGGCCCCGCTGAAGACGCCGAGCGTGCGGCGCCGTGGGAACGCTCGATCGCGGACGGACTGCGGGACGCCCATCGCGCGCGCGACGGACACCGCGCGGTGTTCGACGAAGCGATGACGTCGGTGTGCGCCGAGCTCGAGCGTGGCGACGAGCCCGCGCGCTGGGCGGCGCGCATGCTGCTGCTCGACGGCGACGTACGCAGCGCGGCCGCGCTCGATCTGCGCCTCACGCGTGGTCCGCTTGCGCGCGCGTCGATCGCGTCGCTCGGCAACCCGTTCGCGCCCGTGCTCGAGCTCGCGGCGTGTGGCGTCGTGCTGCTCGACGTGGGGCTCGGGGGCGTGCGGCTGCTCCGGCCGGGATGACCTGGGCGCGTGGGGTGTCATGACTCGAGGGCCAACCCGCCCCGCCTCGAGAACGAGCGTGTGAGCCGCCGTCAACCAGGATGAGAGCACGGCGGGATCGCTCCCCGCTTGCGTTCGCGGACTCGCCGGCCCTATGACGGCGGCCATGACGAGCACGGTCTTGGTGGTTGGAGCGAACCGCGGCATCGGCCTGGAGCTGGCGCGGGAGCTGAAGAAGCGTGGGCACGACGTGGTCGCGACGTGCCGTGAGACGAGCGAGGCCCTCGAGGCCCTCGAGGTCGAGGTGCATCGCGGGGTCGACGTGACGGACGACACGTCGGTGACGGCGCTGCGCAAGGCGCTGGCCGGTCGCGTCCTGGACGGGTTGATCGTGAACTCCGGCATTCTTCGCCGGACGTCGCTCGACCCGCTCGATCTCGCGACGGTGCCGAAGAGCTCGAGGTGAACGCGATCGGCCCGCTTCGGGTGGTCGGGGCCTTGAACGATTTGGTCGCGGACGGCGGCAAGGTCGCGATCCTCACGAGCCGCATGGGCTCGATCGCGGACAACTCGAGCGGCGGCATGTACGGCTACCGCATGAGCAAGGCGGCCGTGAACGCCGCGGGTGTGTCGCTCGCGCGGGATCTGGCGCCGCGTCGCGTGGCCGTCGCGCTTCTGCATCCCGGCTACGTGCGGACCGACATGACGGCGAAGAACGGCAACGTCGATCCCGACGAGGCGGCGCGTATGTTGATCGACCGCTTCGATCAGCTCTCGATGGAGAAGACCGGCGTGTTCTGGCACGCGAACGGCGAAGAGCTGCCCTGGTGACGCCTGGCGCCGGGCTCCGGCAACGGTGACGACGACGCGGCGGGTCTCGGCAGAGGTCCGCCGTTTCGACGTTTGGCGCCGAAGCGACGCGCCAGTGGCCTTCACTCGAACGCATCGCCTCTCACAAGAGCGCGTCGTCTCTCACGGGAGCGCGTCGTCTCTCGAGGGAGCGCGTCGTCTCTCACGGGAGCGCGTCGTCTCTCGCGGGAGCGCGTCGTCTCTCACAAGAGCGCGTCGTCTCTCACAAGAACGCGTCGCCTCTCACTCGAGCGACGCGAAGGGGTCGTCGCCTTCGAGCGCCCGCACGTCCTCTGCGCCTGCGACGTCGGTGAGCTCGAGCACGAAGAGGCCGCAATCGTGTTTGGTCGAGACCTTCGCGCCGGTCGAGAGCGTCTGCCAGCGGTCCCACGTGCACTCGATGCCGCCGACCGGGAGGATGCTGACCCACATCTTCCACGCGCGTGGCGGCTCGGAGGGTTCGCCAATCCAGAGGTAGGCGTCGCCCGGCGTGAGGCCGCCGCTGGCGTACGAGAGCAGGAGCGCGTCGCTCCCGTCTTCCTGACGCACGAGCGCACGGGTGGTGCCTTCGTCGAAGAGCTTCACGACGGGGTTGAGCCAGAAGCTGTCGTTGATCCAATGCGCGTAGGCTTGCTCGCGAAGCTCGCGCGCTCGATCGCCGCTCACGGCGTTTCCGCCGACGGTCACGCGACCGCTCTGGTCGTGCAGCCGAAGCAAGACCTCGACGTCGTCCCATCGGACACGCGCGAAGTTTCGCGCCTTGTCCCAGAGGTGCGCTTGGCGTCCGGCGAAGTTCCAACGCAGGGCACCCGTGCGATCCCACGCGTCGCCGTCGACCGCGGTGAGGAGCGCGTGCGCGTGGGTCTCCGCTTCGGGGCCGACGCGGCCGCCTTCGGGCCGAGGCTCGTGCATCACGAAGCCCGCGACCACGACGCCGAGCACGAGCAACACCAGCACCACGCCGAGCCCACGCAACACGCGGCGCCAGAGGGGACGTTTCGCAGGAGCTCCCATGCGCCCGAACCTCCGACGGCCGAGGCCTGCGCGCAAGCTCGCGCGTCGATCTCGGTCTTCTCGCTTTCGAGAAGCGAGCCCCCGAAAGCGAGAGACGGAACGAAAAAGGCCGAGCGCGAAGCTCGGCCTCCTTCGAAGAAGCGCGGTGGCTCAGTTGACGCTGGCCGACGCGCTGACGCTGACGCTGACCTCGACCGAGACGCTGACGTTGGCCGCCGCGTTCGGGATCACCGAGGCCGCTTCGGTCACGCACGCGATGGCCTGAAGGCCGGCGTCGCGCATGCCACGGAGGTTGCGCGCGGTGTCGACGAGCGCGCGACCGCTCTCGCGCAGACGGCGGAGCTTCTCCTTGAGCACCGAGAGCTGTCCGAAGTGGCGGAAAGCCGCACGAAGGCGCTCGATCTGGGCTTCGTCCGCGCCACCGCTCACGCGCATCTCGAACTGACCCGGCTCGCAGGTCGCCTCGGCCTGCACGCGCGCGTCGCAGGACGCCTGGCAGTCCGCGCTCACGCTCGGCGCGCGGTACGTGCCGGTGCAGCGGGGCTCCTGGTACTCGACCGAGCAGCCGCCGCGGCAGCTGCCCTGGCAGCTCGCCTGACCGGAGACCCAGCACTCGCCCTCGCAGCTGCCCTGACAGCCCGCCGAGCAGGTGCCGTGGCAGGTGCCGTCGCAGGTGCCGTTGCACTGGCCGTCGGCGCCGCGCGAGCTGCAGGTGCCTTCGCAGGTGCCCTGGCAGGTGCCGGTGCAGCCGCCTGAGCAGGAGCCCTCGCAGCTGCCGCCGCAGCGGCCCTGGACCTCGACCGAGCACTCGCCCTGACACTGCGCGGAGCACTCGCCGTAGATGTAGCCGCCCTCGCAGGTCATCTCGACCGAGCCGGGATCGACGTCCACCTCACACTCGGCCGCGCAGCCCGCGTAGGCCTCCGCGCGAATCTCGCAGCGCGGGGGCACCGCGACGATCTCGATCGTCGCCTGGGCGCGCACGGCCTGCATCTCTTCACGCAGCTTCGAGGAGACCGCGTCGCAGGTGCCGCGCATGTCGCCCGAGAGCTCCGCGCTGCTCATGCCGAGCGACTCGCCCATCTGACGGCAGACGTCGAAGAGCGAGGTCTGCATGTCGGCCGCCGCGTTCGTGAAACGCGCCGTCGCGCCGAGGAACGCGGTGACCTTTCGCGCGGCCGCGCCGGCGCCGTAGTTCGCGGAGGCGCACTCGCTGCTCAGCGTGGCCTCGCCGCCCGCGCTTCCACCGCCGCCGCCGCCGCCACCGCCCGTGCCCATTCCGGGCGGGCAGCCGAGCAGGCCCGTCAACATCGCGCAGATCGCCAGTCTTCTCATGTTCCCTCCAGCGGCACGACGAACGCACCGAGCCGCCTACGTACCCGAGTCCTCACCCAGGCGACAAGCGTGGCCGCGGGCCCACGCCGTCAGTGAAGCGCATTTCGTGGATCGTGGGCTCGAAGCCACGCCCGCCGTGGTGCGTGGCCTTCCGCCTCGCTCTCGCGTCGAGGCTTCCATGTGGGCGCGCGGGTACGTCACGGTCTGCGCGTTTTGGAGCCGGGAATCTGCCAAGCGGACGGGTCGGCCGGGACCGCCGGTTCGCCCCACGGGCTGAGCGCGCCCACACGCCCGGGTTTGACGGGATTGCCGCGTACCGGCACCTTTCCGCCATGGCTCGCGCGTTTGCCCTCGTCGCGGTGGCGCTCTCCGTCTTGGGGACGACGCCGGCCGCGCGTGCCGACGACGCGCCGACCGTGATCGTGGTCTTCGAGTCGCCGCGTGGGGTGAACGCGGCCCGTCTTCGTCGCGCGTTCACCGACGCGGGGGTCCGCGCGGTCGGGGTGGCAGACGAAGCCGCCGTGGACGCGCGCGACACGTTGACGATCGTCTTCGACCGCGACGACCGCACCGCGACGGCGTGGTTGCGTGGGCCCCGTGGCGCGTCGCAGCGGCAGCTCGTGTCCTCGCGTCGTGATCGCAGCGGGCGTTGGGTCGTGGGCCCTGCCGCCGCGTTCGTTCGCTCCGTGCTGCGCCCCGAGGCCGTCGTGGCCACCACGGTCGCGAGCGAGGTCTTGGACCCTTGGGCGCCACGTGCCGGAGGCCGCGACACCACGGTTCACCGCGTGCCCATCGCCGAGGTCTTGGATCCCTGGGCCGACGCGCCTCGTCGAACCCGTCGTGCCGCGGTGATCTATCCGATCGTCTCGCCCGAGGTGATCGATCCTTGGCGCGCGCCGGAGCCCGAGCCGTCGACCGCCGAGGTGCTCGACCCGTGGCGGGAGAGCGGCGCCCGTTTGGCGCCTCCGCGTCGCTGACGCGACCCTGGATCTCGGGGAATGATCGGAGCACCGACATGATCGGAGGCACCGGCCTCACGCGGGTCTCGACCGAAGAGCTCGAGGCGCTCCTTCGAGCGCTGCATCGAAAGCGCTTCGAGCTCCCGCTCAACAAGCAGACGCTGATGTTGATGGGGCTGCACGCCGCGGCCGATCACGGCGGGGTGTTGGTGGGGCTCGACGCCAAGGGGCTTCACGCGGTGTTGGTGGCGGTCTTGGCCGAGCGTCGGCGAATGGCGCCGCGTCCGCCGCCTTCCGAGTGACGCTCGCCCCGGCGGGTGGTACGACGCGCCCATGAGCGAACGACCGCGATCCCCCGTCGACCCCCGTGCGGAGCTTCCCGAGATCGACGTCCGCGAGCACGGCGCCAAGCGCGGCGACGTCGAGCAGGCGATGGACCGTCGCCTCTTCATGCAGCTCCTCGTGTTCACCGCGCCGACCGGCGTCGACACGCAGCGCTTCGCCGACGCGTTTCGTGCCGCCTTCGACGAGAACTCGAAGCTCGTCGGCACGGTCTACGCGGACGCCAACGACCCGCGTGGCTTCGCGCTGCTCACGTGGAGCGAGCACCCCGAGTTCTTCGTCGACGAGGTCCGACCGATCTTTCGTCGCGAGCTGCTGCGCGACCTGACGCTTCGCCCCGAGATGACGATGCTCGGGCGCACCTACGCGGGCGGCTACGAGCAGAACCTGGCGTTCTGGCTCCTCGATCGGCCGATCGACACGGTGTCGAACCCCGAGTGGGGCTGGCACGTGTGGTACCCGCTGCGTCGCATCGGCGCCTTCGAACGTCTGCCCGACGGCGAGAAGCGCAGCATCCTCGGCGAGCACGGGCTCATCGGGCGCGCGTACGGCGCGAAGGATCTCGCGCACGACATTCGGCTCGCGTGTCACGGCCTCGACGCGAACGACAACGAGTTCGTGATCGGTCTCATCGGTCCGAACCTGCACCCGCTCTCCCACGTCGTGCAGTCGATGCGGAAGACCGTGCAGACCTCGCAGTACATGCAGCACATGGGGCCCTTCTTCGTCGGCCGCGTGTTGTTCCAGAAGCGCTGAGTCGGACGCCGCTTCGTCGCGCTCATGCGGGCGCGCGGCGAGCCAATCGAGCACAGAGCGACGGGCTCACCACGGCCCCTCGGAGGTAGTGATGGCGGGCAGCACCTTCGGCACCGCGTTTCGGGTCACCACCGCGGGCGAAAGCCACGGTCCGGGCAACGTCGTGATCGTCGACGGTTGCCCGCCCGGCATCCCGCTCACCGAAGAAGACCTTCAGGTCGACCTCGACCGACGGCGGCCGGGGCAATCGAAGATCGTCACGCAGCGCAAAGAGTCGGACCGCGCGGAGATTCTGAGCGGCGTCTTCGAAGGCAAGACGACCGGCACGCCGATCGCGGTGCTCGTGCGCAACGAGGACCAGAAGAGCCGCGACTACGCGGACATCGCCGAGAAGTACCGGCCGGGGCACGCGGACTACACCTTCGACGCGAAGTTCGGCGTGCGCGACTACCGCGGCGGCGGGCGCTCGAGCGCGCGCGAGACGGTGGCGCGCACGGCGGCAGGAGCGATCGCGAAGAAGCTGATCGCGCAGGCGTTCGGTGGGGAGGTCGTCGGCTACGTCACGGCGGTCGGCGACGTGATCGCGAAGGTGCCGAGCGACGTGACGCTCGCGCAGGTGGAGACCTTGCCGAGCGGCGAGCCGAACGTGGTGCGTTGTCCCGACGTGGAAGCGGCGGCGCGAATGGTCGAGCTCATCGAGAAGGTTCGGAAGGACCAAGACTCGATCGGCGGCGTCGCCGAGATCGTCGCGCGTGGGGTGCCCGCGGGGCTCGGGGAGCCGGTCTTCGACAAGCTCAAGTCGGACCTCGCCAAGGCGCTCTTCAGCTTGCCGGC
This sequence comes from Sandaracinus sp., assembly GCA_020633125.1. Classification (GTDB taxonomy): domain Bacteria; phylum Myxococcota_A; class Polyangia; order Polyangiales; family Houyiibacteriaceae; genus JACKEH01. The sequence continues at coordinate 59,997 of JACKEH010000008.1, read as the reverse complement.
GGTCGTGGGCGTCGAGTACGGCGCGGGCTTCTCGCTCGCGACGATGCGTGGCAGCGAAGCCAACGACGTCTTCGTCGCGAACGACGGCGTGGTCACGACGGAGACCAACCGGCACGGCGGCATGCTCGGTGGCATCTCCAGCGGCATGCCGATCGTGCTGCGCGCCGCGGTGAAGCCGACGTCGTCGTTGCCGCGCGAGCAGCGCACGATCACGAAGGACCTCGAGGCCACGACCATTCGCACGCGTGGTCGCCACGACCCGTGTCTGCTGCCGCGCTTCGTGCCGATGGCGGAGGCGATGGTCGCGATCACGATCGCGGACCACTGGCTACGCCAACGCGCGCGCTGACGGCGGCGCCAGCACGAGGGGTGACCAAAGCGCCATGGGCGACCGACCGAGGCGTCGTCGCGCGGCTGGAGCTCAGTTGCTGCCGAAGCGCCAGAAGAGCACGGCGGCGATCGCGAGCAGCAAGAGCACCGTCCACACGTGGTCGACCCAGGTCTTCTTCTTCTGGGTCTCGACGCCGACCGCACGTTTGAACCCGCTGGTCAGGCTCTGCATCGCGCCGCCGGTGTACTCGTCGTCCGAGCTCGCTTCGGTCTGAATCTCGTCGCGTCGTTCGGGCGCCACGTAGCGCTTCGAACGGCGCTTGGAGGCCCCCGACTTCGCCTGACGCTTCTGTTGCTTGCTCGCCATCGCGCGCGGACTCTACCAGGTCCGCGGCAAGCGTCGCTGGCCGAGATCTCACGCCGCGGCGAGCACGCGCCGCGACCCTCGCTCGCGAATCACGACGCGGCCGCGACGCGAATCACGACCTTGCCGAAGTGGTCGCCCTTCCGGAGATGCCGGAGCGCTTCGGGCGCCTCTTCGAACGCGAAGACCCGATCCACGACCGGCCGCACCTCGGGGTAGGCGGCGAACGCGCGGTTCATCGCTTCGAAGCCGTTGCGGTGCCCGACGAGAATGCCTTGCACGCGAACCTGGCTCATCAGGATGCGCGTGAGCGGCACGGGCGCCGTCGAGCCCGAGAGGTTGCCGATGAGGCTCACGATGCCGCCCGGCCGTACGGCCTTGAGCGACTCGTCGAAGGTCTTCGCGCCGCCGACCTCCACGACGAGGTCGACGCCTTCGCCGGCCCACTTCGCGGCGGGCCGTCCCCACTCGGGCGTCGTCTTGTAGTTGAGCGTCGCGTCCGCGCCGAGCGCCTTCGCGCGCTCGAGCTTCTCGTCGCTGCTCGACGTGATCATCACGCGCGCGCCGAGCAGCTTGCCGAGCTGCAGCGCGAAGAGGCTCACGCCGCCGGTGCCTTGCACGAGCACCGTGCTGCCCGCGGTGACGTTGCCTTCGGTCACGAGCGACGACCACGCCGTCAGCGCCGCGCAGGGAAGGGTGGCGGCTTCTTCGTCCGTGAGGTGATCGGGGATCTTCACGACGCCTTCCGCGTCGAGGGTGCGCCGCTCCGCGAGCATGCCGGGCAGCGGCCCGCCGCGGGTGTGGCGAATGATCGCGCGCTCGGGCTCGCCCGCGATCCAACGCGGCGCGAAGGTCGCGGCCACGCGATCGCCGACCGCGACGCGATCGACGCCTTCGCCGATCGCGACCACGCGACCGACACCGTCCGAGAGCGGCACGAGCGGCAGATGCATGCGCGGGTCGTAGTGCCCCGCGACCATCAACGTGTCGCGGTAGTTCACGCTGCAAGCGCTGACCGCGAGCGTCACTTGCCCCGGTCCGGGGGCCGGCTCGTCGACCTCGACGAGCTTCAGGTGATCGAGCCCGAACTGATCGAACGACCACGCACGACTCACGAGAGGCCTCCTTCGATCTCCACGCGTTCGCTGACCACGAGCGTCGGAATTCCGTCGATCACCAGGTACGCCCGTCGACGATCGGCGGTGAGGTACGCGCCGTCGAAGGCTTCGGGGAGCGAGCCGACGTGTCGGGCGGTGCCGGACGTGAGCGCCGCGCGAAGCTTGTCGAGGGTGGCGGCGTCGGCGAGCGCGAGCGGGGCGTGCGTCTCGGGATCCACGAAGGAGAAGTCGCTCATGGCGGGCGAGCCTAGTACACCCGGCCGCCAGTTCGAGCCGGTGTCGCGCCGCGTGTGCGTCCGCGTCCGGGTACGAGGGGTTTCGCAACGCGTACGTGACGCAAGCTGCGCGCGCGCCCACCGGCGCTAGCATCGCGTCGATGGAAGCGCTCCTCCCGCTCGTTCGGTGTCCCGTGACCTGCGAGCCCTTGTCGCTCGTCGAAGGCGACGAATCGGAAGGCATTCTCGCGACCGAGGAAGACGGTCACGAGTACCCGGTGCTCGGAGGGGTGCCCGTGTTGGTGCCCGACGCTGCCGCGTTCCTCGCGCGGCATCGCGACGCGGTGGTGGCGGCGTTGGCGGAAGAGGGGCGCGTCTCGAAGGCGACCATCGCGCTGCTTCACGAGGTCGTGGACGGCGTTCGCGGCGACGACTACCAGGCCTTCGCGGAAGACTGGACCGCGCGTGAGGTCGACACCGACGCGCCCGGCTTCGAGGTGCCCGAGGGCGAGACGGGGGCGCCGATTCGTGCGCTCGTCGAGCAAGGCGATCCGTGGAAGCGCATCGCGGCGGCGGTGCCCGAAGGTGCGCGGGACGTCGTGGAGATCGGACCCGGCGCCGGACCGTTGACGGCGCACCTCGCGAAGGGCCGAAAGCTTCTGCTCGTCGACCGCTCGCTTCGCGCGCTCTTCACCGCGGCGCGCGGCAAAGGTGCGGTGCAGTTGCTCGTCGGCGAGGCCGAGGCGTTGCCGCTCGCGCCGGAGAGCGCGGACGCGGTGGTCGCGGCCAACGTCATCGATCTGCTCGGCGATCCGATGTCGTTTCTCGCGCGCGCCGCGACGGTGCTGCGGCCGGGCGGCAAGCTCGTGCTGACGTCGCCCGATCCGTGGCCGTGGGAGGAAGACCCCGAGGCCGCGGAGGCGCTCTTCGCGCACGTCGGGCTGACGCTCGAGACCTTCGAGGACGACCTGCTCTGGCTTCGTGAGCACGGGCCGCGGGAGATTCAGCTCTACCGCATGCAGCTCGTGGTCGCGCGTCGTTGAGCGAAGCGTCGTTCGCACCGTCGCGCGTTCGGTGGCGCGTCGTCGTCGTCGGCGCGTCGGCGCGTCGTCGTTGGCGCATCGTCGTCGGCGCATGGTCGTCGGCGCATGGTCGTCGGCGCATGGTTCACGGCCGCCGAGCGAGGTGCGTCGCGGAAGCGACGTCGGGAATCAGCGCGTGCTGTCGTCGGCGCGCGACCACCAACCCTCGCGGGCCGGCAAGACGTCGTGCGGGTTGCCTTCGAAGACCACGGCGTTGGTCGGCGTCTCCTCGATCGTCACCCGCGCCACACGAAGGCCCGTGCCTTCGGCCGCGAGGAACGCGCCGCACTTCGCGGCCAAGAGCGCGGCGAGCAGCTCGGTGGTCGGGTCGCCCGGCGTGACCACGAGGCGCCACTCCACGAAATGCTCATCCGCGAGCGCGAGCAGCGGGTCGTGCTCCGAGAGCTGCAGCGCGTGGTCGAGGTGCTCGTCGACGAAGCGATGCCAACGCCCCTTCGCACGCGCGAACTCGGTGACCATGTTCGCGTGCCCGTCGAGCGGGGCGGGAGCCGCGGCGACGAGGTCGACGGTGACGAGCTCGTTGTGCCCGTGCGGCGTCGCGCACTTGGTGCTCTGCCCGGCGATCAGGCGATGCGCCATCGAGAAGCGGCGCGTGAAGCGCAGCACGAAGCTCATGGCGCGCGCCAGGAGAGCTCGGCGAACGCGTCGTGGTCGTGAATGCTCTCTTGGTTCACGACGCGAACGCGGAAGGCTGCGACGCGCGGGTCTTCGCGAAGATCGAGGGCGACGCCGCGCGCCATGTCCTCGACGAACGCCGGCCGGTCGTAGGCGAGCATCGTGACGTGCCGCTCGTCGGGTCGCTTGAGCACGGGGTAGAGCGGCGTCGACGCGTGGCGTTCGGCGATGGCGACGAGGTCGTCGAGCGTGACCGGCGCAGGCACTCCGTCCTTCACCTTCGTCTCGACCTCCACGTGCACGTGGCCGCGCTGGTTGTGTGCGCCGTAGTCGCTGATGGCCTTGCTGCAAGGGCAGAGGCTCGCGACCGCCACGATGGCCTCGAGGTGCAGGCTCGGGGCGCTGCCGCGGGTCCACTCGCCGCGAATCCGAGCGTCGTAGGCCATCAGGCCGGTTTCGCCGCTGACGGGCGCCGCCTTGGAGCGGAAGAACGGAAACGAGAGCTCGAGGTCCGCGCGGTCGGCTTCCAGCGCCTCGTGCAGCTCGCCGAGGAGCGTCACCAAGCGCGGGAGGTCGAGCGCCTCGCGGTGCCGCTCGAAGACCGGCAGGAAGCGGCTCATGTGTGCCCCGCGCTGGGTGGACGGAACGCTCACCGAGAGCGCGACCGAGGCCACGGTCGCTTGGCCGAACGCGACGATCGGCAAACGAAGGCCGCGAACGCCGGCCTTCTCGAGGAGAAGACCGCGGGGGTCGGGGGAGCTCTGAACGTCTTCCATCGGGAGGGGCAGCCGCGGGGCGGCTGGTCGCCAAACCTGGAGCTTTGGCGCGCCGTGTCAAACGGCTGGCCTCACGGGAGCCCAGTTCGCGAGCGGGGGGAGGGGGCCAGTACGCAACGGATGTGCAGCCCGGCGGTGCCGTGGCCAGCGGGGTTCGCCGCCAAGGAAATGCTTTCGTTCGTCCGGCCTTGGGGTAGCATGGCCCGATGGAGCGCCGCGTGGCGATGGGGACCGACGAGAGCGCGGATGGCGTGAGCGCGTGCCTGCGAACGACCGCGGGGGCGGAGCGCTGATGGACTTCTGGGTACGCTTCTGGGGCGTCCGGGGCTCGATCGCGTGCCCTTCGCCGAACCACGTGCGCTACGGCGGCAACACGAGCTGCATCGAGGTCCACGCCGCGGGCCGATCGATCGTGCTCGACGCTGGGACCGGCATTCGCAACCTCGGGCAGAGCTTCTTGCAGCGGAAGATCAACCGCGCGGACCTGCTGCTCACGCACACGCACTGGGACCACATCAACGGGTTCCCGTTCTTCACGCCCGCGTACGCGCCCGACCACCACTTCAACGTCTACGCGGGGCATCTCGCCGAGGCGGGCGGGGTGCAGCGTGTGCTCGCGGGTCAGATGGCGCGCCCGACCTTCCCGGTGCCGCTCTCGGCGCTTCAAGCCGACGTGCAGTTCACCGACTTCCAGGCGGGCGACACGTTCAAGCTCGGCGAGGTCACGGTGCGCACCGCGCCCTTGCAGCATCCCGACGGAGCGACTGGCTACCGCATCGAGCACGGCGGACGCTCGTTCTGCTACGTGACCGACACCGAGCACGTGCCGGGCAAGCCCGACGAGACGATTCTCGAGCTCATCGAGGGCGCGGACCTGGTCGCGTACGACAGCACGTACACCGACGAGGAGTTCCCGCGACACATCGGGTGGGGACACTCGACGTGGCAAGAGGGCGTTCGCCTCGCGATGCGCGCGAACGTGAAGAAGCTCGCCATCTTCCACCACGACCCGTACCACGAAGACGAATTCATGGACGAGGTCGGTCGGCAAGCCGCCGACACGTGGGATGGCGCCTTCGTCGCGGTCGAAGGTTCGACGATCGAGCTTTGACGCGGGTGCACGTGCAGGTGCACGCCCGTGCAGGTGCACGCCCGTGCCCGTGCTTGTGCCCCGTCTGACGCCTCCGAAACCTGCGTCTGACGTCTCGGTCTGACGTCTACGTCTGCCACCCCGCTGGAGAGCTCCGGGAGGCAGACGCCGCGGTTCGACGAGCAGGGTCTCCGTCGGGACGCGAGTCTCGCGAACCGCCGTATCTCAGGGACGCTCGTCGAGCAGTTGCCGAAGCGTCGCTCGCACACGCGTGAGGTCGGCGCCGCTCTCGACGAGGCGCACCTTCCCCGCGCGGTCGACGAGCACCATCGTCGGAATCCCACGCACGCCGTAGCGCTGCCACGTCGCGCCCGCGGCGCTCGCGATCGTGAATCCGACCGGGCGTGCCTGAAGGTGTCGACGCACCTGATCGGGTAGCTCGTCGGAGAGGCCGATCACGGTGAGCCCCTCGGCCTCGTGGGCCCGCTGAAGTTGGTCGAGCTGCGGCATCACGAACGCGCAGGGGCCACACCACGTGGCCCAGAAGTCGAGGATGACCACGCGACCTCGAAGCTGATCGAGGTTCACCGGCGCGCTGCCACTGATGCGCTGCCCTTCGAGGCTCGGCGCGATCTCCCCGACCACCGCGCCCGGCTGTCCCGCGGGCGTCGTGGGCGCCGCGAACGCGACGGAAGCGAGCAGGCACGCGAGCGCGACGAGCGAGGAACGCATGCTCACATGGTACACGCGCGCGACGCCGCGTACCTTCCGCCGCCGATGCTCTACCGCAGCCTCGTCCGCCCGCTTCTTTGGCGACTCGACGCCGAGACCGCGCATCACCTCGCGTTCGGCGCGCTTCGCTCGGCGTCGGCGATTCCAGGTGCGGTGCAGATGCTCGGCGGCGCGCCGAAGGATTCGAGCCTCCTCACCGAAGCGCTCGGCCTTCGTTTCCCGGGGCCGCTCGGGCTCGCGGCGGGCTTCGACAAAGACGCGGTCGGCTTCGAAGCGCTCGGCGACCTCGGCTTCGGCTTCGTCGAAATCGGGACGCTCACGGGGCAACCGCAGCCCGGCAACCCGCGACCGCGTTTGTTCCGGCTGCCCGAAGACCGCGCGTTGCTCAACCGCATGGGCTTCAACAACGGCGGCTCCGAAGCCGCGATGCCGCGTCTCGCCGCGCCGCGTCGCACGATCGTCGGGGTCAACATCGGCAAGACCAAGCTGGTCGCCGAAGAAGACGCGATCGCCGACTACGTGCTCAGCACGAAGCGCCTCGGGCCTCACGCGGATTATTTCGTGGTGAACGTCTCGTCGCCGAACACACCGGGGCTTCGGGATCTGCAGGCGGTGGAGAAGCTGCGGCCGCTGCTCGTCGCGGTGCGCGAGGCACTCGACGAGGTCGCGCCGCCGCGGCGTGGCCTCGACGAGCGGGGTCGTTTCGCCAGCGGACGTGGACGCGTGCCGTTGCTGGTGAAGATCGCGCCGGATCTCGCCGACACCGACGTCGACGCGGTCGCCGAGCTCGCGCTCGACCTGGGCCTCGACGGGATTCTCGCCACGAACACCACGATTCGTCGCGACGGGCTCGCGACGCCGAAGGCCACGGTCGAAGCGCTCGGCGCGGGCGGGCTGAGCGGTGCGCCGCTGAGGGCCCGAAGCGCCGAAGTGCTGCGGCGCCTGCGAGCGCGCGTGGACGACCGCTTGGTGCTGATCTCCATCGGCGGCATCGCGAGCGCGGCCGAGGCGTGGTCGCGCATCAAAGCCGGCGCGACGCTGGTGCAGCTCTACTCGTCGTTCGTGTACGAGGGGCCGACGTTGCCGGCGCGGATTCACGAGGGCCTCGCCGAGCTCGCGCGCGCCGAGGGCTTCGACCGGGTGCAGGACGCGGTCGGCGTCGACGCCTGAGCGAGCAAGCGCGAATCGACGATGCGGTGAGCGGTCGAGGGGACGGCGTGTGCGGGGCGCGGGCTCCGCTCTGTCCGGTCGAGCAGGGCGACCTCCTCCGGACTTCGCTTCGCTCAGCCACTGCGGAGGCCGTGAAGGTCTGCTGGACCTCCCGACGCTCCGCCCACGCCCCGCCCCCGCCTCGTGCGCGCGATTTCTCGAACGCTCTGAGCTGACACGCCACGCCGAACACCGGCGGCTCGCTCGTCGATGTGTCGCCGCGCACGCGGCCGTGGCATGGTCGCGCCTCATGTCGTGGACGAGGCGTCGGGCGTCCTTCGGGGTCGCCGCGTGGCTCGGCGCCCTGCTGGCGACCGGCTGCGGGGACGAGCGTGCGCTCGTGCTTCGGCTCGAGACCGAGGCCGTCGCCGAGGCGTCGCTCTGCCTCACCGCGTTCGATCAGGAGCTGCTCTTCTCGGAGCGCTACGCGGCCGCCGACGCCACCGGCACGCTCACCTTTCTCGCGGGTGATCGCACCGACGAGACGCTCCGGGTCGCGGCGCGGCTGCGCCGTGGCGGGCGTGTGCTCGCGCAGGCGGCGGGCGAGGGGCGTTTCGGTGCCGGCGGCTCCAGTGAGCTGCGACTTCGGGTGGCGCGCTGCGCCGAGACCACGGCCCTGCCCGAGACCCCGCTCGGAACCTCCGTCGGAGCCACGGGTCTCCTCGCGGCCGACACCGACGGGGACGGTCGCGACGAGCTCTGGCTCAGCCATCCGGAGGGCGTCCGGGTGCTCGGTGGCAGCGCCTCCTCCGCGACGCGTGTGCTCGGGGTCGGCGACTCCGACGACGACTGCCTCGACGACGTCCTGGTCGCCGACGCCACGGGCCTCCTCGCGTTGCCCGGCGGCGAGCGCCTCACGGCGTCCGCGGAGCTCGCCGTGTTGGCCGACGCGGGGCGGGGCCTCGGGCTCGCGACGGGCGACGCGGACGGGCTGCGTTGGGGCTTGCTCGACGGCGTGATGCGTAGCCTCACCGGTCAGCCGGTCCGCGACCTCGCCGCCGCCGATCTCGACGGGGATGGCGTCGACGATTTGGTCGCCGTGGGCGAAGGCGGGGTCGCGGTCTTCCTCGGCGGGCCGGCTGGACCCGTCGCGGCGGTGGGCGCGGCTCCGACCGGTTGGGCGGGGCAGCGGTTGGCGTTGCTCGACCTCGACGGCGACGGGGTCGACGACCTCGCCATCGCGGACGAGACGCGGGTGCGCATGGCGCGCAACCGGGGCGACGGACTCTTCGAAGCCCGCGACGAGCTCGCGATCGAAGGTGTGCGTGCGCTGCGGGCCTTCGACGCCGACGGCGATTGCCGGGACGACCTCGTGGTCGTGGCCGACGAGACGCGCATCCATCTCGGCGGCGAGGACGCTCGGGTGACCGCGGGCAGCTCGCTCGGCGCGCTCGTCGACGTGGTCGCAGCCGACGTCGACGGCGACGGTCGTCGAGAGCTCGTGTTGCTCGACGCGGAAGGCCAGGTGCGCACGTGGTCGGAGTGACGCGCAGGATGTCCTCCGTGCCCGTGCCCGTGCCCGTGCCCGTGCCCGTCCACGGGGCCGTGCCCGTGCCCGTGCCCGTCCACGGGGCCGTGCCCACGCCTGCTGCCCCGGTGCCCGCACGAACGCTTGCGAGACGTCTCGGTGCCTACCTCACCTTCGCGGCCGCCCTCTTCGCGTCGACTCTCACGTTCGCCCAGGAGCCCGCGGCCGAAGGACCTGCGGACGCACCGGTCAGCGCGAGCCGCGAGGTCGAACGACACCTCGAAGACGGTCGCCGCCTCTACCGCGAGCTCGACTTTCCGGGCTCCGTGGACGCGATGCGACGCGCGCTCAACGTGCCGGGCGTGAGCGCAGCGCAGCGCCTCGAGGCGTGGGAATACCTCGGCGCCGCCTACGTGGTGCTCGACCGCGAGGCCGAGGCCGAAGCCGCGTTTCGCGAGGTCTTCGCGCTCGACCCCTACCACCGCGTCCGCGAGCCGAGCGGCTCCCCGAAGATCGAACGTTTCGTCGAAGCGCTACGCCGGCAGGTCGTCTCGGACGCCGCGCTCGATCCCGAGGTCGAGCTGCGCGCGCTCTTGCCAGCCGCGGCGCGAGTCGACCGTCCGGTGCCGCTGCGGGTGGAGGTCGAAGGACCTCCGAGCGTGGCGAGCGTCGAAGCGCGCGTGCGCCCCGACGACGAGCGCGAGTGGCGCTCGGTGCCGCTCGAGCGCGTCGAAGAAGGCGCCTTCGAAGGAGAGCTCCCGGCGCCGGCCAACCGCGGCAACCTCGAGGTCTACGCCGAAGCCCGCGACGCTCGGGGACGCGTCGTGAGCCGCGCGGGCGAGCCGCTCGTGCCGCTGGTCTTGCCGGTGCGCGAGCGCGACGACGTCCCGCTCCGACGTCGCCCTTGGGTCTGGGTCGCGGTGGGCGTCGTGGTCGTCGCCGCGACGGTCGGCATCGCGGTCGCCGCCGCGGGGCGCGAGACGGCTCCGAACGGCACGTTGCCGCCGGGCCAAGTCACGCTGCCACTTCGCTGACGAGCGGTCCGCTCCGCCCGTGCCCATGCCCGTGCCCGTGCCCATCGCTGCGGCCGTGCCCGTTGCTGGCCCGGCTCGTGCCCATGCCCGTGCCCATGCCCGACGCTGCACCCGTACCCGTGCCCATGCCCGTCGCTGCGGCCCGGCTTCAGCCGTACCGTGGTCGGCCCATCGGGGCTGCTTCCCGGGCTCAGCGAATGATCAGCGTGCCCGCGCGCATGCGCTTCTCGCCGTCGTCGAGGTCGGCCGGCGTGATGCCGAGGCGGTCGTTGCCCGCGTAGAAGCCGATGAAGAACGTGTACGAGCCGGGGCGGTAGTTCGCGGGCACGGTGAGCGTCTGGCGGTCGAGGACGACGTCGCCTTCGTCCCAGAGGCGGACGGGGTAACGCTCTTCGACGGCGTCGTGGTCGCCGTTGAGGCGGTTTCCGGCGCCGTCGACGTGCAGGAAGATCTTGTAGCTGCCGGGCACGCGCTGAAGTGCCTTCCAATGCCAGGTCACGGTGAACGACTGGCCGGCGCCGACGTAGCCGCGCTGCGGAAGGTCGAGGTCGTATCCGACGAGCTCGATGCGTTCGTCGAAGCGGCCGTTCACGCGATGCTGCGGCGCGGGCGCGTCCTCGGCGCTGAAGACCGCGTTCGCGATGAAGTTCTCGTTCTCGCGACCTTCGACGTCGCGGTTCGTCACGAGCAGCACCCGCGCGCTGCGGGCGTCGGCGACGAAGAGGTGGCGGCCGGCGCGCTGACGGAAGGCGCGGTTCACCGAGGCGAGCTCGTCCGCGGGAATCACCGCCCAGCGGCGCGACTCTTCGCCGAGCCAGCTGAGCAGGTCGTCTTGCGAGCGCACGTCCGTGGTCTCGCCTTCCGCGTAATACGCGGCGGCACGACCGCTCACGCGGTACTCGGCGAGCTCGTCGCCTTCGGCGCGAAGCTCGTTGTAGGTGTCGTAGACCTCGCGCGGCGAGAAGTGCGCCGAGAGCGCGGGGTGGAAGACGAACGCGGAGTACGCGCCGACCAACACACCCGCGGCGACCAGCGGCGCGACGCGGAAGCGGCCGAGGCGCCGCATGCCGAAGAAGACCCAAGGCGTGGCCCAGACCGCGACGGCGACGAGCACCGGCAGGAAGACGAGCTTCTTGCCGACCCGCACCACGATCGAGACGACGTAGTCCTGCAGCGCGTCGCCGCCGACGAGGCAGACGAGCCCGAAGACCGTCACGCCGACCAAGAGCACGCCGCCGATCACGAGCCACGCGCGCGCGGCGCCGCGGGCCGCCCAACGGTCGCGCAGGAAATGAAGCGGCTCGCGCCAATCGGGGCGCTGCACGTCTTCGTCGGGCTTGCCGGAGCCGAGCACGAGCCCGACCGCGAGGCCGAAGAGACCGAGCGCCGCGGCCCAGAGCACCACGACCTTCTCGTGCTTGCGGTCGAAGACCTCGGGCACGCTCAAGCCGTCGAGCGCCATGCCGCGCATCGGGCTCTCGGGGTAGAGCACGAAGTCGCGAAGCACGAGGCCCGTGAGCAACACGCCGACCACGGCCTCGGGCCACCACGCGCGTCCGCTCTCTTGCACCTCGTCGAGGAAGAGCGCGATTGCCGCCGCCAACGCGACCACCGGCAGGTAGGTCGCCGGGCCGTAGCGCGCGGTGTGCAGGACGAGCGAGCCGTAGCCGAGCGCGGCCCAGAAGAGCAGGGCGTAGCGAAGATCCGTGCGGGCGCGCTCGGCGTCGTTCTCGTCGGCGCGCGGCACGAGGAGGCGAACGCCTGCGACGAAGAGCAACGCGGTCCAGGGCGCGAGCCCGTGGAAGACGATCTCGAGCGCCGCCTCGAAGGTCGGCGGGTTGCCACCGCGCGGCGCGCCACCGATCAGCGCGGAGTAGCCGGCTTCGTCGGCCGCGATCGCGCTGCCCACCGCGATGGTGATCACGACGCCGAGGCCGACCACGATCGCGGCGCCGAGGCGGTGCAGACGCTCCTTCGGAAGCCCACGCAGCACGACGACCAGGGCGACCGCGCCGAGCGGCGGCACCACGGCCTGCATCGCGCCACCTGCGAGCACCGCGACGGCCCACGCGGCGACCAGGCCGGCGAGCCAGCCGCCGAGCTGCTTCGGATTCGTCTCGCGCGTGGGGCTCGGTCGAAACGCCAGCGACGCGGCACAGAAGAAGACGAGCGCGGAGCCCGCCATCGCGAGCGCGTCGCCGTGCATCTGGCGCGCGTTGAAGAGGAGCAGCGGCGTCGACGCGACGACCAGCGCGCCGATCGCGGCCGCGCGCTCGCCGGCGAAACGCCAGAGCATCAGCGCGCACGCGAGCGCAGCCGCGAGCCCACCGAGCGCGAGCGGAAGCCGACCGGCGCCTTCCGAGACGCCGAAGACGGCGAACGAACGCGCGACCATCCAGCGCGCGAGCGGGGGATCGGTCGGGGCTTCGCCTTCGCCTTCGAGGAGCGCGCGGGCCGCGTCGGCCGCGTCGAGCTCCCAGGGATCCCAGATGCCGAAGCCGCCGAGGCGCACGAAGAGGAGCGCGGCGACGGCGGCGAGGACGGCGCCGAGCCGCAGGGCGGAGGCGCGCTTGGAGGCGGGCGAAGACGTCATCGGAAGCGAAGGGGTGGCAGGCTATAGCCCGGAACGGGGGGCCGTCGAGAACGTCGCTCGGGGGCGGACGCTTCCCGGCGCGCGCTCTTGGCGCGGGGTCAGTCGAGGACCTCGCCCTCGGGCTCCGGCTCGGGCTCCGGTGCGGCCGGCCGGGGCGCGGCGCCGAGGTCCATGCCCTCCATCAACGTCACGAGCTCTCGCATCTCGCGGCGGAAGCGACCGAGCGCCGCGGCCGGGAGCATGCGGCCGGGGCCGTTGATGACGGCCATCGGATCGACGAAGCGACCGTTGCGCTCGACGCCGAAGTGAAGGTGCGGGCCGGTGCTTCGCCCGGTGGTGCCGACCGCGCCGATGAGCTGGCGCTGGGTGACCTCCACGCCGGGCGAGATACCGCGCTGAATCCGGTGAAGGTGGGCGTAGTGACTCTCGTAGCCGTCGGCGTGACGAATCGAGACGAGGTTGCCGTTCGGGCCCTTCGGACCAGCCCAGGTGATCGTGCCGTCGGCAGCCGCCCAGACCGGCGTGCCCGTGGAGGCCGCGAAGTCGACGCCGTTGTGCGGGACGATGCGGCGCAGGATCGGGTGCATGCGCCGCGGGTTGAAGGGCGACGACATGCGGTCGTAGCGGCAAGGCACCCGCAGCCAGCCGCCGCGAATCTGCCGACCGTCGTCGCCGTACCAATCGCCGCGACCGGGGCGCTCTTCGAACCAGAACGCGCGCAGCGTGCCGGCGCGCTCGCCGACGTATTCGATCGCGCGCACTTGGCCCCAACGCAGGAACGCGCCGTCGAGCTTCTCTTCGTCGACGACGACGCGGAACTGATCGCCCGCGCGTGCTTGGGTCGCGAAGTTCACCTTGCCGTCGAAGACCTCGACGAAGACCCCGACGAGCGTACGGCCGAGCCCCGCGGATTCGACCGCGTCGCCGAGCGAGCTGCGCACGCGGCCGCCGCGCACGACGGGGGTCGACTCGACGGGTCGCGTGACCCGCGACGCGCTGAGCGCGCCGTTCTCTCCACGCACCACCTCGACGTAGCTCGTCTGCTCTTGTTGGTAGCGGAGGCGCTGGAGCACGTCGCTCGCGTCGCGCTCGTAGACGATGGTGTCGCTCGGGTGGCAGCGGCGGAAATCGAGCGTTCCGGTGAGCGCTTGCTCGATCGAGACGCACTCTTCTTCGCTCAACCCGGCGGCACGAAGCGCGGGTCGAAAGCCGATCGCGCGTCCGAAGGTCGCTTCGAAGCGACGGCGGTCGCCTTCGACCTCTTGCACCTCGGGCTCGGGCGGCGGCGGCTCGGCGGCGCGCACCTCTTCTTCGGCCGTCGCTTCGAGGCCGTCGCCCAGGTAGACCTCGTCGTCCTCGCCCTCTTCGGGCCCTTCGACGGGCGGAGGCAGCGCGAGCGCTTCGGGCTCGTCGGGACCGCCGCGCAGCGCGCCGACGGCCCACCACGCGAGCAGCGCGAGCCCCGCGAACGCGAGAAGGCCGAGCACGGCGTTGCGTTTGGCGCGCTCGGCACGGACCTGTCCTCGCAAGAGAGGGATGTCGACCGACGGAAGCGGGCGCGCGAGCGGATCCGCTCCTTCGCTCGGCTGGTCGTCGGGTCCCTTCGCCACGGGCGCACCAGATATCAAGCGAGCGGGGGGGACGCAAAGAGAGGCGCGAGCCACCCCTCCGTGGGCGAGGACTTCCACGGGGGGACGGAACGAAAAACGGCGCGAGCCGGAGACCCGCGCCGTGGGCTTCGCGAGGCCGAGACGTCAGGCGTCGTAGAGGCCGAGCGCCCAACGAAGGGTGTCGCGGTCGATGTTCTGCCCGGTGTGCACGAGCGCCACGCGACGGTTGGCCAGACGCCCCTTGAGCCGCTCCGCCGCCGCGTAGGCCGCGGCCGCAGCGCCTTCCGCGACGTTGTGCGTGGTCTCGAGCGCGGTCCGCACGGCCGCCTTCATCTCGTCCTCGGTGACCTCGACCAGCTCGTCGATCTGATCGCGGACGATCTCGAAGGGCACCTCGAAGGCCTGCTTGGTCGCCAGGCCGTCGGCGAAGGTGTCGGCGGTGTCGAGGTGCTCGATCTTGCCGCTCTTGAGCGAGCGCGCGAGCGCGTTGGCTCGCTCCGCCTGCACCGCGATGATTTCGACGTCGGGGCGCATGGTGCGCAGCGTGACGACCACGCCCGCGAGCGCGCTGCCGCCGCCGACCGGGACGATGACGGTGTCCACGTCGGGGAGATCCTCGACGATCTCCATCGCCATCGTGCCGTAGCCCGCGATGAGGTGCGGCTCGTTGGCGACGTGCACGAAGCGCAGTTCTTCGTTGTCGGCGCGCGCCTGCGCTTCGAGGAGCGCTTCGTCGAAGCTGTTGCCGAAGACGTTGAGGTCGGCGCCCATGGCCTCCATCAGCGCGTTCTTCTCCGGGTTGTTGCGCTTGGGCACGTAGATGACGGCCCGGCTGCCGAAGCTTCGCGCCGACCACGCCATCGAGAGCCCGTGGCTGCCGCGCGTCGCGGTGATGACGCCGCGGCGGCGCTGCGCATCGGTCAGGTTCGCGAAGAGGTTGATGCCTCCCCGAACCTTGAAGGCTCCGATCGGGAGGTGGTTCTCGTGCTTCACCCACGCGTCGAAGCCGAGGCGCGCGCTGAGCAACGGATAGCGGTAGAGCGGCGTGCGCCGGATGTAGCGGTGCACGATGGGCCACGCGCGCAGGACGTCTCGAAAACTGACGACGGGTCGATCGCTCACGAATCCTCCGGAAGGCCGCGCATGATGAACGAGACTCGGGGCGAAACGCCAGACCGCTCTCGTGACGCCGTGTCGTCGCTCTCGCGTCGCGCCCCGGTCGAAGGACGTGCGCGCGAGCGCGAAACCTTCCTTGACAGCTCCGAAGCCCAGGGCTACATGACGCGTCCCTTTCAGGCACGTAGCTCAGCGGGAGAGCACTACCTTGACACGGTAGGGGTCGGCGGTTCAATCCCGCCCGTGCCTACAAAGTTTCAGAAACGACTCTGATCATGTCCTTCGAACTTCTCACTACCACTACGGAGCTGCCGACTCGTCGGTGACCTCGTCGTGTGCGTGAGAAGCGCTCCATCTCGAAGGTGGGGCACGAGAGACGAGAGAACCGGCCGGTCGCCTAGCGCGCACCGGCCGTTTCCAATTCGGGATTTTTCCTGGAGGGGCTGTCGCCAGCCCCCGCCATCACGAGCCGCTTCGCTCGACGCGTCCCTTCTGCTACGGCGCACCTCCAGACTTCGCCGTCCTCGACGGCCCCTTTCTTCTCTTCTCAACTCGTCCCCCACTGCACAGGACAACCCATGGACCAGGATCGCAAGACGGGCCGCCAGCTCCTCGAGGAGCGCGGTCAGCTCAGCAACGACGTCGTCGCCGTCGAAGTCGGCAAGGAGATCTTCGATCTCCACACTCCGCTTCCGGCCGGCACGACCGAGCTGCGCGCGATTCGGCAGAACGATCCGAAGGCGCTGCCCATCATCCGTCACTCGACGGCGCACGTGATGGCGGACGCCGTCCAGAAGCTCTTCCCCGGAACGAAGGTCGCCTTCGGCCCCGCGACGGAGAACGGCTTCTTCTACGACTACGACCGCCCGAACGGTTCGTTCAGCGAGTCGGACCTCGAGGCCATCGAGCAGAAGATGCTCGAGATCATCGAGAAGGACTCGCCCTTCGTGCGCGAGCCCAAGAGCCGCGACGAGCTGATCGGCATGCTCGAGAAGATGGGCGAGCCTTACAAGCTCGAGCACGTCCAGCGCCTCGAGGGCGAGCTGACGATCTACCGCCACGGCGATTGGATCGACCTCTGCGAAGGTCCCCACGTCCCGAGCACGCGTTTCCTCAAGGCCTTCAAGCTCACGCACACGGCCGGCGCGTATTGGCGTGGTGACGAGCGCAACCCGATGCTCCAGCGCATCTACGGCACGGCGTTCTCGTCGCCCAAGGATCTGAAGGCGCACCTCAAGGCGCTCGAAGAAGCCAAGGCGCGCGATCACCGCAAGCTCGGCAAGGAGCTCGACCTCGTCGCGTTCCACCCGTGGGCGCCGGCGTCACCCTTCTTCACGGCCAAGGGCGCGCGCATCTACAACGCGCTCTGCGACTACATTCGCGAGCTCTACGACGTCCACGGCTACGAAGAGGTCATCACGCCGCAGGTCTTCGACAAGGAGCTCTTCGAGACGAGCGGTCACCTTCCCGCCTACTACGAGAACATGTACCTCGCGGCGACGAAGGAGCAGCTCGAGAAGGCCGCCAAGGAGATCACGGAGAAGCCGCCGGCCGACGCGCATCAGTGCGAGCACACGCTGACGGAGCACCTCCGTTTCGGCGTGAAGCCGATGAACTGCCCCTCGCACTGCTTGCTCTACGGCATGAAGCGCCGCTCGTACCGCGAGCTGCCGATCCGCATGGCGGACTTCGGTCGTTTGCACCGCTACGAGCGAAGCGGCGTGGTCCAAGGCCTCACGCGCGTGCGCACGTTCGCGCAGGACGACGGACACATCTTCTGCACGGCCGACCAGATCGAGCAGGAGATCGGCGACTTCATCGATCTCGTCTACCGCGTCTACCGGGACTTCGAGTTCGCGGACCCGAAGATCTTCATCGCGACGCGCCCCGACCAGCGCATCGGTGACGACGCGATCTGGGATGCGTCGGAGAAGGCGCTCATCGACGGCGTGTCGGCGAAGGGCTTGCCGTTCGAGATCGCCGAAGGCGAGGGCGCGTTCTACGGACCGAAGGTCGAGTTCCACCTCAAGGACGCCCTCGGGCGTTCGTGGCAGCTCGGAACGATTCAGGCGGACTTCAACCTGCCGGAGCGCTTCGACCTCACGTACATCGCGGCCGACAACTCGCAGCATCGCCCCGTGATGCTCCACCGCGCCGTGCTCGGCTCGGTCGAGCGTTTCTTCGGCGTCTTGCTCGAGCACGTCGGCGGCAACTTCCCCGCGTGGCTCGCGCCGGAGCAGCTCGCGATCGTCACGGTCGCCAGCGACTACGACGCGTACGCGCACGAGGCGGCGGCCGAGCTTCGCAAGAAGGGCTTCCGCGTCACGGTCGACGACAGCAACGAACGCCTGGGCTCGAAGATTCGCGAAGCGCGTCTTCGTCGTGTGCCCTACGTCGGGGTGGTCGGCGCCAAGGAAGCCGAAGGCCGTGGGCTCCAGGTCCGCAGCCGCGACGAGAACAAGGACATCGGCTTCCTCTCGCTCGAAGACTTCTCGGCGCGGCTCGGTGGCGAGCATCGTCCCCCGAGCCTTCGCTGACCCTTCCTACGACGTCGCTTCCGAGCGACTTCGATCGAATGCGTCGACCCGTCCACTGGCGGGTCGACGCGTTTCGCCCGAAAGAGAGAGCGCCTTTCGCGTCGCTTCTCGACGCGTGCGATGTGGCGCCGAGCCACCCGCCGCGTTGGCAACGTCGGGGCTGCGTGCTAGCTCCGACTCCCTCGGCTCCCGCGTGTTTGTCGCGAGGGGGCGTTTTCACGAGGTTCCGGATCGCTTACAAAGCGGTCCAAAGATCCATCTGGGCCCTCGGCCCACAACCGGAGGAAAGTAGCCATCTCCAGACCCCGCCGACGATTCGACCCGCGTGACCGCCAAAATTTCGGCCCGCGGATCAACGACCGCATCCGCATCCCCGAAGTTCGCGTCATCGCGGCCGACGGCTCGATGCTGGGTGTGTTGCCGACGCACGAGGCCCGCCGACTCGCCGAGCAGTCCGAGCTCGACCTCGTCGAGGTGAACCCGAAGGCGGTTCCTCCGGTCTGCAAGATCATGGACTTCGGCAAGTTCAAGTACGAAGAGAAGAAGCGGCAAGCCGAAGCCAAGAAGAAGCAGTCCCAGGTGGAGCTCAAGGAGATCAAGCTCCGCCCGAAGACCGACGATCACGACATCGCCTTCAAGGTGAAGCACATCCAGCGCTTCCTGGAGGATGGGAACAAGGTGAAGCTCACCGTCCGCTTCCGCGGCCGCGAGATCACCCACCCCGAGATGGCGCGTCGTCAGATCGAGCTGATCATCGACGCCGTGAAGGACCTGGCCCTCGTCGAGAGCGCCAACCGCATGGAAGGCCGCACGATGACGGCGCTCCTCGCGCCCCGCGGTCCGAAGATCGAGCGCAAGGGCCGCGACATGCGCCCGGCGCTGGCGCCGCTCACCGACCAGGATGACGACGACGACGAGGACGAAGACGAGGACGAAGACGAGGACGACGACACCGAGTCGGAGGACTGAGTTTTCGAGGCACGATCCCCGGCCGGGAAGGCTACGGATCGCGCTCGTCGACACGAAAGAGAGGAGCTTCGGCTCCTCTTCTTTCGTTTGGGGGTCTCGGAAACAAGAGTGGTTTCGGTGGTTTGGGCTTCCCGCGCCAAAAACGGGAGACGCCACCCGTCGCGCCGATTTCGGCGGGATCGACCTTGACTTCCCCCCGGCGCCCGGTCATCACTCCCGCCCCTTCCGCTCCCGCCGCGTTCGCGCCGGTCCCGGAGCTTCGAGAGGAAGCCCTCATGAAGAAGAAGATGAAGACGAAGCGAGCCGCTGCGAAGCGGTTCAAGGTCACCGGGTCCGGTCGGGTTCGGCGCGGCAAGGCCGGCAAGCAGCACCGCATGATGCGCGGTGACAAGCCCAAGGGCCGTCTTCGCCGTCTGCGGAAGAACGACATGGTGAAGAAGTGCGACGAGCGCTCGGTGCGTGAGTTGCTCCCGTACGCGTTCTGATCGCGTCCGCCAACCAAGACTCACTGAAGATTCGGAGACCGATCCATGCCGCGCGCTAAAAAGGGCTTCAAGGCCCGCCGTCGTCGCAAGAAGATTCTCAAGGTTGCCCGTGGCAACTACGGCGCTCGCAGCCGCCTCTGGCGCAGCGCCGTCGAGCAGGTTCACAACGGTTGGGAGGACGCGTTCCGCCACCGCCGCCTGCGCAAGCGTGAGTACCGCAAGCTCTGGATCGCGCGCATCAACGCCGCGATTCGTACGCACGGCCTCAGCTACAGCAAGTTCGTCCACGCGCTGAAGGGCGCGGGCGTCGCGCTCGACCGCAAGATCCTCGCGGACCTCGCGCTGCGTGATCCGGGCGGCTTCAAGGCCGTCGTCGACGCTGTCCGCTGAACGACGCGTCGCGAGAAGAAAGGCGAGCCCCAGGGTTCGCCTTTTTTCATTCCGTCGTGCCGACCCGAGCTCGAGGTCGTTGGGGCACGCGGCGGCGTCGGAAGCGCGCCACCGGCGGTGCGTCGGGGGCGGGACGGGGATCAGCGCTTCGGCCGACGGTTCTGGCGTGCCACTCGGGCTCGAAGGCGCGCCCAGCGTACGGGCTCTTCGCTCTGGCTCGCGTGGAGGAGCGCACGCATCAGATCCTTGCTGCGGTGCTCGTGGTGCTTGGCCAAGAGCACGTGGACTTCGGGCCCCGGCCGCACTTCGAGCGCGCGATGTAGGGCCTGCAGCTCGCCCGCCGCGTCCCCTTCGCGCCTCGCCACACGCGCTGCGACGAGCAGTGCTTCGAGCGTGCAGTCGACGTCACCGCCGCCGTCCGCCGCGGCCCACGCGAAACGGCGCGCGCGGGTGGGGTCGCCCGAACGTTCGGCGACCTTCGCGAAGCCGAGGTGGTCCTCGGGCTCGTCTTCTTTTCGCAGCTCGTCGTAGCGGCGCCCGAGCTCGCCCAGGATGGCGGCGAGCGCGACGAGATCGTGTGCGTTGTGCTCGACCACACCGTCGAGTCGGCCCGGATCGCCGCTGCGCACGAAGTGGTGGTAGATGCCCGGGATCTCGGCGCCGCTGACGTCGTGCTCGCGTACGAAGCCGAGCAGCTCGCGCTCCATGTCGACGAGGCGAACGCTGTCGAGGCGGCGCTTGAAGACACGCCGCGAGCAATGCAGCAGGTCGAGGTGCGGCGGCAGCGGCGGCGCGGGCACGCGGTTCATCACGAAGCGCGTACGCAGCAGCGGCCAGTCGAAGCTCTTGCCGTTGTAGCTCGCGACCACGTCCGCTGCGCGAATGCGATCGGCCAAGTGTCGGAGCATCGCGGCTTCTTCGTGGTAGCTCGTCAGCAGGAGTTGCTCGACGTGCAGCGACTCGTCTTCGAAGAACGCGGCGCCGATGAGGAACGCGACGGTGCCGCTCGAGGTCGAGAGGCCGGTGGTCTCGGTGTCGAGGAAGAGGATGCGGCGCAGGTCGCGGTCTTCGAAGGTACGGTCGAGCGCGAGGTCCGCGACGATGCGCGTGGGCACCGTCAGCGCCGAGGCGGCTCGCACGCGGCCGTGGTGGTGGTTGGGCTCGAGCAGGTGATGGACGCGGTGCAGCGGCCCGTGGGGCGTCTCCTCGCGGCGTCCCGGCAGGATGCCGCCCGCCGTGCGCTCCAGCCGCGGCACGGTGGCACCCAGGGCCGCGGCGAGAGCGTCGGCCGCGGAGGTGTGCGGGACGCGGGCAGCGGAGCGGGGAAGGGCGTCGAGGGTGGCGCGTGCGCGGGCGAGGCGGGCCGCGACGCCCATGCCCTTCGGTGCGGTTTCGGTGGCGGTGTCGGTGGCGGCGACCGTGTCGGTGTCGGTGCCGGTGTTGGTGGCGGTGTCGGTGGCGGTGTCGGTGTCGGTGGCGGCGACCGTGTCGGTGGCGGTGGCGGTGGCGGTGGCGGTGGCGGTGGCGGTGGCGGTGGCCGTGTCGGTGTCGGTGTCGGTGTCGGTGTCGGTGGCGGTGGCGGTGTCGCGCAGGCGACCGACGGCGTCGGACAACGACTCCGTGCCCGTGCCCGTGCCCGAAGGAGGGTCCATCGACTCTGCGTTGGTCGAGGACTCCGACCCCTTGGACCCCGGCCCCGCGTTCGACAATCGCCCGAGCTGACGCAGCAGCCGCATCCTCAGTGCACGCTTCCGACGCCGAGATGATCCAGAAGCGCGATCGCGAGCGCCTTGCGACGCGGCTGGTCGCGCTCGGTCCTACGCTCGCTCGGAAGCTCCCGCGGCATCTCCGTGCCCGCATCCGGTCCGATGCACGCGGGGCAGCCGCTCTCGCAACCGCAGCCCGCGATGCTCGTGCGCGCGCGACGCAGAAGCGACTCACGCTCTTCGAAGAGGCGCGACGCGAGCCCGATGCCGCCCGGCACTTGGTCGTACAAGAAGAGCGTCGGATCGAAGCCCGTCGCGGCGCCGCTCCGCGTGCCGGGTGGACCGTTCGGATCGCTCTGATCGCCGAGCGTCTGCCCGAGGTCGCGCGGATCGACCATCAAGCCCATCGCGCCCATCACGTGCATCGCGCTGAGCAGGCCACGCAACGCGTCGACCACCGCCGGCCGTGGCACGCGGAGGACCTCGCAGAGCTCGAGCATCAGCGGCTCCGGGAAGGTCAGCCAGATCGCCGTCGTGTGCATCTGCATCTCGGGCAGGTGCACGTCGCCGTAGCCGCAGTTCTCGTGGGTGAAGAACTTGATCTTCTTGTAGCCGACGACCTTCTCCACCACCGAGACCTCCCCGAAGCCCACCGAAAGCGGGCGCGCGAGCGGCAGCTCTTCGAGCTGATCCTCGGCGGTCACCGTGACCTTCGTGTGGGTCATCGCGGTCGTGTAGTAGTCGGGCTTCACGAGACGCACGAACGCCTTGTGGTTTTCGTAGTCGAGGCGCTCGACTTGGTATTGCTCGGCCGCGTGTTGGTAGATGGCCTGCTCGTGCAACATCGTGTGTGTGCTGCGCCAATCCATCTCCGCGATCGTCTTGTCGGTGTCGAGATCGATGATGACGAAGTTGTCCCAGCCGACGCTGCGCAGCGAGACGCCGTTGGCCGGGTAGTGGTCGGTGGCCCAATGCCAGACCGTCTTGCCGCTCGCATCCGGCGAGGCGTGCACGACGCCGTGGTCGGCGAGAAATCCGAGCGCGCCTTCGAGCGACTCGTGCGGCAGGTCGCCGAACGCGTCGCCTTCTTCGAAGGGAAGCTCGAAGGCCGCACACTTGAGGTGCTGCACGAGGATCTCGACGTTGTCGGGGTCGATGCGCGCGTGCTCCACGGGCGCGCTCACGAGCTGGCCGGGCTCGCGCGCGACGAACTGATCGAGCGGCATGCTCGAGGTCACCAGCACGCCGAGCGCCGGTGCTTCGCGGCGCCCCGCGCGACCGAAACGCTGCCACGTCGCGGCGAGCGTGCCCGGGTAGCCCGCGCAGACGACCGCATCGAGCGTGCCGATGTCGATGCCGAGCTCGAGCGCGTTCGTCGCCACGACGCAGCGTATGTGGCCGCTTCGAAGCTGCTCTTCGATCGCGCGTCGTTGCTGCGGCAGGTAGCCGCCGCGGTAGGCGTGAATCGCCGTCTCGTCGAGGCCCGCTTCGCTCCGCAGGCGGTCGCGCAGGTACTTCAGCATCACCTCGACGCCGTTGCGGCTCTGACCGAAGACCAGCGTCGGGACGTTCGCGCGCACCAGGTCCGCGGCGATGCGCACCGCGCTCTTGAGGTAGCTCGCGCGAATGCCCAGCTCCGGGTTCACGAGCGGCGGGTTGTACACCATCACGCGTCGCGGCCCGGTCGGCGCGCCGCTCTCGTCGATGACCTCCACGTCGTCGACGCCGAGGATGCGTCGCGCGTGCTCACCGGGGTTGCCGATCGTCGCGCTCGCGCCGACGAAGACCGGGTTCGAGCCGTGAAACGCGGCGATGCGGCGCAAGCGACGGATCACGTTCGCCAGGTGCGAGCCGAAGACGCCGCGGTAGGTGTGCAGCTCGTCGAGCACCACGTAGCGCAGGTTCGAGAAGACCCGCGCCCAACCCGCGTGATGCGGGAGGATGCCGGCGTGAAGCATGTCGGGGTTCGTGAGAATCACCCCGCTGCGTTCTTTTGCCACACGGCGGGCGTCGCCGGGCGTGTCGCCGTCGAAGGTGATCGCGCCGTGCGGAAGGCCCGCTTCGCTCATCAGCTTTCGCAGCGCGACCTCTTGGTCGCGTGAGAGCGCCTTCGTCGGGAAGAGGTAGAGCGCGCGCGCGTCCGGGTCTTCGGCCAGACGCTCGAGGATCGGCAGGTTGTAACAGAGCGACTTTCCGGATGCGGTCGGAGTGGCCACCACGAAGGATCGACCCGCGCGCCCGAGCTCGCGTGCGCGCGCTTGGTGCGCGTAGAGCTCCGTGATGCCGCGCCCGAGCAAGGCACGCCGCACGCCCACCGAGAGGTCGTCGGGGAACGCGACCGTGTGCGCGGGCCGAGGGGGCAAGGTCTCGTCGAGCACGATGTCGCGCGCGACGCCTTGCTCTTCCCAGTGCGCCACGACCTCTTCGAGCCCGCGAAGGGCGGGAGTCCAAGGTAGCTTCCGATCCCCGGTGAAGGCACCTGCGCTCATGCGCAGGACTGTACGGGTGCGCAGGGGACGGATCAACGCGGCCGTGCGCAGGGCTGCGGTGCTCGGCCTTCGGCCTGCGCGCCTACCGCCCGCTTGGGGAGGCGCTGCCTCCCCCTTCCCCTCCGTGCCTCGGAGATCTCCCTGCGCTTCGCTCCGGTCGCCTCCTGCGGTGCTCCGCGGCGGTTCGAAGCGTGAATCGTGCGCGACGGAGCGGACGCCAGTCCGCGGAGGTGCACGATTCCGCGAGACCATCGACCCACGCGAAAGCGTGGCGTCGATGCAGGGGCTGGTCGCCCCTTTCGAATCCCTGACCACTCACGTCGCGTCGGGATTCGCACAAGTGCCATGGTGCCGTGTACGAGGCTCGGCCTTCGGCCTCGTCTTCCGTGGGCTTCCTCTTCCCCGTCTTCGGCGTTCGGTCGCCTCTCTCGCCGGTCACAGCGCTGCGAGCGTCGCGTCGATTGCGGTTCCCGCCGCCGTGGCCGTTCTTCGGATCGGCGTCGAGAGAGAGGGACGCACGCGAGCATGCGCACATGGGGGGGTTGAACGAAGGGCGCGTAGCGGCTTCCGTGCGCCTCTCGCGCGCCCTCGTCGCGGCGGCCACGGGTCGTCCAGAACGCGCGCGATTCTTCGCACTTACCCATACGCAGGCCGCACGGCCCAACGCTAGGAGCGACGCATGAAGATCGAAGGCGCAGCAGTTCTCGTCACGGGTGGAGCCTCGGGGCTCGGGGAAGCCACCGTTCGTGCGCTCGTCGGCGCCGGGGCCAAGGCGGTCATCGTCGACATGAACGCCGAGAAGGGCGACGCGCTCGTGAAGGAGCTCGGCGCGGACAAGGCGATCTTCGTGAAGACCGACGTCTCGAAGGAGGACGAGGTCAAGGCGGCGGTCGAGGCGGCGGGCAAGCTCGGAACGCTTCGCGTCGCGGTGAACTGCGCTGGCGTGGGTTGGGCCGCGCGCACGCTCAAGAAGGACGGCGCGCCGCACGACTTCGACCTCTTCAAGAAGGTCATCGAGGTCAACCTCGTCGGCACGTTCAACGTGATCCGTCTGGCGGCGAGCGCGATGAGCGCCAACGAGCCGCTCGGCGGCGAGCGCGGCGTCATCGTGAACACGGCGTCGATCGCGGCGTTCGACGGACAGATCGGTCAGGCGGCGTACTCGGCGTCGAAGGGCGGCGTCGTCGGCATGACGCTCCCGATCGCGCGTGACCTCGCGCAGGTCGGCATTCGCGTGATGACGATCGCGCCCGGCACCTTCGACACGCCGATGCTCGCGACGCTCCCCGAAGAGGTCCGCAAGGCGCTCGCGGCGGGCATCCCCAACCCCTCGCGTCTGGGCGACCCGGCCGAGTACGGCGCGCTCGTGAAGCACATCGCCGAGAACGCGTACCTCAACGCCGAGGTCATCCGTCTCGACGGCGCGCTCCGTATGCCGCCGAAGTGAGCGTTTCGGCCTCGTCGCCGCCGAAACGAAGAAGCGCCGCCCCGTGAGGAGCGGCGCTTTCTTCTTGGTGCGAGCTCGGAGCACGAATCCGTCGCACGGATTCATGCTCTTGCTTTTCGAGAGGGGCCGATCGGCGCAGCCGGATCGGGACCCCCGACACCCGCTGCACTCGCACGGATCGAGTCCGTGCACGTGGGGGGCTCTCAGGCGTGCGCGTGGCGCTTCACGGGCGCCTTCGCTTCGCCCTCGGTCGGCGCGTGACGCGCGCCGAGCACGCTGCGGAAGACGTCCCGGTACGACCAGGCGAGGAAGACCTCGAGCGCGACGAGCACCACGCCGAGCGCCATCTGGCCAGGAGTCAGGAAGAAGTGGAAGAGCGCGATCTGCACCACGACGGGCGCGAGCAACACGAGCGCGAGGGGCACGAAACGGTTCGAGAGCAGGAGCGCGCCCGCGACGACCTCGGTGCCCTTGAGCACGGGGAAGAAGTAACCGACGCCAGCGAAGGCTCCCATCAAGGTGCCGGCCGCTTCGGGAAGCGGGGGCTGGGGCAAGAAACCGAAGAAGCCGTTGAGCCCGAAGACGAAGAACACGAGCCCGAGGAGCAAACGCGCCGCGTGTGCGGCCTTGGTCGAGAGCGACATGGAAACCTCCGACACATCCGTCGCGCGCGATGTGCTCGCGGGGTGTGTGGCGGACGAGACGCCCGTTGCGTGCAGAGCGTTAGTCGTCACGCGCGGTGATATTCGTTGCTTGGTGGGAACGATCGCGCGATGCTCGCGTCCTGTGAGGCGCCCGTGGATCTGAACGAAGTGTCGACGTTCGTGAAGGTGGTCGAAGCGGGTGGGTTCACCGCCGCGGCCGAAGAGCTGGAGCTGCCGAAGTCGACGATCAGTCGGCGCATCGCACGCCTCGAAGAACGGCTCGGGGTGCGGTTGCTGGAGCGGACGACGCGCAAGATGCGGCTGACCGAGGCGGGTCAGGCCTACTTCGATCAGGTCGCGGTCGCGATCGCGACGCTGCACAGCGCGTCGTCGGCGGCGGAAGAACAACAAGACTCGCCGCGTGGCTTGCTGAAGCTCACCGCGCCGGTCGATCTCGGGCACGCGTTTCTCGGCGACGTCTTGGTGCGCTTCACGAAGCGTTACCCGGAGGTGCACGTGCAGGTCGAGCTGACCGGGCGGGTCGTCGATCTGATTCGCGAGGGCTTCGACGTCGCGCTTCGTGCGGGGCAGCTTCAAGACTCGTCGCTCGTCGCGCGGCGCCTCGGCGGCACGCACATCGGGCTCTACGCGAGCCCGGAGTACCTCGCGAAGCGCGGGACGCCGAAGACACCCGAGCAGCTTCGTGCGCACGACTTCGTGATTCACAACGGCGTGGTGGCGAACGGAAAGCTCCCGCTGGTCGGGCCGAACGGCGAGCAGGTCACGATCGACGTCGACGGCGCGCTCTCGGGCAACGACTTCACGTTCGTGCTGCGCGCGGTCGAGGCGGGAGGTGGCATCGGGCTGGTGCCGAAGTTCGGTGCGCGGCGCGCATGCGACGCGTCGTCGCTCGTCCAGGTGTTGCCCGAGTGGACGCGGCAGGGCGGCGGGCTTCACCTCGTCTACCCGAGCGCGCGATTCTTGCCGGCGAAGACGAAGGCGTTCCGCGATTTCATGCTGGAGCTGCTCGACGAGCTCGGGCTGGACGACTGAGCTCCACTCTCGCGAAGACGAGGCCGCGCCGCGAGGTGCTCACTCCGGCTTCAAGTCGTTGCTACCCACCGTCGGCTCGGACTCCGGTCGTCCCTCGCGCAGGCGCGCGGCTCGCGCGCGAAGCGATTCGAGCCGTTCGTTCCACGTCGCCTCGAGCGCGCTCGGCCAGCTCGGTTCGTCTGCGGCCCCGGTGAGGTGCGCGCGAAGCTCGCCGAGGTAGGTGTGCAAGGGCGCGGCGTCGTCGGGGCTCTCGAGCTGCGAGGTTCGTTCGATCAAGAGCGTGGCGATCGAGGCGACCTTCGGCAGCCAAGTCTCTTCGAGCCATGCGCGGCGTGCGTCGGGTAGGAGGCCGGCGCCGGCTTCGCGTAACGGGCGCGCTTCCAGCCGCCAGGCTTCGAGAGGGCCGTAGAGCGTGTCGAGCTGGCGTTCGAGCGCGGCGAGTTTCTCGCGGCGTCGCGCTCGCTCTCGAAAGACACGCGCGATGGCCACGACGGCAAGCGTGAGGAGGAAGAGCCAGAGCCAGGTCGCGGGTCCGCCGCCGATCGCTTCGGCGAGCGATTCGGTGACGGTGTCGGTGGCCGCGTCGCTGAGGTGTTGGGTCATGGCGCCTCTTCGGGCGACGGGGAGTCGAGCGGTGGCTCCGCGCTCGGCATCTCGGGCGGTGCTTCGAGCGCGTTCGTGGGCACCTCGACCGCCTCCGAGGGATCCAAGAACACCACGCGTCCGGCACGAACTCGGGCGCGTTGCACGACGCCGTTCGTTCGCATGACCTCGAGCTCGCCCTCGTCCGCGCCGACGAGCGACAAGTGCGCGACACCTCGGTCGAACGAGAGGTAGCCGCCGCTCGCGCGAAGACGACGATGCTGGACGTGCTCGTTCGCGCCTTCGCCGGTGCGCAGCGTGAGCTTCGCGCCGAGCGCGCCGACCCCACGAACCTCGACCGTCACGCCACGGGGCCCGCCTTCGCGCCGACGAACCTGCAACTGGCCGACGATCGGCATCGAGACGAGGTCGAGGTCGCCGTCGCCTTCGAGATCGATCCACACCGCGGCGTGGGTCGGGCGGTGATCGACGAGGCCGAGCCTGTCGGTCGCGCGCGTCAGGCCGCCTTCGCCGTCACCGAGGAAGAGCTCGTTGCTCTCGCGTCGCGCGACCGCGGTCGGCGTGCCGGTCGCGAGGAAGAGGTCGAGGTGGCCGTCGCCGTTCGCGTCGACGAAGCGCGGGTGCCACGTCCAACCGGTGTGCGCGACGCTCGAAGGGGTCGCCTCGACGTAGCGACCGTCTCGCCAGCGGAGCATCACGTTGGTGCCGCGACGCTGCAGCGGTCCGCGTGCCCGCGCGAGCTCGTTCGGGAGGTAAGGAGCCTGCACGTTCTCTTCACAGAGACGGCGGTGAAGAGGCCAGCCTTCGGGGAACGCGCAACCTTCGTCGCCGTCGGCGAGCAGGTGCGCACGCCCGAGGAAGTACGCGCCACGGCAAGCCGTCGGGTCTTCGAGCGCGTCGCAGGCCGCGGGATCGTCGCGTCGGCGTAGCGCCAGATACGCGCGAGTGAAGGCCGCGTCCGCCTCGCAGCGGGCATCGTCGATCGTCGCGCAGGCTTCTTCGACCGAGCGCCGCGGGCCGCCGTGAATCTCGGCGATGTCGGTGAAGAAGAGCTCGTCGTG
Organism: Sandaracinus sp.; assembly: GCA_020633125.1. GTDB lineage: Bacteria > Myxococcota_A > Polyangia > Polyangiales > Houyiibacteriaceae > JACKEH01. The sequence continues at coordinate 31,240 of JACKEH010000008.1, read as the reverse complement.
TCCGTCGCCGTCGAGGTCGCCGGCCGCGAGGCCCATGGTGTCGCGCGTCGTCGCAGGCACGAGCGTCTCGTCGCGTGTGAGCGTGTCCATCGAAGCACCACGCGCGGGTTCGCGGCGGTACGGCGCGTCGGGCGGCGCGAAGTCGTGGCCGACCAGCACGTCGTCGTCGCCGTCGCCGTCGAGGTCCGCGAAGAGCACGCTGGTGGCCGCGCCGGGGCGCCCCACGAGCTCCTCGGGCGCTCTTCGGGAATCGATGCCGACGAAGCGGTAGGTCGTCGAGCCTTCGCTCGTCTTCCAGGGGCTTCGCCAGCTCGGTGACCACGTGGAGACGACGAGCTCGACGCGGCCGTCCGGCGTTTCGTGGGCACCCATGGCGGCGGGCATGGCGGCCAGGCGCGCGACGCGTTCAAAGCGCTCACCGATCTCGCAGGTGCCGCAGGAAGGCTCGTCCGTGGGCGCGGCGCGGAGGAGCGGGCCACGGAGGTAGAGGAGCCCGTCGAGGTCGGCGACGAGGAGGTCCAGCGCCCCGTCGCGGTCGTGATCGACGAACACAGCGAAGAGCGGCACGCCGTCCATCGGCAGCGCGTGGCGCTCGAAGCGCACCTCGCCGTCCGTGCTCGCGTTGCGAAAGATCGCCACGCCGGCCTCGCTGATCACGAGCAGGTCGTCGAGGCCGTCGGCGTCGACGTCGCCCACCCCGAGGCTGCGTCCGCGGCCTTGCACGAAGGGGTATTCGAAGCTCCACGCGCGCAGCCTCGAGGGGACGGAAAGCCCGGCTCGGTCGGCGTCGAGGGGCACGAAAGACGCGTCGCCTTCGGCGGAATCAGCGACGCGGGGCGCGCGCCAGAGCACGTGCGGGGCGAGTCGCTCCGCGTCGGTGCGAATCGTGTCGAAGGGGCGATCGTCGAGCGACGTTTCGGGCCACGCGACCCGCCACGTGGGCTCCTCGGCGGGAAGCTCCGCGAGCCCGGCGAGCACGTCGCGTCGTTCGCGGTTCGCCAGCGCCTGCGTGACGTCGCCCGCGACGACGCCGAGGAAGGCGACCGTCGCGTAGATCACGAGCGCGCTCTTGAGCGAGAGGGCGCGCGAGACCACGAGGCCCGAGTAGACGCTGTAGACCCCGAGCGTGAAGAGCAGCACCGCGACGTAACGAAGCGGCAGACCCGCCGCGTAGAGCACCGCGCACAAGATCACGTCGAAGGTGATGGGCACCGGCAGCGCGGCGCCGAAGAGCGCGAGGCCGAAGCTCACGAGGAGCACGGCGGCCAAGGTGTCGCCTCCGAGCAGCTCGGGCAGACGATCGAAGGGCAGGACCAGCACCACCAACGCGCCGAACGCGCCGGCGACCAGCATGAGCGGCACGGTGGTGCGCGCGACGAAGAAGGCGTAGCGACCGAAGCTGCGAAGCACCCAGAGCGGCGCCGAATCGCCTTCGGAAAAGGGAAGGGCGTCGGGGCCGGCCTTCTTCGCGGGCGCGGTCTGTTCGAGCGTGCGATCGCGGTCGCTCCGCAAGACGCCTCGACCGAGCATCGGCACGATCACGAGCAGCAAGAAGAGCGTGAGCCCGAGCTTCACGAGCGCGACGTGAAGCGGGAAGAGCGTGAAGAGCAGGAAGAGCGCGACGCCGTTCATCGTCGGCGAGGACATCATCGCGGCGAGCGCGGTCTCGAAGCGGCTGCCTCCGGCGACGAGGCCTTGGGCGATGGGGGCGGCGCAGTTCACGCAGACCCCGAGCGGAGCGCCGCTCACCACACCGAGCGCGCTCGCACCGACGCCGCCGATCAGATCACGACGCGGCTCGCGCGTGCGACGCCGCCGAAGTGAAAAGACGGTCATGAGCGCGCCGCCGAAGAGCACGCCGAAGGTCATGCCGATGCGGTTGGTCGCGATCCAGTTGACGGTGATGCCGTAGAGCTTCTTCGCGAAGGGATCGTCCTCGCGCACCTCGACCCACGTGTCGAAGCCGAGCGCGTCGAGCGCGACCTCGCCCGCCATCGTGGCCTTCTCGTGCAGCGCCGGGCCTCGCGAGAGACCCCAGAAGAGCCCCGCGAGCAGCAGCACGAGCAGCAGCGCCCACGGCAGGCGCGAGTCGAAGCGTCGCACGCGGCAGAGATACCACGGCGCCCCAGGCGTCGCTCCGGGCCAGAAGGGTCTTTGCAGCCCGCCGCGCTTCTTCGGAGACTGCGGCCGTGCGTGGTGGCTGGCTCGGTTTCCTTCTCGTCATGGCGTGTGGTGACGCGGCCACGGTCTCGTCTGGCGGCACGCCGCCGGAGACGAGGGCGCGCGAGGCGAGGTCGCGCGTACCGGAGTCGACGTCGGTTGCGCTCGCGCCCGGCGGCTGCGCCGAGACGACCCCGCCGCTCGGGCCGGAGGTCGCGCGTGGCGTCTGCTTCGCGCACGAGTACCGCGACCACGGCGCCCGCGGCTACGGCTCCGAGACCAGCCGCGCGTCGCTGGAGGAGCTTCGAGCGCTCGGCGTCGACACGATCAGCCTCACGCCTTTCGCGTTCCTGTCCTCGCTCGAATCGCCCGAGATTCACCTCGCGGAGTCGCATCCGGGCGCGGAGACGGACGAGCGACTCGCGCGTGAGGTGGCGACGTGCCGTGCGCTCGGGCTGCGCGTGATGCTCAAGCCGCACCTCTGGATTGCCGGCGGCGCTTGGGTCGGCACGATCGACATGCCCGACGACGGGGCCTGGGCGCGATGGCAACGGAGCTACCGCGCGTTCGTGCTGCACTACGCACGTTTCGCCGCGGAGCATGCGTTGCCCAGCTTCGTGATCGGCGTGGAGCTCGATCCGATCGTGCTGCGTTTCGAGGACTTCTTTCGTGCGCTCGTCGCGGAGGTGCGCGCGATCTACGACGGTGAAGTTCTCTACGCCGCCAACTGGGACCGCGCGGTCGACGTACGGCTCTGGGACGCGGTCGACGCCATCGGCGTGCAGTTCTATCCGCCGTTGGCCGACACGCCGGAAGCGCCACGCGCCGACCTCGACGCGCGTCTCGCGCACTACATGACGGTGCTCGACGCGCTCCACCGTCGAACGAACAAACCGATCGTCTTCACCGAGGTCGGCTACCGATCCGCCCCCGGCGCCGAAGTGCGACCCCACGCCTGGCCGGAGCACGACGCCGAGCGGCAGGTCTCGCTCGACACCCAACGTCGCGCGTACGAGGCCTTCTTCGCGAGCCTCCGTGGGCGTGACTTTCTGCGTGGCGTCTACGTCTGGAAGTGGTTCACGGATCCGGCGACGCGGGACGAAGGACCGGACGGATTCTCGCCCCGAGGCAAGCCCGCCGAAGCGGTGCTGCGCGCGGCGTACCGCGGATGCGATTGACGGAAGACGAAGAGCACCCGAGCGGACCCGGGTGCCCTTCGCGCGCTCGAGGCGCTCGCGCTCACTCCGCCGAGGAGAAGACGAAGGGATAGGTCACCGAGACCATGCCGCCGTCGCTCGGGGCCGGGAAGCTCCAGCGGGTGATCGCTTGGGTGATGCACTGCTCGGCTTCGCCGTTCTGCAAGGTCGAGCTCTGGACCACGGAGGCTGCGACCGCGCCGGTGGGGCTGATCATGAAGCGCGTGGTGACGCGGCCTTCGAGGTCGGGGCGCGCACGAAGCGCCTGCTCGTAACAGAACTTCACTTCGTTGTGGTGACGCCGCACGACGCGACGGATCGTCTCCTTCGAGAGGCCACCGTTCGTCTCGACCGGACCGGGGCGCATGGTGGGCCCACGCGATTGGCGGTTCATGCCGCCGAGACCGCCCACGCGGCCGTAGCCCTGGCAGGTCTGACCGGGATCGCAGGTCGCGCCTCCCCCGTGGCCGAGGGTGTCACCGAGCGAGTCGAGGCCGATGGTGCCGCGACCGTCGCCGCCTGCGCCGCGACCGGTGCCGTGCATGCCGAGGCCGAGCGCGCCGTGGCTGTTGCCGATGTCGGCGCCCATCAGCGCACCGAGCGCGTCCATCGGGTCTTGGCCGAGCGCCTGCGCCGCGCCGAAGGGTGACGTGGGCGCGTTCCAGGTGCCGGCGAGGCTCGTCAGCGCACCGAGCGCGCCGACCTGTCGAACCGCCTCGGGCGAACGGTCGCGCGCGAGCGTCGGGTTCGCGTTGTCGCGCGGGCCGCGGACCGCGTATCGGCGGTTGGTCTGCGTCTCTTCGGGATCGCCCATCGCGCCTTCTTCGCCCGCGTGGCGTTCGCCTTCGCCGCCCGCGGGACCGCTCGGCCCGACTTCGGGGATCGGCTCCTCGAGCTCGGTCTCGGGCGGCGAGAGGTAGATCGCCGCGAGGCGGCTGTGCGGATCGATGTGATCGAAGGAGAGCGCGGCGCTCTTCGGCGGCACGAGCGAGAAGCCGACGATCATCAGACCCGCGAGGGCGAGGGTGCCGCCGACGTACGCGACCGGCCGGCGATCGACGTCACGGCCTCGCTCGGTGGCCTTGCCGGCGTGGGTACGCGCGGCGAAGAGCTCGAAGTCACCCAGCTTGAAGCGCGTCGCGTCCTCTGCGGCGCCGGTCGTGAGCGCGTTGGGCGGGAGGATCACGCGGCCGCCTTCGACGAGCACGTGGCGCTCGACGCCGAGCAGGCTCGCGGGCACGAGCCAATCGACGTCGTCCCCTTCGCCGACGACGAAACGCTCGCCGCCGCGCACGTGTTTGATGACCAGCACGTCGTCGCCCCACGAGACACGCACCTCGACGACGTCCTCGGTCGTCTCCAGGGACGCGGCGTCGGCGAGCGGCGTGCGGGCGATCGGCACGAAGCGTTCGGTGGTCTCGGTCAGGGTCGTCATCTCGTCTCTCCTCGGGCTGGGCGCGAACGCGCAAAAGCGGGATGTGGACGGAGCTCCGCCCTCGACCGCGGGGCGGTCGTCTGGCGGTTCTCCCGCGCGCTCGTTCGGGTTTTGGCGCTCGGGACGGGGCCGCCGTCCACGCTGGCTACCGACAGCGATCCCGGAGGCAGGTTCCGCCGCGGGCACGATTTCTTTCGCCACGTGCTTCGTGGGAGCCCCGCCAGGATTCCGGTCGGCGCGGAATGCTGCGGGATTCCCCGTCCGGGCCCGCCCCGACGCGCCACCGAGGGCACGTGTCGGTATCTTGGTCGCGGAGGTTGGAATGGAGAGGACTTCGATGCGGCGCTTCGGCGTCACCCTGGCTTTGCTCTGCGCGTTCGGTCTCGTCGGTTGCGGCGACGACGACGGACCCGTGGGGCTCCCCGACGGCGGTGAGAGCGACGCGGGCGAACGGACCGACGGTGGAGGCGACGTCGACGGCGGCGGAGGCGACACCGACGCCGGCACGACGCCGACCTGTGGTGAGGGAGAGGCGCTCTGCGACGACGCCTGCGTCCCGGTCGCCGCGGACCCGGCCAACTGCGGCGACTGCGACGTCGCGTGTGCGGAAGGACAAGTCTGCGACGTCGGCGCATGCGCCGCGGAATGCAGCATGGGCCTCACCGATTGTTCGGGCGGCTGCGTCGACACCCAGAGCGACGGCGCGAACTGCGGCGCGTGCGGCACGGCGTGCGGCGAAGGCTTCGAGTGCGCGGAAGGCGCCTGCGCCTGCGGCAGTGGCTTGCTCGAGTGCGACGGTGCCTGCACCGACGTGCTCTCGGATCCCACGCATTGCGGCGACTGCGCGACCGCCTGCGGCGACGCCGAGGTGTGCAGCGACGGCGCGTGTGTCGAGGGCTGCCGCGCGGGAACGACCGACTGCGACGGGGCGTGCGTCGACACCACCACCGACGGCGCGAACTGCGGCGCGTGCGGCGTCGCGTGCGCACGCGACCAGGTTTGCGCGGACAGCACGTGTGGCTGCGCGGAAGGCCTCACGGGATGTGGTGATCGCTGCGTGGACGCGTCGTCCGACGTGTTCAACTGCGGCGGCTGCGGCAACGTCTGCCCGCGGGGTCAGTTCTGCAGCGAGGGCGCGTGTGTGGCGGATTGTGGCGACCTCACGGCGTGCGCCGGCTCGTGCGTCGACACGAGGGCGGACGACGCGAACTGCGGCCGCTGCGGCATCGAGTGCACGGGCGGTCGAAGCTGCACCGGTGGGCGTTGCGCGTGCGCGATGGGGGAGATGGCGTGCCGTGGCGTCTGCACGGACACCTCGGCCGACGTCGCGAACTGCGGCTTCTGCGGCAACGCGTGCGCGCGCGGTCAGAGCTGCGTGGACGGCGTTTGCCTCTCCGACTGCCCGGCCGGGCAGACGCGATGTGGCTTTCGTTGCGTCGACACCGCGTCCGACACCTTCAACTGCGGGGGCTGCGGCGTCTCGTGCGGCTTCTCGGGCAGCTGCTCGGCGGGCGCCTGTACGTGCGGGCGCGGCGACACGCTCTGCGACGGCGCCTGCGTGAACACCAACTCGGACCGAAACCACTGCGGCGGATGCGGCATGGTCTGCCCGGGCCGTCAGGTTTGCTCGCGCGGGATGTGCGTCGGGTTCTGAGCGAGATCGGCCGTCGGCCGTGTGACCGAGCGTCGGCCGCTGGACCGACGGTCGAAGGGGGCTCCGAGGGGCCCCCTTCGACGTTCTCGGAGCGGGTTTTCGAGGGCGGATTTTTGGACCTCGTGCCGTGCTTCGTGCGAGGTCAGCGAGAGCCGTGGCAAGCCGTCTCGAGCCCGAACGAACAAGAGAGAGCGGAGCTCGATGAGCGCGCCGCCCCCCAGGAACGTGCGTGTTCGGGCGCGCGACGAGGACGAAGCGCCGCCCCGGAAGCGTCCGCGCCGCAAGGTCGAGGTGCGCACGCCCCCCGCGGAGCCCTCACGGAACCGGCGCCGCGCGCGTCCCGAGCCCGTCTCCGAGAGCCTGGAGATGCCGGCAGACGCGTTGGCGGTGACCCCACTCGCGTCGGTGCCGCCCCCGTCGGGTCGTGAGTCGGTAGCGCCGCGTTTCCGTGGGGAGCGATTCGCGCGCGCGCTACGGGTCTTGACGACGGTCGCGAAGATCGCCGGCGTGCTGCTCGCGATCGGGGGCGCCGTCGCCGTCGGTCGGCTCACGCGGGACTACGTTCGAACCTCGCCGGCCTTCGCCATCGCGACGATCGAGCTCGAAGGGCGCGAGCGTCTCGACGAGGCCGAGGTGCTGCGCGCGGCGGGCATCGCGCTCGGAACGAACGTCTTCGAGCTCTCCCCCGAGGACGTCCGCGCGCGGCTCGAGCGGCATCCGTGGATTGCACGGGCCGAGGTCGAGCGTCGCCTCCCCGGCACGTTTCGTCTGAAGGTCGTCGAACGACACGCCGCGCTCGTGCTCGCGCTCGGACCGAGCCTCTACCTCGTCGACGACGAGGGGAAGGTCTTCAAGGAGGTCGCGCCCGGCGATCCCGTCGACTTCCCGATCGTCAGCGGCGTCGAGCGCGAGCGCTTCTTGCGTGAGCGTGCCTGGCGGAGCGCCTTGCTCGGCGAGATCGACGGGCTGCTCGACGATTGGCGCGCCGCGGGGCTCTGGCGTCGCGAGCCCATCGCGGAGATTCACGTCGAGGCCGACGACGGTCTGACGCTGCACGTCGGCGCCGACGCGATGGAGGTGCGCCTGGGTCGTGCGCCTTTCCTTCCGAAGCTCCGCAAGCTGCGCCGCGTGCTCGATCGACTCGACGCCGAAAGCTCGCGCGCGCTCTACGTGCACCTCGACAACGTGCGCCGACCCGACCGAGTCGTCGTGCGGCTTCGCGAGGAGCCCGAGGTGGTGCTGCCTCGCGAAGAGCCGACGGAGCTCGCCGAGGGGCCGGCGCAGCACGGCTGAGGTTTCCTCCGGGCGCGTCGGGGAGGAGCCTCGAGTCCTGGAACGTCGACGGACCCGTGCGCCACGCCCCCACGGACACCTGCGTCGCCGTACGACGGGTGCTTCACGAGCGGGGCAGAAACTCGTTCGCCCGATGCTCGAGGGGCTCAGGTGGCGAGCAGCTCGCGACCCGTGCGCGTGATGTCGCCCGCGCCGAGCGTGAGCACCACGTCGCCGGGGCGAAGGCGCGCGCGCATCGCGTCGGGCAGATCCACACGACGCGCGACGTGGGTGACGTCGCGGTGGCCGTGGGAACGAATCGCGCGCACGAGGCTCGCCGAGTCGGCGCCTTCGATCGGCTGCTCGCCCGCCGCGTAGACGTCGGTCACGAACACGACGTCGGCGCGGTTGAAGGCGCGCACGAGCTCGTCGAAGAGGTGATGCGTGCGCGAGTAGCGGTGCGGCTGGAACGCCACGACGAGGCGTCGCCCGTAGGCGCGCTGCGCGGCTTCGAGGGTCGCGACGATCTCGGCCGGGTGGTGCGCGTAGTCGTCCACCACCACCACCGGATCGCCGCCTTCGAGCGGCAGCTCACCGACCACGGTGAAGCGACGTTGCACACCACCGAAGGTCGCGAGGGCCTTGCGCAGCTCGTCGTGCGGCACCCGCAGCTCGTCGGCGACCGCGATGACCGCGAGCGCGTTGAGCACGTTGTGAATGCCCGGCATGCGGACCTCGAAGGTGCCGAGGTCCTCGCCGCGCCGCACGACATCGAACGTCACGGAGAGCCCCGACATGCGCGGGTTGCGCGCGCGGTAGTCCGCCTGCGCGGCGAGGCCGTAGGTCGCGACGCGTTTGTCGATCGACGGCAGGATGTCCTGCACGTTCGGGTGGTCGAGGCACGCCACGACGAGCCCGTAGAAGGGCACGCGGTTGGCGAAGGCGACGAACGCCTCCTTCACGTGCGCGAGGTCGCCGTAGTGATCGAGGTGCTCGGGGTCGATGTTCGTGATGACCGCGATCGCCGGCGTGAGGTGCAAGAAGGAGCCGTCGCTCTCGTCGGCTTCGGCGACGAGCAGGTCGCCGGCGCCACGGGCCGCGCCGCTGCCGAGCGCGTTGAGCTTGCCGCCGATGACGACCGTGGGATCGAGGCCCGCGTCGCGAAGCACGGTGGCGACCAGCGAGGTCGTCGTGGTCTTGCCGTGCGAGCCGGCGATCGCGATGCCGTCCTTGAGGCGCATCAGCTCGCCGAGCATCTCGGCGCGCGGAATGACGGGGATCGATCGCGCGCGGGCTTCGACGAGCTCGGGGTTGTCCCTCGGGACGGCGCTCGAGAACACGACGACGTCCGCACCCTCGACGTGCGACGCCGCGTGACCGGTGAAGAAGGTCGCGCCCTTCTCGAGGAGACGCCGGCTGTATTCGTTTTCACGAAGGTCCGAGCCGGAGACGGCGAAACCCGCGTCGAGGAGGACCTCGGCGATGCCGCTCATGCCGACACCACCGATACCGACGAAGTGAATGGAGCGGATGCGTCCGCGGAACACGGGTACCTCGAAAGGAGCGCGTGGCGCTCGGTCGTGGCGCGCCGCTCGGGCACGCGTGGGGAGGCGGGCGGCCTCGTAACTGCGGCTCGAAGAACCCGAGCTCAGAACTCGAGCGACACGCCACCGAGGCTTCCGGACGGCGCTTCTTCGCGAAGGAGGAACGCGACGGTCACGCCCGCGGCCGCGGCGACGACGACACCGACGAGCACACCGACCCACCACTTGGACGAACCCTCTTCTTCGACGGGCGGGGGAGGCGTGAGCGGGTTCGCGTCGCGGCGCTCGGCCGGCACGTCGAGCACGAGCGGTTCGGCTTCGTCGCCGAGCTGCGCGAGCGGCGTCCCCGAAGGAGCGAGCGCGAGCACGAAGTACTCGATGCGCTGGGCTTGGTCCGGCGCGCCGACGAGCGGGAGTCGACCGACGGCGGTGGTGCCGTCGAGGTTGAGCACGAGATTCGCGAAGCGCGGCGCGCCGCCGGTGCGGTACGCGATGCGCACCTCTTGCACGGCTTCGAGCCCGTCGGCGACCTCGACGCGAACCTCGGGCGACTCACGGTTCGTCAGGCGCGGAGCCTGGTGGTTCAGGCGCACGGGGATCGTGTCCGGCAAGCGCTCGCGGGCGCGCTGGAACGCGGCCTGAACGAGCGGGCTTGCGTCGCCGTCGGTGAGGCGATGGCCCGGGTCGCGACGGTAGAGCTCACGCAAGGTCGCGTCCGCGGCCGACTGATCGCGGTTGGCGACGTGCGCCGTCGCGAGCACTTCGAGGCCGATCGCGCGACTGCGGGCGTCGAGGTCCGTGCGCTCGAGGAATGCCTGCGCGGCGGTGATGGCCGCGCCGTAGTTCGCGTAGAGGATCTGCTCGCGAATCTCGGCCAGCGCCACCGCGGGCGAGGGTTGAGCTTCCGCCCTCGAGGGCACGAGGAAAAACACGCTCCCGAGCGCGAGGGCCCCGACGACCAGAGACGCGAGGGCGAGGCCGGGCCGGGGGCGGCGGGCGTCGCGCGTGGAGGAAGCCGAGGCGACTACCGAATGAAGCGCGGTCACGGCGGCCGACGGTAGCTGACTACCGCCTTTCGAGCCACCAGGCCGCTCACCCGAGTGTGCTGCCCGGGACGTGCTTGTGCGTGCGTCACCTACCTGTCACGGGCAGCCTTACGCTTCGTACCGGCGCTTTCTCACGAGCAAGCTATAGTTCCAGCCGTGACAGCCGAGCGGACCATGGTCCGGAACCTTCCGGCCATCTGCGCCTTTGGACGTTACGAGCTCCTGGGCCGCCTCGCCGTCGGCGGAATGGCCGAGATTTACTTGGCTCGGGAGACGTCCGCCGTTCAGGGCGCTGGATCGCGCCACCTCGTCATCAAGCGCGTGCTCGCGCACGTGGCCGACGACGAGACGTTCCAGACGATGTTCTTCGACGAGGCGCGGCTCGCGATGCGCCTCAACCACCCGGGCATCGTGCATCTCTACGAGTTCGGCGAAGAGCAGGGCTCGTGGTTCCTCGCGATGGAGTGGATCGACGGCATCGCCCTCGGGAAGCTCATCCGAAAGGCCCGCGAGGCAGGCGGTGTGCCCGCGCCCATCGCGGTGAAGATCTGCGCCCAAGTCGCCGACGCGCTGCATTACGCGCACAACCTCAAGGACGAGGTGGGGGATCCGCTCGGCATCATCCACCGCGACGTCAGCCCGCAGAACGTGATGGTGAGCTTCGAGGGCTCCGTGAAGCTCCTCGACTTCGGCATCGCGAAGGCGAGCTTCCAACACACCAAGACCCAGGACGGTCAGGTGAAGGGGAAGTTCGCGTACATGTCGCCGCAGCAATGCCTCGGCGAGCCGATGGACGGACGCGCGGACGTCTTCGCCCTCGGTGTCGTGCTCTACGAGTCGCTCACCGGGCGGCCGCTCTACCACCGCAAGACGCAATACGAGACGATGCGCGCGGTGATCGAAGAGCCGGTGCCTTCGATTCGGAAGTACCGCCCGGACCTGCCCGAGTCGCTCGACGCGATCGTGCAGAAGGCGCTGCAGAAGAAGCAGGAAGACCGGCAGGAGAGCGCCGGCGCGTTGCAGTTCGAGCTCGAGCATTGGCTCGCGACACAGCGCGAGGTGGTGCAAGCGCCGCGCATCGCGGAGTACCTGCAAGGCATCTTCGGCGAAGAGATACAGCGCGGCCCCGCCGTCGACTCGACGCCCTTCGGTCAGAGCTTCCAGCTCCTCGACCGCCCCTCTGGCGTGTCCATCGCGCCGCCGGCGCCCGAGTCGATCCCCGCCGGGATCGAGGCTCCGCAGCTCGCCGAGGTCGGCGCGTTGTCGCTCGAGGCCGAGGCCGCCAAGCCGAGCAAGAAGGGGCTCTGGATCGGGCTCGCCGCGGCGCTCCTCCTGCTCCTCGTGGCTGGCGGGGCGGGCGCGTGGTGGCTCACGCAACAGGCGGCGACTGCGGCTGCCAACCTGCCCAGCTTGCCGACGGCCTTGCCAGGTGCGTTGCCGCCGGGGCAGCTCCCGACGACACCTCCGACGACGCCCGAGGTGCAAGCGCCCGAGGTGGAAGCGCCGGAGGTTCCCGTCGCGATGGGCGCGATGATCACGTTCCGGAGCGAGCCGGCCGGCGCGACCGTTCGCATCGGCGACCGTGAGGTTCCGGGCACCACGCCGACGGCGCTCGGGGACTTCCCCGTCGGGACCTACGCGGTGGTGATGCAGCGCGACGGGTACGCCGAGTGGACCGAAGAGGTCGAGGTCGTCGCTGGTCGTCCGCTCGAGGTCGAAGCGCGCCTTCGTCGTCCCGTGGGGGACCGTCCGCGCAACACCGTGCGGGAGCCTCGTGTCGTCGCCGAGGCGCCGCCGGCGGCCAGTCCGGGTCGTCTGTCGATCAACACGCGGCCGTGGTCGAAGGTCTACGTCGGCGAGCGTCTCCTCGGGACGACGCCGATCGGGGGCGCCGAGGTGCCTTCGGGCACGGTGCGCCTTCGCATCGTCGATCGCGACGGCGCCGAGCACACGCGTTCGGTGCGGGTCGACTCGGGCGGCGAAGAGCGCGTCTTCTACGATCTCACCGGCATCGAGTGAGCGCGTCCGCGTCGTGACGTGGATTCGGCGCGCTCTGTGAGGCTTCCGCGATGCCGCGGCGCATGCTTCGGCGCCGCGAACGATTCGGTTACACGAAGACGTAGAAGAGCTGCACCGACGCTTCGAAGACCGGCCACGCGAGCCGCCCGAAGAGCACCCACGCGATCGCCAAGCCCACGAACGAGGCTGCGCGATCTTCGAAGAGCGCGTGCCATCGCTGCGTGAGCTTCTCGCTCAAGAAGAGCGGCACCACCGCGTGCCCGTCGAGCGGCGCGACCGGGATCAGGTTGAAGAGCCCGATCAGGATGTTCACCGAGAAGAGCACGCTGAAGAACGTGGTCAGCGCGGTCGGCTCACCTTCGGGACCGACCACCAAGGCGTCGAAAGCCGCGGTCTCGGGCACGATGGCCTGCCAACCCCAGAACGAGAGCCCGAGCCGGAGCACGACGGCCGCGATCAACGCGAGCAGCAGATCGGCGAGCGGACCCGCCGCCGCCATCCACGCGGCGCGCTTCGGATGACGCGCAGCCCAATGCGGATCGTAGGGCGCGGACGCGAACCCGATCATCCACTGACCCCCGTTGAAGAGGAACGAGAGGATCGGCACGAGGATCATGCCGAAGGGCTCGCGACGTACGTGGGGCGTCGGGTCGAGGGTGACCTGCTCGTGCGCGGTGTCGTCGCCGCCGAGACGTCCGAAGAGCGCGTGCGCCGCTTCGTGGACCGTCAGCGAGAGCAGCGTCGCCACGAACCAGACGGGAAGGCTGCGCAACACCTCGGGGTCGAGTTGCATCAACGCCCCTCGAGGAACGCGAGCGCCTGCGGCTCGTCGAGTCGATCCACCACGAGGTCTGCGCCTGCCTTCTCGAGCGCGTCGTTCGCGTAGCCGCCGGTGGCGACCGCGAGGCAGACGGCGCCGATGCCGTGGGCGGCGCGTACGTCACGCGGCGTGTCGCCGATCACGACGACACGGCATTCGGCGAGCGGCACGCCCAGGTACTCCGCGCCGCGTGTCGCGCCGGCACGAACGAGCTCGGTGCGATCTTCCGCGTCGCTCCCGAAGCCACCGAACGCGAACCGGGTGTTCAGGTCGCCGCGCGCGAGCTTCAGCCGCGCACCCCGCTCCACGTTGCCGGTGCCGAGCCCGACCGCGACCGAGAGCGCGTCGGCGTGGTCGAGCATGGTGCGGACGCCGTCGAACACGTGGTAGCCCGCCGTGCGCTCGAGCTCGCGCTCGAGTCGCATCAGATAACGCGCGAGAATCTCGGCCACGAGCGTCGGCTCGAACTCGCGGCCGATCACGGTCAGGCCCTCGCGCAGGATCATCGGATCGGTCTTGCCGCCGAGCTTCACGTCGTCGAGCGCGTGCGGGGCGTCGAGGACCTCCCCGAAGGCCGCGCGCATGGCGCGCCGACCGGCCCCACCCGTCGTCACGAGGGTTCCATCCACGTCGAAGAGGGCGACCGTCTTCATGTCGCGGACCCTAATACACCCGCGCTCGGGCTCCAGCCGGCGTGGCACTTTGCCCACGACGGGGGCCGCTCGGCCCCGTCCACGTCGACGGGCGGTCCCCGGCACGAGAACTCGCGAGAACACGAGCGTTCCTGATAGGCTTGCGCTTCCGCCCGCGTGGACGATCGACCCACATTGCTGATGCTCGGCAGCGGCGAGCCCATGCGGGCTGCGCTGGAAGAGGCGCTGGTCCGCTACGCCGCGTTGCCCGAGGCCGCCGACGCCGACTCTCCGGTCGCGTCGGTCCTCGCCGCCGCACCGGACCTCGTGGTGCTTCTCGGGGACGCCGCGCGGGCCCACGCGACGATTCTCCCGAAGCTCGCCTCGAACGCGCTCACCGCCTCCGTGCCGGTCGCGTTGCTCTCGCCCGAAGGCCTCGACGTCCGCCTCTCGGCCGCGCGTTTCGGGGTCGCGCTCGTGCCTCGGACGGCGAGCGCCGACGAGATGGCCCGGCAGATGGCGCAGCTCGCGCGGGAGATGCCCGAACGCCCGACCCAGAGCGGTGGTGCGGTCGGGGAAGGCACACTCGAGGAGCTGCTCGACATCCTCCGTCGCGAGCTGCAAGGCGGCATCCTCTCGGTCTCCCAAGAGGGCGGCCGCGCGGCGCGTTTCGTCTTGCGGCCGGGGCGCAACGTCGAGGTCGCGATTCGCGACTTCGTCAAACGCATCAAGCCGCTCGTGAAGGAGTCCAAGCCGCTCCACTACGAGCTCGACGATCCCGGCACGGGCAAGCTCGCGGTCCTCGACGACGACTCGGACGACGGCGACCGCGCGATCCTCGTCGGCCGTCGCATCCTCCTGGTCGAGGACGACGCCGCGACCGCCGACGCGCTCGCCCAAGAGTTGCGAGGGCAGGGCGCCATCGTCGCCGTGGCGACGAGCCAGGGCGGAGGCCTCGATCGCGCGCGCGCGCTCGATCCCGAGGTCGTGCTCGTCGACGAAGCAGCGCTCGACGGTGAAGGCTTCGCGGTCCTGCGAACGATTCGTCGCGACCTCTCGCTTCGTTGGGCCTCGATCCTGGTCGCGCGCCTTCGTGATCTGCTCCCGGCCGAGACGGCGCCGCGCATGGATCGCCTCGCCGGATCGCTCGCGCCGCTTCTCGCGCCCGATCGCGAGATCGCGGAGCTCGCGAAGAAGAACCAGCGCTTCGAGGCGCGCATGGAGACGTGCGGTCCGTCGCGCCTGCTGCGCGCGCTCGCGGCCAGCGGAAACACCTTCCACGTCACCGCGCGGCACCCGCGTGTGGTCGTCGAGCTCGACGTGGCGGAAGGGCTCGTCGCCGGCGCCGATGCCACCCCGATGGGCGATGCGTCGCGTCGCGCCTCGGGAACCGCCGCCGTGGCGGCCATGCTCGCCGTCGGATCCGCGCGGGTCACGGTCGAGCCGAGAGAAGCTCCGAAAAGCGCCAACCTGCTGATGCCGGTCGGCGATCTCTTCATGGCGGCGGCGAAGGAGTCGCCTCCGATTCGCCCCTCGTTGCCGCCGCTCGCATCCCAGGCGCCCGCGGCGGGCTCGTTGCCGCCGCCCGCGTTGCTCGGAGAGCTTCGACGGGTGCTCGATCAGCTCAAGGAGCAGGGGCTCGCCGACCTGACGGGCGAGCACGACCTGGCGGCGGTCGAGGCCGCGGTCGAAGGCATGGCGCGACCGGGCGCGCCGCGTCGCAAAGCCACGCTCGTCGGCATGCCGGCGCCCTCGCTGCCCGATCCTTCGACGCCGCCGAGTGGTCCTCCCCTTCCACCGCTCTCGGACGTGCCGACCTCGTCGATGGCGGTCGCGCCCCCGCGCATGCCCGCGCCGCGGGTGCCCGCGCCAGTGCCGACGCCGGCCGCGGTCGCCGCGAAGATGCCTCGCGCAGTTCCGAAGGTGGCGGTCCCGAAGGTGGCCGTCCCCAAGGTCGCGGGTGCGGCGAAGACGAAAGCGTCGGTGCCCCCGCCGACGCCTGCGATCGCACGCGCGAAGTCGGTGCCGCCACCGACGCCGGCCGCGGCGAAGTCGGTGCCGCCACCGACGCCAGCCGCAGCGAAGTCGGTCCCGCCACCGACGCCTTCGACGTTGGTGAAGTCGGTTCCCCCGCCGGCGCCTGCGATCGCGCGCGCGAAGTCGGTGCCGCCGCCGACGCCTTCGACTCCGCCCGTGCCGCGGTCGGTCCCGCCTCCTGCCCCGTCCGCGGCGGATTGGGCGTCCGCACCACCGCCGCACGTCGCCGAACCCGCGAGCGTGGCCGGGCCGAGCCTGGCCGAGCCGGCGAGCTCGAACACCGCGACGGAGTCGCTCGACGCCTTCGACATCGACACCGCGATGGCGGAGCCGTTGGCGACGACGCCTTTGCAGCGCACGCCCGCGCCTTCGGCCTACGCCGACCTCGACGACGAGCCGTTGCTCGCGAAACCGAACCGCACCTGGATCTACGTCGTCGCGGGCGTCGTCGTGCTGGGGTTGGTCGTCGTCGGTGGGCTCGCCGTGTTCGGTGGCGACGACTCGCAGGTGGCGACGGCGTCTCCTCCGACGGCCAGCGACACACAGCTCGCCGGGCAGGCGCCGGTGGAGGCCGCTCCCACGGAAGCGACACCGACGGAAGCGACACCGGCGGAAGCGACACCGACGGAAGCGGCACCGACCGAAGCGACGGCTCCGGAGGCGACGCCCACCGAAGAACCCGAGGAGACATCCGCGGAAGAACCCGAGGTCTCGGGAGAAGACGAGGGCGACGAAGACGACGCGGGAGGCGACGAAGACACCCCCACCGGAAGTCGGGATCGCCTGCGTGAGCTCGTGAGCTCCGGCAACTTCTTCCGCGGTCGCGCGCAGTGGGACCGTGCGCGTCGCGCGTACGAGAGCGCGCTGCGCATCGCGCCCCGGAACGGCCCCGCGCTCGCCGGGCTCGCGAAGATCGCGCTCGCGCAACGGCGTGCCCCCGAGGCAGTTCGCTACGCGCGTACGTTGGTGCAGGTGAACGCGCGCACCGCAGGCAACCACGTGCTCTTGGGGGATGCCCTCTCCGCCGCCGGCGATCGAAGCGGCGCGCGCGCCGCGTGGGAAGCGGCGTTGCGCATCAACCCGCGTCATCGCACCGCCCGCGCCCGCCTGGGGCGCTGAGCACCCGCTCGGCGTGCCGGGAAGGCGATTTTTCCCGAGGAGGCGGGAGAACGTGCGAAGACGTCACCGCGCCTGCGCGCATTGACCCGATCCGCGCCCGACGACGTACATCATCCGGTGAATAGAGCAGGCGCGGACACGTCGGTGGACCCACGCCGAAACGAACCTCGAAACCAAACGTCCTCCCGCGAATACCAGCCTTCCGACGGCGCCCGTGACGGCCGCGCCAGACCGACCACTCAGGAGAACGAAGATGCTCAAGCGACTGACGACCGGATCGATCCTCGTGGGATTGCTCGCTCTCTCCGGCGTCGCGAGCGCCCAAGCCCGGGAGCTCCCGGTCACTCGCGCCCGTGTCACCTTCCGCTCGCAAGCCCAGCTCGAGACGATCAACGGTGTGTCCAACGAGGCGACGGGCTCGGTTCGGGTCGACCCGGCGAACCTCGCCGCGACGCGAGGCCGAGTCGTCGTTCGCGTCGCGTCGCTGCGGACCGGCATCGACCTGCGCGACGAGCACCTCCACAGCGCCGAGTGGCTGGACGCCGCTGGCCACCCGGAGATGGTCTTCGAGATCACCGGCGTGACGGGCGCGTCGTCGCTTCCCGCCAACGAAGACGTCACGGTTCAGATTCGCGGGCGACTCACCCTTCACGGCCAGACGCGTGACGTCACGGCCGAAGCGCGGGTTCGTTGGGACGGCACCTCGCTCCGCGGCCGCGCTCGTTTCGAGATTCGCCTCAGCGACTATGGCGTGAGCATCAACGAGGCCGTTCGCCTCAAGGTGTCGAACACCATCGGCATCAGCGTGGACCTCCGCGCCGGCGGCTGAATCGCGCTCCCTCGTGTGGGCGCGACCTCGCGTTCGACGCGGGCCGCCTCGAGCCGACGCGCCGGCGTGCGACCACGCACGAAGAAACCCCGCCCTGCGGGGGTTTTTCCTGTTCGGGGGGGCCTCCGATCCGCACTTCGCTGCGCTATGGTCGCCCGCGATGAGCCTCTCGGAGAACCCTCTTCTTCATCTCTCGTTCGACCTGCCCTTCGATCGCATCGAAGCGCCGCACGTGGAGCCCGCCGTCGACGAGCTCCTCGATCGCGCCCGCGCCGCGCTCGACGCCATCGTGGCCGACACCTCGCCACGCACCTACGCGAGCACCCTCGGCGCGTTGGAGCACGCGACCTCGGACCTCGGCACGGTGATGACGATCGTCGGCCACCTCGAGTCGGTCGCCACCACGCCCGAGCTTCGCGCGGCCTACGACGCCGTGCAGCCGAAGGTCAGCGCGTTCTACAGCGGCATCGCGTTGAACGAAGGGCTCTACCGGGCGCTGGTCGCGTTCTCGGAGACCGACGAGGCCCGTGCGCTGACGGGTCCGAAGGCCCGCCTGCTCGAGAAGACGTTGCGCGACTTCCGGCGCCACGGCGCCGAGCTGCCGCCCGAACAGAAAGAGCGTCTTCGTTCGATCGACGTCGAGCTCGCGATGAAGACGACGAAGTTCTCGCAGAACGTGCTCGACGACACGAACACCTTCGAGGTCGTCGTCTCCGACGAAGCGGGGCTCGCGGGGCTACCCGCGACCGCGCGCGCGATGGCCAAGCACGACGCCGAGTCCAAGGGCGTCGAGGGCTGGCGCTTCACGCTGCAAGCGCCGAGCTACATCGCCGTCATGACCTACGCGGACGACGCCGCGCTCCGCGAGAAGCTCTGGCGCGCGTACAACACCCGCGCGACGAGCGGCGAGCACGACAACCGCGCGTTGGTGGTGGAGATCCTCCGCCTCCGCCGCGAGAAGGCCGAGCTCCTCGGCTACCGCGACTTCGCGGACCTCGTGCTCGAAGAACGCATGGCGCGCTCGGGCGAGAAGGCCATGGCTTTCGTCGACGACCTCCGCGGCCGCACGCAAGCGGCCTTCGAGCGCGAGAACGAAGAGCTCGAGACCTACGCCCGTTCGCTCGGCGCCGAAGGCATGAACCCGTGGGACGTCGGCTACTACTCCGAGAAGCTCCGCGTCGCGCGCCATGCGTTCGACGACGAGGTGCTGCGCCCCTACTTCTCGGTCGACGGAGTCCTGACGGGCCTCTTCGAGCTCGCCGAGCAGGTCTTCGGCGTGCGCGTGAAGGAGCGTCAGGCGCCGCGCTGGGACGAGGCCGTGCGTTGTTTCGGAATTCACGACGTCGCCGACGAGCGCCTCCTCGCCGCGTTCTACGTCGACCTCTACCCGCGCGAGAACAAGCGCGGCGGGGCGTGGATGAGCCCGCTGCTCAGCGGCGCCTCGCAGGAACCGATGGGCCCCCACCTCGGGCTCTTCTGCGCGAACGTCACGCGCCCCGTCGGCGGCAAGCCGGCGCTGCTCACGCACGCCGAGGTCGAGACGCTCTTCCACGAGTTCGGTCACTTGCTGCACCACGCGTTCTCCGAGGTGCCGGTCGAGAGCCTCGGCGGCACCAACGTCGCGTGGGATTTCGTCGAGCTTCCCTCGCAGATCATGGAGAACTTCTGCTGGGAGCGCGTGTCGCTCGACCTCTTCGCGCGTCACTACGAGACCGGTGAGCCGATCCCGGAAGAGCTCTTCCAGAAGATGCTCGGCGCACGCACCTACCGCGCGGCCAGCGCGCAGATGCGGCAGCTCGGCTTCGCGACCATGGACCTTCGCCTTCACCGCGAGCTCGACCCGAAGACGCTCACGCCGGACGCGATGATCGCGTTCGCGCGCGACGTGCTCGAGGCGCATTCGGCGACGAAGCTACCGAACGACTACGGCATGGTCTGCGGCTTCACGCATCTCTTCGCGTCGCCGACCGCCTACGCGTCCGGCTACTACAGCTACAAATGGGCCGAGGTGCTCGACGCCGACGCGTTCACGCGTTTCCTCGAGCACGGCGTGCTCAGCGCCGAGGTCGGTCGCAGCTTCCGCGAGCACGTGCTCTCGAAGGGCGACAGCGAAGAGCCGGACGCGCTCTTCCGGTCGTTCATGGGACGTGACCCCGATCTGGACGCGCTGCTCGCGCGGGCCGGTTTGAAGGCCGCCTGAACGAACGCGCGCTCGTGAAAGAGCCCGGCTCCTCGGAGTCGGGCTCTTCGCGTTCTCGTGCCTCGGGAGCGCGGGTCCGGTCGCGGGAACCTGCCCGCTAGACCTCGCGCCGCCCGCGCGATATCGCGTCGCCATGAACGACTTCGTGGTGATCGGTCTCGGCGAGCTCGGTGGGGTCTTCGCGCACGGCGCGCTTCGCACGGGACACCGCGTCTGGCCCGTGCGTCGCACCGACGATCCGGCGGCCCTCGCGCGCGAGGTTCCGAATCCGGCGCTCGTCGCGATCACCGTCGGAGAAGACGACCTCGACGGCGTGTTGCGGACGTTGCCGGAGAGCTGGCACGACGCGGCGATGCTCGTGCAGAACGAGCTGCTCCCGCGCTCCTGGTCGGCGCTTCGAAGCGAGCCGACGGTGGCCGTGGTCTGGTTCGAGAAGAAGAAGACCACGCCGATCACGCCGATCCTTCCGACGCCCGTCGCGGGGCCTCGGGCCGAGGTCGCGCTCGGTGCGATGCAGGCGCTCGGCATTCCCTGCGAGCGCGTGGGCGACGACGCGTTGGTCGACGCCTTGGTCGCGAAGAACCTCTACATCCTGACCGCGAACCTCGCGGGGCTGGTGCACGGCGGCACCGTCGGCGAGCTCTGGTCGACGCATCGTGAACACGCAGAAGCGGTGGCCCGTGAGGTCCTCGCGCTGCAGTCGGCGCTGCTCGGTCGTCCGGTCGACGTCGAGGCGCGGCTCGCGGACCTCACGCGCGCCATCGACGCGGACCCGAAGCATGGGGCGCGCGGTCGCACCGCGCCCGCACGTTTGGCGCGCGCCCTCCGTCACGCCGACGAGCTCGGTGTCGACGTGCCGACCCTCCGCGCGCTTCCCCGCTGAACGGCGACGCAAACGTCACGTCGCGCCGCGCAATCGCGGGACGCACCGGAAATCCGGGGGAATCCACGTGTCGGGGCCCGAATGGACGAACCCTTCGCGGACCCCTGCTACGATCGCGGCCATGTGTCGTCTCTTCGGCTTTCGCAGTGTGATTCCGAGCCAAGTCCATCGTTCCCTCGTCGTCGCCGACAACGCGCTCGGTGTGCAGAGCGACCGACATCCGGACGGTTGGGGCGTCGCGTACTACGTCGATGGAGCGCCACACGTCACGCGCAGCCCGCGCACCGCGCTGGGCGACCAACTCTTTCACCGTGTGAGCGGTGTCGTCGCGTCGGAGACGGTGCTCGCCCACGTGCGCAAGGCGACCCAAGGCAACCTCTCGGTGCTCAACTGCCACCCGTTTCAACACGGGCGTTGGGTGATGGCGCACAACGGCGACGTGCCCGACTTCGCGCAACACCGCGCGACGATGCTCGCCGAGGTCGCGCCGCGTCTTCGACGCTACGTGCTCGGGGAGACCGACAGCGAGGTCATCTTCTACCTCTTCCTGACCTACTTGCAGCAACACGGGCCGCTCGGTTCGCGTCTCGGGCTCGACGCCGTCGTGCCGTCGTTGCGGCAGACGGTGCGCTTCGTGCGTGGCCTTCAAGCCGAGTCGTTGCTCACGCTGCTCGTGACCGACGGCACCACGATGGCGGCCGTGCAAGGTGGCAAGGAGCTGCATTGGTCGACCTACAAGAACCGATGCGGCGACCGTGACAGCTGTCCGAGCCTCTCGCCCGAATGCGAAGCGCCGACCAAGACGGGCTTCGTGAACCATTGGATCGTGTCGAGCGAGCCGCTGCAGGGCGAGAACGTCTGGGTGCCGCTCGAGCCCGGCGAGATTCTCGGCGTGGACTGGCAGATGCGCGTGCAACGCGCGCACGTGGACCGCGTGAACCTCGAGGTCGTGCAGCACGGCGGTTGAGCGCGTCTCGGTCCGTACGAAGCCCCGTGAACGATTCCTCCGGGGCTCCATGAGCTCCGAAGTTCGCTTCGCTCCACACTTCGGAGCGGGCAGGGGCGAGGAAGAATCGACGACGTAGATTCTCTGGCGTCTGAAATACGGCGCGAAGACGCGGCGTAGAGCGCACCGACGACGGCACAGCCCCCGTCGTGACGCTCGACCATGGAACGCCGCAACACCTTCACCACCGTCCTGCTCGTCGCTCTCACCTTCGGGATCTACGGGCTCGTCTGGCTCTTCCGCACCACGCGGGAGCTCGCGGACGAGACGGGGCGCAAGCTGCACCCCGCGCTCGACGTCGGGCTCGCCGTGATCACGCTCGGGGCGTGGGGCGTCTGGGCTTGCTACCGCAACGCCGAGATCGTCCACGACGAGCTGACCTCGCGCGGCGTCGCGCACCGCGACCGCTCGCTTCCCGTACTCGTCTTCGGCATCGCGACCTTCGCCACGGGGCTCTCGTGGTTGGCGGTCACGGCGATTCTCCAAGACGACCTGAACGAGCTCGCCGACGAGCTTCACGGCCCCGCGCCGATTCCCGAAGGTCCCTTTCGTACCCCCGCGCCCAACGCGTTCTGAGACGCGACACGACTTCACTCTCGGAGAGACATGATGACCACACGACGCAGCTTGCTCGCGGGCTACCTCTTCTGGCTCCTCGGTTTCGTGGGGCTCTGCGGTCTGCACCGCTTCTACACCGGCCGCATCTGGACGGGCCTGCTCTGGTTCTTCACCGGCGGCTTGTTCTTCGTCGGCCAGTTCATCGACGTCTTCCTCGTGCCCGGCCAGGTGCGTCACCCCGAGTGATCGCTGCGACGGAACGTGAAAGGGCGGGCTCCTTCCGGGGCCCGCCTTTTTCACGTGTCGCAAAGGCGACGTTCAGCGCGGCAGCGGCTTGAGGTTCAAGCCACCCGCGTACGCGTAGCTCACGAACGCGTCGAAGCCGTACACGAGCAGACCGACCGGTTGGTCCGCGAGCACGGTGTGCGTGCCGTCGTTCTGCTCGCCGTCGCGCACGTTGTCACGGCTGCGTCCGCCGCCACCGTCCATCGCGTCGCACTCGGGGTCGACCTCGATGTCGCAGAGACGACCGACGTCGGGGAAGGAGAGCTGACAGCGGTGAATCACTTGCGTCGGCGGCGGGTCGCCCGGCATGCGCACGATGCCGTCAGCGGGCGAGGTGGAGCAGAGGGCAGGCTGCGCCGGATCGAAGAGCGGCATCCCGTCGAGCAACACGTTCGTCGTCGCGTCGGCCGTGATCACCACGAAGTCGAACGCGTAGAGGTCCGGCGTGAGGAAGACGTAGTCGCGGCGGTATTGCTCGATCGGCGGAACCGAGATGATCGCCGGGTCGCCGCCCGGGTAGTAGCTCGGGATGCCGATGACCTGCTGCGAGGGAAGCGTCTGGAGCACCGCGAGCGGCGCACCGTTCGTCGACCGCATGCGGAAGTCCTGATCGGCGGTGAGGATCACGCTCTCGTGCTCCAGCAGATCGAAGCGATCGAAGGGCGCGGGAAGGTCGGTCGTGATCGTCGTCGTGCCCGGCGCGACGGCGACGACCCGCACGTACTCGGGCTCGTTCACTTCGGCGACGCTGTCGATGTCGGGGTTGGTGAACGCCGCATTCAGCGCGCTCGAGCGGCGCGGCATGCGCGCGATGAGGAAGCTCGAGCCGAGCACTTCGTCGCCGAAGAGCTGCTCTTCGAGGTGGTCCGCGCAGCATTGGCGCGTCGCGTAGGTGTCGAAGCGCGGCGCGTCGCTCGCTTCGCTTCCGACGAACACGCTGATCGGCTCGCTCGCCGAGACGATGGTGCCGGTGAAGTCACCGTTGAGCCCGTCGGTCTCGAGGTTGAGCACGTCGAACGGACCGAGCGTGATCGAGATCATGTCGCCGGGACCCGACTCCGGGATGCCGGCGGCGGAGTTGCCGACGACCTTCACGACCTCGGCGCCGAAGGTCACGTCGACGACCGTCGAGCGCGGCCCACCGAGGATGGTGAGGAAGCCGCGAAGGTCCTCGTCGTCGCGCGAGGTGTCGAAGTCGACGTCCGCGCAGCGCGGGTCGGTCACGGGGTCGCAATCGCCGTCGGCGATGGTCTGCGGCCAGCCGACGACGGTGTACGAGGTGCCGGTCGCGCTCGTGGGGATGAGCAACGACGCGTCGTTCGAGAACACGCCCGCGTTCGTCAGCGGGTTGAACTGATACGCGATGATCGGGAACTGCGAACGCACGCGGTACGCTTGCGACGTGAGCGCGGTGTGGGTGCCGTCGTTCATGCCCGTGGCGGTCATCGAGACTCGGCAGAAGCAGGGCGGCGCGCCGGCGCTGCCACACACGCACGACTCGCCCACCGGACAGTTGGTGTCGCTCGGGTTGGCGCACGTGCGGTTGCTGCTGCTGCCGTCGACCTCGCGACGCGGGAGGTCGAAGGTCTCGAGGTCGCCCGGGAGCACGAGGATGCGCTCGACCTCACGAAGCACGGGCTCGTCGCCGTAGGCCGCGTCGTTCACCTCGATCACGACCTCGGTCGCGAGCGGGCTCGGGTTCGAGACGACGATCGAGTACTGCTGCGCCGACGCGTCTCGGCCGCGACCGAGCGAGGCGTTGTCCAAGTCGGCCGCGTAGAACTCGCAGCCCTGGTAGCTCTTGTCCTCGATGGCGACGTCGCAGAGGTTGCGGCACTCCCCGTCGCGGCAGACCTCGCCCGAGTCGAGGTCGCACTCTTCGAGCAGGTCGTAGCCGTTGCCCGTCTCGTCGCAGAGCACCGCGTCGTTGCCCACGCAGAACTGCCGGTTCGGCGAGCAGAGCGCGCACCCGATGCCGTTCAGGCAGAGGTAGGGGTTGTCCATCGGGTCGCGGGTCTCGGCGCAGTCCCGCGTGACCGTCGAGAGGAACTCGCCGTCCTCGATGCACGTGTGCCAGACGCTGCCGACGCAACCCGTCGAGTCGATGGTGCGGCAGACGAAGCCACCATCGACGAAGGGGCTCGCGTCGATCGCCGCGTCGCTGCGGGTGGGACCTCCGCCTCCGCACGCGACGACGAGGCTGAGGGAGAGCAAGAAGGAAGCGCGTTGAAGCATGGGTACGAGTCCGGGGACCACCGCGCGTCGAGCGCGGAGGTCGAAGCGGCGGTGGCCAGTGAAACCAGGCCAGAAAACGGATGGGTGCGCGGCTCAGCGCTGCGCCGCGAACACGTCGAGCGCCCACGCGCTCCAACGGTCTTCGTCGAGGTCGGCGTAGGTGATCTCGTCGAAGTCACGCCCCGGGATGCGCGCGGAGTACACGACCCACGTCACGTAGCCCGACGGGATGTCGGTGATCTCGGGGATGCTTCCGAGGTCCGGGATGGGCGCCGAGGTCTGGGTGCCGGGCACGAACTGACGCCACGCGGGGTTGCCGTCGCTGCCGATGGCGAGGACCAAGTAGAAAGTCGGCTCGAGGCCACCGTCGACGGTCCAACGAAGCACACGGTCGGCGGGGATACGCTCGCCGTACGCCGGCGCGCTCGCGACCGGGAGGCCGACCCAGCCGCCGAGCTCGACCTCGCGATCGACGTCCCGGAAGCCGTTGCGCACGACGTGCGCCGAGGGGTCGCCTTCGAACTCGCCCGTCACCCACGAGGCGGCGATGCGGTAGCGGCCGTCGGAGAGCGCGCCGTAGATCGCGGGCTGCGCGAAGAAGCGGAAGGGCCGCGTGGCCGAGCGCTGCGTCTGCTCGTCGAAGAGCGTGTTCTGCACGCGACGCACGATCAGGCCCTCGCCGCCGAGGTCGATGTCGGCCGAGACCACGAAACGGTCCGGTCCGATGCGACCGGGACCCGGAAGCTCCGTGAGGCGGACGTCGAGGTAGTGGTCGAGCGGGATGTCCATCTGAACGTCCACGCCACGCACCTCTTCGCCAGGCCCGGCGACGACGTTGCGCGCCACGCCCATCGCGTAGGGGCGGAACTCGCGCGTGACCTCGTTCTCCATGCCGGCGAGCGCGTAGATGGCCATCGCCGAAGGCCGCACGAAGATGCGGTAGGGGTAGCCACGTGAGCCGGGTCGCTCCTCGAGGATGCGCGAGGCGCCGCCGCCGAGGCCGGGGTCGGGGTTGAGGCAGTAGAGGCTGTCGCCAGCGCAAGGCTGCGTCGCGTAGACGTAGGCCACGCGGGTCCAACCGGTGCGCGGCTCGGGAAGGATGTCCCACGGGTTCGCGCCGAGCTCGTTCGGGCCCTGGAAGACGAGCTCGCCCGAGACGAAGGAGCCGGAGCGGCCGCGGCCGGTCGGCGGGTTGCCGCTGCCCATGCCGCACATCGGGTCCTGCCAAGGCACGAGGAAGATGGTCACGTCGCGCGCGTCGAAGGCGACGAACGAGGTCTTCTCGTAACAATGCTTCGCCGCGTGCACGGTGGCCGGCGGCATGACGTCGGGGCCGCTGAAGGTGATCTGACCCGTGAGCCCCGTGAGGCCCTGGTGCTCGGTCGCGAGGTCCTCGCCGAGAATCACGAACGCGTCGGAGACGGCCAGCCCGGTCATCGCGTCGAGCACCGTCACGTTCAGCGTGCCCGTGAGCGGTCCACCGCCGAGCCCGCCGTCGAAGGGATCGGAGCTGTCGTAGTACTCGAAGACGTCGTCGAGCGTCGTCGTGGCGCCATCCTCGGCGCGAACCCACGCGACGTCTGCGGTGCCGAGCGCGCCCGCCGGCGTGCGGCACGTCATCACGGTCTCGCTCACGATCGTGACGTCGGTGCAGGGCTGACCCTCGAAGAGGATCGTGTCGCCTTCGGCGAAGCCGGTGCCCTGGCCGGTGACGGTGACGAAGGTGCCGCCCGAGACGACGCCTCGCGTGGGCTCCACGTAGAACGCGTCGTAGGTGTAGCCGTTCGCGAGCGTGAACTCCTGCTCGCCCACGCGAACCGTGACGTCGGCGGGGCCGGGCTCGCCGGCGGGGAGCACGATCGCCAGCCGGTTGTCGTCGACGAGGTTCGTGTCGGCGGGTTGAACCATGCGGCCACCGACGGTCACCAGCGCTTCGTCGGTCAGGCCGATGCCACGCACGATGGCCGAGTTGCCGCCGACGAAGGGACCGTGGTCGGGCACGACGCGCGCGATCAGCAGCTCGTCGCGGCCGATGCCGGTGTCCGGGAACTCGGCGCGGCCCGCGTCTCGCTCGGTCTCCGAAGCGCGAGGCGTCGGAGGCGGCGTGAGCGTGCTGACGGCGTCGCAGCCGAAGAGCCCGAGGAGCAGCGACCCCACGACGTATGCGGCCGCTTTGGATCGGCCGGCGCCGAGCGCCTCGTTCCGATCTCCCCCGACTCGGTTCTTCACCAGCATCGTTCGCCTTTCCCGCGCGCTTTCGGACGTCGAGGTCTCGAACGTCCTAGTTCCGACTTGGGGCCACGAACGACGGGCCGACGAGCCGAAGAATCCCTCTCGAGGGGCGGTCCCGAAACCTGCCCCCCGCGCCCTGGAAGTATCGGGGACCTTGGAGCAGCGTCAAGCGGCCGGACGTCGACGAGATCGCGCGAAAGCGCTCGCTTTCGAGCCTCCGCGCGAGGCCTCCCCGCACGTGGACCGAAGGCACCGTCGCACGAAGTGCGAGCGTCTGGGCCAGCCGTGCTATCGATCCCGTCTCCGCCGTGAAGCTCGTCCGCCTCGTCCTCAGTGATCTCCACCTCGGAAGTGGCACCCGTCCGGGCGAGCTGAACCCGTACGAGGACTTCTTTCACGACGACCGCTTCGCGGAGCTGATCTCCCACTACCTGCGGGAGATTCCGCCGGACACCGGCATCGAGCTCATCCTCAACGGCGACATCTTCGACCTGCTCAAGATTCGCATCGGGGGCGTCTGGCCGGTCGAGATCACCGACGCCATCGCCACCGAGAAGCTCCGCCAATGCCTCGACGGGCACCCGGTGTTCGTGCGCTCCCTGAAGGAGTTCATGGCGCGGCGGGGCACCCGCATCACCTACCTGCCCGGAAACCACGACCTCGACATGTGGTTCCCCGGCCCGCAGGAGCTCTTCCGACGCTACATCGCGCCCGACGGCGGCGATCGCGTCCGGTTCATCACCCAGTCGGACACCTACTACCTGCCCGAGGGCATTCAGGTTCGCCACGGGCACCAGCTCGAGCGCATCCATCGCGTCGACTACCAGAACATGACGCGCAAGCTCGCGGACGGGCGCGAGATCCTCGCGTTGCCTTGGGGGTCGATCTGGATCCTCGAGGTGATGAACCCGATGAAGACCTTTCGAAGCCACATCGATCGGATTCAGCCCCTCGGGCGCTTCATGATGGGCTCGCTGCTGCTCGACCCGACCTTCGTGTTTCGCTTCCTGTGGCTCTCCACGAAGAACTTCCTGAAGCACCGGGTCTTCAAGATCAGCGCGTGGCGGGAGCGAATTCGCAAGGTGCCCGAGCTGGTGCGCGAAGAGGTCATCTCGCTGACGACCGGCGGCTACGACGACCACGCGATCGACGCGCTCACGCGAACCCGTGGCGCGCACACGCTGATCATCGGGCACAGCCACGGCCCTCGGTACATGCAGCTGCCCAACGGCAAGGTGCTCGTGAACACCGGCACGTGGGTGAAGATGATCAACCTCGACCTGCGTTACCTCGGCCAGGCGAGCGGCCTGACCTACGCGGTCATCGAGTACGACGACGAGGGCAAGCCCCGCACGAAGCTGAACCGATGGATCGGCTCGCAGCTGCCCTACGAGGTCGTGCCCTATGCGGACTGAGGCGCTCGTCGTGCTCGGGCTCGCGGCGCTCGGGGCGCCCGTGCTCGCGCAGCTCGCGCCCCGCTTCGAGGAGCCGAGCCCGCTGCACGTCGGGGATCGGGCGCGGCTGGTGCTCGTCGTCGACGTCGCACCCGACGTGCCGGTGCTCGTGACACCCACCCACGAAGGCCGCGCGGTCGAGGTGGTGCGTGGTCGCTTGGCGCGCGCCGACGCCCTCGAACCGGACGCCCGCCCGCTTCGTTTTCCCGTGCCGATCGTGGCGCGCGAGCGCGGGGCCGGGGTGGTTCGCGCGCGGGTGACGAGCTTCGTCTGCGAAGGCGACGACTGCCGGCCGACCGAAGGCGAAGCGCGGGTGGCGTTGCGGGTCGAGTGACCACCTCGCGCATTTCTCCCACCGCACGCCCAGCAGCGTAGGTGGGGACGGCACTTGCGCAGACGCGTGGCTGAACGGATGATCAGTCACGCATGCGAGCCGTCGCCAACCCACCGAACCCCTTCGAGAGCGCCGCGCTGGAGTGGGAGGGACCGCCACCTCCGGCGGCCCTGCAGGTCTTCGAAGAGCGTTGTCGAAGCGCCATCACGGAGAACGACAGCCCCGACGTCGGCTTTCGTTTCGGCGTGAACCCCTACCGCGGCTGCTTTCATGCCTGCGCCTATTGCTACGCCAGGCCCTCGCATCAGTACTGGGGCTTCGGCGCCGGCACCGACTTCGATCGGAAGATCGTCGTGAAGACCAACGTCGCCGAGAAGCTCCGCGAAGAGCTTCGCGCGAAGCGGTGGAAGGGCGACCCGATCGTCTTCTCCGGCAACACCGATTGTTACCAACCGCTCGAAGCGAGCTACGGCCTCACGCGCGCATGCCTCGAGGCGTGCCTCGAGGTTCGAAACCCCGTCGGTGTGATCACGAAGAGCGTGCTCGTACGCCGCGATCTCGACGTGCTCGCGAAGCTCTCGGAGGTGGCGCGCGCACACGTCACGGTGAGCATCCCGTTCGCCGACGACGCGATGGCGCGTGCGATCGAGCCCTTCGCGAGCCCACCGAGCAAACGCTTCGAGACCTTGCGACGTCTGGCCGACGTCGGAGTCGGCTGTGGGGTGTCGCTCGGTCCCGTGATTCCCGGGCTGAACGACGATCAGCTCCCGGAGATCCTGGAGCGCGCGAAGGCCGCGGGCGCGTCGAGCGCGTTCCTCATCTTGCTGCGTCTGCCACGCGAGGTGCGCGAGGTCTTCGACGCGCGCCTTCAGGAGGCGTTTCCGCTTCGTGCCGACAAGGTGCGCCACGCGATCTTGGAGATGCGGCAAGGGCGCATGAACGACCCGCGCTTCGGCTCGCGCATGCGTGGCCACGGTCCGCGATGGCAGCTGATCGAGACGCTCTTTCGCACCACGACGCGGCGTCTGGGGATCGACGTGCACGAGAGCTCCGTCGACGGGAGCCTCTCGCGCGAGACGACCTACGTGCGTCCCCTCGAAACGACCACGCGCGTTCGCTCGAAGCGTCAGCTCACGCTCTTCGAGTGAGTCTGCCTTCGAGCAGCGGCTCTTCTTCACGTCGAGGGCAACCACGGAGTGCGCTCGCACGGAACGAAGCCGTGCAAGCGCTGGCTGCGTTCACATGCCCGCGTCTTCGTCCGGGCCGGCGTCGACGCCCGCGTCGGTTCCCGCGTCCATGCCGGCATCGACACCACCGTCGATCCCGGCATCGATGCCGCCGTCGATTCCCGCGTCGATGCCTCCGTCCGGGGGAGGTCCCGCGTCGGACGGCGGTCCCGCGTCGGGTGGCGGCGGGCCGGCATCCGGAGGCGGGCCCGAGTCCATGGGTTCGCCAGCGTCCAGGTCGCCGGCGTCCGGGGGCGCGCCCGCGTCTTGGCTCGGCACGGTGCCGCCCAACCCGGTGGGGTCGGACGAGCAAACGGCCATCACGCAAGCGAGGCCCGGACCGCATTCGACGCTGCGAACGCAGGCCTCGCCCTCGCCTTTGTTCAGCGCCGTTCCGCCACAGCCGATCGCCAGCAGGAGGGAGAGGGTGAGAGTCCGCACCCGGGAAGGGTATCTGCAAGTGACGCTCGCTGGCCAGGGTGGTCGCGTGGCATTGCGCAAACCACGTCCACCAAACCCAAGGAATGCGGGAGTCTGGGGTCCATCCACCTGTCCCGACCCCGTCGACCCCGTCCGAGCGACGGGCGTCGGGATCGAGAAATCCTTGTGATGCCGCGCGCCTGGCCGCCCCTGCCAGGGTTGACGCGGGGCCGGCTCGCTTGCTAGTTTTCCCACTCCGCGCGGCGGATTCACCGCGCCACGTTCCCCTGGAGCACGCCGAGATGTCCGAGCAGAAGGAATCCTCCGTCCTCTTCAACCTCAAGGAGCTGATGAACCTCGAAGAGGATCGCATCCGCGACGAGGAAGAAGATCGCCGCCGCCAGGAGGAAGAGGAGCGCCGCAAGCGCGAAGACGCCGAGCGTCGCAAGCGGGAGGAAGAAGAAGCGAAGGTCCGCGCCGAGGAAGAAGCCCGCGCCGCCGAGGAGCGCCGGGTTCGCCAGGAAGAGGAGCGGAAGCAACGCGAGAAGGAAGAGGCGGAGCTTCGCGTTCGCCTCGAGGCCGAGGCCAAGGCCCGCGCCGCCGAGCAGGAGCGCCTGCTCGCGCACGAGCGCCAGATGGTCGAG
>JACKEH010000079.1 GCA_020633125.1 Sandaracinus sp. | reverse complement strand
CCTCCTGCGGTGCTCCGCGGCGAAGGGGCTGGTCGCCCCTTTCGAAACCCGGACCATGTTCGGGCCACGGGATTGACGCGAGTCGCTGGGCCGCGTGTACGGGCCTCGGCCTTTGGCCTCGGACGTCACCCGTCGCGCTCGTCCGTGGTCGACACATTGCCTCGCTCCTAGACCGCTCGGGCGGTAGGCTCCGCTGAACGCATGACGAGGTGTGTCGTGGGTGGGTGAGCGGCGACGAATTCGGCCGGCCCACGTGCGGGATCGTCGAACGGATGGGTTTCGGATGGATTTGAGTGGATTGAACGGACCGCAACGCGAGGCCGTGCTGCACGACGGGGGGCCGCTGGTGGTCTTCGCCGGGGCGGGCAGCGGAAAGACCCGCGTGATCACGATGCGAATTGCCCGGCTGGTGGCCGAGCAGGGCGTGGCGCCGTGGCGGATTCTGGCGGTGACCTTCACGAACAAGGCGGCGGGCGAGATGCGGGAGCGTCTCGAGCACCTGGTGCCCGGCGGTGCCAAGGGACTGCAGGTCGGCACCTTTCACTCGACCTGCGCGCGCCTCCTGCGGCTGAACGCCGAGGCCGCGGGCGTGAAGAAGGACTTCGTCATCTACGACGACCAAGACCAGCAGGCGATGGTCAAGCGGGTGATGGGCGATCTGAACCTCGACCCGAAGCAGCTGCCGCCCAAGCAGATCGCCGGCGCCATCAACCGCGCCAAACAAGAGATGACCTCGCCGGAAGAGATGGCGACCGAGGGCGACCCCTACCGCGAGATGGTTCGGCGCATCTACACGCTCTACGAGGAGCGTATGGGGAAGGCGGGGGCGCTCGACTTCGGCGACCTCATCTACCGTTTCGTGCGCGCGCTCGAGAAGAACGAGGAGCTGCGCCAGCACCTGGCGGGGCGTTTCCTGCACCAGCTCGTCGACGAGTTTCAGGACACCAACCACGCGCAGCTTCGTCTCGTGCGTGCGCTCGCCTCGGTGCACCGGAACCTCGTGGTGGTCGGCGACGACGACCAGTCGATCTACCGATGGCGTGGCGCGGATCGACGCAACATCCTCGACTTCCGAGGCGCGTACCCCGACGCGCGCGTCGTGAAGCTCGAGCAGAACTACCGCTCGACTCAGCGCATCCTTCGCGTCGCGCACTCGGTCATCTCGAAGAACCACGACCGCGAGCCGAAGGAGCTCTGGACCGAAAATCCCGAGGGCGACAAGGTCCTCGTCGTTCGCTGCGAGGACGAGCGCGACGAAGCACGCATGGTCGTGCGCGGCGTGCAGGAGCTGCAGAACAAGGGCGCGTCGCTCGCCGAGGTGGCGGTCTTCTACCGAACGCACGCGCAATCGCGTGTGCTCGAAGAGGGGCTTCGTCAGGCGAACCTTCCGTACCGCATCGTCGGCGGCGTGCGCTTCTACGACCGCGCCGAAGTGAAGGATTTGCTCGCGTACCTGCGGGTGATTCAGAACCCGGGCGACGACATCTCGCTCATGCGCGTCGTCAACGTGCCGGCGCGCGGCATCGGCAAGACGACGCTCACCCGTCTGCTCGAAGACGCGGCGCGTACGGGGTCGAGCGTGTGGGACGCCATCGACGAGAACGCGGGCTCGGGCCCGGCGCGAAAGCTCGCGCAGTTCAAGGAGATGATGGAGCGCCTGCGCTCGAGCGCGAAGACGCTGCCGCTCGAGGACCTTCCCGGGATGGTGCTCGACGAGAGCGGCTACCTCGAGATGCTGCGCGCCGACGACTCGCCCGAAGCGGACGCGCGACGCGAGAACCTCCAGGAGCTCGTGGGCTCGATTCAGCAGTTCGCCGAGGAGCACGACGAGCCGACGCTCGCGAGCTTCCTCGAGGACGTGACGCTCGCGTCGGTGGCCGACGAACAATCCGACGGCGCGAAGGTCACGCTGATGACCGTGCACGCGGCCAAGGGCCTCGAGTTCGACACGGTGATGGTGACGGGGCTCGAGGAGCGCATGTTCCCGATGCGCGGGACCGACCCCGCCGAAGACCCGGAAGAGATGGAGGAGGAGCGTCGGCTCGCGTACGTGGCGTTCACGCGCGCGCGGCAGCGGCTCATCCTCAGCTACGCCAGCGTGCGCCACATCTACGGCCAGGTGCGGCCGGGGGATCCGTCGCGTTTCGTGCTCGACGTGCCGCGCGAGGACGCGGTGTGGATCGGCGTGGAGCCGCGACGAAGCGGCATGGCGAGCGCACGTCCCTACCGGCCCGACCCGTGGGATCGGCCGTCGTTGCCAGCGCGTGGTGGGCGTGGCGGTTGGGGCATCCGCTCGGGACGCGACGACGACGCGTACGACGAGCCGGCGCGCGACCACGCCGACTTCGGAGGGGCGGACGACGCGTGGCAGCCGGGCGGCAAGCCCAAGTCTGCGCGTGGTCGCGACGAAGCGGAGAGCTACGTCGACTACTCGGAGGGCTCCGACATGGGCGGCTTCGCGCCGGGCATGCGGGTGCGGCACCCGAAATTCGGAGTCGGCGAAGTGCGTCGGGTCGAGCAGGGCATGGTGCCGAAGGCCGACGTGATCTTCCCCGGTTGGGGGAAGAAGACGCTCGCGATTCAATACCTCACGCCGGCTTGAGCAGGTCGGCTCGGGCGTGCGCACGCCGGTACGTCACACCACGACGTCCGTACGTGGACCCCGCGTGTATGCGCCGCGCGTCAGACCGCCGTTCGCGGCGCTCGCGAGCTCAGTCCTTCTTCTTCTTGGACTTGGCGGGCTTGCTCTCGGTCGTCGTCGTCGTGCTGGAGCTGCTCTCGCTGCTGCTGGAGCTGCTCTCGCTGCTCGACGACTTCGCGCTGCTGTTCGAGGGACCCGAGTAGAGGTCCGAGTACCAGCCGCCGCCCTTCAGGATGAAGCCCGTGCCACCGATCATGCGCCGCGCCTTCATGGCGCCGCAGCTCGGGCACTTCTTGATGGGCTTCTCGCTGATGCGTTGCTCCTTCTCGAACTCGTGCCCGCAGGCATCGCATCGGTACTCGTAGGTCGGCATGGTGCTGCTCTCGAAGGTCGTGCAGGCGCGGCGGAGCGCGCGAATCCGGCCGAATCTGAGGGGAAACGGCGATCTGTCAAGCATGCGCCGGGTGAGCCGTCCCACGTCGCTCGGGAGCGTCGCCCTTGAGTTGCCTCGCAGGGGCCCTTGCTCCATGACCTCGGCATGTCGTTGGAGCTGCCGATCGTCGAAGTGAGTGGGACCCCGCGCGAGATGGGGCGTGGCCAGGGCGAAGCGTTTCGCGCGAAGGTGAACGACTTCGTCGCGATGCGGCTCGACGCGGTGCGCGCGTACTTCGCCGACCGAGGCCAAGGCGGCTGGGAGCGTTTGCTCGAGGTCGGTCGCGAGGGTTTCGCGATTTACGAGGCGTGGGACCCGGAGGGCCACGCGGAGCATTGCGGGCTCGCGGAAGGCGCCGGCCTCGACGCGGCGAAGCTCTTCACGGTCGCGAACATGACCGACCTGCGTGACGCGGTGTTGCTCTCCGCCGCGCGAGGCGAGCCGATGACGAAGAACGCGGTCTCGGAAGGCTGTTCGAGCGTGATGTTGCCGGGCGGGTTCACCGCCAGCGGCGAGGCGCTCGTCGGGCAGACCTGGGACCTCAATCCGCCCGACGTCGACTACGTGATCGGTGTGCACCGTCGCCCGGCGAAGGGGCCCGAGACGTGGGCGGTGACCTGCAGCGGGTGCCTCACGCTCGTCGGCATGAACGCGCACGGCCTCGCGGTCGGCACCACGAACATCAAGACCTACGGCAGCAAGCCGGGCGTCGGGTACCTCTCGATCCTTCACCGCGCCGTGCGCTCGGCGAACGTCGACGAAGCGATGGGCCACGTGAAGGGCGCGCCGCACGCGGGCGCGCACACGTATTGGCTCGCCGACGCGGACAAGCAGGTCGAGTGGGAGGCCTCGCCGAACGCGAGCTTCTTGCGCGACACCTCCGAGGGGCCGCTCTGGCGCACGAACCATTGCCTGTCGCCGCTGCACCGCGAGCTCGAAGGCGAGGAGCCGAGCGAGAGCAGCCGTCGTCGTTTCGAGACGCTCGGTGCGCAGCTGACGAAGGGCGGACTCGACGTGCCCGGGCTCAAGGCGGTGTTCGCGGATCGCAGCCAGGGCATTCTCAGCGTGAACCGCTACGCCGAGGACGGGCAGGGCACGGCGACCAACGCGGTCTTCATCGCGTCGCCAGCGGAGAAGCGCGCGTGGGCCTGCCGAGGGCCGGCCGACCGCGGGACGTGGGTCGAGCTCCGCTTCGGCTGACGCGTCGTCGTTCGTTCCCTCGTAGGGCTCCATCGGGGCGATTGGGGCCTGTTGTCTCCAGCCCCGAAGTCGATCCCAATCGACGTCGTATCGCTGGAGACGATGAGCCCCATTCCGCGATGGGGGACCCTGCGATCGCGGGGTCGGTGAGGGCCACTCGCGTGGCCGTTCGGCGAATTGTCGTGTGAATTCGATGTGGCTCGGTGGTTGCTCAAGCGACCACCCATGCGCCTGTCCACCTACACTCTCCTTCTCGCCTTGGGCGGCGCCTGCGCCCCGGCGGGCATCACGGGAACGGGGCCGAGCTCCGGTGAGGACCTCGATCTGGCGAACGCGGCACCGGAGGCCGCCGTGCCGCTCTTGGTGGCCGCGGACGAGCCGCCGTTCGCGGTGGAGGTGCCGGACGATCAGCCGGCGCGTGCGGTCGAGGCGTTCCAGGAGGACCCGGCGTTCGCTTCGCTTCGGGAAGCACTTGCCGAAGCGGGGCTGGACGACGCGGAGGCGGCGGTCGCGGCGGCGAGCGTCGACCGGACCGGGCACGCGACGGATCCCGCGCTCGCGCGATGGCGCGCCGATCGCCGCCAGGTGGTCCTCACCGCGCGGGACTTCCTCGACGCGCTGGAGACGCGCGAAGCCCAGCTCGACGTGGTCGTCGACCGCGACGCGCTCGAGCGCGACACCGCGCTGCTCTCCGTTGCGGCCCTTCCCATCGACGACGAGCGAGGTGCCCCGTGAACCGTTCGCTTCTCGCCTCGGTGATGCTCTTCGCGCTCGCTTGCGACGCGGGACCGACCTTCGACGTCGCCGAAGCGACGAGCGCGCTTTCGGCGTCGGAGCGTCGCGACCGTGCTGCGCTCATTCGCGACCTCTACGCCGAGCAAGGCATCACGAGCGCGTGGCTCGCCGCCGGCCTCGCGGACGCCGAGACGATGATGACGCAGTGCCGAACCGGCGAGACGCCGTATTGGGAGCGCAACGGCTGCTCGGGGCCGCACTCGGACTACTGCGGAGGTCCCGTCCTCGCGGGCGCGGGCGACGGACCGTGCTCGGCGCGCCAAGGCGGGCTCGGCATGTTCCAGTTCGACGGGGGCGACTTCGACGACACCCTCGCGCGGGACGGGCGGCACGTGCTCGATCTCGACGGCAACGTTCGGCAGTCGATCGTCTTCGTGCTCGACATGATTCGTCGCTCTCCCTACACGCGCGGCATTCGCACGCGGGAGGACGCGGTGCGTTGGATGAACGCGATCGACTCGCCCGCGCACCCCGAGTTCGACAACTGGGTGAAGACGGTCACGCACCTCTACAACGGTTGCCGGCCGGGCTGGACGTGTTGGACCGAGCGCCACGGCCGCTACCGCGACTTCGCGCGCAACATGCACGGCGAGATGGGCGCGAGCTTCTGGCGGGCGGGCGCGCCGGCCGGTGCGATCGACGAAGGCACGGTCGATCCTCGTGTGCCGCCCCCGGTCCCGAGCGGACCGACCGTCGCAGACGGAGTGCGCGAGAACCGTGGGTCCTGCAGCACCGTCGGTTTCGAGCGGCTCTCGCGGCAGCTCGCGCAACACCAGGCGTGCCTCTTTCCGGGGCAGTTCGTCGAAGTGCGGCACCCGAACGTGCGCGCCACGAGCGGTCGTGTGCACCTCTTCATGGTGCCCGAGTCGGCGGCGGCGCTCGGTCGCGTGGCGGATTCGACGCCGCTCTCGATCAACAGCGCGTTTCGTCCGGTCTCCGATCAAATCGCGCTCGTTCGACGCGGCGGATGTGGGGCGGCCGCGGCCCCGGGTCGTAGCAACCACCAAGGCGGACGCGCGGTCGACGTCGACAACTGGAGCAGCGTGCGCAGCGCGATGAGCCGCGGTGGCTTTCGCTGGTACGGCGCCGGCGACGAGGTGCATTTCGACGGACCGGGGCCCGATCAGCGCGCGCGCTCCGTGCTCGCTTTTCAGAGCCTGTGGAACCTGAACCATCCCGAAGATCCGATTGCGGAAGACGGCGCCTACGGTCCGCAGACCGAAGCGCGTCTTCTACGCACGCCGATGGCGGGCTTCTCGCGTACGAGCTGCGGTGGCGCCACGCCCGAGCCGGCGCCCGGCGAGCCGACGCCGATGCCGGTCGATCCCGCGGTGTGCGGCGACTTGATTCCGTGCCTCGAAGGGCTCGGGGGGCTCGCGTGTTTCGACGACCATCCGACGGTGCTCGACTGCGGTCACCACGGCGGTGGCGCGGCGTGCTTCGAGTCCTGCGGCGGTGCCCCCGAGGTGTGTCCGGAGGCGATCACGTGTTGGCGCAGCGGCGGTGGAGGCGCGTGTTTCCGGCCGGAGCGCTGCGACGCGGCGACGGAGAGCGTCGAACCTCCGGCGTGTGGCGACTACCGCCTCGCGTCACCCGAGATGGGGCTTCGAACGCTCGCGTTCACGCTCGCGTGCGCGTCGAACGAAGCCGAGGTCGCGCGCATTCACCGCGAAGGCACGGGCGCGATTCTGCAGCTCGCACCGGAGCACGCGGCGTCGCTCGCGGCGCTCACGCCCGGTCACGGCCGCGTGGACCACGTCTACGTGCGAGGTGGCGGCACGGACGAGCCGCTGGTGGTCTTCGTCTTCGCGAGCAGCTACTCGGGCATGATCGAGTCCGACGGACCGTGGAGCACGAGCGGGCGCGCGGCGCTCGGGTACGCGCTCGACGCGTTGCCGCAGCCGCACCTCGAGACGCTCGCCGGTGTGGTCGTGGACCTCGTGCGTGGAGGGTCGAGCGTGCGTTGGCGACTGCCGACGCCCTTCGGCGAGAGCGAGCTCGACGAGCGTGTCGCGGACGCGACGAGCCGCGGCGTCGCGCGTGTGGCGACCGATCCGGCGGGGTACGCGATGGTCTTCACGGACGCGGCGCTGGCGTCGCGTGGCATCGGGGCGCTCGAGCTCGCGCGGGAGCTCGGGGCGCAGATGGAGGTCGCCTCGCACGGCACCGGCGCGAGCGCGTTCCCGACCGAGATGTCGGGGCTCGGCTTCGAGTCGTGCCGCGTGCTCGACGTCGCGGTGCCCTTCTGCACGACGGCGAGCGGCGAAGCGGAGGACTACCTCGGGCGCAGCGGCGAAGGAGGACCGCTCGGCTTCGTGGGCACGCTCTACCAACACGCGGTGGGCGCGAGCGAGGTGCTGCGAGAGGACGCGACCTACCAGCGCGGTGCACCCCACGAGGCGCTCTACGGGGCCGCAGGCAGCGCGGCGGTCGGTGTCCAAGGGGCGGCGGCGTGCAGCCGGTGGGCGCTCTGCGGCAACGAGCCGAGCGACGCGGATCGCGACGGAGTGACCTGGCTTCCGACGGAGGTCTCCGAGCGACGCACGTCGAGCGGCGAGACCGTCGAGACGAGCGATTGCTCGGACCTGAACCCCGCGAACGTCGACGGCTCGTGCACGCCGTCGGAGGAAGACCCGTGCGCGGTGCACACGACGTGTGGCGCCTGCAACGAAGCGGTCGGATGCGGCTTCTGCGCGGCGAGCGGAGAGTGCGGCTCCGATCGGCATCGCGCGAGCTGCGAAGGCGATTGGCAGGGAAGCCCGAGCGCGTGTGTGGACTGCACCGCGCTCTCCGAGTGCGGCGCGTGTGTCGCGAACGGCTTCTGTGGTTGGTGTCCCGGCATGGGCTGCCTGAACGACCACTCGGAGGCGGCCATCGCGTGTGGGGAGGCCTACGAGATTCAGAGGTGTGGTGGATGAGCCGCGGCCGACTCGAGGTCGGCTTCGACGTCAGCGTCGATGTCAGCGTCGCGCGGCGAGACGTGTCTCGCGACGGGCGATCGCGGCGGCCTCCCGCGCGCGCTCTTCGTCGGTCTCGGGCGCCAGGGGCGGCACCGGTTGCGGGCGGCCGTCCGGGCTGAGGTTCACGAAGGTGAGCTTCGCGTCGGCGCAGAGCACCCGCGCGCCAGTCGTGGTGTCCTCGCGCTCGACCACACACTCGACCTCGAGGCTCGTTCGGAAGGCGGCGTTCACCCACGAGCGAAGCACGACGACGTCGCCGACTCGAAGCGGGGCCACGAAATCGAGCGCGTCCACCGAAGCGGTGACGGCGACCCGGCTGCAATGACGCTGCGCGCTGACCGCGGCGCAGATGTCGATCCAGGACATCACGGTGCCGCCGAAGGCCGTGCCGATGGCGTTGGCGTGCTGGGGCAGCACGATCTCGGTCTTCTCGGTGGTGGTCTCTCGGGGGGCGCGGGGGATCATGGCGGTGTCATGGCGGCGGAGGGCGCGCGGCGCCACCGGTTCCCACGACCCGTCGGCACTCGAAACAGGGTGTCGTCCACGCATTTCGCGCCGGCGCCCTTGAGCCGAAGGCCCGATTCGAGAGCGGGACGGTCGACACATCCGCGTCCGGGGAGCGACCGGTTATGACGCAATGCGTCGACGTGTTGCGTTATGACGCGCCTCGTCAAGCACGTGTTTCATTGTTTCTCGCAGGTAAACACCGAGAAAATAGAGGGTTCTTCTGTTGACGCGACGCGTCAGCGAGCTAGGTTTCTGGAGTCGTCGCGGTTCGCCGCGGCGGACTCTCTCGGTGGCACCCCTGCCGAGAGCGCACCCAAGACAGCACAACTCCAAAAACCCCAAAAAACCCCAGCTGACACACCCCGGCCCCGTGGAGGAGCTTCGGCTCTTCCACGGGGCGTCAGCCTTTTTGGGGCTCGGGTTCCGGTTGGAGCGGTTCGCTGGTTCGCGTGTGGGTGGCTGCCGGACGCCGGTTGACGGGACGGGACGCTCCGTTGTGAAATCGCTTCCGATGGAGCTCTGGTCCGCGGCGTTGGGCACGCCGCTCGCTCGCGACGTCCAGTGGGCGCTCGTACATTCGACGGTCGACGCCGACCATGTCGCCTTGCGGCGGGAGCTCGCGGCGTCGGGGGCGGTCGTGTTCGGCGCGACCTCGTTCCGCGGGGTGTTCATCCCCGACGGATTCGAACGGGGCGCGTTCGCGCTCCTGGGTCGCGCGGGCGATCCGACGGCGGTGTCGGTCTCTCGACGCACTGACGGGCGCACGGCGCGAAGCGCGGCGGTCTCCGCGGCGCAGGAGCTTCGTCGGGGGATGGATCGTCCGGACGTGCTCCTGCTCTACGCGACGCCGGGGTTCGAAGAGCGGGTGCTCGAGGGCATCGACGAGGCGTTCGGTGGCTCACCGCCGCCGCTCTACGGTGGCTCGGCGGCCGACGACGACCTCAGCGGCCAATGGCGTGTGTTCGCGGGCAGCGAGGCCCTCGAGAGCGGCTTCGTGCTCGTGGGCTTCACGTCGAAGGCGCCGGTGCACGGCTCGTTCGTGGCGGGCTACAACCCGGGCTCTCGACGCGGGAAGGTCACGTCGGCGAGCGGGCGGGTGTTGCGCAAGATCGACGGGCGCCCCGCGGCCGAGGTCTACGACGAGTGGCTCGGTGGCGCGCTCTCCGCGTTCCGCGAGCAAGGCGGTGTCGTGCTCGGCGAGACGACGATGCATCCGCTCGGGCGGGTCGTGGATCGGGTCGGCGCCATCAAACGCTACGTGCTCACCCACCCGCACCGGGTGGAGCCCGATGGATCGCTCGCGCTCTTCGCCGACGTCGCGGAGGGCGACGAGCTCGTGTTGATGGTGGGCAGCCGCGAGGCGCTCTTCGATCGCACCGACCAGGTCGCGGCGCGTGCGGGGCGCTCCGCGGATCGGGTGAGCGGCGCGATCCTCGTGTATTGCGGTGGTTGCGTCGGGGTGACGGGCGACGCGACGGGCGAGGTGTCCAAGCGTTTCGGGGCGCGCATCGACGGGGCGCCTTTCCTCGGTGCCGCGACCTTCGGGGAGCAGGGCTGTTTCACCGGGCCGACGCCGACGAACCGCCACGGCAACTTGATGGCGGACGCGATCCTCTTCGAGTGACGTCCGAGCGAGGTTCGCGCGCTTCGAGCGCGAGCGACGCGAAGTCGGGGGTCACGCGTCGACGACGTAGTGCGCGACGTGGTCCCAGAGTGTCTCGAAGCGTTCGCGATCGAACCCGCTGCCGGTGCGAAGCCAGTCGACGTGTTTGGGCGAGAGCTCGGGCGCGTGAAAGTGGCCGATCACGTCGAGGTGATCGCCGACGACGCCGTGAAGCACGTCGCCCCACACTTGGCTTCGGGTCGGGACCATTCCGTCCGAGTCGTGGGGACCGGGGATCTCGCCGAAGGCGGTGACGAGGGCCTCGCGTTGCTCCGGATCGAGCACGGGGAGGTGGGTGTCGCGAAAGCCCGCGGAGAGGACGTGAAGGCTTCGGTAGAGCGCGTATTGGGCTTGTTGAATCGGTCGCAGCCCGGTGCGTACGACCTGCGCGAAGCTCGGCGCGGGTGCACGGACGACGACGGATCCGTAGCGAACGTTCGGGTGGCGTGGGGTGAGCGCTTCGAAGAGCTGCATCGCTTCGGGGGTGAGCTGGAGGAGGAGCGTTTGATCGTCGAAGGCGCCCTGAAAGTACGCTTCGATCTGCCGTTGGCGCTCGGGATCGAAGTCTTTGAGCACGAGCCGGTAGACCTGATCGAGGAGCGTGCCGGCGCGTGGCGCGAAGAGGCCGCGGCCGGGCAACGCGGGAATCGCGCCGACGAGCTCGAGGAGCGCGGGGAGCGGCACGCTGCCGAGGCGAATGCCGGCGATGGTGACCATCGAGATCGCGCGCAGGAGCTTCTGTCCTTGAAGGCCCGTGAAGAATGCGGCGACGGGCGCGCCGTGATGCGGCGTCGCGACCGAGATCACGGTGCGAATGCGATCGCGAATCGGCGCGACCTCGAGCGGGGTCGGAATGCGTGCGCTCGGGGACGCGAGCAGGCGCGCGTCGAGGCCGCCGGTGCTGTGTCCGACCAGGTGCACCTCGTCGTCGCCCTGCACGTGGCGCGCGACCGTCTCGAGCAAACGCGCGGCGCGGCGGTCGAGCGAGGAGGTCGGGAGGGTCGGGACGTAGTGAATCTCCGCGCGAACGCGTCGGCGCGCGAAGGTCTCCATCAAGCGATCGCGGACGTGCGCCCAATAGCCGAAGTCGCCGAGATTCGTGAAGCCGAAGAACCCGGGCGCGAGGAAGACGCGGTGCAGCGGCATGGTGGAACCCTGGGGCTCGGGGGCGCGAAACGCACGTTTTCGGTTCGAGCGAATCGTTCCGGTGCGTCACGCGAAGGCGCGAAATATGGCGGCTCGAAGCGCGAGGCTCAGGGCTGCGTCTTGCGCGTGAGCGGCAACGCGGTGTCCGAGAGGCTCGCGCTCGGCTCTTCGTCGATCGGCCCCTTCTCCGGCAGCACGATCTCGAAGCGCGCGCCGCCGTCGAGGCCGTCGCCGACGTCGATGGTGCCGCCGTGGTCGCCCACGATGCGGTGCACGATCGCCAGGCCGAGGCCGGTGCCCTTCGCCTTGGTGGTGAAATAAGGCTCGAAGACCCGGAGGCGGTCTTCGGGGCCGATGCCGGGGCCGTCGTCGTCGATCCAGAGGCGCGCGCCGCCTTCGGTCGGCTGGAGGTGTACCTCGACGTGGCCTCCGCGCGTGCCGTGGCGGGCGCTGGCGGCGTCGCTCGCGTTCTGGACGAGGTTGAGCAGCACTTGCGTGAGCTGATCGCGATCGGCGCGCACGACGAGCGGGCGTTCGGGCAACACGACCTTCAGCCCGACTTCGTCGTCCATGTGCAGGCTGGCGACGTGCTGAACGACCTCGCGCAGGTCGAGGGGTGCGGGCTTCGGCCGCGGCATGCGGGCGAACTTGCTGAACTCCGTGACCATGTCGTTGAGGCGTTTGACCTCTTCGAGGATGACGCCGGTCGACTGGTCGAACTCCTCGTCGAAGCTCGGGTGTTTGCGCGCGTGCAGCTTGCGCATGGTCTCGATCTCGACCTGGATGGGCTGCAGCGGGTTCTTGATCTCGTGCGCGATGCGGCGGGCGACCTCGCGCCAAGCCGCGATGCGTTCGGCGCGCAGGAGCTTGAGTCGTGTGGCGGCGAGCTCTTTGGTCATCGCGTCGAACGCACGAAGGGTTCGGCCGACGTCGTCGCCGCGGGTGGTCGCGGTCGCGACGCGCGACTCGAGGTCGCCTTTGGCGACGCGCCGGGTCGCCTCTTCGATCTCGCGAAGGGGGCGCGAGAACATCCAACCGACGAGGAGCGCGAAGCCGAGCGCGACGAGGAGCGCGACGCCGGCGACGACGAGCGTGCGCTCGCGAAGGGACGCCAGATCCGCGCGAAGCGGGGCGTCGTCGAGCGAGGCCACGAGGCGATGCTCGCCTTCGGCGCTCGCGAAGGTGCGGACCACGCGGGGCGGCTCACCGCTCGTCACGGGCACGTCTTCGCCGGGCGGGAGGAGCGAGACACGCAACGCTTCGTCGTCGCTCTGCAAACCGAGGAGGTCGTCCGTGGCGAAACGTCCACCCAGCACGGCGACCGCGGCGCCGTCGCGCTCGACCGTGCAGCCGACGACGAGCGCGCGCGCGTCGCGGGGGCCCTCTTCGTCGCGGACGCGCACGGTCTCGAGCCACGCGTGGTCGCGGTTTCGCGCGAGCGCGTCGAGCAGCTCGGGGGCACGCGCGCCGACGCGGTCGGGGTAATGGCCGGCGCCGAGCAAGCGACCGCGGTCGGGGCCTCCGCGCGCGTCGAGCAGGTGAAGCGTGTCGAAGCGACGACCTTGCATGAGCGAAGGCAGCGCGGTCACCAACGCTTGTTCACGCGCGGGATCGAAGCGATCGGTCGCGAGGTCGAGCACGAGGCGGTCGACGAAGGGATCGTGGGCGCACAGCGCGCGGACGGCGCGTGCGTCGGCTTCGAGCGTCTCGTCGAGGCGACGACGCAGGCTCTCGGTGCGCGCTTCGAAGCGTCGGCGATGGTCGGCTTCGAGGTCGTGCACGAAGGTGTCGCGCACGACGAGGCCGAGGGCGCCGAAGGGCACGAAGGCCGCCACGAGGAAGAGGAGAACGAGCCGCAGGCGGAGGCTCATTCGTCCTCCGACGAGGCGGCCGAAGGGTTGCGTGGCAGGTGCAGGCGCTCGAGCCGGAGGCGACCGAGCGCGT
This sequence comes from Sandaracinus sp., assembly GCA_020633125.1. Lineage (GTDB taxonomy): Bacteria > Myxococcota_A > Polyangia > Polyangiales > Houyiibacteriaceae > JACKEH01. The sequence goes on along the minus strand of JACKEH010000079.1, from coordinate 1,553 downwards.
CGTGGGTCACGCCACGAAGCGGCTCGCGATGGTGAAGCGTGCGATCGAGGTGGCCGAGCACGATGGCCGGTAAGGTGCTCGACGCGCTCACGACGTCGGCGGGCGCGGCGTCGAGCACACGACCGGCCGCGTTCGCGTCGCCCGTGGCGGCGTAGATCGCGGAGGCGACACGCGCGTCGGCGCCCGGGAGCGCGGGGACGGCGTAGGCGAGGGAGAGATCCGCGCTCGCGCGCTCGCGCTCGAACCGTTCGGGGGCGACCTCCACGACGCCGAGACGAACGCCGAGCTCGTCGAGGCGGGCCGCGAGCGCCGAAGCGAGGGTGAGCTCGAAGGCGTCGCCCGCCCGCACGACCATACGCGCCGCGCGCGGGAGTGGACCCCGGTGGGCGAGGCGGGCGGGTGCGAGACCTTCGGCGAGCCGGTCGTTGGGACGAAGGCCGGCGCGCGCGAAGCGGCGTCGATCGACGGCGGCGTTCAGGGTCTCGGTGGAGGTGGCGAACGCGCCGCGTGGGACGAGCAACACCGCGGTGTCGTGGGGAAGCGCGTGGGAGCGCGCGCTCGACTCGCGTTGGCCGTAGAGCGACGCGCCTTGCCACGAGGCGTCGAGCTGCCCGAGCTCGAAGGTACGAATCTCGTCGTCACGGCTGCGTGGCGGCTCGAAGCGGATCACGTCGACGTAGGCGGCTCCGCGGGCCGCGGCGCGAAAGGAACGAAGCTCGAGCACGTTGCCGCGAAGCGACGCGCGGTAGGGACCCGTGCCGATGCCCCTGCCGAGGTCGATGGCGAGTGGGGCGGCGGCGAGGCGCCGCGCGAGGGTGTCGGTCGGGGCCGGGAAGCTCGTGGTCGGAGGGGCGAAGAGGAGGGTGCGCTCGCCTTCGTGGCGTACGTCGAGCTCGGGGCCGTCGAAAGCGAAGCCGGCGAGCCAATGCGGTTGTTCCCGGGAGGCGCGACGCAAGGCGCGGGCGACGTCGAGCGCGCGCAGCGTGCGGCGGTCGTGGCGGCGAACGTTCTCGCGAAGGGTCACGACGAGGGTGCCGTCCTCGCGTGCCGTCACGGGTCCTTGGGCGAGCGAGGGCACGACGCACCCGTCGTCCGCGAGCGTGTAGAGGCCATCGAAGACGGCGGCGGCCACGAGCGCGCCGAAGGGGGTCGCGTCGTTCGGGCTCGGGGCGGCGAGGGCCGTCGGCGCGGGGAGCCGAAGCTCGCCGCCGTAGCCGGGGGGCAGCGCGGCGTGCACCGTGGCGGCGGCGAGAGCGACCAGCGACGTCGCGACGAACCGGTTCGAGAAGCGCGGCGAGCGAGACCCACGGCGAGGGCGGATGCCCGGGTCGAATCGGGGGCTGGGCGCGCTCATCGGACCACCCACAGGCTCGCACGGCCGCCGGGGTCGCGGGGTTCTTCGATGGCGAGCAGCTCGGGGCTGCCGTCGAGGTCGAGGTCCCCGGCGTTCGCGACGAAGACCGAACCTTCGAGGGGCTCGGAGCGCCAGAGCGCGCGAAGGCCACCGTCGGCGCGCACGCGGAAGACGTGCAGGAGCTCGGGGCCGGCGCCGT
>JACKEH010000078.1 GCA_020633125.1 Sandaracinus sp. | reverse complement strand
CTCGCGGAGCTTCCGCCGTAGGCTCCCGCCCACGCCTCGTGGCCCCGAGCCCTCGCCGTGAGACGACGCGACGTGCCCCCCGCCGAGGCGTCGACGTGGTGCGCCAGGGCTGCGCGAGCGGCACGGATCGTGGTAAGGCCGCGCGAAGGGTACGAAGGGAGAGATCGAGATGGCCGGTCACGTGTGGCGCTTCTTTCGCGCGGGCGGTGTGGACCAGGTTCAGCTCACGACCGCCGCAGATCTGCTGGCGCTCGACGAGCTCGACGAGAAGCTCTGGGTCGCGCTCGCGTGTCCCGTGAAGGGCCTCGAGCTCGACGAGCGCACGCTCGCGTTCATCGACGAGGACAACGACGGGCGTGTGCACGCCAAGGAGCTCATCGCCGCGGCGAAGTGGGCGGGCGGCCTGCTGAAGGACCCGGAGATTCTCGCCAAGCGCGGCAGCGAGCTCCCGCTCTCGGCGATCGACACCACGAAGGACGAGGGCAAGGTCCTTCACGACACGGCAAAGGCGCTGCTCGTCAGCCTCGAGAAGGCCGACGAGAAGTCGCTCGCGCTCGCGGACGTGAAGGACGCGATCGAGAAGTTCAACAAGCAGCGGTGGAACGGCGACGGCGTCGTGCCCGCGAGCTCCGCCGAGGACGAGGCGCTGAAGAAGGCGCTCGAGGACGTGCTCGCCTGCACCGAGTCGCCCGCGACCGACAAGAACGGCGACCCCGGGGTCACCGCGGATTCGATCAAGGCGTTCTTCGAGGAGCTCGAGGCCTACGTCGCGTGGCTCGACGCGGGCGAGGCCGAGGCGGTCCGTCCGCTCGGCGACGCCAGCGCGGACGCCTTCGCGGCGTACGACAAGGTGCGTGGGAAGATCGACGACTTCTTCACGCGCTGTCGCGTCGCGGCCTTCGACGCGCGCGCGCTGACCGCGGTCAACCGCGAAGAGAGCGAGTACCTCGCGGCGGCGGCGAAGGATCTGCAGATCACGGCGGACGAGGTCGCGCACTTCCCGCTCGCGCACGTCGAGAGCGACGCGAAGCTTCCTCTCGGCAAGGGGCTCAACCCGGCGTGGATCGACGCGATGAGCGCGTTCCGCGACAAGGTCGTGCAACCGATCCTCGGCGCCCGGACCGAGCTCTCGTACGACGAGTGGATGCAGATTCGCGGCAAGCTCGCCGCGCACGCGACGTGGGTCGCGGACAAGAAGGGCGCGAAGGTCGAGAAGCTGGGCGCCGAGCGCGCGCGTGAGCTCGTGAAGGAGGGCTTCCGCGAGAAGCTCGACGGCCTGGTCGCCGAGGACGAAAAGGCGCGGCCGATGGCCGAGGCGCGGGAGAAGGTCGAGAAGCTCCTGCACTTCAACCGCGACCTGATGACGGTCGCGAACAACTTCGTCTCGTTCCGCGACTTCTACGCGCGCAAGGGACCGGCGGCCTTCCAGGTCGGCACGCTCTACATCGATCAGCGTTCGTGCGAGCTCTGCGTTCGTGTCGACGACGTCGCCAAGCACACGACGATGTCGCCGCATTCGAAGAGCTACTTGCTCTACTGCGACCTGAAGAACCCCAAGGGCGACACGCTGAAGGTCGCCGCGGCGATGACCAACGGCGACGTCGACAACCTCATGGTCGGTCGCAACGGCGTCTTCTACGACCGCAAGGGCGAGGTCTGGGACGCGACCGTCACGCGCATCGTCGACAACCCGATCAGCGTCCGGCAGGCGTTCTGGACCCCGTACAAGAAGTTCCTTCGCCTGATCGAAGAGCAGATCGAGCGTCGTGCGGCGGCGGCTCAAGCCGAAGCGGACGCCGGCGTCACGAGCGCGGCCGAGCAGACCGAAGCGGCGTCGACCGGCCAACCGCGCGCGCAGGCCCCTCGCAAGCTCGACATCGGCGTGGTCGCGGCCATCGGTGTCGCAGTCGGCGGCATCACGGCGGCGATCGGCGCCTTGCTCGAGGCCTTCTTCGGCCTCGGTTTCTGGATGCCGCTCGGCGTGCTCGGGTTGATCTTGTTGATCAGCGGACCGTCGATGGCGATCGCGTGGCTGAAGCTGCGGCAGCGCAACCTCGGCCCGCTTCTCGACGCGAACGGCTGGGCCGTGAACGCGCGCGCGAAGGTCAACGTACCCTTCGGCGAGTCGCTCACGAAGGTCGCGACGATCCCCAAGGGCAGCCAACGCGATCTCCACGATCCCTTCGCCGAGAAGCGGCGGCCGTGGAAGTTCTACCTCTTCGTCCTGCTCCTGCTGGGCCTCGCGTTCTCTTGGTACATCGGCAAGCTCGACCAGTACCTGCCGGAGAAGGCGCGTAGCACCGAGGTGCTCGGCGAAGCGGCGCCGGCGCACGTGCAGATCGCGGCGGAAGAAGAGCCCGCGGCGGAAGGCGAGGGCGACGCCGCGGCGGAATGAGCCGAGCCCGAGTTTCTCGGGGGACGCGCGGGCGGGAGCTCGCGCGTTTTCTTTTCGGCGGGTCGGACGGTGGCGGTGTGGTTCTCATCCTGACGCGAGCACGGGCACCGGAACCGCGCTTCGCGCCTCAGAGACGGAGTCCGAGACGGCGCTTCGCGCCACCGCCGCTCCGCGGCCTCAGAGACCGAGACGGCGACGCGCGCCACGGCCACCGACACGGCCACCGACACGGCCACCGACACCGACACCGACACCGACACCGACACCGCCACCGACACCGACACCGACACCGCCACCGCCACCGCCACCGCCACCGCCACCGCCACCGCCACCGACACCGTCCCCCTTCGGCGCAAACGGTCACGCTGCCGGCTTGAATCCCGCCCGTCCGGCCTCATCCTCGCGCGCCTGTGACCGATTCCACCCGTCGTACCGAGAACCTCCAGGAGCGCCCGCGCGCCGTCCTCGTGGGCGTGCAGCTCCCCGGCGTCAGCGATGCCGAGCACGAGTCGTCGCTCGACGAGCTCTCGCGCCTCGCGAGCACGCTCGGGCTTCTTCCGATCGCGCGGGTGACCCAGAAGCGTTCGCGGCTCGCGGCGTCGGCGGTGCTCGGCGAGGGCAAGCTGCACGAGCTCGCGCTCTACACGGGCGGCACCGGCGTCGTGCCGACCTTCTCGAAGAAGAAGGGGAAGGACGACGAGGTCGAAGAAGAGGTCGACGACGCCGAGGACGAGGACGCGTTCGTCGCGAGCGACCCGCAGGTGGCCGAGCGCGCCACCGTGGTTGTGGTCGACCACGAGCTGACGCCTTCGCAGGCGCGCAACCTCGAGAGGGCGGCGGGCGTCGAGGTCGCCGACCGCACGTCGGTCATCCTCCGCATCTTCCAGCGCCACGCGCGCACCCGGGAGGCGCGGCTTCAGGTCGAGATCGCGCGTCTCGCCTACGACGCGCCGCGCCTTCGCGAGTCCGGTGGCGGTGGCGATCGTCAGCGTGGTGGCATCGGCGGAAAGGGCGCCGGCGAGTCCTCGCTGGAGCTCGACCGTCGCCGCATTCGCGACCGCATCGCGGAGCTTCGCCGCGAGCTCGAGGGCATCTCCAAGGAAGACGCGGTCCGCCGCGCGCGTCGCGTGGAGCGTGGCGACACCGTCGCCCTCGTCGGTTACACGAACGCCGGCAAGTCGTCGTGGTTCCGCCGCCTCACGCAGGGCGACGTCTACGTCGCGGACGAGCTCTTCGCGACCCTCGACACCACCGTCCGTCGCCTGCAGCCCGAGACCCGCCCGCCGGTGCTCGTCTCGGACACCGTCGGCTTCATCAAGAAGCTCCCGCACGACCTCGTCGCGTCTTTCCGAAGCACCCTCGACGAAGCGCGCGAAGCGAGCGTGCTCGTGCACGTGGTCGACGTCTCGGACGCCGCGTGGCGCGAGCAGCTGCAGGTCACGCGCGACGTGCTCGCCGAGCTCGGCATTCGCGTGAAGGTCTTCGCGGACCCGAAGGAAGCGCGCGACACGCAGCGCGACGCGGGCGAGCGGCCCTGCCTCGTCTTGCTCAACAAGATGGACAAGCTCGACGAGGCGCAGCGAGAGGCCGTGATGCTCGAGCTGCCCGAAGGCGTGCTCGCGAGCGCGCGCGACGACGAGAGCCTCGCCGACGTGCACGCGCGCATCGTCGCGTTCTTCGAGTCGTCGATGGAGGACACCGAGCTCTTCGTCCCGTGGGCGAAGCACGGCGTCGTCAGCACCGTGCACGAGAGCGCGCGGGTGCTCTCCGAAGAGCACGAGGAGACCGGGACGCGCTTGCAGGTGCGGGCGCCGGCCATGGTGCTCGCGCGAATTCGCGCGCAGCTCTGATTCGTCGAACGAACGTGCGCGACCGGGCTGCTGGGCTCGCGACGCGTTCGCGGTGGGGCTCTGCGGGGCGACCGGGCGGCCGGGCTCGCAACGCGTTCGTGGAGTCGGACGCGGCGAGCCGTCGCGATCCAGGGCGCGCAGGGCGAAGGCCTCTGCGACCATACGCCACACGGTTTCTCCACACTTCCGCGCTAGCCTGCTCCCGATGCGTACCGCGGTCTTCCTCGCCTTGGTCCTCTTCGCGTGCTCGTCCTCCAGCTCTTCGGGCGTCGAGCAGACGCTCCGGTTCGAAGCCGTGGTCGGCGATCAGCCCTTCGCTTGCGGCACGACCTACGACGGTCTCGGCACCGAGAACGCGAGCTTCACGCCGACCGATCTGCGCTTCTACGTGCACGACGTCCGCCTCGTCGACGCGGACGGAACCGAGGTCGCGTTGGACCTCGCCGAGGACGGGCGCTTCCAGCGTGAAGGTGCGGTGCTCCTCGACTTCGAGGACGGCTGCGGCGACATGGGCAACGCCGACCTGAACGCCACCGTGGTCGGAAGCGTGCCCCGCGGGACCTACACCGGCGTGCGCTTTCGCGTCGGCCTCCCCGAGCGGCTCAACCACGCGGTCTTCACCGAGGCCGCCGCGCCGCTCAACCTGACGGCCATGCATTGGTCGTGGAACGCGGGCTACAAGTTCGTGCGCCTCGAGGGCCGCAGCAGCACGTTCGAGGGCTGGCGCCTGCACCTCGGCAGCACCGCGTGCACCGGCGACGTCGAGAGCGGCGCGACCTGCGCGACGCCCAACGTGGTCGAGGTCGCGATCGACGACTTCGACCCGACCACCGATCGCATCGTCTTCGACGTCGACGCCCTCGTCGCCACCTCGACCCTCGGCGACACCGGCGGCGCGCCGGGTTGCATGAGCGGTCCCGACGACACCGACTGCGGCCCCGTCTTCGACGCGCTCGGCCTCGCCTTCGGGGGCGCGACGCCGGCTGCACAGCGCGTCTTCTCGGCGCGATGAGCGTGACGAAGCAGGTCGCGCGGGGCAGGCTTGGGGCCGTGCTCTGTCGCGTCCTCGCGCTCCTCGCCCTCGTCGTCGCGTGCAGTCCCGAAGGCGACTCCTACGTCTGGGCGTTGCCGGAAGGCTTTCCCGAGCCGCGGGTCCCCGAGGACAACCCGATGAGCGACGCGAAGGTCGAGCTCGGGCGACACCTCTTCTACGACGTGCGCCTGAGCGGCAACCAAACGCAGAGCTGCGCGAGCTGCCACTTCCAGGAGCTCGCCTTCACGGACGCGTTGCCGGTGAGCGTGGGCTCGACCGGTGAGTCGACGCCTCGGGGCGCGATGTCCCTCGTGAACGTCGCGTACACGCCGACGCTGACGTGGGCGAGCCCGGTGCTCCGTCACCTCGAGCAGCAGGCGCTCGTCCCGATGTTCGGCGAGAGCCCCGTCGAGCTCGGGCTCGCCGGCCTCGAAGACGAGCTGCTCGCCCGGCTTCGCGCCGAGCCGCGCTACGCCGAGCTCTTCCCGAGCGCCTTCCCGGACGAAGACGATCCGGTCTCGCTCGACGCGGTGACGAAGGCGCTCGCCGCCTTTCAGCGCAGCCTGATCTCCGCCGACGCGCCGTGGGACCGCTACGAAGCGGGCGACACGAGCGCGGTGAGCGAGGCGGCCCGACGTGGCGGCGAGTTCTTCTTCTCGGAGGCCGGCGAGTGCTTCCATTGCCACGGCGGCTTCCTCTTCTCGAGCTCGGTCGACCACGCGGGCAACGTCTTCGACCAAGCCACCTTTCAGAACAACGGCCTCTACGACGTCGACGGCCGTGGCGCGTACCCGGCGACCAACACGGGCCTCTACGAGCACACCGCGGAGCCGCGTGACATGGGTCGCTTCAAGCCGCCGACCTTGCGCAACGTCGCGCTCACGGCGCCCTACATGCACGACGGCTCGCTCGCGACCCTCGACGACGTGCTCGACCACTACGCCGCCGGCGGCACCGTGACGACCGAAGGGCCAAACGCGGGCGACGGGCGGACGAGCCCGAACAAGAGCCTCTTCGTCCACGGCTTCACGCTGGACGAGGGCCTGCGGGCCGACCTCCACGCGTTCCTCGAGGCGCTCACCGACGAAGGCGTTCGCACGAACCCACGTTTCTCGGACCCCTGGCTCCGCCCGCTCGGAGAGTGAAACCACACGAAAGCGTCGTTTCTTCGAGGCGGGCCGCCCCACGATCACGACCGTTTCAATGGGGGAACTCTCTGCTACCCTCGCGCGCCTCGGGGAGCCGTGGACGGTTTCGCGTCCCGCCCCCAAGCCTCATTGCCGGAGATGAACATGCGACACGCCCGACTGCTTTTCGTCGCGCTCGCGCTGACCGCCGCGTGCGACTGCAACGAGTCCACCGACGAGTCGGCCTCGACGACCCCGACCCCCGCGGAGCCCGCGCCCGAGCCGCTCGCGGCGCTCGAAGCGCCCGAGGTCAACATGGACAAGGTCTACCTGGGCCGACGTCTCTTTCACGACCCCATCCTCAGCGGCGACGGCACCATCTCGTGCGCGACCTGCCACAGCCTCGACCACGCGGGCGCCGAGCCGCGCCGCAGCTCGAACGGCATCCGTGGCCAGGTCGGCCCGATCAACTCGCCGACGGTGCTCAACGCGCACTTCAACTTCGTGCAGTTCTGGGATGGCCGCGCCGCGAACCTGCAGGAGCAGGCCGGCGGCCCCGTCGAGAACCCGCTCGAGATGGGCACGACCTTCCCCGAGGCGATCGAGCGCGTGAAGACCGACGCGTGGTACGTCGAGCGCTTCGCGTCGATCTACGGCGGTGAGGATCCGATCAACAAGGAGAACATCACCGACGCGCTCGCCGAGTACGAGCGTTACCTCGTGACCCCCTCGCCCTTCGACGCGTACCTCGCGGGCAACCAAGAGGCGATCTCGGAGCAAGCCCGTCGTGGCCACGCGACCTTCAAGGAGGTCGGCTGCGCGAGCTGCCACATGGGCGTCAACGTGGGCGGCACGATGTACCAGAAGATGGGCGTCGTTCAGAACTACTTCGAGGCGCGTGGTGGCGAGCTCACCGAGGCGGACATGGGCCGCTTCAACGTCACGCAGGCCGAGTCGGACCGGCACTTCTTCAAGGTGCCGACGCTGCGCAACGTCGCGCTCACGGCGCCCTACTTCCACGACGGCTCCATCGAGGCGCTCGACGAGGCGGTTCGCGTCATGGGCCGCGTTCAGCTCGGTCGGGACCTCGAGGACAACCAGGTTGCCGACATCGTCGCGTTCCTCCAGTCGCTGAACGGGGAGCTGCCCGAGCACGCGCGCCTGCCCGAGGACGAGACCCCGCCCTCGCGCGCGGCGGCGCCGGCCGAGGGCGAGGCGCCCGCGGAAGGGGCGACCGAAGGCTGAGCCATCGGGCCACGAACGAACGAGACCCTCGCCACGGCGGGGGTCTTTTTCGTGGTGCGTGCCGAACCTCTCGACGCCCAGCCGTCCGGAGAAAACCGCCTCCCAGCCCCGACGGATCGGCCTCCCCGATCCTCCGAAAGGATCCACCATTTTTGCAAGTGCATGAAATGACGTGGAATTGCGTCGGGCCCGTGGGCTGCCCCTTTCTTCGGACTCGTCCATCTCCTGTCTAGATCGTGTGGAAGTTTCCGTCGTTGGCCCTAGACTCCCGACCCGTGAGCGATCGTGGCGAGTACCGGATCGGAACGGTGTCGAAGCTGACCGGCGTCGACCCGCACACCATTCGCGCCTGGGAGCGGCGCTACCAGGCCATCGTCCCCCGCCGAACCGACGGTGGCACCCGCCTCTACGGCGACGCCGACGTGCATCGGCTCCGGTTGCTCAAGGCGGTCACCGACGCGGGCGACGCGATCGGCGTCGTCGCCAACCTCGCCGACGGGGACCTTCGCAGTCGGCTCTCCGCGTTGGCGGGCGCCTCGGAGCCGGAGCGTCCGGCCCCTTCGCCGAGCGCAGGTAGCATTCGTGTGGCGGTCCTCGGGTCGCCGCTCGCCGAGCGTCTACGCGCCGCCGAAGAGCTGGAGGTGGTGCACGACGCGGGCACCATCGACGGCCTGCTCGACGTCGACGACGTGCACGCCTTGGTGCTGCATCTGCCCGCGATGGGTCCGGCGCCGGCCATCGCGCTCGAGCGCCTTCGCGGCGCGACCGGCACCCACACCGCGGTGGTGCTCTACGAGTTCGCGACCCGCCGCACCCTCGCCGAGCTTGCCCGTCGTGGCGCCGCGCTCCTGCGTGGGCCGATGGCTCCTTCCGAGCTCGCGAGCGCGGTCGCGGACCTGCTCACCTTGGCGCGGGTTCCCCGTCGACCGAGCGCGGCCCCCGTCGTCGACGAGGAGCCGCCCGAGCGCCTCTTCGACGACGCGCAGCTGGTTCGGTTGCGCGAGATCGCGTCCTCGGTGCAGTGCGAATGCCCGAACCACCTCGCGACGATCGTGGAGAGTCTCGTGGCCTTCGAGTCGTACTCCCGGCGTTGCGAGAGCGTCGACGCCGAAGACGCCGACCTGCACGGGCGTCTCGCGCGCGGCACGGGGCGAGCGCGTGCGGTGGTCGAAGCGCTGCTCGTCGACCTCATGGAGTACGACGACCTCAGCCTCTGAGCGGCACGAATCCGTGGCATGGATTCATGCTCTCCCTTCGCTCCGAGGGGGGCGCGCCCCTCCCAACCGAACTGGGGGCCGCTCTCAGTCGTCGATCTTCTTGAGCAACGCCTCGTAGCTGATGCGGCAACGCTGCCGCTGGCCGTTCACGGTCGCGTCGTAGCTGCGGGTGCCGCGACCGGTGAAGCGCCGGTCACGTTGATGCGAGACCTCGAAATGCGACTCGCCGGCGTTCGGTCCGGTCTGCCCACGCATCCGCGCGTCGCCGATCACGGCGTTCGACGACGAGACGGTCAGCTCCCACGTCGGCCAGTAGCTCGAGTTGAGCAGGCTCATGCTCATCGTTCGGCTGCCGGGAATCCCGTCGACCGCCGCGAAGTACGACGACACGTAGCCGGTGCGCTCGCCGTCCCCACACGTCGCGTGGTCGATGCGCGTCTGAAAGACGTAGAGGCCGGGACCGAGCACCGACTGCCCGTTGTCTTGGGCGCCCACCGGCGTGTCCGCGCGAAGCATGGCCAGGGAGACGAGGGCGGTGAGGACGAGCAGCTTCTTCACGGGACCTCCACACGAGGAGTCGAGGGGTGCGGCCGAGACCGCGCACCGACCTTACCTCAGGCGCGTCGCGGCCGGGGCACGAGGTCGGTGCCGAGTCGGGCAGACGCACCACGCCTGGCGATGCTTCACGGACGTCGTCGCGCGCCGCGCGTTAGCCGAATCCACGAACGGGAGACGCAGTGTCCGCGAAACCCCCTCGCCAAAGGCGACGCCTTTCGAGGTCGGCTGCTATCCTCTCGGGATGACGCGGACTTTTTGGCTCCTTGGCGCCCTCCTCACCTTGGCCGGATGCAAGACGGGCGCGACCGCGTCCTTCCCGGTCGGCGTGGAGGTCTCGGTCGACGCGAGCGAGCTGAGCCTGCCCGAAGCCCTGCGCGACGGCTCCACCATCGCGAGCGTTCCGTGTGGCCCGATGGGTATGTGTCCGACCAGCGCCGAGGCGCCCATCACCTGCGAAGCCGGCGTCTGCGACCCCGCACCTCGCACCGTCTCGCTCTTGGTCGGCGAGGTGGACATCGACGAAGCCGCTGGCGACGTCGGCGAGATCTTCGACTCGATCGACACCCTGAAGATCGACGACGTCACGTACCGCATCGAAGCCAACACGCTGACCGTGCCGACCACCGAGCTCGAGATCTTCTGGGGCCCCGTCACCGCCGTCGGCATCGACGAGAGCATGGGCGTGCGTCGCCTCGGCGTGATGCCCGCGCTCGCCGCCGGCGCCACCGGTGAAGGCCAAGTCGTGCTCGACGCCGCGGGCTCCGCTGCGCTCACGCAATACTTCGAGTCGACCTCGCACGAGTTCCGCTTCTTCGTGCGCACCACGATCGACCTCGAGCCGGGGCAGCCGTGGCCCGAAGGCCGGCTCGAGGCCGCGGTGCGCATGGCCATCACGCTCGAAGGCAGCCTGCTTTGAGCGTCGTGTCCCGTCCCTCGCGCGAAGGTTGATCGTGAAGCGTCTCGTTCTGCTGGCGCTGGCGTCGCTGCTCGCGTGCGGCGACGACGCACCGACCGTCGACCGCACGCCCGGCGTGGCGCCGACCGACACCCGCTTCGAGCTTCGTGTCGTCGGCGGGGACCGCACGCTGCGTGGCCTGGCGGAGCCTTTCGGCCCCGAGGTCGACGGGCTCTTCGCGACGACCGTGCTCGACGTGATCGAGCGCGCGCTCGCGTTGCCGGCGCCCGTGCGCGAGCGGGTACGTGGGGACGGAGAGCTTCGGGTGCTCGCGACCGACGGCGCCGACGGGCTCGACTTCGCGTTCGCGGTGCCCTTCGACGCCCGGGGCTTCGAGACGCTGGAAGCGGGCGGCCCGCGTGGCACCTGGCGACCGGGCGGTGCCGCGAACTTGGCGCTCGTTCCCGCGACGCCCGACAGCCCCGCCACCTTGGTCGCCGCGACCACGACCGAGGCCCTCGCCGAGGCTTTGCCCTACCTCGCGTTCGCGCGCTTCGAGCCGCTCCCTGCGGGCCTTCACGTTCGCTTTCCCGGCCGACGTTTCGCGGAAGACCTTCGGCCCGTGCTCGCGCGTGCGGCCCGCGAGCAGCTGCAGCGCGCGCGGCAATCGCTCGCGGCCGAGCGCGCGCGTCGCGACGAAGCGCCGCCGCTCGGCGATCCCGAGGTCGTGCTCGCGCGTGTCGAAGCGTTCGTCGATCGTCTCGTCGGGCACGTGTCCGACCTCGGTCCGACCGAGCTCACGTTCACGCACGACGCCACGGGCGTGCACCTCCGGCTGCGAAGCACGCTGGAAGACTCGCCGACGCGCGACGCGCTGGCGGCTTGGTCGGCGTCGCCGCTGGACGCGACGCAGGTCCCGCAGGGCAGCGCGCTCGCGATCGCGGTGCCCTCGATCGAGCTCGCGCCGCTCGTCGAGGCGATGGCCGGCGAGCGTCTCGACGCCGACGCCCGCGAGAGTCTCGCGTCGTTCGCGCGTGCATGGCCCGAGGGGGCCCGCACGGTCGCGCTCGGTCGCAGCGAAGCCGGGCGTTTCGTTCGAGCACGCGCGGTCGACGCGCCTGGAGACGAGGTGGTCGCGCCGCTCGTCGAGGCGCCCTTCGTGCGCGCGTGGGCCGAGCGTTTGGCCGACGGTGCGCCCCTTCGCCTTCACTCGCGGGAGCTCGCGCTGGGCGACGCACCGACGTCGAGCCTCGCGGACGACCCCGATCTCGCGCGGCTCTGGCGCGGACCGGCGCGCTTCGCGCTCTACGCCGACGCGTTTGCCGTCGCGGGTTGGCTCGCCCCCGACGCTCCGCGCCGCGACGGCTCGGGGGTGGTTCTGCGCATGCTCGACGGCAACGACGCGATCGAGATCACGATCGACGCGCCCGCCGACGCGTTGCCGCCCTGGGTCGCGTTGCTCTCGGGCCTCTGAACGCCAACGTCGTCAGGCTGCGCGTCGGTAGTGCATCGCGACGGCGCCGCAGCGCAGCGGCGTGGCCGAGAGCAGCTCGAGCCGTCGAGTCTCGGGCAACCCGCTCTGAAACAACGTCGGACCGTGGCCGACGATGCGCGGCTGCACGAGGAGCTGGTACTCGTCGATCAGCCCGAGCCGATCGAGCGCCGTCCCGAGCGCGGCGCTGCCGACGAGCACGCCCTCGGGGGTCGTGTCTTTCAGTCGCTGGACGGAGGCGCGCAGGTCACCCGTGAGGTGGTGGCTGCCGTTCCACGGAAACTCCGTTCGGGTCGACGACACGACGTATTTCGGCTTTGCCTCCAGCTTGTCCGCCCACGCGCGAATCGCCGGTGGCGCGTCCACCTCGCCGCGCGCGACCGCTGGCCAGTAGCTCTCCATCATCTCGTAGGTGATGCGGCCCCAGAGCATCGCGCCGTTCTCGTCCAGGAGGCGCGTGAAGAACGCGTGCGTCTCCTCGTCCGCGATGCCCTCCTGGTGGTCGATGCAACCGTCGAGGGTGACGTTGAGGCTGAAGGTCAGAAGGCCCATCGCCGCGAGTCTAGTACGGGGGCAGGGATCTCGAGCGACGGAGAGAATCGAGGCGAGGTGCCTCGCGGTCGCAGCCGGGCGGACTATGCTGCGCGCCGTGACCGCGAAGCTCGCGCTCTACCACTACGACGCCTGCGGCTATTGCGCGCGGGTGCGCGAAGCCCTCACGCAGCTCGAGGTCGAGGTCGAGATGCGCGACGTGCTCGAAGAGCCGTCTTGGCGTCGCGAGCTCGCGAAGGTGCGCGGACGTGGCACCGTGCCGGTGCTGCGCATCGAAGACGAAGAGGGTGTGCGGTGGATGGGCGAGAGCGACGACATCGTGCGCTGGCTGTGGCGCACGTACCGCGACCGTGAGCCGCCGCGTTTCTCGCTCACGACCGTGCACCGCGGGCTCACGCTCGCGATGTGGGCGCTCTTCGCGACGGGCTTCTTCTGGTTCGAGCTGCGCTCGTGGCTCTTCGCGAGCGCGCTCGCGATGGGGGTGCCGCGCTCGTTGCTCTCGGCCTACCGCACGCGCAGCCCGCTTCACGCGATGGTCGCGGCGCTCTTCGCGTTCGGCTCCACGGCCGTGATGCTTCAAGCCGCCGACGTCGTCGTGATCCCGTGGTGGTGGGCGGTCTACGCGTTCGTCGGCGCGCTGCTGGTGCTCATGCTCGCGTGGCGGATTCGTCGCGCACGAGCGAGCCGCGCGCGCGGGTGACCTCGACGCCGCCTCCGGTGGAGACGACCTCTACGAGATTCGCTTCTTGTCGTTCGAGGACACCCCGACCGAGGCGACGCTCAGCGTTGGAAGCGACGCACCGGCTCGAAGCGCGCTTCTTTGCCTTCGAGCTGCCGATCCAACCAACGCCGTCGCTGACGTCGGGCGACCCGATCGGCGAGGCGATCGAGCGTCGAAGAGCGCCGACGTAGCGTCTCGGCCGCGAAGACCACCGGCGCCCACGCGATCGGATGCAGCGCCCAGATCCCCGCGGGGGGCAGCTCGAACTTTCGGTAGAGATGCGGCGGCAGGAAGAGACGCGTGTAGCCACGGTGCACGCCGTGCTCGAGCGTGTCCGCGACCTTTCGCGTCCACGGTCGTCGCGGGTCGTCGGCCGGCGTGAACGCGTCGACGTAGGACTGGCAGAGCCGCTTGCCGTCGTCGCCGGCCGCGTCGGCGCTCTTGAGGAAGGTGAGAAACGCGAGCTGCACGCCTTCGCGCACGCTCGACGGAAACCAACGCGGGCGCACGCCCATGAGGTGTCCGACGTAGCGCCAGAAGTGCATCGCGTCTTCGATCTCCACGGTGCTCGTTCGAAAGCCCATCGCGTGAAGGCCGATGCCCGGCGCGACGCTTCCGCCCATCAGCGTGAGCAACGCGTCGGCTTGGCTGATCGGCACGCCCCACGCTTCGAGGTTCCACTCGGGGTGACCGAGCAATCGGCGTCGCACGAAGACGTGCATGATGCGCACGCGAAGCGCGGCCGCGCGTCCCGCCGCGCCGGGCTGCAGCCCCTCGGGCTCGGAGACGTCGATCCAGAACGACGCGGTCTCGAGGAAACGATGGCGGGTGCTCGCCCCCGCGTACGCACCGGTCAGCGCGAGAGGTTTCGCGACCGAGCTCTCGGTGTAGGCCGCCAACGTGATGGCGCCCGCGAAGCGGAAGACCGACGTGCCCCAGCGGCGGAAGACCTTCGCGCCCCGTGCGACGCGCTCGCGGTCGACCCACGTGGGGTCGGTGTCGAGGTCGGCGAAGAGCGCACGCAACGACGCCGGCGCGTCGGGGATCGCGTCCACGCCTTCGGCGAGCGTCCGCTCGAGCAACGCGCGTCCTTCGTCGTAGCTGCGCGCGAGGAAACACTCGTCGACGAACGCTTCGGCCAGCGGGTCCGCGTCGTAATACATCGAGGCGAAGGTCCGCACGACCTCCTCGCTCGGCGCGGGGTCGAAGCCGAAGAGTCGTTTGGCGAAGGTGCGCGCTGCGCGAACCGCGGGCTCGTCGATGCGCGACCAATAGCGAAACTCGGTGGGCTCCACGCGTGCAGCGTACCGACCTCGTCCGCGCCCGGGGAGGTCTTCGCTCACGTCGGACGAACGTGAGAGGTCTTCGCGCGATCGACGCCAGGCTCCGCGGCGGCAGCGTGGGTTCCGTAGACCGGCGCGCACGAAAAACGGCGCGACCGAACAGGCCGCGCCGTCTTCGCGAGCAGGAAACGTCAGAGCGCGCGGTTGAGCACGCAGGTCGGGAACTCGACGCCCGCCGTCGGGTCGCAGATCACCGTGGGCCCGTTGCAGCACGCTTCGCCGCCGAGCGTGCAGAGCTCGCCGAGCTGCGGGCCGGTGCACGCGTCACAAAGCGCCGCATCGCTCGTGCACACGTTGCCACCCGCGCCGTCCGGCACACAGCCACAGCCGCAGCAATCGGCGGCCGTGGTGCACGCGGCGCCGTCGGCGATGCAGGTCGCGCCACAACGCAACACGCCGTCGGTCGGGTCGGGCGCGCAGATGCCGCCGCAGCACACGTCGCCGAAGGCGCACTCTTCGCCGTCGGCAAGACAACACGAGCGCGTCCCGGTGCGATCGGGCTGACACATGATCGCCGGGAACGCGTCGAGGCAGCAGTCCGCGGTGGTCTCGCACGCGCGGCCCGGGAGCGTGCATTCGCGCGAGCCACCGAAGCAGCGACGGAAGCCGGTGCCGGTCGGCTCGCAGCCGGTGTCACCGCCACCGTTCGGGCAGCAGTTCGAGCTCGAGCCACCCTCGCCGCAGACCTCGCCGGGCGGCAGGCACGAGTCGGCGTTGGCGCAACGTTTGATCTCGCGGCCGTCGAGCGTCATCCCGACACGCTGACACGCGCCCGAGCAACACTCGCCGTCGGTGCGGCAGAGCTCGTCCTGCACGCGGCAGCCGCCCAGGTATTGGCAACGCGGGCCTTCGCCGGTGTCGAGGCAGACCGTGGAGCAACACGAGCCGCTCAACCCCTCGCTGCTGCAGGGCTCGCCCGCGGTGCCGCACGCGCTCAGGGTCGCGCAGCGGCCTTCGCCACCGTCGGGTCGATCGCAGAGGCCGTTGCAACATTGCGCGTCCGCGGTGCAGGCCTGACCTCCGGCGCGGCACGCGGTCGGAGGCGCGCAGACACAACCCGAGGTGCCCACGCAATCGGCGCCGCCGGAGTCGACGCAGTGGTTGCTGCAGCAATCGGACGCGTCGGCGCAGCCCGCACCCACGCTGCCGCAGCTGCTGGGCGGCGCCGCACAGACACCCGCTTCGCAACGCGTCGAGCAGCAGTCGCCCGCGCCGTCGCATGCCACGCCGTTCGCACGGCACGAGCCCATCGTGCAGGTCCCGCCTTCGCACGGGCCCTCGCAGCAATCCGCGGCGTCGTCGCACGCGCCACCCATGCCGACACACATCGGCAGCGGAGCGTCGGTGTCGGGCGCGTCGACGGGCGCGCCGTCGAAGCTGCCGTCGTCCGGCAAGCTGCCGTCGGTGCCCGGGTCGTCGTCGCCGCCGCAATCGCAGCCGGTGATCACGAGCAGCAGGGAGAGAGCGCGAAGCGAGGAGAGGCGCATTCCCCAAGCGTAGACGAGTCGGCATCCCTTCGGGTGACGGGGTCTACCGGGCGCTCTGGCCGTCTGCGTGCCGTCTCAGAGCGGGCATCTGTTGCACGGATTCCCGCTCTTCTCCTTTCTGGAGGGAGCGA
>JACKEH010000077.1 GCA_020633125.1 Sandaracinus sp. | reverse complement strand
GCAGACCTGGTGACCGAGCCCTCGCGAGCCCGAGTGAATCATCAGCGTGATCTGGCCGAGGCGAAGGCCGAAGGCTTCGGCGGCAGGCGCGTCGTAGACCTGGTCGACGACGCCGATCTCGGCGAAGTGGTTGCCGCTGCCGAGCGTGCCGAGCTGCGGGCCACCACGCATGCGCGCGCGTGAGGTGATCGCGTCCGCGTCGGCGCCGGGGAGCACGCCGCGTTCTTCGACGTGCGCGACGTCTTCGTCGGTGGCCCACCCGAGCGTGCGGGCGAACGGAAGTCCGCCTTCGAGCAAACCGCGCAGCACGTCGCCGCCGATGCGCTCGTCGCTGCGCTCGCCGACGCCGCTCGGAATGGCGTCGAAGAGCTCGTCGACGAGCTTGCGGGTTCGCTCGAGGCCCTTGCTGGTCGAGACGAGACGCGCGCCTTCGACGTCGACGTCCGAAGCGAGCAGGCGCACGCCGCAGTTGATGTCGTAGCCGACGCCGCCGGGCGAGACGACCCCTTCGTCGAGGTCGAACGCCGCGACACCGCCAATCGGGAAGCCGTAGCCCCAATGGATGTCGGGCATGGCCATCGAGGGGCCGACGATGCCCGGAAGCGTGGCCACGTTCGCGACTTGCTCGAGCGACGCATCGGCCTGCAAGTCGGGGAGCAACGTGGTGTCGGCATAGACGACGCCGTGGGTGCGCATCGCGCCTTGCTTCGGGATGCGCCAACGAACCTCGTCGATGGGCTCGAGCGGCACGGGGCTGCGCCACGGGCGTTGGGCGTGAGGCACGGCGGCGCGCAACGCTTCGCGCGCTTGCTCCTTGGCAGCCTTCTTCTGCTTCTTCTTGCGGTCTTGGCGAGACATGTTCGGGAGGGCTCGTTCGAGCTCAGAGATCGATCACGAGGCGCACGTGCGTGCGCTCGGCGGAGACGTCGAAGGTGGCGTCGTGGTGGGTCACGGCTTTGGCGGGTCGGGCGACGTCGTGGCCCTTGGGAAGGCGCTCGCCGAGAAGCGTGGCGCGTAGGAAGTCGGGCTCGAGCACGTCGACGACGACGCGCGCGGGAAAGAATCGTTCGGACTCGAAGAGGAAGAGGAGCTCGTTGCCGAACGCGACCAGCAGGTCGACGACGTCGAAGCCTTCGAGCTCCAGCTCGCGATGCTCGCGTTCGGCGAGCGTCACGTCCCCGAGCACGAGCGCGACGAGCCCACGCGCCGTCTCGGCGAGCGCGAGCTCGGGCGTCTCGGCCTCGGCCTCGAGCGCGAAATCTCCGGTGTGATCGAGCAGTCGGTACACGCCCCCTCCGGGCGGCGCGGAAGGTGGGTCGGCGCCTTCGATGCGCAACCCCCGCGAGCGACGGAAGCGTGCCCGCTCGGCTCGGCGCGCGAATCCGCGGCGCGGATTCATCCTCGTTCTTCGACGGGCGGCGCGCCCCCTTCCCGACCGGCCAAGCCGGCTCGGGCCTCTTCCCACCACCGAGCACCCCACCTCGCACGGATCGAATCCGCACGATGGGGGTCGCGATCAGGGATCGGCGATCGTGAGGTGCATCGCGGTGAACGTGCGTTGGTCTTCGGGCACCAGATCGAGGTTTCCCCCGTCGTAGGTGAACGGAATCTCGAAGAGCGGCCCTGCGCCGTCCCGATCGGTGAGCTCGAGCACCAGCTTGTAGTCACCGGGCGGAACGGCGCAGCCGGCGACGTCGGTGAGGTTCCACCGCACGGAGTGTGTTCGGTGGCTGGTGAGCGTGGCGCCCGTCACCGCGTCGACGGTGTTGCTGCCAGTTCGCGAGCGAAACTGCACGAGGTATCTCCGCCTCGTTCTAGCCCACATCTCCAACGTGTGAACGAACGCTCCTTCGGAAGTCTCTACCCAGATGGCGCCGATGTTCTTCGGCGCATATTTCCCTCCCGGAGGAGACGTCAACACGGTGACTTCGAGCATCTTGGCGGATGCACACAGGTTCGTTCCCGCGTCTTCCGGCGCCCCCCCTCCGTCGTCGCGACTCCCCGCGTCGCCTCCAAAAAGCTCCGATGGCGCGTGAATCGGGTCGACCGGTGGATCCTCGGCGCGCGCATCGGGTCGGTGGCAGCCCGAGACGTGGACCATGGCCCACACGACAAGTGCTATTGAAATCGACGTTCGATTTCCGAGAGCGACCGTCATCGACTCCTCCGCTCTTCCGAGATGGCCTCCCCATTTTTGGGGATCAAACGCCTTGAACGAGTCTGCGATCGTGGCACAAAGTTCGAACGTTGACCCGAACCGCTCTCACGCTCGCTTGCTTCGCGCTCGTCGCCTGCCACGCGCACGTACGCGACGCGGCGTCGACGCTCTACGTTCGCCACGACACCGATCGCACCACCGTGACCTCGCCCGGAGTACGGGCGAGCCTGGGGCTCGGCGATCGATGGCAAGCCGACGGGAGCTACGGCGTCGACGTGTGGACGGGCGCGTCGATCGACGTCCGCACCGCGGCCACTCGGGCGATTCACGAGACCCGACACGAGGCGCAGCTCGGGGCCCGCTTCGAAGGCACCGACGTCGAGGTCTCCGGGCGGTACCGGTTGTCGTACGAGCCGGACTACCTCTCGAACGGTGGCTCGGCGCGCATCGCGCTCGACCTCGCTCAGAAGAACACGCGCTTGGTGCTCGACGTGCTCGGTGGACGGGACCGTGTCGGTCGATCGGGCGACCCCGACTTCGCACGCTCCCTGACCCGCGTGGGCGGACGTTTGACGTGGTCTCAGATCCTCGACCCGCGGACCACGCTCGACGTCGCGTACGACCTCACGTTCCTCTCCGGCTTCCAGTCGAGCGCCTACCGCTGGGTCGCGATCGGCGGCGACGGCACCTGCGCGGGAGACGCGCCCTTCTGTGTGCCGGAGAACGTGCCCCGTGAGCGCTGGCGTCATGCCCCCTCGCTGCATCTTCGACGCGCGCTCGGCGACCACTTCTCCGCGGGTCTGGGCTACCGCTTCTACGTCGACTCGTGGTCCGTGTTGTCGAGCACCGTCGACGCCGACGTCGCGTGGGTGCCGAGCGAGCAAACCACGTTCTCGCTCGCGTACCGCTACTACACCCAGGGCGAGGCCGACTTCTACCGCCCTCGCTACGGCAACTTCACCGAGACCGAAGGTTTCTGGACGCGCGATCGAAAGCTCTCGGCGTTCTACACGCACATGCTCTCGCTCTCGTGGCTGCGGGACTTCGAGCTCGACGACGCGACCGTCGTGCTCGGGCTGCGACTCACGGGCACGCGCTTCCACTACCTCGCGTTCGTGGGCCTCGAGCACGTGCACGCGATGGACGCGACGATGTCGGTCGGCATGCGCTTCCGCTGAGCGCTTCGAGCTCGTCCCCGCGCGACGACGACGCGTCGAACGCGAACGCCAGACGAACGCGGAGGCGAATGCGAGCCACCACGGCGCTCCGCCGAGCGGCCCCCCCGCGGCGCATCCCGACGATCGGACCGCGGGTGCGAGCTCTTCGCGCAGGGTGAAGGTCGCATCGCCGTCGACGGTCTCGGATTCGTCGGAGACCACGCCACCCACGGTGAGCGTGACGGTGTTCGTGGCGGGGACGACGAACGCGAACGCGAGCTCCGTTGCGCCACACGCCGTGAGGCCGACGATGCGGCGGGGGCCGACGTCGGTCACGTACGCCGCGTTCTCGCCGGTCTCGGGACAATGCGCGCCGGGCACGTCGAGCAGCGCGACGTTCGCGTGGCTTCCATCGGCGGTCGCGACCTCGAGCTGAAGCGCATGCGGCGCGGCATCCGCGGGCCAAGCGAGCCGCACCTCGTGGCGGGCGCCGGGGACGAACGCGTCGGGCCAGCCGAAGACGTCGACGTCGTGTGCCCGTTCGCCACCGTGGCAGACGGCGCACGAATAGCCGTCGGCGTGCGAGTCGGTGAAGTAGCGTCCTTCGCTTCCGCCTTCGGAGACGTCGGCGCCGAAGAGCTCGGGATCCGAGTGCGCGTGCACGACGCTCGACCCGCCGAGCACGACCCCGATCGCGAAGAGCGGGCGCACGATGCGACGCTTCATTCGAGCCCCGCCCATCGCGCGAGGGTCTGGTAGCGCGGATCGTCGACGCTCTCGAAGAGCGCGCGTCCCCAATCGTCGTCGCCACGATGGCCCGCACCACCTGCCCGAACGGAGAGCGGCTTGCGAAGCAGCGGAGACTCCGCGGCGGGCAAGCTCAACGTCGAACGTGCGCGGTCGTAGGTGAGCGCGAGCTCGACGGGCGTGACGGGATCGTAGACGCCGGTCTCGGGATCGAGCCGCGCGCGTCCCGGACCGTAGATCGCGAAGAAGCGTCCCTCCGTACCGTGGCAGGCCGGAAAGCCGCAGTCGCGCAGGAGAAGCGGATAGACCTCCGCCTCGAAGAACGCCGCATCGGCGCTCGGGGGCTCTCCCGCTGCGCCGGGGAGCGCGCAACCGAGCATGCCGAGACACCACCACCACCACCGCATGGGACCTCCGAACTACGAGGCTCGAGCTTCTTACCAGTTTGAGTGACGCGAGGCTCCGAGAAATTCAGGGAAGAACGCGCGGGTGCCTCGCGCACCTCCCCCGGACGTGGCATCGTCGACGAATGGTGCGGTGGCTTCTGCTGGCAGCGATCGGTCTTTCGGGCTGCGCTCGGGTCGCCCCCTACGAACGCGAAACGCTCGCCCGACGCGACATGGAACCCGGTCGGGACGGCGATCTTCGCGGTGGCGAAGAGCACGCGCACGCGTACCGCGAAGGTTCATCGGGGGGCGGAGGCGTCACGAGCGGCGGTTGCGGTTGCAACTGAAATCCATTTTCTCGTTCATCGACGCTCGATGAAACGCACTTTCTGCGTCCGGATCCGGCCGAGTGGAACGGCGTGTTGCACGACACGCAACCGTCCCGGCTGTTGCCGCCGAGCACGCGCATTTCGTGAAGCTCGCTCGCCAAGCACGCGAGCGCAGGGGGACCGAAGCCCCCCTGCGCTCACCCGCAGCGCGCCGAGCAACGTGGGCCGGCGCCCGTGTCGCGACAGACGAGGCCGGGAGCGCATCGCACGCCACACTCCGTGCCTTCGCTCGCAGGCGCCTCGCACGTTCCATCGCGGCGGGTGCCCTCGCACTCGCCCAGCTCGACGTCGCTCACGCAGCTCGCCCCCGCGCCGAGCCGGACGCAACGCCCCTCCACGCAGGCCCCCTCCACGCACGGCCGCGCGTCGTCACAGGCCTCTCCAACCGACAACGCCGGATTGGGGCCCCCTCCCACGACCGAGCATCCCTTTCACTCGCACGGATGAATCCATCCGAGTGGGGGACGCTCTCAGGCGCGAGGAATGCCGCCGGTTCGTGCGACCACCGCGCCGACCCGCGCGAGCACGGTCTCGAGCGCCGGCGCCGCGAAGTCGACGAACGCGCGGACCCGGCGAGGCGCGAATCGTCCCCCGACGCGAACGAGATGCACCGGTACCGGGGGTGGCTCGTGGGAGACCAACACGCGTCGCAGGTGGCCGGCTTCGAGCTCGTCTTCGACCTGGTAGCAGAAGGCCGTCACGAGACCGCGCCCCTCCCGCGCGGCTTCCACCGCGAGCTCGGCGTGGTCCACCACGAGACGCGGCACGACGCTCACGCGCGTGTCGTCGCGAAAGCGCCAGCGCGTGGGCTCGCCGCCCATGCTCGCGAAGTGCACGACCTCGTGGTCGACGAGCTCTTCCGGCGACGCCGGCTCCCCGCGGCGCGCGAGGTACGAAGGGCTCGCGAGCACCACGCGGGACACGTAGCCCACGCGTCGCGCGACGATCGTGGAGGGCGGAAGCTCTCCGACGCGCACGCCGACGTCGATGCGCTCGTCGAGCAGATCGACGACCCGATCGTCGAGCGAGAGGTCGACCCGAACCCGAGGGAACGCGTCGAGAAAACCGAACGCGACGGGCGCGACGTGACGGGCGCCGAACACGCGTGGGGCGCTGACGCGAAGCAAGCCGGTGGGTGCGGCGTCTTCCGCGGCTTCGTGAAGCGCGTCGTCGAGCTCTCCGAGGAGTCGGCGGGCTTGTTCGGCGAGCCGCAGTCCGGCGTCGGTGGGAATGGCGCGGCGCGTCGTCCGATCGAGCAACCGGGTGCCCACGCGTTCTTCGAGCGCCGCGAGCGCACGCGTCACGGCCGGCGGCGAGCGCCCGAGCTTGCGTGCGGCCTCGGCGAGGCTGCCCCCGTCGACGATGGCGAGCCAGGTCTCGAGCTCGTCGATGCGATCCATGCGTTCTACCGATGTGATGAGGAGGGGCCCCGGCGCGCGTCCGGCGCGGTGGGGGAGGAAGACGAGTCCCGTGACTCTTTCGAACGAGGTCACGGTGCCAGCGGCCGAATGCTACGCGACTCGCACGGCCGCGACTCTTCCGCGAAGTGGAAGAGAGTCGTGCGAAGACGTGGCGTGACGCGCGGGGTCGGTCGGGCGTCGAGGGGTGGCCAGGACGGAGCGTGGCTTCGTTCGGCGAGCTCGAAGCTTCGCGGCGATCCGTCCGCGAGCCCTCACGAAAGGAATCGATCATGTCCCGCATCGCACTTCTCACCGACGACCAAGCCTCCGAGTCCGTTCGCCCGAAGCTCGAGGCCGTGCGCCGCGGCCTCGGCACCGTGCCCAACCTCGTGCGTGTCTTCGCGCGCTCCGAGGCCGCGCTCGACGGCTACCTCGCGTTCTCCGGCGCCCTCGGAAAGGGCAGCCTGCCCGCGAAGCTTCGTGAGCAGATCGCGTTGGTCGTCGCCGAGACCAACGGCTGCGAGTATTGCCTCGCGGCGCACAGCTTCCTCGGTGGACGCGTGGGGCTCGATCGCCAAGCGATCGCCGCCGCGCGCGACGGCCACGCGGAGGACACGAAGACCGACGTCGCGCTCGCCTTCGCGCGAGAGGTCGCCGCGGGTCGTGGGCGCGCCAGCGACGACACGCTCTCGAAGGCGATCCGTGCGGGCTGGAGCGAAGGCGAGCTCGTGGAGATCGTCGCGCACGTCGCATTGAACGTGCTGACGAACTTCACGAACAACGTCGCGCACACGCCGGTGGACTTCCCCGCCCCCTGAGAGCGTCCCCCACTTGCGCGGATCGAATCCGTGCGAGTGGAAGGGACGCTCGGTGGTGGGAGGGGGCCCCGATCCGGCTTTGCCGGTCGGGGGAGGGCCCCCTCGAAGGAATGAAGAGCATGGATCCGTGCAACGGATTCGCGCTCTTCTCCGCGCGGCCGAGCGCGCGCGTGAGGACCCGCCTGCTCGGCGGGTCCTCGCGTTTGCGCGTCGTCAGCGCGCGAAGACGCGCGAGGGATCGCGGAACGACTTCAGCTCGATCGCGTTGCCGCTCGGGTCACGCACGAAGAGCGTCGCTTGTTCGCCGACCTGGCCCGCGAAGCGAATGCGCGGTGGCACGAGGAACTCGACGTCGTCGTGCTTCCAGCGTTCCGCCAACGCGTGCCATTCGTCCCACGGAAGGATCGCCCCGAAGTGGCGCACCGGGACGTCGTCGCCGTCGACCGGGTTGGTGTCCGACCCCGCCCCTTCACGGTCGACGAGGTGGGCCGTGATCTGATGGCCGAAGAAGTCGAAGTCGATCCAGCGCGCGTCTTCGCGGCCGACGCGACAGCCGAGGCGCTCGACGTAGAAGCGACGGGTGCGGTCGAGGTCGACGACGGGGAACGCCAAGTGGAAAGGGATCATCGAGGCAGAGCGTGGAGGAGGCTCTGGCGGGCGTCGACCCGCTCAGCGCCGGACGTAGTCGCAGTGACCTTCGCCTTGGAAGTGGCCGACCGTCGTCGCCGCGGCGCGGACGAAGTCGCGGAGCGTCGGCGTGTCGAGCACGAGATCGCCCGGGTCGTAGACGAGCGGCGTCCCTTCGACGAGCAGCGGCTCGCCGTCGGCGTCTCGCACGTCGGTCGTCGATTGGCGCGCGAGGTCGTCGAGCACGAGCCCCTCGGCTCCCGCCACCGCCGCCATCGGGTCGAAACGCATCGCGGCGTCGTCGGTCGCAAAGGTGTCGAAGAAGAGATGGTCGAGGTGAATCGTGATCTGCGCGTCGTCGAAGCTCGCTTCGCGCACCACGAGCCCCTCCGTGCCGTCGGCGGCTTCGCAGCCGGTCGCGTCGACGGGGAGGTCGAGGGCGAAGACGAAGGGCACTCGTTCGTCGCCGCGCGTGGCGACGCCTTCGACGTGAAGAGCGTGGCCGCCCGCGATCATCGCGGCGACGGTCGCCTCGTCGACGCTTCCGACGCGACGAGACGCCTCCGTGGGAGGTCCGAACCGGTACGAGATGCGATCCCAACGCCGCGCGGGCACGCCCTCGAAGGTCCACGCGAGCGGCTCTCCGAGGTGAAGATCGGCCACGACGGGGTCGGCCTCGACCGCCGCCGAGTCGCCGCTCGCGCTCTCGATGCGAAAGTCGATCAACGAGACGACGACCCGGTCGAACTGAATCGACCATCCGTCCGCGAAGGCGATCTCGCCGACGGGGAATCCTTCGCGCGACGCCTCTTCTCCGCTGAGGGACACGCGAACGGTGCCGACGCCCTCGTCGCCTCCGCATGCGGTGACGTAAGCGAGGAGGGAAGCGAAGGTGAGAACCAAGTGGAGACGTTTCATTCGATGCCGCTTTCGATCGAGGGTTGATAGGCGTGCGCGTTCCTCACGCCGAGGGCGGCGGCCAGCGCGGGCTGAGATTCGGTCGGAAACTCGCACGGCGTCGTGCAGTCGACGAGGCGGTCGAACGCGACTCCGTCGAGCCATACGCGCGCGTCGACGCGCACGTTCAACACGCTCGCCTCGTGCAGCTCGCCGACGAAGGGAACGAGCGCACGACGCTCGGTGTCGCTCGCTCCGACGTCGATCCACGCGTCGAAGGCGGAGGTGACGCCGTCCTTCACGGCCGTGCCGACGACGTGCGCCACGTGTCCGTCGAGGAGGGCATCCTCGGATTCGAGGCCGAGCCGCAGCTCGTCGATCGCGCCTTCTTCCGCCGCCGCATCGAAGACGAGCGCCTCGTCCGACAACGCGTCGACGACGACACGCTCGAGGAGCTCGGCCCGCACCTTTCGTCCGTCGAGCGGATCCAGTCCGCCGTGGGCGTACGCGACCGAGCGCCACCAACGACGAGTCACGAGCTCGTCGGCGGGCGCGAAGGCGTAGACCGGACCGAGCACGAGCTCTGCCTCTTCGAGCGTGACCTCGTACCCGAGGCTCGTGGTGAAGCGAGTCGCCGAAGGGTCGCCGGAGAAGCGCATCTGAATGGACACGAGACGGCCCCCCGTCCCGCTGGAGCAGGCGAGCGGGAAGAGAACCAGAAGAAAGGTCGTGAGGAGAACGCGTCGCTTCATCGGGGGAGCCTCGGTGCTTCGGGGGATTCGTCGCGTCGCGTCTCGCTGCTCGGCGCGGTCGGGCTCGTCGCGGTCGGGCTCGTCGCGTTCGGGCTCGGCGCGGTCGGGCTCTGCTCGGTCGGGCTCGGCGCGGTCGGGCTCGGCGCGGTCGGGCTCGGCTCGTTCGGGCTCGGCTCGTTCGGGCTCGGCTCGTTCGGGCTCGGCGCGGTCCGGCTCGGCTCGGTCGGGCTCGGCTCGTTCGGTTCCTCAGAGTCGGAGTCGCGCGCTTCGCGGCGCGTGTCCGTCTCGGAGACATCCTCCTCGGTGTCGATCTCGCCGGGCAGGCCACGCGCCTCCGCTTCGGTGGCTTCGTCGTGCCTGTACGCAGCCTCGGCGCGCGCGCTGTCGCGGTCGTCGTCCACCAAACCGTTCGGATCGAAGTGAAGCGTCAACTGCACCAGCACCTCGCGTGGGGCGCCCGCCGCGAAGTGCCGCGCGGCGCGAAGCGAGCTGAGCGGGTCGTCGGGGTCGAGCCGCGACTCGTAGTGCAGCTCGAGCTGGCGGTACCGCGTTCCGGTGACGTTGCGCACCAACAACGCGAGCTCGGCGAAGCGCCATGCGATTCGCGCCGATCCGTCGAGGACCGCGATCGGTTGCGAGAGCTCCCCGAGGGGCAGGGGCTTGCGACCCACCACGGTGCCCCCGAGCGCCGCGCCCACGGTGATGCGCTCACGTCGAATCCGAACGGGTCGGCGAAGCGCGAGATCGAGACGCCCCACGAAGCGCGGCACGAAGGGGAGACGCGGACCACGCGAGAGCTCGAAGGTGCCCGCGCCGTCGGGCGCGAGGTGTGCTTCGCTCCACGCGAAGCTGGCGAGCATCTCGACCCACGAGGGCACGACGAGCTGCGCCGACACGAACGCGCCGTAGCGTTGGGTCGGACCGACCGGCACGTTGCGGCCAGCCTCGGGATCGAAGAGCAGGTCTTGGCCGACGCGTGTCCAGAACGCGCCGAGCCTTCCGTCGAACGCCAACGCTCGTCCGAGTCGGGCGCGGGACCGAAGACCCGTTTCGGCGGAGATGGACCGCGCGAACGGGGCCGTCTCGCCGTCGGAGAGCGCCTGCGCGTCGCTCGAACGCGCGCCGCGGCCCAAGCTGGTGGTCCAATCGAGGCGCGAGGCTTCTGCCTCCGAGAGGGCGACGTTCAACGTCCCGCGCGGAAGCACGGCCACGCCGTAGGCGTCGGCCGACTCCATCGGAACCCGCTCGCCCTCGCGATCGACGCTCGGCAGGTTTCGGTCGCGCGTCGACACCGCGAAAGCCGCGATGCGAGCACCCGCGCGCATGGTCACCCTCGGAACGCGAAGCACGCCCGTCGCGTAGGCGCCCGATTGCGTCGTCGCGAGCGCCGAGTCGAAGACGGTGTCGTAGGGCGTTCGCGTTCCCGCGCGCAAACGCCAGGTGCGCACGTCGCCCCGATCGTGGCGCGCGAGCAATCCGAGCTCGAGCTGCTGCGGACGGCCACGCCACGTCGTCTGCGCGACGTAGTCGGCGCGAAGCCCGATCGTGAAGGCTTCGCTTTGTTGGTCGAGGGCGTCCCCGCGTGGATCGACCAGGAAGAACGTGTAGTCGTCGCGAAAGCGGCTGCGTCGCAGCTGACCCCAGACGCGCGACTCGAAGCGCTGTCCCGGGCGTTGCCAGCGCACGTTCGCCGCCACGAGATGACGTTGTGCGGCCCCCCCTTGCGTCGCGTCGTGGGTGCAGAAGCGCTGTTCGTCGCGGCTCGGCCCGCACGGCAACGATCCCGCTTCCACGGCGTCGGCGCGCACGACCCCTGCGGAGTCGAAGTCGAGCGCGTGGGTTCCCGCGAGCACGCTCCACCCGAGCCGCTCGTCGCCGCCACCGACGCGCGTGAGCCCGCGAAAGAGTCGGTGTGATCGGTTCGCGCCGAAGCCGCGCCCCGCTTGCACCTCGAACGCCACGAAGTCGTCGGTTTCGCCGCCCGAGCTCCACGCGATCATCGCGCGTCGTCGTCGGTAGGAGCCGTAGCCACCGAGCACACGCACGCCGCGTGTACCCAGCCCGAGCCGGTAGTCGAGCGTGCCGGCGAGCGCGAAGTCTCCTTGCGCCGGATCGAAGGGACCGGGCAGCACGGTCACTTCGCGCACGAGCTCCGGCACCAAGAAGTAGGTGTCGGCATAGCCGTGCTCGTGCGCGTTCGAGGGCTCGTTGACCGGAATGCCCTCGACGCGGACCTCGAGGTCTTGGCCTTCGCCGGCGTCGAAGCCACGAAGGTAGAGGTTGCTCGCTTTGCCTTCACCTCCGTGGCTACCGAGCACCGCGCCGGGGACCAGCGTGAGCCATTGTTCGGCGTGGTAGCGCGGCACGTCGCGAAGCGCGCGAACCGGCAATCGCATCTCGGACGTCGCGGCGTCGGGTCGCGCGACCACCCCCACGTCGACCTCGGCCGTGGCCCCGAAACCTTCGAGTGTCTCGGGCGCCTCGTCGAGGGTCGCGTCGGCGCGTGAAGGCTCGGACACCACCGGGGCACGTCGCGCGACGCGGACCTCGAAGCGGATTCGGGCCGCGCGAGCCACGCCGTGTTCACGAGCCGGCTCGAAGCGCAACGCGTCGGCGTAGCTCACCGCGGCGGCCGCCACGTCGGTGTCGAAAGAAGCCTCGAGACCGATGGACGCGACCTCGCCCGCGGCATCGATCTCGAGGAGCAAGGGCACGACGAACACCCCGTCGGGCGACCCCGCGAGCACGGGCAGCGCCGGCGCCTCCGCCACACGCGGCGGCACGACCTGGGCGCCGGCCATGGCCGCCCACGAGCACGAGAGGAAGACGAGAACGCGAAGAGACATCGGATACGTCGAAGCAACCGCGAGAGTCGGTAGCGTGACCGATCCAGCTTCTCGGCGAAGCAGGCGTCACCGCTCGCCGCTTCGAGAAACGTCCTCGGGAGGACGCGAAGCAGCATCACCCCACGCTCGATCTCGCGAGCAGGGATCGTCGAAGCTCACACGCGCGTGATCGACGCGCGAGTCGCTCGGAACCTCACGAAACGGAGACGTTTGCGCTTGGTGGCGCGCGGGCTCGACTCCGCGCACGAGGCGCCCGGCCGACCTCGCTCACGGGAGCGGAGGGCTCCGACCCGAGCGCCCAAGGCGGCTCCGCGACCCCCGGAATCGACGCGACGGCCTCGCTCACGGCGAGGTCGTGATGTCCGAGCGCGCCCGCGTCGTGCGAGGTCGCGCCGGCGGCGGACGTCCACCGCTCGACGGACTCCCCACGGGCTTCGTGGACGTGGGAGTGCCCACCGTGCGAGTGCACGCCAGCGTCGTCATGCGCGACGAGGTGAGCGCAGGGGAGCACCTCGAACCCCACGAGCCAAAGCAGCGCGCCGAGCGAAGCTCCGAGCCGAACGTCTGGACGCGTGAGTGACGACGAGCGCACGCGCTGCGCATGATAGTACGAGCGACGAGACGAGGACAGCGTTCAGCGCGTCCGCGAGCGACGGCACGCGAAGCCGATCGCGGCGTCGGCGTCCAGCTCTCGCTCACCGACCGCGAGCGCGTCCACGCGCCACACGTCCTCCTCGCGGAGCAGCCGCGCGGCCACGAACGCCTCGTGGCCCGCGAGCCGCACGCATTGCTCCCAGCGGTCCTCGCGCACGCCCTCGTAGCGCTCGCGCGCCGTCTTGCTCCACACGACGCCGCTCGCGGCGCGAAGCTCGTCGAACGACTCGAGCGCGAGACCGAGCTCCTCCGGATCGAGCGAGCCGCGAAGACGTCGCGACGTGAGGGCGTAGGCCTCGTCGAGCTGGTTCGTCGCGACGAGGCGCACGAATTCGTTCAACGCCGCGCTCGGATCCGAGCGTGGCCAGAACCACCACGCCGCGAGGCCGCCCGCGAAGACCGCGAGCCCGACGATCGCGACGCCGAACCCGCGGGGACGCAGCGGCGCGCTCACGGAATCGTCTCGTCGAAGCTGATGCGCCAGCCGAGCACGATCGAGAGCATGCCGACGCGGCGCGAGGTGTCGTCGCCGAGGCCGACACGGGCGCCGAGCGAGAACCCCGACGCGCCGACCCGAACCTCCGAGCCGAGGCCGACCGCCGCGAGCACCTGCAGCTCGTCGGCCACGGAGTCTCGCCCGATCGAGAGCTGCACCTCCGCCCCGAGCGAGAGCTTCGGGAGCGCGCGCCAGCTCGCGCCGTAGGTCGACGCCCACGCGCGAAGGCCGTCCGAGGTGTCGAGCACCGTGCCCTGACGGGTGCGGAGCGCGAGGCGGTCGCGGACGTAGTCGACGTCGAACGAGCCGGTGAGGCGGTAGGTGTCCAGGGTGCGCGCCTCTTCGATCTGACGACCGCTCGGCAACCACAGACCGACGCCGCCGCCGACGCGCCACGGACCGCGACCACGCGAGGTCGCGTCGAGCTCGAAGCGCACGTCTCCGTCGCCACGCGGCGTCGCCCGGTCGCCGACCTCGATGAAGTCGCGCGTGAGACCGACCGAGGCGCGCACGCGCTCCGCGAAGGTGGCCGAGAGCGCCGCATCCAGACGCACGTGCGCGTCGTGGGCGGGTTGGTCGCCGAGCGAGCCGAGCCCGAAGGAGAACGAGAGGTCGTCGCCCGGCGCGTCGCGCAGCGCGAGCAGGTCCGGATGGCCCACCGCCGTGAAAGGCGTCGGTGGGCGCGCGTACACGATCGTCGGTGCCTCCGGGTCGGTCGGCGTCACGGGATCCGGCTCGACCTCGTCCGACTCCGTCGCGACCTCGCCCGAGGTCTCGGCGAGCACGACGTCGCCCGCGACCACCGAGAGCGCGAGCGCGGTCGTGCCTTCGACCGTCTCCGGCACGTCGAAACGCGCGATCAGCACGTCGCCCTCCGACTCGAACGCGACGTCGACGCCTTCGCCCCGCAAACGCAGGTCGGGCGGCACCTCGTCGGTCGAACGCACGCGTAGCTCGGCGCGGCGCCCTTCGACCAAAGGCGACATCTCGACGTTCAACGCCGGCGAACGAACCTCCACCGGGAAGCGTCCCGTCGGGCGCCCCTCCGCGTCGAGGCAACGAAGCTCACCCGGACCTTCGGGCGCGAGCACCACCTCGGGAACGGGATCGGCGTCCCCCAACGCACAACGCGTCGGGGGAGGCGCCACGAATCGCGAGCCCAGCACGACGACGGGCGGGGTCGGTTCTTCGGAGGGATCGGGCAACGCCTCGCCGCCACCGACGTCGACGCGACCGAGCGCGACCTCGATCGCACGAGCCTCCGACGGGCGGCTTTCGAAGAAGTCGCCGTCGATCGTCGAGATCCGGACGCGGTACGTGCCTTCGGGAAAACGATGCAGCTCGAAGCGCGTGACGCTCGACGGAACCTCCGTGGCCGCGACCAAATCGCCCTCGGCGTCGACGACCTCGACGCGGTAGCGCCTCGCGACGTCGACCGGCGACCACGAGCCCTCGACGGTCGCGCCGTGCGGGGCGAGGCCGACGAAGCGCGTCGGCCCTTCGACCCACGTCGGTGTGGGCGGAAGCGGACGAGGCCGCGACGGTCGCGCACCCCGCGCGACCTTCGAGCCGAAGCCTCCTCGGACCGCGACTCGGCCGCTCGCGCCGCGCACCGTCGCCGCGTCGCCCTCGAAGTTCGACACGCGCGTGGTGCCTTCGTCGTCGACGCCGACGAGCGCGCTGCCGCTGCCGAGGTCGGCGTTCGCGCTCGGCGTCTGCACTTGCATGCGCAGCTCCGCGAGTCGGCTGCGAAGCTGCCCTCGTTCGAGCGTCGCGCTGGCGGTCTCGCGGCGCGCGCGGGTCTCGCCGCCGTAGATCACGACGAGCGTGTTCTCGCGCAGCACGATGCGGCTCTCGTCGCGGAACGTGACGTCGGCGCCCGAACGCTCGAGCGTGTTCACCCGCCAACCGCGCCAGAGCGGCGTGCCGCGCCGCGCGCGTTGCCAGGCCGTCGCCTCGGGCTCGGCCGCTTCGACGTCACGGACCGTGCGCGTGACGCGCGCGTCCGGCTCGGGCGCGCCTGGGGTCGGGCCGGGGCGCTCGCTCGGACCCTCTTCGACGTACGTGCGCGGCAACGTCAGCACCACGCCGGGCCTCAAGAAGGGGCCACACGCACCACGCTGGGTGCTGCCTTCGGCGAGCCGCGGGTTGAAGCGCAGAATCACGTCGTAGCGACGCCACGCGCCGTAGAAGCGTTGCGCGATGCGACCGCAGGAATCGCCGGCTTCGACGGTGTATTCGAAGGTCTCGACCTCCTGCGCGGACGCGCGAGCGACGACGAGCGAACCGAGGAAAGCAAAGAAGAGAAGAAGGGAACGATTCATCGAGCACCTCGACGCCGCCGCGCGGCGCGGGCCAGCTTCTTGGCCAAGGACTCCGGCCCGGAGCCGGAGACGAAGACGTCGGTCGCGCCGTCGCGAAGGAGCCCCGTCAACACGGCCACGTCGGCCGACGGCGCCGTGACGACGACCGGCAGGCCACGCGCGACCCACGCCGAAGCGTCCGCGCCAGGCTCCGCGAAGAAGATCACGTCCGCGGCGTCGAGCTCGGTCAGGGCGACGCCGTTGGCGGCCAACGCCAGCTCGACGCTCTCGTCGCGCTTCCCGACCCAGCCGACCTTCACCGAGCTCTCGGGCACGAAGGCCGGCGGGAAGACGCTCGCCCCGCGGCTGATCATGCGCGCGCTGCGACCGACGCGCGTGTCGCCGTCCGCGTGCGGGCTCA
>JACKEH010000076.1 GCA_020633125.1 Sandaracinus sp. | reverse complement strand
GGTCAGCTCACGGAGCCAACCGTGCTCGGTGTGTCCGGCCGGCAGCGACTCTTCGGGGTAGCGGTAGCGAATGGCGCCGAGGTCGAAGGTGCAGCGCTCGGCGAGCTCGCGGCTCGCCAACAAGAGCTCGGGCGCGTCGGCGAAACGCTCGGCCATCGCGGCCGGCGTGAGCAGGTCGTGCTCGGCGTTCGCGCGAAGAAGGCGTCCTGCCGTCGCGAGGGTCTGACCCGCGCGGATGCATGTCACGACGTCTTGCAGAGGGCGTCGTGCGCGGTCGTGGTAGAGCACCTCCATGCCGCCGACCGCGCGAAGCCCGAGTGCCCGAAGGTCGGCTCGAAAGATGGCTTCGTTCTCGCGGTCGCCGGGCTCGAGGTGGCGTCCGACGAAGCCGAAGAGGCGGCTGCGTCCGAAGGAGTCGCGAAGCGCGCCGAGCAGCGGCGCGTCTTCGGCGACCACGAAGAGATCGCCCGCGTGCGCGCGAAGCTCGTCGAGCGTGGTCCACGCCACGCCTTTGGGACCGCGGGTTTGTGCGCGGGAGAGCAGGTGACACATGCGCGCGTAGCCCCGCTCGTTCTCGGGGTAGAGCGTGACCTTCGCGACGCGGGAGGAGGCGAGCGCACGAGGCGCTCGCCGCGCATGGCGTCCGTCGACGATCGCGGGATCATCGTGGCCGAGGTGCACACCGACCTCCGCGCCCGGTACGAAGCGCAGCCCACGTTCTTTCGCCCGGACGTGCGCGCGAACGAGGCCGTAGGCGCCGTCGCGATCGGCGAGCGCGAGCGCCGGGAGGCCGAGATCCGCCGCACGATCCACGAGCTCCTCGGGGCTGCTCGCGCCCTCGAGGAACGAATAGTGACTCTTCGTGCGAAGCGGGACGTACGCGTCCACGGCTCACCCGCGTACGCGATGGGAACGCTCGAATCGGAGCGTGCTCTTCGGGCCGACACGTCTCGTGACGCCTCGCGTGCACGAACGACGGCTCCACGAAGCGTGTCGTTTCTCGAGCGCATCCACTGAGCACACGCCACTCGAACGCGCGCCAATCGAACGCGCGCCAATCGAACGCGCGCCAATCGAACGCGCGCCGGTCGAACGCGCGCCGGTCGAGCAGGAACCCCGCGCGCGCGTGGAGCTTCGTGAGGAGTCGCCGAGCGCGTCAGTCGACGTAACCGTGAAGGAACCAAGCGTTTCGCACACGATCGAAGAAGACCCAGTAAAGCGCGCCGCGCTCCGTCTCCACGTAGTAGTAGTCGCGTTCCACACGGTGACCTTCTTCGGCACGGCCCCACCATCCCCCGCTCGTGCGGTGTGGGCCGAAGAGATGCGTCGTTCGTTCCCCCATCGGTCGAGGGCGACCCTCGTCGTCGACGCTGAGGGGACGAGGCCGCGTCAGCAGACGTCGCTGCAAACGATCGGGGGGCGTCTCGAGGCGAGGGGGGGCGAGCGTATCGGCCGAATGCGCGCCGGCCGAATGCACGCTGGGAGGCAGGGTGCTCTCCCGGGCGCGCACGAACGCGTCGAAATCGAGCACCTCACCTCGCTTCTCGCTCTTCGTGTCGGAGACGACGACCTCTTTCGCCCCTCCTCCCGAGCACCCGCGGTCACCGACCAGAGTGGCGCGCTCGGGAGGAAGGACGCTGCGCAGACCTGGCGAGGAGCCTGCGCACACGCCGCCTTCGGAACGAGACGACGGCATGCCGTCCGTCGCACGCACATCACCGCTCGTGCGATCCACGTGCGATTCGTCCGAAGGGTCGGAGGGCGCGAAGAGGGGCATCGAGGCGCCGGGAGCCGCACGATCCAGGGAGGGCGTCGTGCGACTCCGGCGTCTTTTCGAAGTGGGCGAGACTTCGGACGATGCCGAACCGGTGGGTTCGACCACCGGGACGTCGGAAGAGGAAGAGAGCGCAGAAGAGGAAGGGAGCGCAGCAGGGGACGCGGAAGTCGCGGTCGAAGCGACGCCGCTCGAGGTCCTGCTTTCGGAGGTCCTGCTTTCGGAGGTCCTGCTCTCGAGGGCGCGTGTCGGCACGGGCAACACCCGCAGCGGCTCCCAGCGAAACCGCGCTTCGGGAAGGTGTGCGTCGTGAAGCGTGGCTTTGGTGACGCTGCCGTCGCCGAAGGTCGCGCGCACTCGTGCGAGCGCACGTGCCGCGGCCAACACGTCGCGCTTCGGTCGTTCGGTGAGTGTTTGAAGCTGATGACCACGTGCGTGGGTCGGCTCGGCTTCGAGCGCGAGCTCGAGCACTGCGGCGGGGAGCTCGACCGCGCCGAGGCGCAGGCGCAAGAGCTCGAGCCAAACCTTCGGATCCACGGTCGGCTCTGCCGGCTCGAGGCGTTCGACCCAGGTGCGTTCTTCGTCGGTGAGGGTGCGCGCGGGGGTTCCGAAAGGACCCGGCGGCGCATGCGATTCGAGATGCAGCTCGACCAACAACGCGAGCGGTCGTTCTCCGCGTGAGGTCAGCTCTG
This sequence comes from Sandaracinus sp., assembly GCA_020633125.1. Classification (GTDB taxonomy): domain Bacteria; phylum Myxococcota_A; class Polyangia; order Polyangiales; family Houyiibacteriaceae; genus JACKEH01. The sequence goes on along the minus strand of JACKEH010000076.1, from coordinate 13,657 downwards.
CGAGCAAACGATCGAGGCCCGTCTTCGAGGCGAAGAGCAAGGGCTCGAGCTCGGTGGTCGGGTCGTCGAGCTCGAGCTGTACGCGTCGTGGAAGCTCGATGCCGACGGGTTGCAGCGGGAGCTGACCCCGTTCGCCGTGACGCTCGTGAAGCTCCGCGGCCTCACGGCCGAAGCGGGTGCAGAGCTCGCCGTTCGGCAGTGCGAGGAAGGCACCGAGGGTTTCGATGCCGAGCATCGCGAGTGGCTCGCAGAGCTTCTCCGAGAGCCCGAGAGAACGAAGGGCGAGGGCTTCGGCTTCGCGTCGCTCTCGTGCAGCGTCGGAGAACACCCGCGCGCCGTGACTGGTTCGCGCGAGCGCCAACGCGAGCCAGGGGTGATGCCCGCAGACCACGCTCGCGCGAAGCTTTCGCGCGCGAAGGTAGCGGTGCACCGAGCTCGCCCAGACGTCGAGCCCACCGAAGAGCTTCTCGAGCCCGCGTGGATCGGCGAAGAACGCGCCACCGACCTCGTCGGACACCGGCTCGATGCGCGGGGAGAACGTTTGGAGACCCCGCACGAGCTCGTTCTCGAGCGCGTCGAGCTCCGTGCTTCGCACCACGGCCGTGCGCAGCTCGGGCACCAAGCTTCGCGCGACGCCTTGGCGAAGGCCCGGGCGCAACCCGCGACGAAGCGCGATGCGATCGAGCTCGAGCAAGGGGGCTTCGGGCCCCTCCTCTGCGACGACCGCGATCGGCTCACCTTCCCAGCGTGCGTGGCGTCGCATCACGAGCTGCAACCGAAGCTTCGGGAGCGAGATCGCGGCCACGTTCGGAGCGTCGTCGTCGTTCGACGTGCCCGTGAGGGGAGCGAAGAGGTCGCGACGCTCAGCTTGCATCGCGCGCCTCGGGGTGAGGGGCCTCGAGGAAACGAGCCTCGAACGGGAGGGGAAGGGTCGCGTCGACACGACGACGGAACGGCACGACGACTCCCTTGCGCGAGCGTGTGACCTCGTCGTCGGACGTCAGCCCGAGCGGGCCTCGATGAATCGAACGCGCGGGCTCGTGCCCGAGCTTGTCACGCAACACGTGCGACTCGACCACGTGAAGCTCGGCGCTCGTCTCGACCTGCGCGAGGGTCTCTTCGCTCGGTGTCGTCGAAAGCGTTTCCGCGTTCGACACCGCGTTCGACGACGACACCGCGTTCGACGACGACACCGAGTTCGACGACGACACCGAGTTCGACGACGACACCGCGTTCGGCGACACCGTGCGTTCGACGTTGGAGCCAGGCATCTCGAGGGTGTGCTCCAGTCGTGCGTGCAGCGTGTTGCGGCGCGGCTCGAAACGAAGCGAGACGAGAGAACCGAGCGCCTCGTGGGCGGGCGGCGTCAGGAACGAGACCGTGCTGCCATGTTGGCGGCAGAGCGCGTGAAGGCGCGCGAGCGCACGCGAAGGCAGGCGTGCTTCGAGCATGCCTTCGAGGTCGACCACGACGAGACCGAACGCGCCGCTTCGCAACAAGAGCTCCGCTGCACGGGCCGCTTCGAGCGCGCTCGAGGGCACGTGCACGACGGTGAGCGCCTCGAGATCGACGCCTGCTTCCGCGGCGTCGGGGGGATAGAAGGTGCCGCCCCGCACCTGCACCCACGCGACGAGCTCACCCTCTCGCTGAAGGCGCGCTACCTCGCGTACGGCCACCGTCGTACGCGCGCTCGCCGTCGCACTGCTCGCGAGCTCGACCAGCCGCCCGACGGGCCAGGGCGAGCTTTGCTCGGAGAGAGAGGGCGAGCGGTGCTCGGAGAGAGAGGGCGAGCTTTGCTCGGAGAGGGAGAGGGAGCTTTGCTCGGAGAGGGAGAGCGAGCGCTCGGAGAGGGAGGGCGAGCGCTCGGAGAGTGACTCGGAGCGCGCCGATGTTTCGGCCACGGGCTCCAGCTCGGCAGCAAGGCCGACATCTCCATCCGGGTAGCCCACGTGGGCGACGAGCCGGCATTCGGGAGACAGGGGGGCGTGGGCGTGGGGAATCATGAACGATGCCTCCGGATCTAAGCTGAACATGCGATCAGGTCAACCCTGTCGCCGGAGACACTGAACGTATTCGCAGCCTGTGACATCGACGGGCGGTGCATGGGCTGCTGACAGACACACCCGTGGCTCGCCTTCACACGGAGGCTTCTTCACGCTCCTCTCATGGTTGGTCGGTCTTGGTTCCTCGCGGGCGAAATCACGCAAGACGCCGCTCACGCTTGGCCTCTCGTGCGTGACGCGCTGGGCCACGTCATGGTCACGGGCGCCGAGCGCCTCGGTGGCATCGCGTTGGTGGTGCGCTTCGAGGTGGCGGCGAGCGACGCGGTTCGAACCCTCGAGTCCCTACGCGCAGTGATGCGAATCACGGAGGGCGAGTCGATTCCCTCCGGCGACGAGCTCTTTGGTCACCTACACGTCACCCTCGCCCACGACGGTCCGGACGAACGAGTCGAGATTCCGAAGGTCCCAGGCTGATGAGTGATGGTTCAGGCTTCGACCATGTCGTCGTCCATGCGCGGTCGCTTGAGGAAGAGCACCAACTCGTCGCTCGAGCCCTGCGCGATGTTGGTGTCCAACGTCGACACCAACTCCCAGCCGTCTCCGCCGAGCTCGTCGAGCGCTCGCTCGAGCTTCGGCGTGTCGACCTTGGGTCCCGTGAAGCCGCCGATGGCGAGCTTCACGACACGGTACTCCCAGCGCGTCATCCCCTGATGTTCCGTGGGCCCTGGATTCTTGTAAAGGAGGGGTAAGCCGAGGAACGCCTCATGTCCGGAAATGCGGAGGTGTCCCCGACGAAGACACTCCATTTTCCGGTGGCAGCCTTCTTGCTCCGCGAGGCCTCCCCATGCGATCCCCGCCGTCGCCCGTGAACCTCCGTTCTCCGAAATCGCTCTCGCTGCGCCACGTCCTCACGGCGGCGTTCCTCGTCGCGGCCACCGCGAGCCCCGCGCTCGCCGACCGCGTCGTCGTGCTGCGTGCGACCGGCGACGCCGACACGATGCAGCTCGACGCCATCGAAGATGCCGTGATCGAGTCGATTCGAGGGCTCTCGCACGAGCCCATCGGTGAGGCGCGCGCGTACGAGGCGCAGACCAACGTCGTCCCACAGACGGCCAACGAGCTGCGGGCGGTCGCCGAGCTGCAGAACGCCACGTACGTCGTGGTCCCGATCATCCGAAACGCGGGGCCGCTCAACTACTGGATCACGCTTCGCGTCGGCTACGCGCCCGCGACGCGCGTCGACGAGCTCGACGCGGAGGTTCGCCGCGTCCGCCAAGGCCCGCGCCTGGCCGAGCTGCTGCAGGCGCTGCTTCGCCCCGAAGGCCTCTCCGAAGACGGGCTCGCGTTGGCGGGTGAGGACGCCGTCGGTCGTCGCGAAGAGGCGGACACGAGCGCCGCCGACGCCGAGCGCGAACGCCTCGAAGCCGAAGAGCGCGCGCGTCGTGAGGCCGAAGAAGCGGCGGCTCGCGAAGCCGAAGAACGTGCGCGTCGCGAAGCGGAAGAAGCGAGCGCCGAAGAACGCGCCCGCCTCGAGCGCGAGGCCTACGAAGGCCGCGATCGCTACGGCGTCGCCGACGGCCTGTGGATGGTGCAAGCGGGCGTCGGCGTGCGACCGATTCTTCGAAGCCCCGGCGAAGGCGGCGTGCTCGGCACCCTCGAGCTTCGCGGCGGCCGCGGCTTCGAAGGCGTGCCCGGCCTCGAGCTTCGTGCCGGCGTCGAGCTCGTCTTCGGCGCCTCGAGCAGCTTCGCGGTGCACCTCGGCGGTGTGTACCTCTTCAGCCCCTTCACCACGCCGATCCATCTCGGGGCGAGCGTCGAGGCGGGTCTCTTTCAAGCGATCAGCGGCAACCGTGTGCCGAGCTTCAGCGGTCGCGTGAGCGCGGTCGTCGCGTGGAACCCGACGGGCTCGTTGTACGTCGAGGCGTCGCTGCCCGAGCTGCAATACCTGACCGCGAACGACGGCGTGCTCGTGATGGGCGCGAGCGTCCGACTCGGCACCCGCTTCTGAACGAGAAGCACGCGACCTCGGGCGAGCACCCGAGGTCGCGTCTCGATCAGACGCCGCCATCGATCGAGTAGATCTCGGGCGTTCCGTCGGCGGCCACGCCGCGCGTGACGAGCACGAGTCGATCGAGGTCGTCGTCGAAGCGAATCGCGCGCGGGAGCATGCGGTCGTGCTCGCGCGTGCCGGGCTCGGCATCGGTCAACGGCAGGTACTCGACCACGATCGGACCCTCGGTGAAGGCCGAGAGGAGCAAGACGCGCACGATCTCGGCGCGGCTCGGGTCCGTCACGTAGAGCACGTTGTCCGGCGTCAGTGCCATCGACCCGATCGTGACCCCGAGCGAGAAGGTCGCGGGTCGCTCGAACGAGCCGATGCGGGCCTCCACCGTTCCGTCGCTGCAGCCAGCGACCAAGGTCTCGTCGTCCGCGTCGACGTTCACGGTGAGCCCACGACAGCTGGCCACGGGCCTCGCCGCGCGGCGCGCATCGAAACGGAAGCTGCCGCTCGAGGTGCCGAGGTAGACGTAGTCTTCGCGGCCTCCCGTCGTGCGTCCCATGAGCGCCGAACGAGCGAACACGCGCTCGCCCGAGAGCAGCGGGCCGAGGACCCACGACGTGCTGCCGACACGGCCGAGCAGCGAGGAGCGGGTCTGGGTCAGGCGGACGACCTCGCTCTGGGTGCGATCGTCGACGACGACGCCGGCGGCGAGCTGCGAGAAGGTCGGGTCGAAGCGGCCCACCGCGGACTCTCGGAAACGCAGGTTGCCGAAGCCGACCATGCCGACCCACGCGTCGCCGGTGTTCGTGATCTGGATGCGGCCACGCGGTTGCACGCTCCCCGTCGGGCGCGCGGTGAGCGTCGCGAGCAAGTCGGTCTGCGACACCCGCGAGAGCAGATCGTGTTTGGCCAGCGTGATCTGGTTCGGGCTCGGTACGTGCGTGAAGTAGAGGAAACCATCCTCGACCGTCGCGCTCGCCGTCTCGAAGGGGGCGACCTGGGGTGAGGGAAGCTGCGTCAGGCAGAGGCTGCCGTTCCCCAAGCACGTGTTGAAGTCGCGACAGGTGCCGGTCAGACGGCAGCTCGGCGCGCGCGGCGTCACGAGCACGCCCGCCGCGGCGACGGTGGCGGCCTCGATCGCGACGGTCACACCCTCCGGCGTGGTCTCGAGCGCGTCTGCACGTGCCCATCCTTCGCCCTCACGAAGCCAGACGCGGCAGTCCTCGTGCGGCGTCGACCACGCCTCGCGAAGCGTGGGGTCGAAGGGCACCGTGAGGCGCGCGGGGAGCGCGAAGCGAAGCTCGGCCGGCTCGATGGCGACGTGGGGACCGATGCGCTCGGCCGTGATCGCGAGGGGCGTACCGTCGACGGTGGCGCGAAGGACCACCTCGGTCTCTCGGTCGAGGGCACCCGCCGGGATGTCGAGCGCCACCCCCGCGAGCGGGCCGTCGGCGTCTCCTTCGAGGCGGCCTCCCTCGGGTCCGACCGTCGCCCGAAGCGCGAAGTCCGCGGGGGCAGGGTCTTCGGGGGGATCGTAAGGGTCCGAGCCGCATCCGAAGGCGAACGCGAAGCCGAGCACGAACAGACGATTGAAGAGTCGATGACGCATGAGGTCCCTCCCTGCGCGCCCACTCGAGCGCTCGAGACACCTAACGACGACCGCCGTATCCGTCGGGTAAAGCGGGGTTAAACGGCTTCGTGAAGATTGGTCCGACCAATTGTGCGGAGACTCAAAGGGGTCCCTTGTCGAAATTGGTTCAACCAATCATCCTGGCGCCCATGCTCGAAACCCGCGCCGTCGACGACGTGGCCGACGTCCTCCGCGACGAGATCACCTCCGGTCGATTCGCGGCCGGAAGCCGGCTGCCTCCCGAGCGACAGCTCGCGGCTCGCTTCGAGGTCAACCGCGGCACCGTGCGTGCGGCGCTCTCTCGGCTCGCGGCCGAAGGCCTGCTCTCGGTACGTCAGGGCAGCGGCTACCAGGTTCGCGACTACCGACGCAGCGGCACCCTCGACTTGCTCCCAGCCTTGGTGGTCGGTCGCAGCAAAGCAGAGCGTCTCGAGGTCGCGCGGGACCTGCTCGCGGTGCGCCGCCAGCTCGCGACCTTGGTGCTGGAGCGCCTCTTCGCGCTCGAGGTCGATGCGACCGCGCCCATCGAAGACGCGGTCGAGGCGTTCGTCGTCGCGGCTGGCTCGGGTGACGTCGCCCGTGTCGCGGCGGCCGACCTCGACGTGCTCGCGGCGCTGCTCGCGGCGACCCGAAGTCCCGTGCTGCAGCTCTGTGCGAGCCCGGTCGCGAACGTGCTCGCCGAGCTGCCCGAGCTTCGTGACGCGATCTACGCCGAGCCGGCGACGAACGTCGTCGCGTATCGCGCGTTGCTCGCGGCGCTCGCCGCGCCTCCTTCCGAGCGCCCGCCTGCGGCGTCGATCGCCAACCTCCTCGCGGCACGCGATGCCAGCACCCTCACGCGCCTCGCTTCCTGAGCACCTCTTCCGTCTCAATCCCTCGGAGAACGACATGCCCGAGCTTCCCCTGCACTCGCACCTCCTCCTCTTTCCGCGCGCCATTCGCGACGGCCTCGAGCGTGTTCGCGCCAGCGGGCTCGTGGGCGACGACGAGGTGCCGAACCTCTGGCAGATTCAGCTCGGTGTGCTGCGCATGTGGCATCGCGTCTTCACGCGCCCCGAGAGCATCGGCATGTCGAAGGACTTCGCGCCGCGCACCACCTGGCGTGCTCGTCTCTTTCGGGCCCGTCCGCTGCGTTTCCCCTTCTTGCTCGCCGAACGCGCGGTGCATCCGCTCGACTTCAGTGGTCTGGCCAGCTCCCCCGAGCGTGTGGTTCGCCACCTGATCGGCGCCCACCACGACGGCGTGCAGTTCCACTACGACCTCGAGCTCCTGAAGCTCGACCCGGCGCGGCTGCTCGAGGTGCGCGACGAGGCGCGGGCGATCGTCGAAGGCACCCACCCACGCGCGGCGTACTTCCGCGACCTCGTCGTCTACGAGCGCTACCACGAGAACCTGCTCGAAGCGGTCGAGGCGTTCTTGGCCGGCGAGCTCGAGGTTCCGCCCGAGCAAGTCGACGACCCGGACATCGTCTTCGCGGCGTACCTGCGTTGGTGCGCGCGGCAGCCGAAGACGCCGGAAGCGACGTGGCGTGCGTACCGCGAAGGGCGCTACTCGCTCGACGAAGGCATTCGAGTCGACGTCGCGTCGAGCTCCGCCTCGGCGTCCGCCGTCCCCGCCGTCGCTTGAGCTGCACGCTTCACCAAGGGGCCCGCACCATCGCTGCGTGCGCATCGCGAAAGGCCGGCACCTCGCGGGGAGCCGGCCTCGGGGGGCGCCGTTCGAAAGGGCGTCACTCGGCGGCAGCAGCCGCGGCGCCCTTCTGCTTCGCCTCGTCTTTGCCGCCGCCGATTTTCGCGACGAGCGAGGTCAGCACGAAGCCGACGACCACGAGACCGAGCGCGCCACCGATCTGACCGATCGAAGGCGTGAAGAGCTCGGTCGGGTATTTGTCGGGCGTGAGCTCCGCGAGAATCTCTTCGGTGACGAGGCGGCCCTTGAAGGTCGAGCCGAGCTCCGGCGCGACGCCGACCTGAAAGGGCCAAAGACCGAAGACGGAGCCACCGAGCAGGCCGAGCAAGAAGCCGAGCGTGGGCTTTTCGAAACGCTCGAGCAGGATCTTCAAGCCGTTGCTCACCACGAGGATGCCGATCGCGACGCCGAGACCGACAGGCAACACGACGTCGAGCGCGGGGCCCATGAGCGCGTCGAAGTCCTTCGCCTTCACCGCGTCCTTGCAGGCCTCGACCGCGCCGAGGATCGTCACGTAGACGCCCATCACGAGCAGCATGTAGCCGCCGCTGATGCCGGGGAGCACCATCGCGCTCGCGCCGACCACGCCGGCGAGGAAGAGGTACGCGAAGCTCTCGGTGCCACCGCCACCTTCGGCGCCCTTCATCTGGAAGTACGCGAGCACGGCCATGGGCACGAAGCCGACCACCGCGCCGATCCAGGTCTGCGAGGTCGCGGGCTTCGCGATCTTCCACACGACCGGCAGGCCCCCGAGCGTGAGGCCGATGAAGAGCGAGTACATCACCCAGCGGTGGCTGACGACGAGGTTCTTCACCGGGCCGGAGAGCGACACGATTGCGAGCGCGACGCAGAGCAAGATGACGCCGAGCGTGAAGATCGAGCGCTTCTTGAATCGAAGTCGCGTGAGCTCCGCGATGGCTTGAATGAAGCGCGGGTACACGCCCGAGGCGAGCAACATCGTGCCGCCGCTGATGCCCGGCACGAGGTTGGCCAGACCCATCAGCGTGCCGCCGATCGCCGCCCGCACGCCGAGCATGGGGTAGGGCTCGTCGTCCACGACCTCGGTGGCCTTCGCGGCGCTCGTCTGGCTGGGCTTCTCACTCATCGCGCGCCTTGGTAGCGCGGGCGATTCGGGAACGCCAATCGGCGGCCTTTTCGGCCCTGCCCGGAACCTCCGTCCGCTGTCGGGCAGGTCGCGCCTGACGTTCGGCCTCGCGACCGGTACCCTCGGGACGATGTCCAAGCCCGGCTCCATCGTCATCCTCGAACGTCATCTGGATCCGGTGGCCGCGCAGATGCGGGCCGAGGTGCTTCGAAGCGCAGGGATCGACGTCTCCACGCCAGGCCTCCAGCACGGGCAAATGCTCGGCTCGGGCGCGAACTACGTCGTGATCCCGATCCAGGTTCGGGCGGAAGACGAGGAGCGCGCGCGCGAGGTGCTCGAAGGTCTCGAGAACCCGGACGAGCTGCTCGAAGGGCCCATCGACCCGACGCCACCCGCGGGCGAAGGCCCCTACCGCGGCGGCGAAGCGGTCGACCGAAGCTACGGCGACGAACGAAAGAAACGCGTCGCCGCGTTCTGCTCGCTCGCGCTCACGTTCGGGTCGGGCCACTTCTACGCGCGCGAAGCGACGACGGGCTGGCTGCTCTTCGGGCTCGAGGCGGCGGCCTTCGTGTTGGGCATGCGCTTCGGGGTCGAGTGGATGAGCTGCATCCCCGTGCTGATGCTCTACGACCTCGTCGGTGGCCTTCGCGCGTGCGACCGCCACAACGGCGGCAAGAGTTTCACGCCGGGCCAGCAGCTCGCGCGCGCGCCCATCGTGTTGGCGTTGGCGGGGGCCGCGGTTTTCGTCGCGCCTCACCTCGAGACCGAAGAGCCCGCCGTCGAAGGCTGGGACGACGACTGGCCGTCGCCGCCGATCGTGTACTGAGCGGGCTCGCGAGCTGGAGTCGCGGCGGCCGTCGTGACCTGGGAAGAAGGCGCCGAGAACGGTGCGCCCGAGGCCGCGAGGTCGTGGAGACCTCGCGCCGCGCCTTTCGATCGACTCGCCTTCAGATCAACACGATGTCGCAGGGGAACGTCGCCTTCAGCTCGGCGCCGGCGCCGTTCTGCAAGCGGTCGCAGGCTTCGCCCCGCAGCTCGATCGTCGACTCGTCGAGGGCTTCCCAGCCGTCCGGGTCGTCGCAGGGAAGCGCGACACCGTTGAGCTCCACGCGCCCCGAGCACGCCATGCCCGGCTCGATGCGGCCACGCAGCTCGACCACGCAGCTGAGCGCGCCACCGACGATCTCGCGCAACGCGCTTCGAAGGCCGTCGTCGTCTCCGGCTTCCCAATAGGGCGCGTTCGGTTCGCCGTCGCGTCGCCCGAGGCCCGCGTTCGCGACGTCTTGCAGATGCTCCGCGCTGACGGTGCCGCGTCCGACGCTGATCACGAAGGTCCGCACGCCGGCGCGGTACGCTCGCTCCACCGACGCGACGCTCTCCTCCTGCCCGTTCTGCGGGTTCAGCTCTTCGCAGCGATCGGGCTCGCCGTCGGTCGCGAGCACGAAGATCGTCGGGTCGTCCGTGCGGTCGGGCGCGAACTCGAGTTGATCGAGCAAGAAGTCGAGGCTGTCGCCGGTCGGCGTCTCGTCGATCGGCTCGGCGGAGCCGTAGACCGCCTCGATGGCCGCATAGTTGTTCAACGCCGGGGGCACGGTCTCCACGATTGGGCACATGCCGATCGGCGGTCCGGAGCTCGAGCCTTCGGCGCGCGCCGAGAAGAGCGCCAAGCCGAAGCGCACCTGATCTTGCAGGTCCTCGATCAGTCCACCCCGCGCGAGCAGCGAATCGCGGAGCACGTCCCACCGTGACCCGCCGGAGAAGCTGTCGTTCATGCTGCTGCTCTGGTCGACCACGACGATCACGTTCGGTGTCACGCGCGTGGCGCCAATCTCGACCTCGGCGCAGACGAAAGGATCGCCGCCGTCGCCGGTCATCCCGGGGATCGCCACGCGCGCGTCACCCGCGGTCGCGAGCTCGATGCACTGGCCGTCCATCGTGCAGCCTTCGTCCGAGCGGCAACCGTCGCCGGTGCGTGCGTCGCACTCGGCGTAGCAACGCCCGCCGGGCGAGCAGTGGTAGCCGGGCGGGCAGTTCGTCGAGTTCACGCACGACCGGCTGCACGCGAGGTCGGGCGGGTTCGTCGAGCAGGGCCCGCCGCTCGGGCCGCTCTCGCAGCTGCAAGCGCTCAGGAGAATCGCACAGAGCCACCAGGGGGTGCGTCGCATGGTCGACTCGACTTCGGAGCGGCCGCTCCGGTTGGGGACTTCAGCCACGACGTGCATGCCGGGGCACTACTCAACGTACCGATCCCGGACAAAAGCGGGTCACCACCTTCGCGAGGAAACGTGGATCGAGGGGATCCACCCTTCGCTCCGAAGGGATGGGACTGGTAGCTTCCGCCGCCGCGTGTCGCCTTCGCTTCGGACCTTCGCTCACCTGCTCGTGCTCGCCTTCGCGACACGTGGGGTGGCGCAGGTTCCGTCCGAGTCGGAGGACGGGTCGTCTTCGAGCTCGGAGGCCGTAGTCGCCGAGGAACACGACGTCGACGGTGCGATCGAGGCCGAGACCCAGAGCGCCGAGCTCACCGACGAACGGGCCGACCTCGACGTGGACGACGACGTGGACGACTACGGCTACGGCGCCACCACCGAGCCCGATTTCGGCGCTACGGCGCTGGTTTGGGTCGACGACGATCCCGCCGCGCCCCGCGACGATGCCCGCTCGACGGTCACCCGGGCCCAACTCGACGAACGCCAGCCCCGCTCCGCGCCCGACGCCTTGCGCTTCGAGCCGGGCGTCGCGATTCAACAGACCGCGCACGGCCAAGCGAGCCCCTACGTCCGAGGCCTCACCGGCCAACAGGTCGTGCACCTCTTCGACGGGATTCGACTCAACAACGGCCTCTACCGGCAGGGGCCGAACCAATACTTCTTCACCGTCGACCAGCAGACGCTCGCCCGCCTCGACGTGATTCGCGGCTCTTCGTCGGTGCGTTGGGGCTCCGACGCGCTGGGCGGCGCGGTGTTGGCGACGCCCATTCGACCTCGCTTGGACCCCGCGCGCGACGGCGTGAGCGCACGACCGCGGGTCTTCTTTCGCTACGGCTCGGCCGACCGCGAGATCGGCGGTCGCGCGCAGCTCGAGCTGCAGCTCGGACGCGACACCGGCTTGCTCGTCGGCGGCGGCTACCGCGACGTCGACCTGCTCGAGTCGGGCGGCGTCGTTCGTCATCGCGATCGTGTCGACACGCCCGTCACCCGGGGCGACGTCGCGCCGTGGGTGCCGCGTTTCGCCGAAGAGCCCACGCACCCGAACGACCCGTCGAAGTGGCGCACGCAGCTCGGCACCGGGTTTCGTGAGGCGACCTACGACGCGCGGCTCGAGCACCGGCTTCGTCGCACGCTTCGCCTCGTCGCCGCGACCTACGGCTACCGGCAGATGGACGCGCCGCGCACCGACCAATGCCCGTCGCCGGAAGCGCCGATCGACGAGTGCCTCCAGATCGATCGGCAGTTCCGCACGCTCTCGTACGTCGCGCTTCGTGGCGACGCCGGACCGATGCGCGACGTCGACCTCGTGCTCTCGCACCAGCGTCATCTCGAGCGGCGCGTGCGTGATCGGCCGCGCTCCGCGATTCGTTTTCGGTGGCAGGACGTGGTCGACACGCTCGGCTTCACCTTTCGCGCCGCCACCGCGCCCAAGCCGATCGGCGAGCACGTGTCGTTTCGCGTGCGCTACGGGCTCGACGCGTTTCGCGACGACGTGCACCGCTCGAACGGGGAGCGAACCTTCACCGACATCGACGTGACGACGCCGCTGAGCCGCGGGCAATACCTCGACGGCTCGCGCTACCTCACGGGCGGTTTGTTCGCCGAGCTCGAAGCGCGGGCGTGGGATTGGCTCGTGATGCGTGGCGGCGCGCGGCTCGCCGTGGTGGACGCCTCGGCGCCGGGCGACGTGGAGTCGGGCACCTCGTCGATCGATCGGACCTTCGTCGCGCCGGTCGCGCGCGCCGGGCTCGCCGCGAAGGTACGGCCGGGCTGGTCGATCGCGCTCAACGTCGACCAGGGTTTTCGCGCGCCGAACCTGGACGACCTCACGGCGCGCCAGCAGGTGGGGCCGGGTTTCCAGTTCGAGAACGCGTCGCTCGAGCCGGAGCGCAGCCTGACGACCGAGCTCGGCGTGATGGGTGAGACCGAGCTCTTGCGGCTCGATCTTTGGACCTTCGCGACGCGAATCGAAGACGGCATTCAGCGTGTGGTCCGCGAGATCGCCGACTGCCCTCCCTCGACGCCCGAGTGCGGCGGCTCGCGTGATCCCTTTCAGCTCGTGAACGCGGACGAAGCGTCGCGGCTCTTCGGCGCGGAAGGCGGGCTCACGCTCTACCTGCCGGCGGAGGTGACGCTGCGCTCGACGTTCTCTTACGCGTGGGGCGACGGTCCGAGCCTCGGCGACCGCGGCGCGACACCGCCGGGGACGCGGGTGCCGCTCTCGCGTGTGCCCCCGCCGCAGGGGACGTTCGAAGGACGCTGGCGGCACGCTGGCACGGGGCTCTGGGTGGGAGCCGCGCTTCGCTGGGCCGCGCCGCAAGGGCGGCTCGCGGTCGCCGACGCCTCGGACCCACGCATTCCGCGGGGCGGCACGCCGGGCTACGCGGTCATGGACCTTCGCGCGGGCTGGACCTACCGCGGTTGGCTCGCTCTCGGGCTGGTCGCGGAGAACCTGAGCGACGCCGCATACCGCGTGCACGGCAGCAGCATTCAGGGGCCGGGGCGCAGCGTCGTGCTGTGGATGCGTCTGGGGCTCTGACCTTCCGTCGAAGCGGCAGTCCGTGGAGCCGCAGGAGTCCGTGAGACGACCGTCCCCGCGCAAGCGAGGGCGGCGGTGCCCAACCTGCGGAGCGAAGCGAGCGCAAAAAGCGAAAAAGCCGCTTCCGAAGAAGCGGCTCTCTCGAACGAAGGATGCAGGACGCTCAGACCGAGAGCGTGTCCTGGCCCTTTTCCCAGTTGCAGGGGCAGAGCTCGTCCGTCTGCAGGCCGTCGAGGACGCGAAGGACCTCGGGCACCGAGCGGCCGACGCTGAGGTCGTTCACGCCGACCCAGCGGATGATGTTGTCGGGGTCGACGATGAACGTCGCACGAAGGCAGACGCCCGCGTCCTTGTGGAGGATGCCGAGCGCGGTCGACAGCTCGTGCTTCGTGTCCGCGAGCATGGGGAAGGGGAGGTCCTTCAGGTCCGCGTGGTCGTTGCGCCACGCGAGGTGGACGAAGTGCGTGTCCGTGCTGGCC
>JACKEH010000075.1 GCA_020633125.1 Sandaracinus sp. | reverse complement strand
TGCGACCGTGCGGGTGCCGGCGCCGGCGGCGTTCGACGGCCAGGTGCTGCGAGTGATCGTCGACGTGCTCGACGATCCCTCGCTCGCCGCGCCCGCGCTGGCGCCCGAGCCACGCGAGCGCGCGGCGGCCGTCGCGCGGTTGACCACGGACGTGCCTGCGAACGCGCCGGCGCCGAGGCGTAGCGAAGCGCCGCCTCGACCGAAGCTCTTCGACCGCGTGCGTCGTTTCTTCGGCGGCGAGCCGGGTCGCGAGACGCGCGAAACGAAGGAGGCACGCGAAGCGAGGGTCGCCGAGCCGAGCGCACGGGACGCGCATCTCTTCGCGCCCCGCGACACGCTCGGCTCGCAGCTCGACCGCACCGACGGTTGGCTCGACGCGCGTCGAGAGGTCCCAGGGGTCGGCTTCGCGTTCGCGCCCACGCGTCTGCCCGCCCCGTGGGTCTACGCGCCGCAGCTCGTGGTCACACGCTTCGATCGCCGCGGCCAACGCTGGGAGCCGAGCGACGTGCCGCGACCGGACGTGCGTGGCGACGTGGGCACCGTGGCGATGCGAGGGCGACTGCCCGCCGGCGAGTCCGTGTTGCCGATTCCGATCTACGGCGAGCTCGTCGAGCTGCGGGCTTCGGAAGGAGACGTCGCGGCGTGGCGTGGTGCGAGCGGTGCTCAGCTCGTGCGGCTCGAGCGTGCCACCGAGCTTCGTCTGCGCGTGCGGCTCGGCGCGGCGCCTTCGTTCGACGACGCGCGCGTCGCTTCGGGGGTCGGGGCGCTCGACTCGTTCGTACCCGACGCCGAGCTGCCCGAGGAGGTGCTCGATTTCGTCGCTTCGTTCGACGACGAGGGCTCGCCTTTCGAGCGCGCGCTGGCGGTGCGCGACTTCGTGCGTCGGCGCTACCGCTACGACCCGAGCTACCTCGAAGACCCGGCCGTCGGTCGGTACCTCGCGCGCGTCACGCGGGGGCGCGCGCACGCCCACGTTGCGGCCTTGCACGTCGGTGCGGACGCGAAGCACCTCGGCGCGGGGGTCTGTTACGAACTCAACGCGCTCGCGTGCGAGCTGATGCGTCGCGTCGGGATTCCGGCCGGTCTCGCGAGCGGGTGGGTGCTCGACGGAGGCTCCGCGAGCGAGCCCGATCACCTGTGGGCGCTCGCCTTTCTCGTCGACGCGCGCGGTCGGCCGGCGTGGGTCCCGATCGACGCGAGCAGCACCGAGGACGGTCGACCCTTGCAGGTGCCGCGCCGTCCGCCGGTGCCTTTTCGTGCGCCTGCCGAGGCGAGCGCGCGCGCGCCTCGACCGACGACCCCACAGCTCGAGCTCGGCCGCGACGGCCCGCGCCGTGGCGCAGCGGAGCGGGGTCGCGGCGCGCGCGGCGTGCAGTCGGGGCGAACGAAGAAGAGCCGCGAGCCGCGCTTGCCGCGTGCCGAGCTCTTCAAGGTCTTGCATCACCTCGGCAAGGTCGCGGGCGAACCGCTCGACGACGAGGCGCGTGCGGAGCTCGAGCGTGCCTTGCGCGACCCCAAGGCGGCGGCGGCGTTGCTCGCGCGTTTGCGTCGTCGTTGAGTAGGCTGCGGGCTCGTGCGTGCACGTTCTCGCCGCTTTCGTCTTCGCGTCGGCGCTCGTGTTGGTCGGGATGACGACGAAGCCCCGCGGCGTGCCGGGTCAGTTCACGGCGTTCGCGGTGACCCTCGGGATCGCGATGAGGCGTCCGCGCCTGGCGCGCTCTTCTTCGCGTGAGCGCGGCGACGGACCGACCTCACGAGCCTCGTTTCGAAACGAAGGTGCGGTCGGGACGTGCGCTCGAGCGTTGGTTTCGGGGGGGCCGAACGGCTCGCGTCGGACGATCGTTTCCCGTGGCCCCCGGACCGGATACCCTGTCTCGGTGTCGACCTACCTCTTCGGTGATTCGTCGCCGTTTCCGGACGGACACGACTTCCTCGCGCAGCTGCGCACGTTCGTGAAGGCGGCGAGCCGCGCGCTCCTGCTCGCACACGAAGCCGACCAGCTCGAGCAGAACCTCGGGGATCGGGCGCAGGAGCATCTGCACGCGATCGAGGCGCTGCAGGGCTTCTTCGACGCCGTGACCGCGTCGATCGCGGATCGCGCGGCGCGATCGGGCGCGACCCAACTCGTCGGCCCGCACGCGCGCGAGCTGCTCGAGCACGTCGAACGCGTCGCCGCGCACGCGAAGCAGACGCGAGCGCAGCACCTCGACGCGGACTCGGTCGGGGTGACGACGCAGATTCGCGACAAGCGCATCGAGCTTCGCGACGTCTTGTCGAAGTACTTCCTCGCCGATCCCCTGCCGACGCTCGGATGGGCGCTCTCGCTCAGCCTCGGGGGCACGGCGCCGCACGGCCAAGTGTTGCTCACGCATCCGGCGTCGTTGACCACGAGCTTCATGATCGACGTCGCGAGCGATCCCGTGTGGAGCCGTCCGCGAAAGCTCGGCGAGATCTCTCCGGGCGTGACCTTGCAGGTCGGCTTCAAGAAGGCGTTCCTTCGCAGCTCGCTGCATCCCGACGTGCACACGCTCGACGACTTCTATGTCAGCGAGCTCGAGATCGGGCCCGACTCCATGGAGCTGCACCTGCGGCGCAAGCCCGACGCGCCGCGGGATGCGTTCGTGATCGACCTCGACGTCGGGCTCGAGGGCCAAGCGCTTGCGCGTCTGACGCGGCGCAACGAGAAGGGCGGGGAGAGCGAGGCGCCCTACACCTCGCAGGGCGACGACCTCGAACGCATTCAGGATCTCGCCGAGACGCTTCGCAACGAATGCCTCACGCTGCTCGGTCGCAAGACACGGCTCGTCTTCGCGCAGCTCGACGAGCACGACGTCTTCGAGCGTGGCTTGGTGCGCTTGGTCTTGGATCGCATCGCCGCGCGTTTGGCGCCGATCGCGGCGCAGGTCGACGCGCACTCGCCCAACCCGAGCGAGCTCTCGTTGAAGATCGAGCGTGCGGACGGGCGTCGCGAGGAGATCTACCTGCGCAAGCAGGAGCTCGTGGACTTGGTGGCGCCGTTGCCGCCCGAGGCCCAGGTGCTCTTCGAGCCCTTGTGTTTCTTGCCCAAGAAGAAGCGCAGCATTCCACCGGCCGTGCCTCCCCGGGTCGTCTGACGCGCGTTCGCGTCTCGCGGGATTTCCCGGCCGTGGCGGGTGTTTTCGGGCGCCTTCGCGGCGTCGTACGGTCGAGCGGCGGTCATGCGGCGTGCGCATGGGGGCGATCGTTTGCGGAGCCTCTCGCCCCGCTTTGTCCGGGCGGCCTCAAGGAGTAGGCTGCCGCGTTCCATGGCCTACACCGTCTTTGCTCGGAAGTACCGCCCGCAGACGCTCGACGAGCTCGTCGGCCAGGAGCACGTCGCGCGCACGCTCAGCAACGCCATTGCGGCCGATCGCGTCGCGCACGCGTTCCTCTTCACGGGCGTTCGAGGCGTCGGCAAGACCACCACGGCCCGCATTCTCGCCAAGGCGCTCAACTGCGAGAAGGGGCCGACCGCCACGCCGTGCAACGAGTGCGCGATCTGCAAGGACATCACGGCGGGCGTCGACATGGACGTCCAGGAGATCGACGGCGCGTCGAACAACTCCGTCGACGACGTGCGGCGTCTGCAGGAGTCGTTGCCGTATCGGCCGGCGCGCGATCGCTCGAAGATCGTGATCGTCGACGAGGTCCACATGCTCTCGACGGGCGCGTTCAACGCGTTCCTCAAGACGCTCGAGGAGCCGCCGCCGCACGTGAAGTTCATCTTCGCGACGACCGAGAGCCACAAGGTTCCGGTGACGATTCGTTCGCGGTGCCAGCGCTACGATTTTCGGCTGATCCCACAGACCGTGGTGGCCGATCACGTGCGTCGGGTGCTCGGGAGCGAGGGCATCACGGCGGACGACGACGCGATCGCGCTCGTGGCGCGTGAGTCGGCGGGCTCGATGCGCGATGCGCTCACCTTGCTCGACCAGCTCGTCGCGTTCGGTGGCGATCATCTCGTCGGGGAGGACGTCGCGCGGCATCTCGGCATCGCGGGTCGAGCGGCGTTGCATCGGGCGCTCTCGTCGGTGTTGTCGGGTGATGCCGCGGCGGTGCTGCGTGCGATCGACGACACGCTCGCGTCCGGTGCGGATCCCAACCACTTCGTGAAGCAGCTCGTGCAGACGCTTCGGGATCTCGTCGTGCTGAGGGTGGCGGGGGACGATCGGGTGCTCGTCGATCTCGTCGACGAAGAGCGCGAGGCCGCGCAGGCGCTCGCCGGCGCGCAGGATCCGATGGAGCTGCAGCGTGTGTTCGCGATCGTCTCGAAGCTCGTCGACGAGGTCGCGAAGGCCAGCTCGCCGCGCTTGATGTTGGAGATGGGCCTCGTGCGTGCGGCGACACGACCTGCGTTGCGTGATGTGGGAGAGCTCCTTGTGCGGCTCGAGCGTTTGGAGCGTGGGGGCTCGCCGCCCTCGTCGAGTGGGGCGCGGTCGGGTGGGGCGCGTGGGGGAGAGCCTCCGCGTGGTCGGGAGCCTTCGCGAAGCGCGGAGGCCGAGAGCCGGCCGGCCGAGCGTGCTTCGTCTTCGTCGTCGTCGTCGGAGGCTCGTCCGCAGGCGCCGCGTCCTCAACCGCCGCGGGGCAAGACGGGCGAGAAGCCGTGGGAGATTCTCGCGCGCGAGGCGATGGCACGGTCCGGCGGTCGAGAGCCCGAGTCGCGGTCGAGCGCGCCCGCGGCCGACGACGACGAGAGCCCACCACGTGTTTCGTCGACGCCGCCGGTGATGGAGGAGGAGGTGGCGCCGCCGCCTCCCGTGGATGACGACGACGCGTTCGAGACCGACGTCGCGACGGGCGCCAAGGTTCTGCGCCCGGCGTTGCAGGAGTGGGAGCGCCTCGTGGCGTCGTTGCGTGATGCGAAGCCAGCGCTCGCGGCGGTGCTCGAGCACGGCGTGCCGCGGGTCGTGTCGAAGGAGCGGATCGTGCTCGCGTTCCAGCACGGGTCGTTCTACGGGCGGCAGGCCGAGGCGCCAGCGGCCAAGGAAGCGATCGCGGGGGCGGCGGCGAAGCGTTTGGGCGGGCGGCCCGTCATCGAGATTCGTTTCGATGCCGAGGTGCGCGGGCGGACCGTGGCCGCGATCGAGGCCACGCGTCGTGAGGCGGAGCGGAGCGCGAAGAAGCGGCGGGCGATGAGCCATCCCGCGGTGTTGGATGCGATCGAGGTCTTCCCCGAGGCGCGTGGGAAGATCGACGTGCGGATCGAAGACGACTGAGCCGCCATTTGCACGGATCGAATCCGTGCGAGTGCCGGAGATGCTCGGTGGTGGGAGGGGCCCCAATCCGGCTTTGCCGGCTGGGGGAGCGGGCGCGCCGCCCTCGAAGAGCAGGAAGAGCATGAATCAGTGCAACTGATTCACTCTCTTCGCCGCCACTTCGGTCGCCACTCGTCCGCCGCCGCCACGTGGTGTGGGAGGTCGGCGGCGCGGATTTGGCGGGAATCCGCGGGTTGAATGTGTCGGCACGCGTTTTGGAACGCGGTGGCCGATGCCTCAGTCTCCATCCCCGTCTCCGTTGCGGTCCCAGTCTCTGACGAAGCCGGAGTTCCTCTCGCGTCCAGGTCGTGCGTCGCGTGCGCAGCAGGTGTTGCCGGGGCAGCTCGTGTTCGCGACGCGGCGGGTGTTGGGGCGACGCTTTCTGCTGCGGCCGGATCGAGAGCTGGTGTGGCTCGTGAAGTACTTGCTCGCGGTGTGCGCGAAGCGGCACGGCATCGAGCTTCACGAGGTGGTGTTGATGAGCTCGCACCTGCACATGCTCTTCACGGATTGGCTCGGGCGGCGTGGGCTCTTTTTCAACGACTTTCACGCGATGCTCGCGCGGTGTGTGCAGCGGCTGCGGGGTTGGAAGCTGCCGGTGTTCGACAAGCGGCAGACGAACCAGCCGGTGGTGGTGACGGTTCAGGGGGCGGTGGAGGCGGCGGCGTACATCCAGGCGAACGCGGTGATGGCGGGGCTCGTGGCGGCGCCTTCGGAGTGGCCGGGGAACCTGACGGATTTGCAGGAGACGGGGTGGGGCAAGCGCGAGCGCATCCCGCGTCCGGAGCTGCTGCATCGCGAGGACGGCGCGGTCGTGCGCATGTTCCACCCGAAGAGCGAGCGTTGGCCGAAGGACATCGAGCTCGAGCTGGCGCCACTGGCGGCGCGCGTCGGCATGGCACCCGAGGCGTGCGTCGAGGCGGTGAAGACGGAGCGCGACGCGCTCGTGGCGGAGGCGCACGCGGAGGTGGCGAAGCGCGGCGGGCGTTTCCTCGGGCGCTTTCGGGCGATGCGACGCAGCACACGCGCGTGGGCGACCTCGAAGGAAGAGCGCAACGCGGTGGTCCCGCGGGTGAAGGCGGGGCGGGGGCAAGGCGAGGCGCGGCGGAGCGCGTTGGCGGACGACGCATCGTTCCGATGGGAGATGGCCGAGTGCCGGCTGCGCATGCTGCGGGGTGAGAAGGACGTGGTGTTTCCCGCGGGGTGTTTCTTGTGGGCACGGCGTTTCGGGTTTGCGACGCACGCGGGGGTCGCGCCGCCGCTGACGTGAGCCTGGCGGCCGAGCCGCCACGGGTCACGAGGGACGCCAACGTCGCGCGCGAGCGCGGCGTGAGGCGGAGGTGCGTCTCACAGACGGGGTTTCGGGGACTCGCAAGCGTCCGGCGTGGCTGCGCGTGCGGTTTCCGCGTGCCGGCGGGGCTTCGCGCGTGAGTTGTGTCGTGTGACGTGGGCACACACGCACCGCCCGCGGTCCACGAACGCGCGGACGCTCCGCGCCCATCTTCCTCCCGACGTTGCGGCGGGAAGAAGATGGGCGGGGAGCGTCCGGATGGCGTGGCTAGTGCGACGCGAACCGAACCGTTCGACCCCACGTCACCGGTGGCGGCCCCTCCTTCGTCAGCACCCACAACACGGGCACTCCCGGCGCGACCTCCGGCGCCGGCCCCTCGCCATCCGTGAAGTACACGACGCCATCCGCCCCCCGAGCCCTCAAGAAACGCGCGTCCAATACGGGCCGCAGGTCCGTGCCTCCACGTCCCATCACCGCCGACAGCGCGCCGCGAAACGGATACACCCGACGAACCTCGACGTCGCACTCGGCCACCAGCACGCGCGCGAGCTCCGCGATCGGCCGCAGCTGACGCGCAATCTCCTCGAGCTCGGGCCGCGACATGCTCGCCGACGTGTCGATCGCCACGAGCAAGGTCGAACGCGGCACCGCGCGTGGTCGAAACGTACGTCCCGGCGCCACCCCGACCTGCGTCGGAAAGCGCCGACTCGGCCGCGCCCACGTCGGATGCGGCGCACGCCCCTGCGACACCAAATCCTGCAACGCACGCCGCCAATCCACCCGCTTCGCCGGCGCCCGATCCGTGCCCACCAACTCCAGCAACAACTGGTCGGGCGTCTTCCCCGCCAAGCGCGGCACCCCGACTTCCATCCGCTTCGCGTCGCCCTCACCCTCGTCGCGCGCCCGCGTGATCACCTGCCGCGCATGCTCCACACCACCCACCGGCGCCGTCGCTTCGTTCACCCATTCGTGCGGGTCCAACGGGCGCGAAGGCCGCGAAGGCCGAGGCTCCTCCCCATCCTCACGCGCCGCCACGAGCAGCTCGTACCGCTCCATCGTGCTCTGCCGCGCCCGAAACCCGATCTCCCGGAAGTGCTCCCAGAGCAACGGCGAAGGCAGCGCCTCGTCCACGTATTCGTTCGCCGAAGCCTCCATCGCCATCGAAAGCAGCTCCGGATGCGCGACCCCGAAATACTTCGGATGCGTGAGATGCCCGAGCACCACGTGATGCACCTCGTGCAACAAGAGCCCCCGCACGAACTGCGGCTCCCGCGACACCGCCTCGATGTTCACGTGCAGAAAGAACCTGCCACCTCGCCCCGGCACGCGGCGAAACGACACCGCCATGCGCTCCACGCTCGGATCACGCACCGCATCGAGCCCCGCGATCACGTGCGCGTAGTACGGATAGCGCGCGAGGAACCCGCCCTCGAACACGAACCCACGCAACCACTCCCCGAGCTCCCCCCTCATGGCCGAATCGGCGTCACGCCCGCGCGTTGCATCGCCTCGACGAGCGGCAACCCGAAGCGCTCCCCGAGCTGCGCCAAGAGATGCCCGAGCGAGAGCCGCGCCGCGTTCGACTTCCGCAGCTCCACCGCGGCCTGGGGCGTCAGAATCCGCGCCCGCAACGCCGTGACCAAGAGCGCCACACGATGCCGCTTGTCCGGCGCGCTCTTCCACTGCTCGACGCGCTTCGACAACGCGCTGCCGCCATACCCACGCAGCACGTCGTCGAGGCTCACGTCCAAGAGCACACACGCCGTCGGGTTGCTCCCGATCGCCTCCTGCACGCGCTCACGCAAATCCCCCGGCAAGTCCGCGAGCAACGCCTCGAGCGTCGCGAGCTCCAGATCCCCCTTCGCCGCGAGCACCCCACACTCGGGTCCCCCGACGATCGCGACCAAACGCTCCACCAGCTCACCGAGCCGATCCGTCGCCCCCGCCTCGCGCCACGCACGCACCTGTCGCGCGTAGCTCTCGTCGCGTCGGTACCCGCGCAACAACGCGTGCACGTCGAGCTCGAAGGGCCGCGCCGAGAGCGAGCCGCCCGCCAGCAACGCCTCGACCCACACCGCCGGCAAATACCCTCCGAGCACGTCGCGCACGAGGGTCTCGTCGCGCAGCTCGTCGCCGCCCATCGCCAACAACACCTCCGACGCATACGTCCAGGCCCGCGGCGACACCTCGTCGAAGAGACGCTCGTGCGACCGCGCCATCGCGAGCACCGCGGGATGCACGCCGTGCGCGCCTGCCCACGCGAGCCACGACGCCCGGTCCGCCCGCACCGGGACCTGAAGAAAACGCGCACGCAACGCGAGGTCGAGCGGCGTCACCTGATAGTCCCCGGTCTCCGGGTTGATCGCCGCGAAGACGCTCCAACCCGCCGGCAAGACGTACTCGTGCAGACGTCGCGCGCTCAGCAGCTGCAACGCGGGCTGCTGAATGTACCGCTCCGCGCGATTGAGCTCCTCGAGCAGCAGAATCCCCTCGCCTTCGGTCGGCAGAATGCGTGGCGCCGCAAACGAGGTTCGCCCGCCTTCGAGCACCGGCAGACCCACGAGGTCCGGCGGCTCGAGCAACGAGAGATCGAGCACGCGATGCCGAATCCCGAGTCGCGTCGCGAGCCCCCGCACGAGCTCGGACTTCCCGATCCCCGTCGGCCCCTCCAAGAGCACCGGACGCCGCGCGCGATGCGCGACCTCGAGGACGGCTTCGACCCGAGGCCCGAGCGGCAACGCGTGAAGCGTGGGCTCGGGCGATCGAATCGGCTCGGGAGCTCGGCGGGCCATGCGGAGCGCAGTTGTAGAGACGAGAGGCCCGCTTGGCGAGCCTCCGTCGACGTCGTCCGCGAGCCGCCGAAGCCATGCGCTTGAACGAGCGAACCTCGCGCACGAGCCGTCGAAGCGACGCACGCCTCGACGGCTCGTGAGCTCCGTGCCGAACCGCGCACACGATCGAGGCGCCTCGGCGACTCGTGTGCGCGGTCCGGAGCGCGTGCGCGCGATCGAAGCATCACGCCCCGGAAACGCGAGAAGGCTCAGGCCTGAACCTTGGCCGCGAGCACGTCGACCGGTTCGATCGTCGGCGGCGCCGCGAGCAACGCCTCGGCATTCGCCATCAACGCCGCGGCGATCCGTCCTTCGAGGTGCTTCTGCCGATCCGCCGCGTTCCCGAACGCGTCGACCACGTAGAAGGTCGTCGTGTCCGCGCGCATCGCGAACCAGACCGGCGTGAAGGTCTCGGCGCGCGCCAGCTCGACCGCGCCCGCCAAAAACTTCGCGACCTCTTCGGCGCGCTCGGGCTTGGCGACGATCTTCACGACGAACGAGTGAGTGAGGGCAGTCATGTCTTTCTCCATTCGATCCACCCGCTCCCTTCGAGCGAGGTGAGAGCATCCTGGGCAGCGGAGCGTCGTTGCGCGAGTGGCGGAAACGACACGTTTGGCATCGATTACGACATGGCGCCCTTCGCGTGGAGCGCTACGATTTCGACATGCGGGTACACATCCTCGTGGTCGACGGCATGTTCGACATCGGCCTGTCGGTGGTGCTCGACACGTTGGTGATGGCCAACGAGCTCGCGACGCACGAAGGCACCCCACGGCCCTTCGAGATCGCGCTCGTCGGTCCGCGGCGGCACGTGCGCACGCAGCGCGGCTTCGGGGTACGCGCTCAACGCGCCGCCGAGCTCGATCGCCCCGACTTCGTGCTGGTCCCCGCGCTCGGCGAAAAGACGCCCGACGATCTCTCGACCGCGCTCACCCGACGCGACATCGGCGCCGCGCGCAATCACCTCATCGACTGGCACGAGGGAGGGGCACACGTGGCCGCCGCTTGCACGGGCACCTACGTGCTCGCGTCGACGGGCCTGCTCGACGGGCTTCGCGCCACGACGACGTGGTGGCTCGGGCCGGACTTCCGCCGCCGCTTTCCCGACGTGGAGCTCGACGACACCCGCATGCTCGTCGAACAAGGCGCGCTCGTGACCGCCGGCGCCGCGCTCGCGCACGTGGACCTCGCGCTCTGGATGGTGCGGCAGGTGAGCCCGACGCTCGCGGCCATCACGTCACGCTACCTGCTCTTCGACGATCGCCCCTCGCAAGCGACCTACGCGATGCCGGATCACTTCGCGCACCAAGATCCGATCGTCGAGCGTTTCGAGGTCTACGCACGCGAGCACCTTCGAGACTTCGACATGGCGCGCGCCGCCAAATCGATCGGCACGACGCCACGGACGCTTCAGCGCCGCGTGCAACGCGTGCTCGGACGCACGCCGATTCATTACGTCGGCGACCTGCGGGTCGCGCAGGCGATCCACCGCATCGACACCACCGACGACTCGATCGACGCCATCGCCGAAGCCGTCGGCTACCAAGACGGCGCGACGTTGCGCGCGCTCCTTCGCAAACGCACCGGCGTGGGCCTTCGCGCGCGTCGCGCACGCCGTTCGGAGTAGGGCAAATGACCGGCGTCGGCCGCCCGGCGTTGCGGTCTTCGCCAACGTCGGGCGCGGCGAAACACGGCGCATCGAAACATGGCGTGTCGTGTCGAGCACGCGCCGCACGCGGTCGGCAAACTCGTGGAGGACGTCGCGCGCGATGCGTGAAAGGCGGCGATTCTCTTCGAGCGTAGTCCGAGCTCAGCGCGTGCGTTCGAGCGAGAGGCTACCGACGTAGCCGAATCGTCCCGCGCCGTCGGGGCTCACGAGCACGCGCACACGCACGCGTCCGCTCGCGTCGGGCACGACCTCGTCGAAGACGGCGGTGCGCTCGGCGTTGTCCGCGACCTCGAGGTCGACCTCACGCTCCCCGAGCGCGTAGCGCGTGAGGCGACCGCGACCGCCGTCGTCGCCCGTGCGCGACGCGAAGAGCGTGAGCGTGTACGTGCCCTCGGGAAGTCCTTCGAGCATCACTTCGCCTTCGAGCGCGAGGGCGGCTTCGTGTCCGTCGAACGAGCCGACCCAGAGGGTGTCGGTGGAGACCTCCGCGGGAAGGCCGAGCGTGTTCTCGGCAACGCCGCCGGTTTGTGTGCCCGTGAAACCGACCGTGCGGACACGTGCGGTCGTCGGCATGCCGGTCGAGTCGAGCAGCGGACCGGAGCTGCCCTCGAGCGCGTCGTGCGAGGGCCAGCCGGCCACGGAGGTGGGTCCGAAGTCGATGCGAAGCGCGTCGCCGATCTCGATGCCAGCGGGGCACGCGACCGAAGGCACCGGCCGCGTGGCACCGGTCACCAAGTCGGCGCTCTCTTGCAGCGCGAGCGCGGTCGCGTCGTCGACGCCGAGGGCCGGCAACCCGATCGTGCTGCGGCCGTAGACGGTGCCCACGAAGACGAGCGCGGAGAGGTACGCGCCGGCGCGGCTCGGGTGGTAGTCGTCGGATCCGTGAAGGCGCGGCGGTTCGCCGAGCGCGAGCTGCGCCTCCCACGCGTCGCCGACCCGGGCGACCTCGACGTTCGGCGGCACGACCGACTCGGTGAAGCGCGGGATGTATTCGTCGGCGGCGTCGTCGTAGTGAAAACGAAGCTGCGCTTGCATGTCCTCCGGGTCGGCGAAGGTCGCGGGGTAGAGCGCATGGCCCGCGCGGCGCGCGAAGGTCTCGTAGAGGATCACGCGCCCGTCGGGGTTCGCGTCGCGTGCGAGGTCGTGGAAGTAGGTCGCGTCGACCTTGAACTGCTCCGCCGGTCCGATCGCATCGGTCGGTCGGGTGCTCAGCTCTTGGAGGATCACGACGTCCCAGCCCTCCGGGATACGCGCGGGTCCGGCGTTCGCGGCCGAGTCTGCGCGATGCCCCTGGAGCGTCTGCCCGCCGACCGTGTACGAGTCGACGATCGGCGGCGTGAAGCCACCCGCGCTCGCGAGCTGACGGAAGAGCCCCGGCAGGTCGTAGGTGAAGGTGAAGCTGTTGCCGAGGAAGAAGACACGGCGAGGATCGGCGTCGCGGTCTTCCATCGCGCAGAGGTCGGGCTCGATGCCCGCGTCGACGTCCGCGTCGCCGTCGCCCGCGTCGAGCGGCGCGACGGGCGCGTCGAGCCCGCCGTCGAAGGGGGCGCGCGCATCGACCTCCCCGGCGTCGAAGAAGACGTCGTCGTCCCCGCCACAAGCGGAGAACGCGAGAAGAAGCGCGAGCGCGCGAAGCCGCATGGCGGAGAAGCTTGCCACGCTTCCTTCCCTTGCGTGGGACGTGCCACGTCGGGGACGTGGCGAAGCGGAAGCGGGTGCGGCGGATCGGCACGGCGCTGCGTGAACGCCACGTTCGGCTGCTTTGGGGTGGGCAGGGCAGCGGCACCAGCGTGGCGAGCGACACGGGGCAGCGGAAGGGCACAGGGGCCAGGCAGAGGGGACACCCCGGACGCAACAGCGGCACGGTCGTGCGGCAGCGGCCGCCCCAAGCTCGCACTGGACATCCGCCGCGTCGGAAGCGAGCTTCCGACGATGGTTCGATCGCCCCGCGGAGGCGCATGAGCGACGCGCCGCTCGACGTGGAGCGACTCCGCGCCTTCGTGCGCGGTGAGCTCGACGAGGCTGGCCGGGCCGAGGTGGAGGCGTTGCTCGATCGACGTCCCGACGCGCGTCGGGTGCTCGGCGTGCTCGCGCGCGAGGGCGGTCGCGCCGCCGACCGCGATCCCCACGTCGGAGCCCTGCTCGGCGGTCGCTACCGCATTCGTCGGCGCCTCGGGGCGGGCGGCATGGGGTCGTTTACGAGGCCGAGCACGAGCTCCTCGGACGACGCGTCGCGCTGAAGATGCTGCACCCGAGCACGCCGAACGTGCCGAGGTGCGGCGGCGTTTCGAGAACGAAGCGCGGGTCGTCGCCGCGCTCGATCATCCGAACGTCGTCGCAGCCTTCGACGTCGGTCGCACCCCGGACGGCGCGCCCTTCGTCGTCTACGAGCTGCTCGCGGGCCAAGAGCTCGAAGCGCGCCTCGTGGAGCGCGGTGCGCTCGACGTGGACGAAGCGATCGAGCTCTGCCGGGGCATCGCCGCCGGGCTCGCGGCGGCGCACGCGCACGGGTGGTGCACCGCGACCTGAAACCCGCGAACGTCTTCGTCACCGAAGCCGGGTGCCGAAGGTGCTCGACTTCGGCATCTCGAAGCTGCACGGCGGGCTCGGCACGGCGACGCGTACGGGCGCCTTCATGGGTACGCCGGCGTACATGGCGCCGGAGCAGCTCTGCGACGCCTCCGCGGTCGACGCACGCGCAGACGTCTACGCGCTCGGTGTCGTGCTCTACCGAATGCTCACCGGCGCGATGCCGCACCCTCACACGACGCTCAGGGAGCTGCTCGCCGCGCACGATCGTCCGGCGCCTTCGCCGCGCGAACGTCGGCCGGATCTCCCGCTCGCGCTCGACGGTTTGGTTCGGAGCTGCCTCGAGCCCGCCCGCGAGCACCGCCCGGCCGACGGAGCCGTCGTCGCACGCGCGCTCGACGCCTGGCAGCGCCCACGTTCCGTCGCGAGCACGGTCGCCGTCCGCCGACTCGTCACGACGTTGGTCGCGGATCGCGCTCGATCCCGCGGCGATCGAAAGTGCGGGCGGCCGTGCATTGACGTCGTCCGACGCCGGTCCCTTCGTCGCGATCTTCGGCGAGTCCGGCTGGTCGCGCGAGCGTCAAGACGCCGCGTTGCGGGTCGCGTTGGCGCACGGCGAAGGGCTCTTCGTCGTCGGCGCCGCGCGCCACGATCGGGAGGACGATCGCGTCGAAGGCGACGTGCTCGAGACCTTCGCGCGCGCCTCGGCGAAAGGCGCCCGAGGGTCTTGGTCTCGGCCGAGCTCGCGTCCGCGTTCCCTTCGGTCGTGCTCGAAGAGCTCGCGCCCGGCCTGCACCGTGTCTCCGACACCCGTGCTTCGGATCCGTCGACGCCCTTCGTCGGTCGCGAGGTCGAGGTCGCGCAGCTGCGCCGCTTCTGGGAGACGACGCTCGACGAACGACGGGCGCGTGTCCTGTGTCTCGAAAGGTCCCCGGGCATCGGCAAGTCGCGCTTGCTCGAAGAGCACGGCTTCGGTGTGCGGGTCGCGCGGGTGTACGCGACGAGCACGCGCGAAGAGCTCGGGACGCTGCGTGCCTCGTGCAGGCGCTCGTCGGCGCCGAGCCCCTCGAGCGCTTCGTGGACGTTCACGGTCTGTCGAGCCACGCCTCGAGCTTGGCGGCGTTGCTCGGCGCCGACACCGCGTCGGGGGCGACGCGCAGCTTCGCGCCGATCGCGCGGTGCTCGCGGGTCATGCCACGCTCGAAGCGCTTCGCGCGGGAGGGGCTCGTGTGCGTGCTCGAAGACGCGCACACGGCCCCGCGTTCGGTGATCGAGATGATCAGAGCGTCTGGCGGAGCGCCCTTGGCCGCTCGGTTGGGTCTTGGTCTCGCGCGTCGAGCTGCCTCTGGTCGGCCCGACGGTGGAGCGGCTGACACTGCGAGGTCTGCGACGGCGTGGCGTCGCCGAGCTCGCGCGGGCGATCGATCCCGCGTTGGACGACGCGGCGCTCGACGTGTTGACGTCGCGCACCGAAGGCAATCCGCTCTTCGTCGAGCAGCTCGTGCGCGGGCCACGCGACGAAGGCGAAGTGCCCGCGACGATCGAGGCGGCGCTTCAGGCGCGTCTGGACGCGTTGCCGGCGAGCGATCGCGAGGCGCTCGCGGTGGCGTCGGTCTTCGAGGACCTCTTCGATGCCGAGGAGCTCGCCGAGCTCGGCGTGCCGGCCGCGGCGGACGCGTTGCGGGCGTTGCGTGCCCGCGAGCTCGTCGCGCGGGAGGCGGTGGGCACACGCCATCGCATCGCGTCGTCGCTCGTGGCCTCGACCGCCTACCGCGCATTGCCGGACGAGCGCCGCCGCGCGCTTCACGCCGGCGTCGCCGCGTCGCGTATCGGGCGGGGCGCGTCGCCGGCGGAGATCGCGCACCACCTCGACTGCGCCGACGATCCGGAGGCGGCGGCTTGGCATTCCCGTGCCGCCCGTGAAGCGGCGACACGCGGCGACGGGGCCGCGGTGATCGCGCACGGCGAGCGCGCGCTCGCGTGGGGACGTCACGACGTCGCGCTGGTGCTCGCGGAGGCCTACGAGCTGGCCGGGCGGCTCGACGACGAAGCGCGGGTGCTCGACCTCGCGCCGCCCTCCGCGGAGCGCGCGAGCCGGCGCGGCGTGCAGGCGCTACGAAGGGGGCGCCCGGTCGAGGCGCTCGCGCGTTTTGCCGAGGCCGAAGCCGCCAGCCACGACGCCGACGCACGTACACGGGCGTCGGTCGCGGGGCGTCACGCGATCGCCGCGCTCTACGCGGGCGATCTCGACGACGCGCGCCGGCGCCTGGACGCGGCGGAGCGTTTGGTCTGGGTGCAGGCGCCGGAGCTTCGCGCGGAGGCTGCGATCTGGCGTGCGCAGGTGGCGGCGGCGACGGGCGATCTCGGCGCGCGGCGCAACGCGTATTGGGCGGCGGTGGAGCTCTACGGCGAGCGCGGCGACGTGCGGCGGCGCGCGCAGGCGAGCGTGAACCTCGCCGACGTCGACAACCGGCTCGGTCTCTACGACGACGCGGTGCGTGCGCTGCGCGCTGCGCTCGAGGACTGCGCGGCGCTCGGCCTTCGCCACGCGGCGGGCTACGCCCACGCCAACCTCGCGTACGCGGCGCTGCATCTCGGGCGGCTCGACGACGCCTTCGCCTCCCTCGAGGCCGCGGCGGCGATCGCCGAGTCGGTCGGCGATCGCCGCCTCGCCGACGTCGTCGAGCTCTACACGCTTCGCGCCAAAGCCGCGCGAGGGGTCGACGTAGCCGAGAACGCCGCGGCGCTGGCCGAGCGGCTCGCCGGACCCAGCCCGCCGCTCGCCGCGCTCGCGTTCGCGCTGGCTTCGAACACCACGACGGACGCCGAGGTCGCGCTCGCGCGCGCCGAACGTGCGGTCGCGATTCTGGGCGAGCTGGGTACGCTCGAAGAAGACGAGGCGGAGGTCTCGATCGCGCACGCCGAGGCGCTCGAGGCGCTCGGGCGAAGCGAGGAGGCGCGCGAGGTGCGGACGCTGGCGCGGGCGGGGCTCGTGGCGGCGGCGCGGCGGATTGCAGATCCGAGTTGGCGTGAGCGGTGGTTGCGGGATGTGCCGGCGCATCGGGCGTTGATGGAAGGGGCTTGAGACGGGGACGGGGACGGGGACGGGGACGGGGACGGAGACGGGGACGGGGCGGAACCGCGCTGCGCGCCACCACGCTTCGCGTGACCGAGTCAGAGACCGAGACGGCGCTGCGCGCCACGGACACGGACACGGCCACGGACACGGACACGGCCACCGACACGGCCACCGACACGGCTACCGACACGGCTACCGACACGGCTACCGACACGGCCACCGACACGGCCACCGACACGGCCACCGCCACGGTCGCGGACCGCCGCTCAGCTAACGGCGTGGCGGTCTCAAAGCGTCGGCGGAGGCGGCGCTTCGGGCACCGCGTGCGACGTCGTCTCCACGTTCGTGCCGTTGTCCTCGTAGCGCACGCCTCCGGCCAGCCGCCGGACGTCGTAGCCGTCGACCTGCACGCACGCGCCCACCGTCGCGCCTCGAATCGTGCCGCCGATCAGATCGATCGCGCCGTCGAACGCGAGCTGCACGCCGCAGAGGTCGGCGCCGTCCACCACGAGGTTCTCGGCGCGCACGGTCGCGTCGAAGTACGCGCCGAGCCCGATGCCGCCGGGGGCTTCGGGGCAGGTGTCGACGGCGCAGGGACGCTCGCGGGCGCGGCGAATCGTGACGTCGGCCAGCGTGAGATCGCCGCCGCGCACGTCGATCGCGACCTCGAAGGTGTCTTCGACGAGGGCACGCTCGAGGGTCGCGCTTCCGGCCCGGACGACGAGCCCGTGCGCGAAGCTCGGATTGCCGTCGACGTCGCCTCCTGCGACCGGCGCGAACAGACGCAGGTCCTGAAACGCGACGTCGCCCGACGAGTCGAGCGCGATGCCTTTGATGCGTTCGCCGTGCACGCGCGCGATCGGGCCCACGAAGGGCACGTCGAGCGAGACGCCGTAGCCGAAGCGCACGTCGGCGCCCACGTCGACGAGGTGCAGGTCCGCGATCGCGAAGGCGATCGGATCCGGGGGCGGCGGGGGAGGGGCTTCCGGATCGATCTCGAAGTCGAAGGGACCGTTCGCGAGAAGCCCGGAGTTGGTGCCGGTGACGACCACGCGCTCGAGCTCGAAGGGGGACGAGAACGACACCACGCCGACGTTCTCCGCGTAGAGGCGTCCGCCCGGCAGGCCCTCGAGGATCGTGTCGCGCACGGCCACCGTCCCGTCGTCGGCGTGCACGAGCCAACCTTGCCCACGCACCCACGCGCGGTCGACGGTGAGCCGACCTCCGTCGCGGGCGTAGAGCGCGAACACGCCCGGTGGATCGACCTCTTCGATCGCGTTCGCGAGCGCGTCGGAGAGCGCGACCACGCCGTCGCCGGAGACCTCGACGGCGGTGTTCGTGGCGCCGCGAAGGTCGACGTGTCGAAGCGTGACCTCGCCGCCCGTCACCCATGCACCCACCCCTCGCGAGAGGCTGCCGAAGGGGCGCGCCCAGGCGCGCAGTCGGTCGAAGGTCGCGCGGCCCCCC
>JACKEH010000074.1 GCA_020633125.1 Sandaracinus sp. | reverse complement strand
TGCAGCTCGCCGCGTCCCGCGAGACGCGCGCGAGGCAGCGGGCCAGGCTCGGGTTGAAGTCGACCACCGGGCCGTACGCGTCGGCGATGCAGCTCTTCTCCACGTTCGTGTAGAGGTTGTCGGTCAGGCAGGCGGCTTCGCTCGCATACCCCTCCGAGTCGTAGAAACACTCGCAGTAGAACTGCGTCGAGTCGTCCTCGGCGTCGAGCACCGACTTCACGATCGAGCTACCGCTGTCGTCGCCACAGCCGATCGCGGCCAACACCGCGAGCATGAGCGTCGCTTTCTTCATCCCGTGTCCTCCCTCCGCCGGCAGGCCGGCGTTCCATCCCGAGCGCCCCTGCGGGGCGCTTCCCTCGTAGCCGTGACTCACCAGAACTTGTCGAGCACCGGCGCGAGCTCTTCGTCGAGCACGTGCAGGTCCGCGACCTCGTCGCGATCCATCAGCCATTCGCTGACGCGCTCCGCGCGCTTCGCCCCACGCCCGCCCTCTTCGAGCACGTCGACGAACTCCGCGATCATCGTGTCGAGCTTCGCGTCGTCTTCGAGCTCGACCCAGCCCTGCCGGACCATCGCGTCGAGCAGCTCCCGCGCGCTCTGACGCAACACGTTCACCTCGGCGCTCACCGGCGCGGCCCCGGAGGCACCACCCACGAGGTCTGCGAGGTTCATCTCGCGCGTCGGCGGCTCGCCCTCGTCGAGCGCCGGGGGGAAGAACGCCTCGTAGAGACCAGCGCCGACCTTCGTCACCTCGGGCGCGGCAAACGCCTGCGGGGCGAGGTGTACCGAGAGCAGCTCCGAGGCGCGGCGGCCCGGGTCTCGCGACGCGGCGCCTTCGGCCTTGAAGCGGAAGCGCACGCCCGAGAAGCGGAGGAAGCCCTCGAAACGAATCGGGACTTCCTTGTCGTGCGAGTCGTCGAAGAAGATGTCCGCGAGCGTCTCGATCTCGACCATCAGCTCCGCGCCGCGGTGGCCGGTGACGCGAATCTTGGTCTCGGAGAGATCGCCGTCCTCGACCACGAAGAGCGTCGCGGCGGGATCGCCTTCGCCGAGCCACGGCGTGTGTTGGTAGATCTCGAGGCCCACGAGCTCGCGCCAATCGAGGCCGTCGAACTCGAGATCCTTGATCGCGAGGCGAGGCGCGAACGTCGCCCCGAGCCCGTCGTCGGTCTTCACCGCGGTCTCGCGACAGAGAATCTCGAGGCCCCAGGTGCCCTTCGGGCTCAGCCAGAGGCGCGAAGCCTCCGGGTCGATCGGAAAGGACCAGTCGTCACCGATGCGCAGCATGACGTGCTCGCTTGGCGGCCCACCCAGGCAGGCCGTGAGGTTGAAGGAGGCTCCCCCACGCGGGGGAGCGGAGCCGGCTGGTTAGCACCGGCGAAGGAGATCGGAAAGCGCGTGTCCGGCAGGCTCGCCCGAACCGCCCGACACGCGCCAATCTCCGACGTCCTTCGAGCTCAGAACCCGACGGCGTCGACCGAGTTCTGGCGAAGCCCGGTCATGCCCGCGTTCCCACAGGACGAGCCGCCGTTGCCGCCCGGACCCGTGACGATCGTCACCGGAGTGGCCGGCGTGATCCGCGAGCTCGCGCCGAAGCCGTAGATGCCGACGCTCGGGCCGCCACCGCCGCCACCGCCGCAGCCGCCGTTGCCGCCGGGCCCGCCGTCGCCGCCGTCGCCACCCGGGCCGGCCTTGTCGTCGGTGCTCGAAGCGCCGGTGCCGCCCCGACCGCCCGTGCCGCCCGTGCCGCCTGCGCCGCCGAGGCCACCGGTGCCGCCGCCGACCGTCGTCACGCGAAGCTCGGTCGCCGCGATCTCGCTGGTCGAGACCAAGAGACCGATCGAGGCACCGCCGCCGCTGCCCGGCGTGCCGCCGAAGCCACCGGTGCCGCCGCCGCCGCCGCCGCCGCCCGCGCGACCGGTGCCGAAGTAGTCGCAGCCGAAGACGCAGCAGTTGTTGGCGTTCTCGCCGCCACCCGCGCCGCCGCCGCCGCCGCCACCCCCGACGCCGCCACGCCCACCGACGACACCGCCGGCGGGCACGTAGGTGCCGTCGTTCATCAACGTGCCGCGCGCGCCGCCGGCGCCGCCGTGGCCGCCCCGAGGACCGTTGCAGCCGACGCCGCCGTCCCCGCCGGGCGCGAGGTCTTGCGGGTCGCCGTCGCCGCAGCCCATGCCGCCGCTGCCGCTCGCGCTACCGGGGTTGCCTCCGCAGGTCGAGTCGTTGGGGTCGCCCGGGAAACCCGCCTCGCCCGTGGCTCGGTAGCGACCCGAGCGTCCCGCGCCGCCGCCGACCGAGCCTGCGGTGCCGCCCGTGGTGACGTTCGCGGTCAGGCTCTGGCCCGGGTTTCCGGGGCTGCCGGGAGCGCCCACCGTGCCGGGCGTTCCCGCGCCGCCGCGGCCCGCCTCGAAGGTCACGTAGCGGAGGGTGAGGTGCGTGAACGCGTCGCGGACGATGCCGGCGATCGTGCTCTCTCCCGGGCCCAGACGGTCCTGGGTCGTGAAGGTGAAGCGATCGATCAGGGTCGCGGTGGTCAGGCTCTCGACGCTGACCGCCACCGAGGCCGACGAGAGCACCTGCGCGCGGCTGTTCGTGCGGCTCAGGAAATCTGCCGCGTAGCCGCCGTAGAAGCCGACGCCGCTCGGCACCCGCACCGTCGCGCTCGTGGCGTAGGTCCCCGACTCGACGAGGATCTGCACCCGCGAGCGGTTCGTCATGTAGACCTCGAGCGCGCGCGCGAGGCTCGCGACCGCGGTGGTCGGGGTGAGGCCGCCGTTGCCGTCGCTGCCGCGGGTGCGGCTCACGAAGATCGCGCGCGCCACGTCGCCGTCGACTCCGTCGCAGTTCGTGTCCGCGAACCCGTCGTCCGGCTCGTCGGGCATGCCCGCGGTCGGGCAATCGACCTCGCAACCGTCGAGCAGGTTGTCGTCGTCGTCGAAGAACCCGGGCGCACACTCGAAGCCGCACGCGCCGTCGAGACACGCGGCCACGACGTTCGGCATCGCGGCCGTCGGCGCGTCACACACGACGCAATCGTTGGCGCCCGTGCCGCAATGCATCGGGTTCGTGCGCGCGTCCTCGAAGGGCGTGTTCGTGCACGTGCCGGGCGTCTCGCTGCACTCGTCGAGCGTGCAGCTGTTCTCGTCGTCGCACGGATCGCCCGGGCTCGTGCAGACCCCGAGGCAGACCTCGACGCCGTTGCAGAAGATGCCGTCGCCCGAACAATCGTCGTCGAACTCACAGGAGTCCGCTTCGACGCAGCCCGTGCCCGGCACACAGGTCGAGCCTTCCGGGCACATGCGGCTGAGCGGGGTGTTCTGACACATGTCCGTGGTCAGAACGCACTCGTCGAGCGTGCAGGCGACGCCGTCGTTGCAGTTCGGGATGGCGGAAGCGACGCAGCGCCCTGCCTGACAGGTCAGGACGCCGTTGCAGAAGATGCCGTCGTTCGGGCAGTCCTCGTTGGTCTCGCAGTCCTCGCCGAGCATGCCGGTGTCGCCGACCCCGCCGTCGGACGCGCCGCCATCGACGCCCGTGGGGGGCCCTCCGCCACCTTGGGCGCACCCACCAGCGATCGCGACGATCGCCACCCATCGCCAAACATCTTGCATCCCAACCCCGTACTTCCCGCGAGACGGACGTCTCCGCCTCGGCCGCGAACCCCGAACGCCACGACCTCCCGCAAGGTATCACGGGCCCCCAAACGACGGCGCGATCCTGGTGTTCGCCCCCTCGCCATCCCGGCCTCGCGGCTCACCTCGGCCCCGCTACGGGCGAACGAAAGGTGGTTTGACACGAACCGCCGTCGCGCGTATCCCGCGGCCCTTCGAAGGTCCCCGTGAGCACGATCGCTCCAGGGCCCCGCATCGACGAGGAACCACGACATGGCCGGTCATCTCTTCACGTCCGAATCCGTCACCGAGGGCCATCCCGACAAGATCTGCGACGCCGTCTCCGACGCCGTCCTCGATGCCTGCCTCGCGCAGGACCCGCGCTCGCGCGTGGCGTGCGAGACCCTCGTGAAGACGGGTTTCGTCGTGCTCGCCGGCGAGATCACCACGCGCGCGCAGCTCGACTACCCGGCCATCGTCCGCAAGACGATCAAGGAGATCGGCTACACGAGCTCGGACATGGGCTTCGACGCGGCCACCTGCGGCATCCTCACCGCGGTCGAGCAGCAGTCGCCCGACATCGCCGCGGGCGTCGACGTCGGTGCGGGCATCGACAAGAACCAGGGCGCCGGTGACCAGGGCCTGATGTTCGGCTACGCGGTCGGCGAGACCAAGAGCCTGATGCCGATGCCGATCGACCTCGCGCATCGCCTCACGCACCGCCTCGCGAAGGTCCGCAAGGACGGCACGCTTCCGTGGCTCCGCCCCGACGGCAAGAGCCAGGTCACGGTGGAGTACGACGGCGACAAGCCGGTCCGCATCGACGCGGTCGTCGTGTCGACGCAGCACGCCGAAGAGATCAAGCACAAGCAGCTCAAGGCCGCGGTGCTCGACGAGGTCATCGTCCCGACGCTGCCCAAGGGCATGGTCGACAAGAAGACCAAGTTCCACATCAACCCGACGGGTCGCTTCGTCGTCGGTGGTCCGTGCGGTGACGCCGGCCTCACCGGCCGCAAGATCATCGTCGACACCTACGGCGGCATGGGCCGTCACGGCGGCGGCGCCTTCTCGGGCAAGGACCCGTCGAAGGTCGACCGCAGCGCCGCGTACTTCGCGCGCTACGTCGCGAAGAACATCGTGGCCGCGAAGCTCGCGCACCGCGCCGAGGTCCAGGTCGCGTACGCCATCGGCGTCTCGAAGCCGGTCGGCGTGTACGTCACGACCTTCGGCACCGGCGTGGTCGACGACGAGAAGATCGCGAAGGTCGTCTCCTCGCTCTTCGACTTCCGCCCCGCGGCGCTCATCGAGACGCTCGACCTCCTCCGCCCCATCTACCGCAGCACGGCGGCGTACGGTCACTTCGGCCGCACGGAGAAGAGCTTCACGTGGGAGCGCACGGACCGCGCGGCGGAGCTCGCCGAGGCGCTCATGCCGAAGAAGCACAGCACCGCCAACGGCGCGGCGAACGGCGCGGCGAAGCCGGCCAAGGCCGCGAAGAAGGCCTCGAAGAAGCAGGCGTCGGCCGAGGCCTGAGTCTCTCCGACTTCCGACGAAACGCCCGTGGCGCGAGCTGCGGGCGTTTTGCGTTCCGTCGTTCCGGTGCTGCGCGTGCCGTGCCCGTGCCCGTGCCCGTGCCCGTGCCCGATTCGAGAGAAATCGAGGTTGAGATCGGCGCTCTCGCCCGATTCGTGGCGGACGCTCGTCGGAGTGCTCGAGGCGGCAATCGAGCTGCCGTCCTCGGGTCGCGTCTGCCCCTCCCCAACACAACGCTTCACGAAGTCGTCCAGCCTTCGGTCTCGGACCACAGGCGGAGTGGAGAATCGGGCACGGGCACGGGCACGGGCACGGGCATGACGGCACGGACATGACGGCACGGGCACGGGCACGGGCGCCTGCGCGGACATCCGCGGCTCAGCTGCTATAGGGGGGCCATGAACGTCGTCTTCCTCGGTGCCACCAAGGGCATGGGCTCGGCCCTCTCGCGTCGTATGGCCGCACGCGGCGACCGACTCGCGCTCCTCGGCCGCACGAGCAGCTCGCTCGACGACGCCGCCCGCGACTTGGCCGTCCGCGGCGCGAGCGAGGTCTCCACCCACCTGTGCGACCTCGAGAAGCCCGAAGGCTTCGACGCCGCGCTCGACGCCGCGTTCGCGAAGCTGGGCCGGGTCGACGCCGTGGTCGTCACCGCCGGCCTCTTCGCGACCCAAGACGAGCTCGAAGCCGACGCGAGCCTCGCCGAGCGCGTCACCCGCGTGAACTTCACGAACACCGTCGTGTTCTGCGAAGCCGCGCGTCGACGCTTGCTCGCCCAAGGGGGCGGCAAGCTCTGCGTGTTCTCCTCGGTCGCCGGCGAACGTGGCCGCAAACCCGTCGTCATCTACGGCGCGAGCAAGGCGGGCCTCAGCCGCTACCTCGAGGGGCTCGACCACAAGTTCCGCGCGCAAGGGCTCGAGGTGGTCACGGTGAAGCCCGGTTTCGTGAAGACGGGCATGACCGCGGGTCTGAAGCCGCCGCCCTTCGCCGGCGAGCCGGACGCCGTCGCCGAGACCGTCTTGCGCGCGCTCGATCGGGGCGATCCCGTCGTCTACGCGCCGGCCCCGTGGGCGCTCGTGATGGCGGTGATTCGTCACCTGCCCCGCGGCGTGATGCGACGCGTCGGATTCTGAACGCGGTCCGGTCGGTGCGCGCAGGAGCCGCGCCTCGCGTACCGGCCGAGACCCCACGTTTCCTCCGCCGGCCGTCTCGGGCTAATCTCGGGACCACGTGACCCTCGAGAGCGTCGACGCCGCCACGCCCGAGGCCGCCCAACACGCGGTCGAGTCGCTCGTGGGTGAGGCGTTGCGCGTGGAGCCGTCCCGGCGCGTGCGAGGCAACCCTCCGGAGTCGTTTCGTGTGCATCTGGTCGACGGGCGCGCGGTCGTCGCGACCTGCCGCGCCACCGCGACGCGCACCGCGTTCGAAGCCCACGCGTTGCGCTCGCTGCGGGAGCGCGGCGCGAGCGTGCCGCGGGTCCTCGCCGCCCGAGGCGGGTGGCTGATCCAGGAAGACCTCGGCAGCCTGCGGCTCTCGCAGCGCCTGGACTCCGTCGCTCCGACCGAAGCCCCGCCGCTGCTTCACGCAGCCATCGACGCGCTCGTGGCCGTGCACGCGTCTGGACGCGCCGCAGGGCTCGACCGCGACGCCCCCACGTTGCCGTCTCCGACGCGCTACCTGCCGATGCCCGAGCGTCTCGCGTCGTTGCTCGGCCTGCCGGCTCCTTTCGTCGACACCCCGACCTTCGAACAGACCCTCGCGGCGCTGCCCGGCCACTCGTTCGTCAAACGCGACGCGCGGCCCGCACGTGCCGTCGTGCGCGGCACCTCCATCGTCTGGTTCGACTTCGCGCGTTGCGGTCGCGGGCACCGCCTGCTCGACCTGGTCGCATTGCTCGGCGACGAAGCCCTCGCCGAACGGCCGAAGGTCGAGGACGACCTGCTCGACGCACACCTCCCGCGCTTCCTCGATTCGCTGCACCTCGGTCGCGCGTTCTTCGCCGTCTACGGCGTGCTCTACCTGACCCGACGCATGGTTCGAATCCTCGAGCTCAAAGGCGGCGGCGACTGGTGGCCGATCGAAGAATGCCTCGACGCGGATCATCCGATCGTCACCGAGCACGCCCTCCGAACGCTCGCCCTGCGCGCCCAACGTTGGGCCGAACGCCACCCGCTCACGGAGTCGCTCGCGCCCTTCTACCTCGCGATCGCCACCCGCTGATCGTCGGTGGGCGGCGGTTGCAGCGCGGAGAGCTCACGCGCCGCGCGCACCAGGTGCTTCGCGGCGCGCCGCGCTTCGCCGATCACGTGTTGCTCGTCCATCACCTCGCGCACCGGACGCTCGCTCGTCGCTTCTTCGGCGAGCTCGTCGAGACGACGGTCGAAGCGCTCGTCCAAGACGCCGTAGAGCTCGCCGAGCCGATCGACGTCCAGCCCGCCCCCCGCTTCCGCGAGCAGCGCCGAGAGCGCTTCGTGAAAGGGCCCCTCGGGGATCGTGGTGAGCTCGTCGGAGCGCTCGCACACGATCACGAGGTGACGCGTGGCCCGCAGGAGCGTGCGCACCCCGGAGGCCACCTCCGCCGGCAGACCACGCCCCTCGACCCGATCGATCGCTTCGGTGATCGCGCGCAGCAAACGTTCGAAGGACTCGAGCCGGGACGTTCGCGCGGACACGTCGCTCGCGAGCGCCGCCGCCAACACCCGCCGCGCGATCTCGAAGAGGCGCCACCCTTCGCGCCCGAGCGCCGCGAGCGCCACGTGTGGAATCGAGAGCACCGTGCGATCCAGATGAGCCGGCGCGCCTTCGACCTCGTCGGTCGGCACGAAACGCGCTTGAAGCCACTGCACGAGCCGCCCCGCGAAGGGCCACATCGCGACGACGCCGAGCACGTTGAAGCCCGTGTGAAAGAGCGCGACGCGCGCCGGCAGACCTTCGCCGGGCGCGTAGGCATCCAAGCGCTCCACGGCGACCAAGAGCAGCGGCAAGGTCACGAACGCGACGACCCCCGCGACGACATTGAAGGCGGTATGGGCGAGCGCGGTCCGACGCGCGTCCGGGGTCGCACCCATCGCACCGAAGAGGGCCGTGGTCGTGGTGCCGAGGTTCGCGCCGATCACCACCGTGCACGCGCCCGCGAGATCGAGGGCGCCCGCCGCGGCCGCCGTGAGCGTCACCGCGATCGCCGCGCTCGACGACTGCATGACCGTCGTCAGGCCGACCCCGATGACGAAGAGCAACGCGCGCCCTCCGATTCCTTCGACTCGAAGCGCCGCGAGGTCGACGCTCTGCGCGAGGTCCGCGAAGGACGTCTGGAGAAAGCCGACGCCGACGAAGAAGAGCCCGAGCCCGGAGATCGCACGACCGATCGAGCCACGTCGCTTGGTGGGCCCCGTGAGCTGCAGCAAGGTGCCGATGCCGACGATGGGCAACGCGGCCGCCTCGAGATCGACGTCGAAGCCCGAGAGGCTGACGAGCCAGCCCGTGGTCGTCGTGCCGACGTTGCTGCCGAACACGACCCACACCGCGGCAGGGAGCTCGAGCAAGCCCGCGTTGACGAACCCGAGCGTCGCCACCGTCACCGCGCTCGACGATTGCACGAGCGCCGTCATGCCCGCGCCCGCGAAGAGCGCGCGAAACCGGGTCGACGTCGAGCCTTGCAGGATGCGCCGCAGCGCGCCGCCTGCGGCGAGCTTCAGACCCTCCGTGAGCTCGTGCATGCCGAGCAGAAAAAACCCCAAGCCGCCCGCGAACGAAGCGACGAGGGCCAACGTGGCGCCGACCGACATCGACCCGCGATCATGCCCGACGTCACGCGCCCGTCACGAAGAACCGACGTGCCGGAGTGCGACTCGTCAGCCGCTCGCCGGGACCCGCCGGAAGAGCCGCCACACCAACGCAAAGAACGCCGGCACCACGAAGACCGTGAGGATCGTCGAGAAGGTCAGGCCACCGAGCACGATCGCGCCGACCCCTCGGTAGAGCTCCGAGCCTTCGCCGGGTGCGAGCACCATCGGCATGAGGCCGGCCACCGAGGTCGCGGTGGTCATCAGGATCGGTCGCACGCGCGACTCGACCGCTTCGCGCACCGCGGCGTCGAGCGTTCGGCCCTGACGTAGACCCGAGAGCGACCCGTCCACGACGAGGATCGCGTTGTTCACGACGGTGCCGATCAGAATCAAGAAGCCGAGCGCCGTCATCAAGTCGAGCGGTTGTGGCGCGAGGTAGAGGTCGACCAAACGCAACGCCCCCATGCCCCCCGCCGCACCGAGCGGCAGCGTGATGAGGATGACGAGCGGCGCGAGGAAACTCTCGAAGAGCGCGGCCATCAGCAGGTAGCTGATGATGAGGGCGAAGAGCAGCACCTGGGCGAAGCGCACCTTCGCCACCTCGAGGTCGCCCGCGCTGCCACTGATGCCGGTGTCGACCCCCATCGGAATCGTTCCGTCCTCGCGTTTCTCCTGCACGACGCGGCGAACGCGCGCGAGCGCCTCTTCGAGCGGCACGTCGTCCGGCGGACCGATCTGAAGCGTGATCGCGCGGCGTCGTTCGATGCGTTTGAGGACCGTCGGGCCGAGCTCTTCGCTCAGCTCCGCGAGCGTCCCGAAGGGCACCACTTCGCCGGTCGCGCTGACCACGGGCGCCGACGCCACCCGATCCGCGTCGTCGCGCACGCCTTCGTGCTGGACGCGCAACACGACGTCGAGCTGCGCTTCGCCTTCCCGACCGAGCTCCCCGACGATCGCGCCGTCGACCAACGCGTCGAGCATCAAGCCGATGTCGGGCGTCGAAGGCGCGAGCGTCGCGGACTCCTCGCGGCGCGGTCGGGCGCGCAGCTCGAGCGCGCCCGCGTCGAGGCTCGGATCCGGTCGAATCTGCGCGTCCGGCAGCACCTCGCCGAGCGCGCGCATCACCTGACCCGCCACCCGCACCAGCTCGTTCAGATCGCCGCCCGAGAGGTCGAGCTCGATCGAACGGCTTCCGCCGCGACGCCCGAAGAGCGACGCCTGCGACGTGAACGCGAAGAAGCCGGGCACCGACGACTGCACGCCCCGCAGGTAGGCTTCGAGATCCTTCAGTCGCGTCGGATCCTCCGCGGTCGCGCCCCCGAAGATTCGGTCCGGTCCGCCGACGAAGAAGCTCCGGCCAATCGCGGGAACGCCGTCGATCTCCTGACCGGTGTGCGGGCCGAGCTGCGCTTGCACCCCACGCGCGACCCGTTGGGTCTCCGCGACGCTGGTGCCTGGCGGTGGCACCAAGGTGCCGAACACCAAGTTGCGGTTGCCCGCCGGCAGGTATTCGAGCGGCGGAAGGATCTCGAAGGTCAAAAGGATCGACCCTGCCGCGGCGCCCGCGACCAGCAACGCGCCGAGCGCGCGACGACGCACCACGACCGCGACGATGCCGCCGACCGCGGACGTGAAACGCGTGAGCCAACGCGCGTCGTTCCCACCC
Source organism: Sandaracinus sp. (assembly GCA_020633125.1). GTDB lineage: Bacteria > Myxococcota_A > Polyangia > Polyangiales > Houyiibacteriaceae > JACKEH01. Next base: position 7,755 of record JACKEH010000074.1, on the reverse strand, counting down.
CGCTTGGGCGGGAGCTTCGACGCGAGCGCGGGAATCACCAGCACCGACGCGAGCAACGAGAAGCCGATCGCGAGGCTGATCGCGATCGCCACGTCGCGAAGCAGCTGACCGACCTCGCCATCCCACGCGATGACGGGCAGGAAGACCGCCGCCGTGGTCGCGGTCGACGCGACGATGGCGCCCCAGACCTCGGTCACGCCGAAGAGCGCGGCCGCCGCGGAGCTCGCGACCTTCGAGCGCGCGACGTCGATCGCCTCGAGCACCACGATGCCGTTGTCGAGCACCATGCCTACCGCGAAGGTGATCCCCGCGAGCGAGACCACGTTCACCGAGCGCCCGAGCAAGACCATGCCGAGCACGGTGCCGAGCGCGCAGATCGGAATCGTCAGCCCGACCAAGAGGCTCGGCGCGAAGGCCCGCAGGAACGCGAGCAACGCGAGCATCGCGAGCAGACCACCGAGCAGCAGGTTGTTGCGCACGGTGACGAGCGAGCCTTGGATGTAGTCGACCTGATCGGAGATCACCTCGAAGCGCAGGCCTTCGGGCGCGAAGCGTTCGGCGTCGAGCTCTTCGACCCGGGCGCGAATCTGCTCGGTCAGCGCGAGCACGTTCGAGCCGCTCTCGCGGTCGACGAGCATGATGAGCGCCGGCTTGTCGTTCGCGTACGCGACGCCGGTGGCGCGACGCAGCGAGACCGTGGCGCGACCGACATCCGCCACGCGAATCGGTGTGCCGTCGGGCCCGACGCCGAGCACGACACGCTCGAGGTCCTCGGGCGTCGCGCCCACCGCCATCGTGCGCACGAGGAAGCGGCGACGGCCGACGTCGAGGTCACCACCCGAGACGTCGCGCAGCTCCGCGCGAAGCCGCGCCGCCGCGTCGGTGATGCGAATCCCGCGCGCCGCGAGCTCGGTCGGATCGAGCTGCACGTCGAAGACCGTCTCGCGCCCTCCCCGAAGCCGAATCTCACCGACGCCCGGCACGCGCTGGATCTCGGGGAGGATCGCGTCCTGAACCCACGTCAGGTAGGGATCGACGTCGCGTCCTTCGATCGAGCGAATCGCGATGACCACGACCGGCGGGCCGGTGCTGTCGGAGGTCTCGATGGTCGGCTCACGCACCGCGTCGGGGTAGTCCGCGACCTGACCGAGCCGGTTGCTCGCGCGCACGAGCGCCTCGTCCAGATCGGTGCCGACCTCGAGCTCGAGCGAGAGCGAGCCCGAATCCGGCCGCGCTTCGCTCGTCATGCGCACGAGCCCCGGAAGGCTCTTGAGCGCGTCTTCTTGGGGCTCGAGGATCTCCGCCTCGACCTCCGTCGGCGAAGCCCCGGGCCACGTGGTGCGCACGTTGAGCACCGGTCGCGACACGTCGGGCGTGAGCTGAATCGGCAGGTCGGCGACGCTGAGCCCACCGAAGAGCATCACGAGGATGGCGCCGACGGTCGCGGTGACCGGACGGCCGACCAAGGTGCCGAGCAGCCCCGTCCGCGTGGGCGACTCGGCGACGGTCTCGGGCTCGCTCATCGGGCCCCGTTCGCCATCGAAGATGCCGCCGACATCGAGGAGCTCGAGGCGGGCTCGGACGCGCTCGCCGATGCTGGCTCCACGACGCGCACCGGCTGGTCGGGAAAGAGGCGGTCGTTGCCTCGCACGGCGACCACCGCGCCGGCCGCGAGCCCTTCGCCACGCACCCGCACGTGCGTGGTGCCGCGGTCGAGCACCTCGACGCGCACCGGCTTCGCTTGTCCCTCGACGACCGTCACCACACGGCTCTCGACCACGCCCACGACGAGCGCGTCGCGCGGCACGAGCACGCCTTCGCCCTCACGCTCGAGCTCGAGCTCCACGTCGAGCACCGTGCCCGGCACCAGCCAGGCGGGTACGTCGCTCGGCTCCACGCGGAGCTGCACGGTGCGGGTCGCCGGGTCGATCGCGCGCACGACCCCTGCCACGCGGGCGTCGACACGCTCGCCGCCTCGCACGAGCGTCGCCGGATGCCCCTCGCTCACCAGCAGACCGATCTCCGGCGTGGCGCGCACGAGCACCTCGACCGCGCGATCCCCGACGAGCTCGACCGCGGGCGAGCCGGCCGTCACCCAATCGCCCGGATCGACGTGACGCGTGGCCACGACGCCGTCGAAGGGCGCGACGATGCGGTGGCGCGAGAGCGTCTCGCGCGCTCCGGCGATGGCGGCCTCGGCGCTCGCCTGTTGCGCCATCAGCGACTCGCGAAGCGAGCGGGCTCGCTCGACCTCCACGGCGGCGACCGCTTGGTTGCCCGCGGCGCTCAAACGCGCGGCTTCACGTTCCGCCTGCGCGAGCTCCTCGAGCGTTCGTGCCCGCGTCGCCTCGGCGCTGCGCAACGTGCTTCGCGCGAGGTTCGGGTCGACGCCCACGAGCAGGTCGCCACGGCGAACGCGGTCGCCTTCGCGTACCCGCACGTCGCGCACCTCGCCGCTGGCTCCCGCCGCGAGCGACGCACGGGCGAGCGCGCGTGCCTCGCCGAGCAGCGAGTAGCGCGCGTGCAGCGAGCCCTCGGTGGCGGTCGCGACCTCGACGTCCGCGGGACCGCGCTCGCGTCGCCCGCCGCCTTCGGCCGCGGCCGGGTCCTCGCACGCGGCGAGCAACCCGCAGAGCAGCCACAGACCGACGCGCTTCATACCGCGGCGTGTAGAGCGGGCGCGGGACCCGAGCAAGCGGGCGCCCCCCGGACCTGACGATCCTTTACACGACGAAAAGCTTCGTCGTTACGGAGAGTTGCACGAGCAGAACAGTGGCCCTCGCGCGGGGCGAGACGCCACGGGGATTCCCCGCTCACTCCTCGCCGCGTCGGGCCACCAAGCGCGCGAGGTGGCGGTCGCCCACCCAGGCCTCGCGGTAGTAGAGGACCTCGAGGTCGCGGCTGTCACGAATCAGCTCGTTCGGTGCGCAGAGCCACTTCTTCGACGGCTTCTCGTTCCGCTCGGCGTTCTTCGCCGTCGCGAGCTCGGCCACGATCACGCCCCCGGGCGCGAGGTGCGCGACGAGCACGGGAAAGAGCGAGCGCTGCCGGTAGTGGAAGCACGCGATCATCGCGTAAGGGCCCTCGGGCAGAGGCTCGCGCTCCAGGTCCATCGCGCGGGTGGCGATCTTCACGCCTTCGTCGGCCGCCGCTTCGCGTGCGAGCGCGAGACCGACCGGCGAGATGTCGATGGCGAGGACCTCGAGACCACGACGCGCCATCCAGATCGAGAGACGTCCCGGACCGCTCGCGACGTCGAGCCCACGTCCCTGGGTCGGCAGCTCTTCGTCGAAGTGCTTCAACCAGGACGGGTCGCCCTGCGGGTAGTCGCCTGCGCGGTAGCGCGCGTCCCATTTGTCGCGATCGGCTTCAGCCATGGCTCCGCGAGGTGTGGCCCTCGCGCGGCGGAGGAGCAACGTGGCGGGCTTACGGGTGCGTCCGACGAAGGGGAGCTACGCCCGCGGCTCCACGCACGGCAAAGGCCCCCGGCGAAACCGAAGGGCCTCCGCGCGAGCACGTCGCGTTCACTCCCAAGCGAACGCGTCGTCGAAGACCAGGGGACGACGTGCGCTCGGGTAGACGCTGCGGCGAAAACCCGGCTCGTAGTAGCGGTCGCCCCGAAGACCCCGGCGCTGCACCGGCTCGTCGTCGTCGCTCGACTCCTCGTGGAGCACGATCGGCGCCGCTTCCGCACGGCTCGCTTCTTCCCAGCCGAGCCATTCGACGAGGTCGTCGACGATCGCCGCCGCGGCCTCCGGCTTGCCACGACCGCGCGCCGCCGCCGCCATCGCACGCCGTGCCTCTTCGTCGTCGAGCAAACCACCGAGCGCGGCCGAGAGGCTCTCCGCGTCGAGCGAGTCCTGCGCGATGGCGATCGCGGCGCCCGCCTCTTCGAGCACCTTGGCGTTCTTGGTCTGGTGATCGTCGGCGGCGAAGGGGTAAGGCACGAGGATCGACGGGCGGCCGATCGCTTGCAGCTCGGCCAGCGTCGTCGCGCCGGCGCGCGCCACGACCAGCGCGGCGCTCGCGTACGCCTGGGCCATGTCGTCGATGAACGAGACGACGTCGGCGTCGATGCCGAGCGTGCGGTAGCGCTCCTCGACCTCGTCGCGCATCGCGGCGCCCGTCTGGTGCACCACCCGAAGCCCGAGCCTCTTCAACGTCGGCGCGAGCTTCGCGAGTCCTTCGGGCACGGTCTCGTTGAGCGCCTTGGCGCCCTGCGAGCCACCGAGTACGAGGATGCGGCTCGCACGCGACTCGAAGCCCTCGGGATCCGCGCTGGCGCGCTTCGCCCACGCGGCGAGCTCCGCGCGCACGGGGTTGCCGACCACCCGCGCCTTCTTGCCGAACGCGCTGCGCGTCTCTTCGAACGAGAGGTAGGCGCGGCCGACGACCTTCGCGAGCATCTTGTTCGTGAGCCCGAGGTGCGCGTTCTGCTCGAGCAATGCCGTCGGCGTGCCCATCGCGGCCGCCGCCGCGAGCACCGGACCCGACGCGTAGCCACCGACGCCGATCACGAGGTCCGCGCGATGTGCCCGCACCACCCCCGCGGCACGGCTCATCGCGCCCGGCAACTTGCCGAGGCTCTCCAGAAGTCCCCCGACGCTGCGCCCCTTGAGCGGCGTGACGTCGAGCAGCTCGAGCGCTTCGCCACGCTCGGGGATGACACGCGCCTCGATGCCACGCGCGGTGCCCACGAAGAGCACGTCGACGTCGAGCCGACGCCGCAGCTCTTCGACGAGCGCGATGCCCGGAAAGAGATGGCCGCCCGTACCACCGCCCGCCACGAGGATTCGCCTGGTCATCCTGCCCCTCCCAGTTGTTTCGCCCATCGTTCGCCCGCTCATCGTTCGCCTGCTCTTCGTTCGCCCGAGTCGCCTCAGGCCGCACCACCGGAGCGAATCGCCAATTCGCCCTGCAGCGGTGCCTCGGCGGCGTCGCCACGCCGCACGTTCCGTCGCGTCGCCCCGCGACGGAGAACCTTCTCCTCGGGCTCGCCCGATTCCTCGGGCTCCACGAGCTCCTCGACGTCGCGCGCGCGGCTGACGTTGAGGAGGATGCCGACGGCGGCGCAGTTCACGAGGAGCGCCGAGCCGCCGTAGCTGATGAAGGGGAGCACGAGCCCCTTCGTGGGCAGCATGCCCATGGCCACGCTCAGGTTCGTGAACGCCTGCGCGCCGACGAAGAACGTGATGCCGATCGCGATGTACGTGCCGTACTCGTCGGCGGCGCGCATCGCGGCGCGAAGCCCACGCACGACGACGAGCGCGAAGGCCGCGACCAGGCAGAGCATGCCGACGAAGCCGAGCTCCTCACCGACGATCGCGCTGATGAAGTCCGTGTGCGCCTCGGGCAGGTAGAGCAGCTTCTGCTTGCTGTCGCCGAGACCGACACCCGTCGCGCCGCCGGCACCGAAGCTCATCAGCGACTCGGCGATCTGGTAGCCGATGCCGTAGCGATGCTCGAAGGGCTCGAGGAACGCCTGGATGCGCCGCATGCGGTACGGGCTCATCGCGACGAGCAGGTAGATCATCGGCGCCGCGATCAGCACGCCGCCCAGCAGGTAGCCGAGGCGCGCGCCCGCCGCGAAGAGCAGCACGAAGGTCAGCAGGCCGATCATGACGGCGCTGCCGAAGTCGGGCTGCTTGAGGCAGAGCAACATCAAGAAGCCCGCGACCAAGATGTGCGGCAGGAAGCCGACCTGGAAGCTGCGAATCTTCTCGGACTTCTTCGAGAGCGAGTACGCGAGCCAGAGGATGACCGCGACCTTCGCGGCCTCGGCCGGCTGCACGTTGATGGGCCCGAGCTGAATCCAGCGCGCCGCGCCGCCGGCGCTGCGACCGAGGCCGAGCACGACGACGAAGAGCAGCATCACCGCGCCGCCGAGGATCGGGTACGTCAGCGGCCGAAAGCGGTGGTAGTCGAAGCGGGCCATCGCGAGCATGAGCCCCAGCCCGATCACCGCGAAGATCCCTTGGCGCACCAAGAAGTGGAACGGCGAGCCGTAGCGTTCGTCGGCGAACATCGAGCTGGCCGAGAAGACCATCACGACGCCGAAGCCCACGAGCGCGACGATGGCCGCGGTGAGCACCGGATCCGCGGGGCCGATCACCTTGGGGATCGCGACCTTCTCTTCACGACGGAAGAGGCTTCGGAGCATGCCCATCAGCCGACCTCCGGGAGCGCGAGCACCGCGCGTTGGAATCGCTCACCGCGCTCCGCGTAGGAGCGGAACATGTCGAAGCTCGAGCACGCGGGCGCGAGCACGACGGCGTCGCCCGGTCGCGCGATCTGCGCGGCGCGCGTGACCGCGTCGTCGAAATCCGAGGCGCGCTGAAAGGGCACGTCGCCGAGCGCGGCTTCGATCAGTGGCGCCGCTTCGCCGAGCGTCACCACCTCCCGGCCCACGCGGCGGAGCGACTCGACCATGGGCGCGTAGGAGCCGCCCTTGTCCTTGCCGCCCGCGAGCAAGACGACCTTGCCGGTGAAGCCCGGGTCGGTCGCGAAGCCTTCGAGCGCCGCCACGGTCGCGCCGACGTTCGTCGCCTTCGAGTCGTCGTAGAAACGTACGCCCCCGCGCTCGCGCACGAAGAACATGCGATGCGGCAGGCCACCGAAGGTGCGGAGCGTCTCGACGATCGCGTCCTGGCCGATGCCCGCGAGGCGCGCCGCGAGCATCGCCGACGCCGCGTTGGCGAGGTTGTGGCCTCCGCGAATCTTCAGCTCGGCGATCGGGAAACGAAGCCCGGACTTCGTGTCGCAGAGCGCGTCGCCGTCGACGAAGACCTCGGGCTTGGGGCTCTCTTCGCCGCTCACGAAACCGGCGTAGCGGTGAAGCTTGGCGGCGCCGGCGCGCGCGAGCGACGCGCAGAGCTCGTCGCCGGCCGGCACGATCGCGTGGTCTTCCTTGCGCTGGCCGTGGAAGATCCGCCCCTTCGCCGCCGCGTACGCCGCCATTCCGTCGTAGCGGTCGAGGTGATCCTCGGTGACGTTGAGCAAGAGGGCGACGTGGGCGCGGAAGGTCTCGACGCGCTCGAGCTGAAACGACGAGAGCTCGACGACCACGAAGCCCTCGGGGCCTGCGGCGTCGGTGCCGACCACGTCGACGAACGGAATGCCGAGGTTGCCGCCCACGAAGGTCGGGCGACCGGTCTTCGCGGCCATCGCGCCGAGCAGGCTCGTGACGGTGCTCTTGCCGTTCGTGCCGGTGATGCCGACGACCGTGCAGCCGCGAAGGAAGAGCGCGCCGAGCTCGATCTCGCTCCACACCGGCACGCCCGCCGCGTCGGCCGCGTCGACCGCCGGAAGCGGCGGAACGCCCGGCGAGAGCACCACCGCGTCCACGCTGGTGAAGAGCGCCTCGTCGTGATGACCGAGCTGCGCTTCGGCGCCGAGCGCGACGAGCGGCTCGAGGCCTTCGACGTCGGTGCGGCGATCGTTGAGGACCACGCGCGCGCCCTCGCGCATCAGCAAGCGCGCGGCTGCGATGCCGCTCTTGCCGAGCCCGACGACCAGAATGCGCTTGCCGCTCACTTTCCCGGAGGGGCTGTCGCCAGCCCCTCCCCCACCCGGCGTGAAGCCGGTCGGGGCCCCCTCCCGCGAGCCTCCGCTCGCGGCGCTCGCTTCGCGCCGTCCGGTAGGGCGGCTTGGGGAAGCGGCAGTATCGCGTTCCTTCGGGTCCATGTTCAACGCAACTTCAAGGTCGCGAGTGTCGCGACCGCCAACATGATGGAGAGAATCCAGAACCGAACGATC
>JACKEH010000073.1 GCA_020633125.1 Sandaracinus sp. | reverse complement strand
GCGCGCTCTCGTCGTGGACGACCACCCGCTGGTCCGCCAGGGCATGGCGTTGTTGCTCGAAGAGCTTCGAGACGAGTGGTCCGTGAGCGAGGCCGGGACCTTGGCGGAGGCGGTCGAGCGGCTCGGGGACGAGGCGCACGACCTGGTGCTCCTCGACTACCACCTGCCCGACACGTCGGGGGTGCTCGCGTTCGACCGTTGCCGCGCGGCCGCGCCGAACGCGCGCATCGTGGTGCTGACCGCCGACGACGACGCCGCCAAGGCGCGCGAGCTGCTCTCCCTCGGCGCACGAGGCTTCATCGCGAAGTCGAGCGCCCCCGAGATCATCGTGGCCGCGCTCGAGCTCGTGCTTCGCGGGGGTGTGTACGCGCCCTTCCACGCCGCGCCGACGCCGCCACCGAGCTCGGCGGGTCTGACCGACCGCCAAGAAGAGGTGCTCGCGCTCGTGGTCGAGGGCCGCACCAACAAGGAGATCGCGACCCACCTCGGCACCTCGGAGTCGACGGTCCGCGCGCACCTGACGACGATCTTCCGCGTGCTCGGCGTCACCAACCGCACGCAAGCGGCACGTGTCGCGATGCAGCGGCGCTGACGGCTCACAAACGCCCTCGCACGCCGAGCCCAGCACCGTTCGGTCCGATCCAGGGTGCGACCGCGACGCTTTCGTCCGCGCGCGGTCGTCCGACGAGCCACCAGATCGTGCCGACGACCGCGCCCGCGACCGCGACGCCCAGGGCGACGTCGGCCGCGAGCGCCGCACGGCGGCCCCCCTCGGTGTCGGCCGCGCTGCACGCGGGCGCACACGAGTCTTCGAGGTCACTCTTCTTGCCGAGCGCGAGCCCGCCCGCGACGCCGAAGCTCACGAGACCGGCGCCCGCGAGCGCGAAGAAGGTGACGGGACCGGCGAGGCTTCGCTCGGGGTTTGGCGTGGGTTCTGGCGTCGCCTCGGCCGGTCCGTCGTTCGTTTCTTCCGTCGGAGGCGCGGCCTCGACGGGTTCGGGGTTCTCAGGCTCCGCCTGCGTCGGCGTGGCCTGGCGCTGCTGTGCGAGCGCTTCGTCGATGATGCGAATGCGCGAGCGCACCGCAGCGCCGTTGTCCGGGTTCGCGACGCCCGCGAGGTAGCGTTCGTAATAGCCCTTCGCTTCTTCGATGCGCTGCAGGCGGTCGGCGGCGAGGCCCATGTTGTAGAGCAAGACGTCGCGGCCGCTGAGCTCGTACGCGTCGCGAAACGATTGCAACGCGCGCTCGAAGGCGCCTTCCGAGAACGCGGCCACGCCGACCTGGAAGTATTGCGCGGCGAGCTGGTCGGTGGCGCGGCGATCCTCGGGCGCCTCGTTCGTCTGGGCCGAAGCGGTCGCGGTGAACGAGAAGAGCGCAGCGAGGAGCAGGAGCCGCATGAACCTCACGCTAGAGGAAAGGGCGCGGCCTCCACCATCGGACGAAACGCGCAATCGACTGGCGGGTCCGACCGTCGGATTGGCGGATCCGCCAGTCGGGCTCGGCGCATCGGCGGTACCCTCGCGCGATGCTCAAACGCCCCGCGCTCGATCCGTCCACGCTCCCGCCTCGCACGAGCTCCGGCTACCCCTCGCCCTTTCGTGAGCGCGTGTTGCCGCGGGAGAAACGCGCGCTCGGCAACGCGCTCGGGCTGACGAAGATCGGCGTGAACCTCACGACCTTGCCGCCGGGCAAGGAGTCCGCGCTGCGGCATTTTCACACCCACGAGGACGAGCTGATCTTCGTGATCGAAGGAGAGGTCGTCCTGCGCACCGACGAAGGCGAGCAGGTGCTCGTGGCAGGCACGTGCGCGGGCTTTCCCGCCGGGGTGCGCGACGGACATCAACTCGTCAATCGAAGCGACGCGCCCGCGGTGTACCTCGAGATCAGCAACCGCGATCCCGCCGACGGCGCCGAATACCCCGACGACGACCTCGCGTACCGAAAGGCCGAGGACGGCAGCCCGCTCTTCACGCACAAAGACGGCAGCAGCTACTGAGCGCGCCGACAGAGGAACGCATGAGCTTCGACGCGATCGTTCGACAACTCGAGGGCGATTGGATCGCCAAGTTCGAAGGGCGACAGACCGCCTACGCCGCGCAGCTCGCCGCGCAGGGCGAAGCGATCGTGCCGGCGCTCGTCGGCGCGCTCGAAGCCCCCAAGCCCCGCCCGCGGACGAGCGCGACCTGCCTCGAAGCGCTCGGCATGTTGGGCCGCGAGCCCTGGGTCGTGAGCCGTTGGTGCGCGCGCAGCTCCGAGCGGCTCGCCTTCACCGCGTTCTGCGCGATGGCCTCGATCGGCGAGCCGGGCCGCGAAGCCATCTGGAGCCTGAGCGGCTCGAAGAAGAAGGCCGAGCGCGCGGCCGGCGAAGCGCTCGTACGCGTGCTCGACGCGTCCGAGCTCGCGCCTGCACGTGCGCTTCGCGCGAACGTGCTCGCTCCCGAAGCGCTCGAGTCCGTACGCGATGCGATTCACCCCTACGAGGCGCCGCGCGATCCTTCGAATCCCTTCGCGCGTCTGCCAATCGACCACGAGGATCGTTACCGCCGTCTTCGTGTCTTCTTGGACACGCACGGCGCCGCCGGTTTCGTCGCGTTCGTGCGTTTGGTGCTCGCGGAGTCCGGCGAGTCGGCCGCCGACGCGTTTCGCAGCCTGGCTTACGTCTCGAAGGAACGACCCGACCTCGCGTGGGGCGTCGGCGTCGTCTTGCTCGAGACGCCGCTGCACGAAGCCCAACACCTCGCGAACTACCTCTCGCGTCACGTCCTCCTGCAAGCGGGCGCGGCGTGGGGCGAACCGCTCGCCGAGGTCGCGCGCGCGCTCGTGACGCTGCCGCCCTACGCCGATGACTTCGTGCTCGGGGCGCTCGCGGCGGGGCGCGCGATCCCCGACGCGAATGCTTTGTGGAAGCACCGAGACGCACGCGCGGCGGCGAAGAAGAAGTCGAAGAAGTGAGCCCCCCGCGCTTGACCCGCGCGAGGCCATGACTACTCCTCGGGCTCTTCCGAAGTCCGACTTCGGACGACGCGAGCGCGCAGCCGCGCCCTTCTCGCGTCGACTCCACGTCCTGAAGAAGCTCCTCGGCGAGCACCCGGCTGACCCGGGAGGGAGCAGGTTCGACTCCTGCGTTCAGGCCCACGTGTTTCGGTACGACACGAGCGCGAGCCGCGCCCTTCTCGCGTCGCCCGCCCATCCTGAAGAAGCTCATGCGGCCGAGCACCCGGCTCACTACCGGGAGGGAGCAGGTTCGACCCCTGCGTTCAGGTCCACAATCGTCGTCGGCACTCCGTCGCACGATCGTTCTGAGCACGACACGAGCGCGCAGCCGCGCCCTTCTCGCGTCGCCCACCATCCTGAAGAAGCTCATCGGCGAGCACCCGGCTAGGGACCGGGAGGGAGCAGGTTCGACCCCTGCGTTCAGGACCGACACGAACGCGCCCCAGCGCCATTTCGTGCCCCACCCCGAAGAAGCTCATCGGCGAGTACCCGGCTGGATACCGGGAGGGAGCAGGTTCGGATTGAAGCGGAGTCGTGCAAAGCGGAGCGGACCCAAGTCCGCGTAGCTGCACGAGTCCGCGAAACTACCGTCCCCACGCGTGAGCGTGGGCGGCGGTGCCTCCTGCGTTCGGTACCACGCGCAAATCGCTCGCCTTTCGCAACTGATTCGCGCACCTCGAGACTCCGAAGCTCGCATCCCACGACCACGAGACACGCTCATGTCGTTCGCCTCCTACGCCCTCGCGCAGCTCGCCGCTGCGCTTCGTTTCTCTTCCGACTCGCCGCGCGTCCGCCAGTGGCGTGACGTGCTCGACGGGCTCTCGAGCGGCCGCCTCACGGTCGGCTCGCGCACGCCCGTCGGAGGCACGCCGGCGTGGGTCACCCTCGAGGTCGCGCACGGCGGCTTCGCCACCGGGAAGTACCGCGCCGGCGGTCCGCTCTTGCCGCACGAGCGTGCGTGGTTGAGCGCGCTCGACGCACGGACCGACGGTTCCGCCCGGCAGACGCTCAACCAACACTTCCTCTCCGACGCAGGCCGGCAGGCGCTGCGCGAGATGCTCGACACCGGCGACTACCGCATCGACGTCCCGGAGGAGGCCGCGCTGCTGGTCGTCACGTGGTTGCTCGACCGCCGCGCGCACGACGAGGCCGCCGCCCTCGTCGAGACGATCCTTCCGTTCGCCGACCGGCTGCGCTTCTACCCGCGCCCGGCGGCACGCGTCGACGACGGCGGCGATCGTGTTCACCTGCGAAGCGCGCACGAGGTCGCGGCCTCGCTTCGAGAGCTTCGCCCGCAGGCGCAGGTCCTCGCGATGAACGAAGCGCTCGCGGTCTGGGCGCCGCTGGCCGATCGCGCGGTCGCGCTCTGGCTCGAGCGTGTCGTCGGAGAGCGCCCGCGTCTCGTCGGTGGACGCGCCATCGGCACGCTCGACGACGAGGCCGACGAGGCGTGGCTCGCGCGCGTTCGCGCCTTCCTCGCCGACGACGAGGCGGCACGCGCACAGGCGCGTTGCACCAAGCACCAGCGATCGAAGAGCACCTACCACCGGCTGCGCGCGGGGTTGGTCACGCGTCTTCGGCGACCGCTCGACGCCAGCGAGCGCGCGCGTGTTCTTCACGCGCTCGCGGGTCGGCTCGACAAGCACGGCGCGCCGCACGACGAGGCGCACCGCGTTCGTCGCGCGGCCGAGCTCGCCCACGCGTCGCGCCCGACGCATCGCGCGATCGCGGAGGTCGTCGCGGCCCGCATCGAGGCATCCGGCGAGCCGGACGACGGCCGACCGGAGCTCGACGCGACGCTCGGCCCGGTCCGCGCGCACGACGCCACGACGCCGGTCCCGCGCGCGATCGTCGGCAAGGCGCAGCGTTGCCTCTCGGCGCCGCTGCCGACGCTGATCGCACGAGGCGTCCTGCGCTCCGGCGAGATGCTCGCCACGGTCGCGCCGCAACGCACGGCCCGCGTCAGCGCGCGTCATTTCGGCGACGCGGCCGGCGACGCGCGCGTCGAAGCGCTCTACCGACGCGTCCAGCTCGCCTTCGCGCGACGGCGCTCGTTGTTGCTGCTCGATCTGCAACATCAAACGCGGTTGCGTGAGCTGCCGTGGGTCGCGGCGTTGCATCGGACGGTCGGCGCGAAGGCCGACGAGGTCTTCGTTCGCGCCGCGCGCGACGTCCTGCGCGAGCTCGCGGGCCTTCACGTCACGACGTACCCGCAGACGATCTTGCCGAACCCGCTCGTCGCCGAGCTGCGGAACCTCGCGAATCTGGCCGGCCTCGATCTGCCGTTCACGGAAGAGATCGCGGCCGACATCTTCATGGGCACGTTCTCGTCGAAGTTCGTGCAGGCGGCGCAGCGCGCGAGCGAACGGCTCTTCGGCTCGCTCTACGCGCGCTACTACGACGTCGACGCGCGCGCGTTGGGCTCGATGCACGCGACCAAGAGCCGCTGGGGGGTTGCGACCTATCCGGAGTACGACGCGCTCTGCCGTGTCCGCGCCGAGCTCGCGGGTCCGTGCGCGCGCGCCGTCGTCGCGAACGGCCGCATCCTCGAGCAATCGCAGATCCTCACCACGCACGGCCTCGCGCTCGTCACGGGCGATCTCGAAGTCGAGATCGACGCCGAGGCGCTCGCGTGGCGCGCGTTCGAGGACGTTCGTCGACGCATGGCCCGCGAGCTGCCACGGGGCGCCATCGCGCTTCGCAACGTGAAGAACGCCGCCTACGCGTGGCGCCAGATGCTCTTCTTCCTCTCGGCGACCGACGAAGCGACCCAACGCACGTTCGTCGCCCGCGTCTGGGAGACGGAGCGCGACATGCCCTCGCGGCTATCGTTTCAACCGGCGCTCGTCGGCCTCGACGCGCTCGTTCGCGGCGAGCGTTTCACGGCGGACGGTCGGACGTGGGATGGCGGACGGCGCTTTCTCGGGTGGAGCGCAGGACCGCATTGGGCGCTCGGGTGAGGAGCGGCGGCTGACGGTCGCCGTGCCCGTGCGCCGTGTCGGTGCCTGTGTCGGTGCCCGTGTCGGTGGCCGTCTCGGTGGCCGTGTCGGTGGCCGTGTCGGTGGCCGTCTCGGTGGCCGTCTCGGTGGCCGTGTCGGTGCCCGTGTCGGTGGCCGTCTCGGTGGCCGTGGCGCAAAGCGCCGCCTCCGTCTCTGCCTCCGAGGCCACGAAGTGGCGGTGGCGCGAAGCGCCGTCTCGGTCTCTGCCTCCGAGGCCACGACGGCTTCGCCGCCACGCGCTTCGCGTCACGAACGCCCACGAAACACGGCCGATTCGTGGCGCACAAGCGGCAAAAAGGCGACGCCGCCACGCGCCCCAAGCCCTGGCGATCACCGCGACGGACGCGGCAACCGACACGCCCTGCCCGAAGGTCCGTCCTCACACGTCCCTTCCACCGTCCCGTCCGGCGTGTCGACGACGCACGCGTCGCCCGACTCGATCCCCTCGCAGGCTTCGAAGGCCTCCGGCGGCGGTCCATGCGGGCGCGAGGGTCCACACGCGAGCGGCCGGTCCTCCGGTCCGCCGCACGTGCCCGACATCGTTCGGTCGCCGTCGGTGAAGCTGCACGCATCACCGCGCGCCTTGTCTTCGCAGGCCTCGAACGCCGCCGCGGGCGGACCACCGCGCGGTTGCGCGAGGGTCGCGGTGGCGAGCAGACAGAGGGCGGCGGCGGGAAGCATCGTACGGGTCATCACATTTCCTTTCGGTGAGTGGGTCGAATGCCGACGAGCTCTTGCTCGACGTGCTCGAGGGCGGGCGTGACGAGCACCGCGTCGGCACCGGCGCGCCACCCACGCTCGACGGCGTGGTCTTCGGCCGGCGCCAACACCACGACCCGAACCGCGCTCCCGCGCAGCCGCGACCGAGCGATCAGCGTCGCCGCGTAGCGCTGGCTCGCGTGAAGCACGAGCGCGTCGATGGCGTGGGTGCGCAGCGCGCGCTTGGCCTCGACCTCGTCGAAGGCCACCAGCACGCGGTGCCCGCGCTCACGAAGGTGCGAAACGAGCGCGATCGACGTGTCGACGTCCGCCGGCAACTTCGCCCCGACCTGCAGCGAGTAGGGGAAGACCACGAGCACCACCCGGCGGGGTCGCAGCGAGGTCGCGATACGACGCCAGATGCGGTCACGCGTCGCGGGGTCGGGCTGGTCGTTCGCGCGAAGCGCGAGGAGGAAGGCGGCGGCGCGGTCGGACATGAGACCAAGCTCGCGCCGCGCTCCTGCGGGCGCGTTGCGCGATCGTTGCGTTTCGTGTCGACGCCCCCCACGGCGGCGTCGCCTGTGACGCACGCTCCCGCCCCCCGATTCTCTCGAGGCTCAACGGAGCTCGAGCCACACCAGCGAGGCGACCAGCGCGATCACGAAACACGCGATCCCGATCGCGCGACGCACCGCAGCCGGCGAGGCGCCCTCGGGTCGATGCGGGTCTCGGGTCACCCCCGAACCCTACCAAGCGAGCGCAGCCAGAAAAGGTCGCCCTCGCTGTCGATCCGCGAGGCCCTCGTTCGTCACCCCTTCGAAACCGGGCCCCGCGCCCTCGGAGGTGAATCGTGGAACTGGAGAATCTCGACGTGTCGCTCGTCTTCCTCGCGCTCTGTGCGGCGAGCCTCTTCCTCTTCGGCGCGTGGATCGGCCCCATTCGAGGTCGGCTCGGCGTGCTTCGCGGCGACGGCGGCGACCCGACGCTGCACAAGGCCATGCGCATTCACGGCAACTTCGTCGAGAACGCGCCCCTCTTCGCGATGGTTCTGCTCGCCGCCGACCTGCTCGGCACCGAGAACACGTGGCTCTGGGCCGCGGGGTCTCGTTCTTCGTCGGTCGCGTGGTCCATCACCTCCGCTACGACGCGAAGGAGCGCGCCTTCGGCATGGTGCTCACGACCTTGCCCGCGCTCCTCCTCGGCGTGCTCGTGGTGTGGCGTGTGTTCGAGCGAAGCTGATCAGCGTGGAGCTTCCGCGCTCGTGCTCCGAGACCAGCTCCGACGCTTCGTCGGACGCGACCCCGAGCCCCGCCAAGGCCTGCATCAACGCCGAGCTCCGATCGTCCACGTGCACCTCCGCGCGCGACTCTACCCGAGCCGCGCGCGAAGGAACGATCGAGCTCAGCTCCCGCAGCACTCCCGCCAACAACAGCTTCCGTCGTTCGCGCCACACGCCGCGCCGCCCATCGTCCAGCTGCAATCGCACTCGCAGGTCTCGGGCTCGCCGCCGCCTCCACAGCTGCCCGCGACGTCGTCGAGCGGTCGACGGTCCACCCCCGACTCCGCGATGAGATCGGCCGGGCACGCGACCTCTCGGAAGGTGAGGTTCGGGTTGTCGGCTGCGTGGTACCAGTCGACGAACCAATCGCAGCCCGCGCGCAGCTCCGCGAACTGCGGCTCGTCGAAGATCGCGTGGCAACGGTCACGCACGCATCCACGGACGGCGTCGTGATCCGAGTGCGACGCCTGACACGCCGTCAGCAGACCGCCGTATTGCGCACCGAGCTCCGCGTCCGACACGCCCCATTGCCGGCTGCACGCGTTGAAGAGGCCGACGCCGCCACCGGGAATGAGCAAGTCGAACTGACCCCCGCCGACATCGTGTCCGATGTTCGTGGCCTGCACGATCATCGTGCGGCCCATCAGCGCGCGCGATCCGGGATCCGCGGCGTTGTAATGACCCTCCCCGGTGAAATCGAGGCGGTAGCAGCGCCCGCAGATGTCGCCGTCGGCCGGCACCGCCGCGTAGCCGTACGAGAGCGTGTCGCTGATCGCGCGCGGCGCCATCGAGAAGCACGTGAACGAACCGCCCGATCCGTCGCAGGAGCTCGCGACGTTGGTGTCCGAGAGCGGCGCGTCGTCGAGGCCACAGCTCGTCGCGGGCGACACACCTTCGGGTACGTTGCCCGACCAGCCGCAATGCGCCTTGCAGCAATCCCAATAGCGCGTCGCGTATCCGTGGCAGCTGCCGGGCCCGGGGAGCTCCGGATCGGTGCTCATGCCCGCGTCGGTGCCCATCGGCGGAACCGTCGCGTCGTCGGTCGACGTCGGAATCCCACCATCCTCCGTCGGCATCGGGACCCCGCCGTCGGTCTCCACCCGGCCTCCTCCATCGGTGCGAGGGCGACGCGTGCCGCCGTCGTCCTCCATGCCCGCCGGGTCGTTCACACACGCGAAGAGCAACACGAGCATCGTCCAGTAGCGCATGCCTTCACAGAGGCGGCGCGACCCACGTTCGGGTCAAAGGAAGCGAAGGCCGTTCGAGAGAGGCTCGTAAACTCCCGATTTCGCCTATGAATCAGCTCACGACGACATCCGGCGCTGCAACGCCTCTTCGAAGGCTTCCGGCAAAACCAACGAGACGGCGACGTTTCGTGGGTGACGCATGAAGAGCACCCCTTCGACGGTCGGCGCTTCGAGCGCGATCTCCACCACGCCAGCGGTCGAGCCGACCAGACCCAAGGTCTTGTCGCCGGCGATCCGAATCCCGATGCCGAGGTACCACGGCCAGCCGCGACGTCGGATCGTGCGAATCGCGCCGTAGGGGATTCGCACGTGCGCGATGCCGAAGCGTAGGTCCAACGCGTCGTCCTCGAGCGTGGCGACGCTGCGTGCCTCCGTCGCGCCGATGAGCAGAAGCGGGGCACGCCAGATCGGATCCCGAGCGATCGCGAAGCTCTCCATGGCACCGAGGATACGACCCTTGCGCGCTCTCGCGAAGACCCCCCGAGGGACCGGCTCACGCGGCCTTCGCGAGCTCCCCGCGCAGCCGAGCCCGCGCTTCGCGTGCCGTCGCCCGAACCGCCTCTCGCCAACGGGTCGAGCCGGCGACGCCGAACGCTTCGAAACGCGTGTGGTCGACCACGCCCGTGTGCTCCCCCGCTTCGACCTCGTCGAGCACGCCTTCGAGCGCGGCGACCTCACGCACGTCGAGCTTCGCGCGCACCCACTCGAGCACCTCCCACGCGTGCGCCGCGTGACGGGCTTCGTCCTCCGCGATCGTCGCGAGCGCCGACGCGACCTCCGGCGTCGCCTCGGCGGCGAGCTCGCGCGCGACCCGAGCCGACGCCCCTTCGAAGACACAACCGTCCCGCAGACAGTCCTGCGCCAGACGCGCGAACGACGGCGTGTGCTCGCTCGGCCACGCCGCGGCCGCGAAAGGCGCCGGTCCATGCCGCCGACCGTCGAAGCCCGCGGCGATCGCGTAGCAGACGCGCGCGTGCCGAACCTCGTCGAGCGCGTCCAGGTGCGCGTCCTCGACGAACCGACTCGGCGCGCCGAGCGCGAGGAGCTGCTGCGAGAACGACGCGAACGCGGCCACCGACGCCGTCTCCGTCGCGGCCATCGCGCGCCACCCTTCGCCCAGCGCGTCACGCAGCTCGGCCGGCGCGTCGAGCGGCGCGACCGGATCGAGCCACGTCTCGTTCGCTTCGTGCGAAGGCACCTGCTCCTGGCCGCGACGACGGTGCGCGCGCCCACGCGAGAAGGGCACGGTGAGCGCCGCGAGGAAGAACGCGACGAAGGGTGAGACGACGCCCGCGACCGCCGCCAGCCAACCGAGCGGCGTGCGCTTCGCGACCAGCGACGCGACGCCGAAACCCGCACCGATCGCCGAGAGACCGAGCGCGACCAACATCAGGATCCCGGTGGTGTCGCCGTTCACCCGGAGCAAGCCCGCCGTGCACGCGCCCCAGAGCAGCATCGGCGTCGTCGCGAGACCCAGCCCGATCCAAGCGCGGCGGCGCGCCTTCGCGAGCTCGGGCGGCGGAGGGGGCCCATCGATCCACGGTTGCTGCTCAGCCATCGTTCCTCCTCACGCTCCGCACGGAATCCTAACGAAGCTCCAACCCCCGAGGAGCGCCGAGCTTCCAGCGAAGCACGGAACGCCCGCGAACGAGCACGCGGGCGTCGTCGGTTTCCGAGATCGCGTGCGCGGCGGTCGGGGGCACGCCTGCTACCGTCCCGCCGTGGCCGGATA
Source organism: Sandaracinus sp. (assembly GCA_020633125.1). Taxonomy (GTDB): domain Bacteria; phylum Myxococcota_A; class Polyangia; order Polyangiales; family Houyiibacteriaceae; genus JACKEH01. Next base: position 8,636 of record JACKEH010000073.1, on the reverse strand, counting down.
TTCCAAGACGCCGCTCGCCAAGAAGCTCGCAGGCTGCTGACAAAGGACCGTGATGCGATTCGTGCGTCCCGTGCTTCGCATCGCGCGTCCTCGAACCGAGGAAATGTGGGGCATTTTCGAGCGTGAGAGGATGGCGCGAGGCGGAGTGCGGGTCGCGCGAAGCGCGCGCGGGACTTTTCAGCGGCCTGCGAAGGCTCCGCGAAGGGCTGCACGTCGTCGTGCTCGGCGCACCTCGAGACTACGAGACGATCGTCCCCGATCTGCCCGCCGACGTGCGCGTCGGCACGCGGCTCGCGCGCGACGTGCCCTTCGTGCACCTCTTCGTGAACGATCGCGCGGTGCTCGAGAAGCAGCTCGCGCGAACGCTGGAGAAGGTCGCGCGGGACGGGACGATCTGGGTCTCGTGGCCGAAGAAGAGCGCCAAGGTGCCGACCGACGTCACCGAGGACGTGATTCGCGAGGTGGCGCTCCCGATGCAGCTCGTCGACGTGAAGGTCTGTGCGGTCGACGAGGTCTGGTCCGGGTTGAAGCTGATGATTCGGCGCGAGGCACGCTGAGCACACGATTCGGAGCGGGAGTCGTCAGCCTCGTGTGCTGCTCCTACTCGAGTGGCCCGCCAACCCCGTTGGGCCTCCCATGAATGCGGAGCCGTGCAGGCGAGCGGTTCAGACCTCGCGGGCCAGAAGCGCTTCCCGCACCACGTCGCGTCGCGCGCTCGACGCCAGGCCCTTGCGCCAGACGAGGTAGAGCACGTTGCGAACGCGACGCGGGCGAGGAGGCCGGACCAAGTGCAGCCGTTTGGCGGCGAGGTCGTCCGCCACGAAATAGTCCGGCATGACCACCGCGCCGTGACCGCGCAGCGCGAGCTCGCGAAGCGCATGCAGATCCGCCACCCACGCGCGCGGCGTCGGAAGTCGCGCCCGCGCGCCGAAGACCCCACGCCACCACCGCTCCAACAGCGGTCGGTCCTCGTCGAAGGTCAACCAAGGCAACCCGAGCGCCTCTTCGAGATCACGTGGCGCCAGCGGCGTACGCGACACCGCGACGAAGCTCTCTTCGTGCATGCGCCGCGCGACCAGGCCCTCGCGCGCCGGCTCGCGGACCAAGATCGCGAAGTCCAACGTGCCTTCGAGCAGGCGCGCCTCCAGCTCGGTCGGTCCGCCGTATCGGACCGTCGGCTCCAGCGCCGGATGCGCGCGCAACAAGAGGTCGAGCCGCGGCGTCAGCCAATGCGCACCGAACGGGCGCGGCGAGCCGATCGCGATCGCGCCTGCCACCCCACGATGGCGCCCGAGCGTCGCTTCGATCGACTCGTCGATCGCTTCGAACGCGCCCGCCACCGAGGCCACCAAACGTCGCGCCTCCTCGGTCGGCACCGCACGTCGACCGACCTTCTCGAAGAGCGGCACGCCGAGCCGCGCTTCGAGGGTCGACAGCTGCTGCGACACGGTCGGAACCGCCAAGCCTCGAAGGCGCGCGCCCTCTCGTTGCGATCCCGCCCCCACGACGGCGACCAAGGTTCGAAGGGCTTCGAGCGAGAGCTCCATGCTTCGAGATTATCAAAGTGTCGCTTTGGTCCTTCTGCATTTCTCGAAACGTCCCCGCAGCCCACGTTCTCTTCGTCCGCCGACCCCGTCGGCTCGAAAGGAACGCCATGCGCACCGTCTTCGCCTTCTTCACCCTCCTCCTCGCGCTCGCCGGTTGCTCCGACGGCGACACGGGTCTTCGCCCCGTCGACGCCGACCTTCGTGCGCCCGAGAGCGCCCATTGGGATGCCACGCGTGGCGTCTGGTTCGTCTCGAGCTTCGGTCAGGCCTTCGACCTGAGCGGCGCCACCCCCGACTCGCCCGCGTACGTCAGCCGACTCGCGGCCGACGGCACCGTCCTCGACGAACGCCTCGTCGAGCTCGACGGGGACCTCCTCGGCCTCGCCGTCCTGGACGGCACGCTCTACGCCTCGCATGGCAGCGAGCTGCTCGCGATCGACGTCGACACACGAAGCGTCACCCCGATCGCGATCCCGGACGCCGCGTTCCTCAACGACGTCGCGGCCGGCCGCGGCGCGGTCTACGTGAGCGACACCGGCAACGGCCGAATCCTTCGCTACGTGCCGGGCGGGGCGGTCGAGGTCGTCGCGACGGATCTCGCGGCCCCGAACGGCCTGCTCGTCGAAGACGACGGACTCGTCGTGGTCACGCTCGGCGCCTTCCCGCCCGACGCGAGCCAACCCGGCGCGATCTTTCGCGTCGCCGACGACGGAACCACCACCCGACTCGGAAGCCTCTCCGGCGCCTTCGACGGCATCGAAGCCGACGGCGACGCCTACCTCGTCACCGAGTTCGGCGGCGTGCTCTGGCGCGTCGCGCGAGACGGAAGCGCCGAGCGTCTCTTCGACGCCGCCGCCGAAGGCCTGAGCAGCACGGCCGATCTCGGCTTCGACCCCTCGCGCCGCCGCGTTCTCCTGCCCGACCTCGCGGGCGACGCGGCCTACCTCCTCGACCTCTGATCGCCCTTCCCACCCGAGAAACCAGGAGCCCGTCATGCCCCGCATCCTCGTGACCGCCAGCAGTCACCCGGAGCTGGCCGGAAAGCCCAACGGCACCTACCTGCCCGAGCTCACCCACGCGCTGCACGTCTTCGAAGAGCGCGCGCTCCCCTACGTGATCGCCACCCCGAAGGGCGGCGCCCTGCCCGGCTACGGACACGACGCCGACGCCCTCACCCGCGACATGCTCGCGCGCGACGATTTCGCCGCCGCGATCGCCGAGACACGAGGTCTCGACACGATCGACGCCGCCGAGTTCGACGCGGTCTTCTTCCCCGGCGGCTACGGCCTCCTCTTCGATCTCGTCGACGACGAACGCGTGCACACCCTCGTCCGAGCCTTCCACGAGCGCGGCGCGCCGATCGCCGCGGTTTGCCACGGCCCCGCCGCCCTGGTGCGCGTTCGCGACGCGGACGGCCGCGCCTTGATCCACGGTCGGCGCACCAGCGGCTTCACGCGCGAAGAAGAAGTCGCGATGGACACCCTCGGCCACATCCCCTTCGTGCTCGAAGAGGCGTTGGTCGATGCGGGCGCGATCTACGAGAAGCGCGCACGCTGGCAGCCCCACGTCGTGGTCGACGGACTCTGGATCACCGGCCAGAACCCCGCGTCGGCGGCGGGGGTTGGCGAGGCCCTCGCGCGCGCCCTCGGCTGAGCACGCGACGGGCCCTTCGAGAGGGCCCGTCATGCGCGCTCGAGGGAACGGTGGCACGTCCGCTGGACCGTCTGGAGTCGAGCGCGACGACGGCCCGAGCCGAACGACCCGCCGACGCAGGTCGTGACCTCGCGTCGGTTCGAAGACGCGCGTCTTTCGCGCGCGTCGCGCGAGGTGGAACTCTCGCAACGCGGGTCGTAAGGTGGGGCATCGAACGCGCGGCCCAAAGTCGACTCGGTGCCTACGAGCTACGCGAGCAGATCGGCGAGGGCGGGTTCGCGCGTGTCTTTCGGGCGACCGGACCGCAGGGCGAGGTGGCCGTCAAAGTGCTCGGTTCGACCGGCCTCGACGACGCGAGCCTTCGCCGCTTCGAGCGCGAGATCGACGTGCTGGCGAAGGTGCGTCATCCGAGCCTCGTGTCGCTGCTCGATTCCGGCATCGACGACACGCACGGCCCCTTCCTCGTCATGCCCCTGCTCGTCGGGCTGACCTTTCGCGACGTGCTTCCCGCGACCGGGCTCGGGCCCGAGGGTGGCATCCGGCTGCTCACGCCGGTCGTGCAGGCGCTCGGCGCGATGCACGCGGCGGGTCTCGTGCACCGCGATCTCAAGCCCGAGAACGTGATCGTCTCACCACGCGGGGAGGTCACGTTGGTCGACCTCGGGCTCGCGCTCGGGCTCGGGCAGTCACGGCTCACGCAGGCCGGCGCGGTCGCGGGCTCGCTCCCCTACATGGCGCCCGAGCAGATCGACGGAGACGCGCGCACGCAGAGCGACGTGTGGAGCGTGGGCGTCGTGCTCTACGAGCTGATCACCGGGAAGCGACCCTTCGCGCGTGCGCGCACGGGCGAAGAGATCGCCGCGATCCTCGCCGGCCGCTACACGCCCCTGGTCGAGGCGGACCGTCGCGTGTCGCTCGAGCTCGACGAGCTGATGACGCGTTGCCTCGCGCCGAAGCCCGAGCAGCGCCCCGCGGATGCGCACGAGCTCTTGGAGGCGCTCGAGCCCCTCTTGGATTGGGCTCCGCCGGCCGCGCAGAAGCGGGAGGTCGTCTCGGTGCTGAGCGACCTCGGCGCGTACCAGAAAGCACGCGCCACCGAGCGCCTCGTCAAGCTGCGCGAGGTCGCCGATCGCGCGGCGTCCAGCGGGGACACCTTCGGCGCGTTGGCCACCTTGGATCGCGCGCTCGCGTACCAACCCGACGATCCGGAGACGCTCGCGCGCCTCGAGTCGGTGTCGTCGGGCAAGGTCTTGGTGTCGCGCGCGAAGCAAAGGGACGCCGCCGCGACCGCGACGACGGTGGAGTCGACGCCGACGCCGAGGGTCCCGCCGAAGGAGCGCAGGCTCGGCGCACGCGCCGCCGTCGGTGTCGGCGCCGTGGTGCTGATCACGGTCGCAGGACTGCTCGTGGCGCGGACGCTCGGCTCCGAGGAAGGGTCCGAGCCGGACACGTCGGTGGACTCGTCGCCGGCGGAGACGACGGAGACGCCATGGGAGACGGAGTCGCCGACGACCGCCGCGGGCGCGCCGGACGCGGTCGCGCTCACCGAAGCGAGCTCGAGGGTCGAGCCCGCGCCCACCCGCGCGCTGCCGGGGCTCGACACGCTCCGCGAGATCCCGGCTCATCTCCTCGAAGGCGGGGAGCGGATCGACCTCGCCGACAACGTCCGACGCGAGGGTGAGGCGATCGTCGGCGCGCACATGCTCGGTCCGACCGGCCCCGCGGGTGCGCTCGCGCAGCTCGAGGCCCAGCTCGCGACGCGCCCCGGCGATCCCGCGCTGCGCGTGGGACGCGCGCTCGCGCTGCTGGGAAACCAACGCGAGCGGGAGGGGCTCGCCGAGCTCGAGGCGCTGGCCCGAGAGCATCCGAGGCTCGGCGTGCTCTGGGGCGCGCGCGGATACGTCGCGATGCGCCTCGGTCGCTTCGAGGAGGCCGACCGTGCCTTCTCACGCGCGATCGAGCTCGATCCCGCCGACGCCGATTCGTTGCGCAACCGCGGGATTCTCCGCCATCGCCTGGCGCGCCGCGCGGAGGGTTACGCCGATTTGCGCGCGTCGCTCCGCTACGATCCCGACGACGTCAACGCCCTGGCCGAGCTCGCGCAGATCTACGAGCGCACGGGCCTCCGAACGGACGCGCGACCGCTGCTCGAACGTGTGGTTCGGCTTCAGCCGACCAACGCGGCGGCGTGGGTCGATCTCTCGATGGCCCAGGTCGATCCCGACGAGGCGCTCGTGAGCGTCGACCGCGCGATCGCGACGGCCCCGGGGTACCGACGCGCGTACGTGCGCCGATGCGCGATCCTCGTGCGTGCGCAGCGCGGCGAGGCCGTCGACGCGTGCACACGCGCCATGGAAGCCGCGCCCGACGACCCCTGGATGCAGATGCATCGCGGCCTCGCGCACTACCACCGCGGCGAGACGGAGCCGGCGCTGCGGGATCTGAACGCGGCGATCGCGCGGCGGTCGGACGATCCCGTGATGTTCACGAACCGATACCTGGTGCTGCAGCACGCGGGCCGCACCGAGGAGGCGCGCGCCGACCTGCGCGCGGCATGCGACCTCGGTCACGAGCCCGCCTGCGACGAGCTGTAGGCCGGGGATCGCAGCATTCGTAGGCGCGGGTGACGAGGCGCGCCGTCACCTCCGCGGTCGTCTCCACCGCACGCAAGACGGGTACTCGATGACGGCTCGGTCAATAGCGTGCGAGCCACTCGAGCCACGCGTCGCGGTCGGCCACGAGATTCGGATCGGTCACGCACGCCGCTTGGGTTTGGGCATCCGCGCGAGCGCGGCCGATCACGGTCGCACGCTCGGCGTCGTTGAGCCCCGCGTTCGTCTGCAGCGCCGACGCGACCGTGATCCCGAGCCGTTCGAGGCACGCCAGCGACGCCGCGTCGACGTGGGGGCTCGGCGCCGCGGCCCCTCCCGTCGGCGTGGGCGCAGGCAGCGTGGCGTCTCGCGTGAGCAGGCCGACCCATCGCGCACCCTGGGCGCGCGATCGTAGGTAGACGCGTGGCACACGCTCCGCGAGCTGCGCGAGCTCGCGGTCACGCACGACCTCGGCCATGTGTGCCACGTCCCACTCCACGTCGAGCTGCCCCGCGGGCATTGACGCGTCTTGCACGACCGCGAGCGCCTCGAGGCCTTCGCCGTCGGTCGCGCGTCGCATCAACGCCGCGTGCGCGAAGGGCGTCGAGAGCGCGTGCCACACGCAGGAGGCGCCGCATTCCTGGAAAGCTCGCGCGATCTGCCGCGGATCGGTCGCGTTCCCCGCTCCGAACGGGAGCCCCGCGCGTTCGCGAATCGCGGCGATCGGAAGGCTCGAACGAACCGTCACGAACGCGTTCGGAGACGGCACCGCCGAAGGTGTCGAGGGGCCCTCCGTCGTGAGCAACGCGGCGCCGTGCTCGGTGAGGCGCCCTTCGAAGCGAAGCCCCACGCCCGGTTCGACCGCGATGCGCACGGTCTCGAGCTCACGCCCGTAGGGCCCGGTGCGGAGGTAGGCGCCGGCGATCTCCGCGAGCCCCGCGGACATCAACTGCGCGTGGTACTCGGGGTCGACCCCCTGCAACGCGCGATGAACCGCGCGCGCACCTTCGCCGCTGCCGACCTCACGAATCGCCCGGGCGTGCAACGTGATCGAGAGCGGCGAGGTGGCGTCGCGCTCGAAGCCGGCGCGCGGCGCGATCGCGTCGCCGTCGCCGTCGCCGTCGCCGTCGACCACGACCACGACCTCGCCTTCGCGGGCCGAGAGCGTGACCACGTGCCGATCGCACTGAAGCCCTTCGGCCACTTCTTCGCAGGTGATGCGCGACCGGAGCTCCCCGAGAAGCGCTTGGGGCTGCGCGCTCGGCAACAAGATCACGTGGCGGTACGGCAGCCGCTGTCCGTCGACGACCTCGAGCACCTGCACGAGCCCTTCGATGCGAGGCTCGAAGAGCCGAAAGACCACGGGGCGACTTCGGTCGAGGTTCGTCAGCTCGGACGCCGCGAGATGCCATCGACGGCTCTCGAGGCGCAACAGGTCTTCGGGGCGCGACGAGAGCAACGCGCGCAGATCGCCCGGCGGATCCGTGCCGATCCAGCGAGCGACGGTCTCCGTCACCTCCGACCATCGATCGGGTCGAAGCACCACCGTGAGCGCCGCCGGCAGCTCCGAGGGCTCGACGAGCTCCGAGGCCGCCAAGGCTCCGGGCGTCGGCGTGACGGGCTCGGCGACGGGCGGTGTGCTGCCACCGCACGCGAGCAGGAGGGCGAGGAGGGACACGACGCGCATCGCGCCAGGGTACACGCGACGCCGCGCGCGCGTGCCGACGTGTCTCGTAGCGCGATCGGTGCGAGCAACGAGCGCGCACTCGCATGGGGATCGATCCGAGCGAATCGATCAGAGCGGATCGATCAGCGCCTGGCGCCGACGACGCAGCTCCTCGAGCGCCGCGCGATGCGGCTGAGGCCGCGCGGTGGAGAGCGCGCGACGGCTGTCGTCGATCCACGATTGGTAGGCGTCGAAGCTCGCGGGCTCGCAGAGCGTGGTCTCGCTCTGCACGTCGTACGGCGTCCCCGCGTAGAGGTTCCCGAGCTCGCCGGGGTACGCCAAGAGCCGCGCGTAGGGGATGCCGCGCGCGTCGCGTGCGTAGACCCGGAGGCCGTAGTTTCGAATCGTCTGCACCGGGGTCAGCGTGCCCGCGACGGCCCAACCGTCGTCGAGGCGCGTCGTCGCGACGTTCAAACGAGGCGGCGCCGCCAGCACCGAAGGCGCGTTCAGCTCGGAACGCGACCGGAAGGTGAGCAGGCGGCCCTCTTCGAGATCGATCAGGTCCACGCCTCGCGCGACCGCGTCGTAGATGCCGCGTCCGCCCGGAGGAAGGCAGTCGCTCGTCACCGTGGAGGTGAAGTCGGTCTGGAAGTGCGCCGGAGTCTCGACCAGGCCGACCAGCTCGACGTCGTCGAGGTAGGACTCCGGGATGAGCCCGCAATAGGACTCCGAGGTCACGTTCTCGATTTCGAGCAAGACGAGCAGCAGCGGCCCCCGCGAATCGCGCTTCACCGAATAGCCCACGGCGCGCGCGCGAAAGCGCGGCTCGCTCCGGACCTCGATGTTCGGGTAGCTCGTGACCACGCCCCCGAGCGTGGTGCCGGGGCGCCCGAGGTTGCACATCCACCGAGGCGTTTCGGGACCGGCGTCGCTCTCGGTGCCCCCGTCGAGCGGGATGCGGCCGCCCGCGTCGGGCGTCGGGTTCAGCATCGACGCGTCGAAGCGCAACACGTCGGCGTCGGGACGTGGCGTCGGATCGACGGGCTCACTGCTGCCACACGCCACGAGAAGAACCAACGACCACCAACGCATGGCGCGACCCTAGCGAGCGCTAGCGGATCACGCCTCCCCCACATTCGGTAGGTCGAGCGCTATTCCTCGTTCAGTCGACGCGCACCC
>JACKEH010000072.1 GCA_020633125.1 Sandaracinus sp. | reverse complement strand
CGGGCACGGCATCGGCTGCTCAGTGCGTCTTGTCGATCGCGACGTCGACGAGCGTCGGTTTCAACACCCGCACGAGGTCCGCGACAGCGACGCGCACGAGGAATCCTCGTTTGCCGCCGTTGAGGTGCACCTGGTCGAGCTCGGCGACGCTTCGCTCGAGGTAGATCGGCATCGTGCGTTTGGTCCCGAAAGGCGACGTGCCGCCGACCTGGTAGCCGGAGTGTTTGTCCGCGACCGCCGGGACGCAGGGTTTGACCGTCTTGACCCCGAGCAGGCGCGCGAGGTTCTTCGTCGAGACCTCGCGGTCGCCGTGCATGAGCACCACGAAGGGCTTCTTGGCGTCGTCTTCGAAGATCAGCGTCTTGATCACCACGTGCTCGTCCACCCCGAGGCACGCCGCGCTGTGCCGCGTACCCCCACGCTCCTCGTAGGGGTAGAGGAAGGGCTCGTAGCTCACCGCGTTCGCGCGAAGCACGCGCACCGCAGCCGTCACCGGATGCTCGATCATCGCGGAGTAGCCTGACCCAGCCGACGGGGCCGTCAACGGCGCCTGCCCGCGTGGACCTACTCGCGTGCGAGCGGCTCGTGGCCGTCTTTGCGAGCCACCATCGCCCACACGCGATGCGGCACCGTGAGCTCGTCTTCGGGAAAGTCCCGCGCGAGCCTTTCCCGCAACGCACGGTCGAAGCGCGCGATGCCGGCCGCGTCCATGGTCGCGCCCACGTAGGTCGAGGCGCGAAGGCGACCCGCCCACGCGTCGTGCGAGTAGGGCAGGGCGACGTCGAACGAGAACGTCTCGGTCGCGCCGAAGCCACCCGCCTCCACGTCGGGAATCCAACGGCCGTAGGTCGCGTGGACCGGGAAGCGCTTCAGGCGCTCTGCGTCGCCGCCGTTTTCGAGCAAGACCTCGAGCGAAGCGTCGACGACGTTCCGCGGTCGTCGCACCCAATCGAGGTGCGCGATGACCAACGCACCGCTCGGTCGCAACACGCGGTACGCCTCGGCGGTCGCGCGTTTCGCGTCGAACCAATGCCAGGCTTGGCCTGCGCTCACGACGTCGACGCTCGCGTCTGCCAGCGAGGTTGCTTCGGCGGGCGCGACCTCGAAGCGCACGCCGGGGGAGAGGCGTCGTGCTTCGACGATCATCTCGGGCGAACGATCGAGGCCGACCACGTCCGCGCCCTCGTCCGCGAAGAGTCGCGCCAAGGTGCCGGTGCCCGTGCCGAGATCGACGACCTGGCTTCCCCCGCCTCCGACGCCGAGCTGCGCGAGCCTCGCCGAGAGCGCGCGCGGGAACCCGCGTCGGTGGGTCGCGTAGTCGTCGACGGTCTTTCCGAAATCCACGTCCATGGCTTCCTCCTCGCGCACGACGGCGCGATGCGCGAACACGCGCACGACGGGTCGACGCGACGGCTTCGCGGGTGCGAGGCTTCGCGTTCGAGCTCCCCTTCGTTTGGCACCGTGCCCCGCCGATCACCATCTCGATTCGACAGTCGACCTCCGGAAGGACTCGCCGAAGGCGCGCTCCTCGACGCCCGGGCGGCGATGGCGTGGCTCGGCGTGAAGCGCCACACGCTCTACACGTACGTGAGCCGCGGTTGGTTGCGTCGCTACGGCGTCGGTGCGCGGAGCCTCTACCTGCGCGAGGACCTCGAGCGCCTCGCGCGTCGACGAGACGCCCGCGCCGGACACGCGGCCACGGCAGCCGGCGCGTTGCGTTGGGGAGAGCCGGTGATCGACACCGCGCTCGTCGAGGTCCGGGACGAACGCTTGTTCTACCGCGGCGTCGACGTGCTCGAGCTGGTGGACGACACGAGCTTCGAAGAGGTGGCCACGTTTCTGTGGACCGGCGAGCGCGACGCGACGCCCTGGAAGCTCGCCGCGGCGACCCAAGGGCCGGAGGCGCCGCTCGACACCGCGGCGCGCCTGCTTCGTGCGCGGCTTCGTGACGACGCGCCCGACGCGGCATGGATGCGCGTGCTCGCGGGGTGCCGGCGTGGCGGGGGTGGCTTCGCCGAAGCGTTGGCCGCGCGTCTCGGTCTCGGAAGCGAAGCCGTTCGCCCGATCGAGCGCGCCGCGATCGTGATCGCCGACCACGAGCTGAACGCGTCGACCTTCGCGGTGCGTGTCGCTGCGTCGACGGGTGCTTCGCGCGCGGCGTCGCTCGTCGCAGGACTCTGCGCCTTCTCGGGTCCGCGCCACGGCACGTCGAGCGTCGAGCTCGAGAAGCTCGCGGACGAGGTGGGAAGCCCACGGCGCGCGCGGGCCTTCGTGACCGAGACGCTCACCGCCGGACGGACGGTGCCGGGCTTCGCGCATCCTCTCTATCCCCACGGCGACGTTCGTTCGGGTCCGATCCTCGACGACGTACGTCGATTGCTGCGTCGTCGTCGCGTACCCCGGGCGGCGACCCTGGTCGCGCTCTGCGACGCGATGCGCGACGCCGGCACCGCCTATCCTCGGATCGATCTCGCGTTCGTCACCCTCGCAACCGCGCTCGAAGCCCCGCCGTCGAGCGCGAGCTGGCTCTTCGCGGTCGGGCGCGGCGCGGGCTGGTTGGCCCACGCGCGCGAGCAAGCATCCCGCGACGAGGTGCTTCGTCCGCGTGCGCGCTACGTCGGCTCCGCCGAGTGAACGAAAAGCCGCGGTGGCCCCGTTCGTCGAAGGGCTCGGCTGGGGACGCTCGGCCCCGGCGCGGTACGAAGGTTGCTCAGAGAGGGGAGAGAGCACCGAAGGTGGTGCTCGTCGACCCCACTTGGAGGAACCCTGCGATGCGACGACCGGCGACGATCTTCGGCCTTCTTCTCTGCGTTTCCCTGCTCGGCGCGGGCGCGTTCGGCGTCGCCACGGCGTCGGCCCTCGACGAGGGTCAACGAGCCCCGGAGATCGGCCTGCGGACCCCGGACGGGCAGACGATTCGTATGTCCGACCTTCGCGGAAAGGTCGTCGTCGTCGACTTCTGGGCGTCTTGGTGCGCGCCGTGTCGCGAAGAGCTTCCGGTGCTCCAGCGGCTGCACGAGCAATACGGTGAACGTGGCGTCGTGGTGGTCGGCGTGGGCATCGACCGCAACGAGCGTGACTTCCGCGCGTTCAAGGACCGCATGGGCCTGACCTTCCCCGTCGTGCACGACGGGGCGCACGCCGTCGCCGGTCGCTACGAGCCGCCGCGCATGCCCTCGACCTTCCTCATCGATCGCAACGGCGTGATTCGCCACATTCACGAGGGCTACCGCTCCTCGAACGCGCGCGAGCTCGAGTCGCAGATTCAAGCGATGCTGCGCTGAGCTTGGCCGCCACGAACCCGAAGGGGCCTCCGCGTGGGGCCCCTTTGTCGTGCCGGTCCTGCTACCGTCCGGACCCATGCAGAGTCGCTGGTCCGACGACGAAGCGCGCGAGTTCGTGGCGCGCTACGCGAGCCTTCCCGGCCGTGAAGGAGCGAGCAACGAAGACGTCGCGCTTCGCGTTTACACCTCGCGGCTGATCGGGCGCGAGCCCGCGCTCGTGCTCCACGGCGGCGGCAACACGTCGGTGAAGACACGGCTCGTCGACGACGCAGGGGAGACCGTCGACGTGCTCTGCGTCAAAGGCAGCGGCTGGGACCTCGATGCGATCGAGCCGGCGGGGCTGCCTGCGGTGCGCCTCGACGGGCTTCGCAAGCTTCGCAGCCGGACCTCGATGAGCGACGAGGCGATGGTCAACGCGCAGCGCACGCGCCTGCTCGACGCGAGCGCGCCGAACCCCTCGGTCGAGACGCTGCTGCACGCGTTCCTCGCGCCGAAGTTCGTCGACCACTCCCACGCCGACGCCATCCTCGCGCTGGTCGATCAGCCCGAAGCCGAGTCCATCGCGCGCGAGGTCTTTGGTGACACGTTCGCGTTGGTCCCCTACGTGATGCCGGGGTTCGCGCTCGCGAAGCTCGCGGCCGAGGTCTACGAGGCCCACCCCGAGGTTCAGGGCCTCTTGCTGCTCAGGCATGGCCTCTTCACCTTCGGCGCGACGGCACGCGAGTCGTACGAGCGGCACGTCGACGCGGTGACCAAGGCCGAGCGTTTCATTCAGCGCCATCACGTGACCGTGGTGCCCAGCCCGCCGCGCCCACGCCTCGACGCCACGCGCGTGCTGCCCATCCTGCGCGGCAAGCTCGCCACCACGCGGCCCACGGTGCTGCACGTCTCCAACGACGACGCGATCGAGTCGTACCTCGCGCGCGCCGATCTCGCGGACGTCTCGCAGCGCGGCGTGCCGACGCCCGATCACGTGATTCGCACCAAGCGGGTGCCGCTCCTGCTCGAGCTCGACCCCGCCATGGAGGACGAGGCGATCGCGGCGCATCTCGACGCGCGTCTGTCGACCTACCGCACCGCGTACCGAACCTACGTCGAGCGCGAAGCGGCCGCGAAGGGCAGGGTGGTGCGGCCGCTCGATCCCGACCCGCGCGTGATTCTCGTGCCGGGGCTCGGGCTCGTCACCGCGGGCGCGACCCCGAAGGACGCGCGTGTCGCGGCGGACCTGCATCGCCACCTCATCGACGTGGTCGAGATGGCCGAGGTCGTCGGGCGTTACGAGGTCCTCCCGCTCGGCGACGTCTTCGACATGGAGTACTGGTCGCTCGAGCAAGCGAAGCTCGGCAAAGCGACGCCGAAGCCCCTCGACGGGAAGGTCGTGCTCGTCACCGGCGCGGCGAGCGGCATCGGGGCGGCGACCGCACGTCGTTTCGCGGCGGCGGGCGCCCAGCTCGTCTTGGTGGATCGTGACGAAGCGGCGTTGAAGGAGCTCGGACTTCGCGCCGAGCTTCGCACGCTCGACGTGACCGACGCGGACGCGCTTCGAGGCGCGGTCGATCACGCGGTGAAGACCTTCGGCGGCCTCGACGGAGTGGTGAGCAACGCCGGCATCGCACCCCAAGGCGCGATGCACGAGGTCGACGACGACACGCTGCGCACGAGCTTCGAGGTGAACTTTCACGCCCACCAGACGCTCGCCGCCGCGGCCTCGCGCACCATGCGCCGGCAAGGCACGGGCGGATTCCTCCTCTTCAACGCGTCGAAGGCGGCGTTCGATCCGGGGCCCGGCTTCGGGCCGTATGCCGCGGCAAAGGCCGCGCTCATCGCGCTCATGAAGCTCTACGCGGTCGAGCAAGGGCCGCAGGGCATTCGCAGCAACGCGGTCAACGCCGACCGCATTCGCACGGCGCTCCTTCCGCCCGATTTCGTGGCGCGACGCGCCGCCGCACGAGGTCTCGATCCGGACGCGTACTTCCGCTCCAACTTGCTCGGTCGCGAGGTGACGGCCGACGACGTCGCGGAAGCGTTCCTCTTCCTCGCGCTCGCGAAGAGCACCACGGGCTGCACGGTGACCGTCGACGGCGGCAACCCGAGCGCGTCGCCACGTTGAGTTTTCGAATGGCCACGCTCGACGATCTCCGCCGCTGGCACGACGAAGAGGACCACGAGCGCATCGTCGTCGCGATCGAAGCGATGCCCGAGCGCGACGCGACCCTCGTCGGCCTCTACGCCCGCGCGCTCAACAACCTCGGTCGCTACGCCGACGCGCTTCGGGCCCTCGAGCCCCTCGCGGCGCAGAGCACCGACGACGCGCTCTGGCACTTCCGCGTGGGCTACTCCCTGCTCGGCCTCGGACGAGCCGCCGAAGCGGCGCGGCATTTCGAACGCGCGATCGCGCTCGGGGACGACGACGAAGACACGCGTGAGCTCCTGCGCATGGCGAAGCAACGGTTGCCTGGCGAGGGAAACCCTTCGGCGAACGGGCGAAATCGTCGCTGAGATCTGAGATCGACTCGCTCGGCAGCGTTTCGTGGGGTGGCGCGAACCGCGGTGTTGGCGAAGCCGTGAGGCCGCGAAGCGGCGGTGGCGCCAAGCGCCGTCTCGGACTCTGTCTCTGGGGCGCGAAGCGCGGTTCTGTGCTCGTGCTCGCGTCAGGATGAGAACCGCGGCCACACGGACTTCGACACCGTCCAACGAACGAAACGCCCACGCCGAGGCGTGAGCGCTTCTCGAACGCGAGCGCCGAACGCTCACTTCGCGCGAAGGATCGGCCGCAAGAACTCCGCCGTGAAGCTGCCCTTCGCCTTCGCGACCACCTCGGGCGGACCGGCGGCCACGACGTTGCCGCCGCCTTCGCCCCCTTCGGGGCCCATGTCGACGAGCCAGTCCGCGCTCTTGATGACGTCGAGGTTGTGCTCGATCACGAGCACCGTGTTGCCCTGATCGACGAGGCGCTGGAGCACCATCACCAGCTTGCGCACGTCCTCGAAGTGCAGGCCCGTCGTCGGCTCGTCGAGGATGTAGAGCGTGTGGTCCTCCTGGCCGCGCAGCGTCTGTCCCTTGCCGAGCTCCGCCGCGAGCTTCACGCGCTGCGCCTCACCGCCCGACAAGGTCGTGCTCGGTTGTCCGAGCGTGAGGTAGCCGAGGCCGACGTCCACGAGGCATTGCGTGAAGCGCACGATCTTCGGGTGCGCCTCGAAGAAGGTCGACGCGTCCTCGCAGGTCATCGCGAGCACCTCGGCGATGTTCTTGCCGCGGTAGAGGATCTGCAGCGTCTCGCGGCTGTAGCGCGTGCCCTTGCACACCTCGCACTCGACGAAGACGTCGGGCAAGAAGTGCATCTCGATCTTCTTCGTGCCTTGGCCCTGGCACGCCTCGCAGCGGCCGCCCTTCACGTTGAACGAGAAGCGACCCGGCTCGTAGCCGCGGGCGCGCGCTTCCGGCACCTGCGCGAAGATGCTGCGAATCTCGTCGAACGTCTTCGTGTAGGTCGCCGGGTTGCTGCGCGGCGTGCGTCCGATCGGCGTCTGGTCGACCTCGATGATGCGGTCGACCTTCTTGAGGCCGTTCACGCGGTCGTGCGCGCCCGGCTTCGCCTTGCTGCCGTGGAGCTCGCGTTTGACCGCGCGCAGCAGGATGTCGTTGACCAGCGTGCTCTTGCCCGAGCCGCTGACGCCCGTGACCGCGACCAACCCGCCGAGCGGAATCGACACGTCGACGTTCTTCAGGTTGTGTTGCCGCGCGCCCTTCACGACGAGCGCCGACTTCTTCGGGTCGAGCTTTCGCCGCTCGTCCGGCTTCGGCGTCGTCACGAAACGCTCGCCCGTCAGGTACTTCGCGGTGAGCGACTCGGGCACCTGCGCGATCTCTTCGATCGAGCCCTGCGCGATCACCCGACCGCCGTGCACGCCCGGCCCCGGGCCCACGTCGAGGATGTGGTCGGCGGCGCGAATCATCTCTTCGTCGTGCTCGACCACGAGCACGGTGTTCCCGATGTCCGCGAGGTGCCGCAGCGTGCGAATCAGTCGCTCGTTGTCGCGCGGGTGCAGACCGATGGTCGGCTCGTCGAGCACGTACGCGGTGCCGACGATGCCGCTGCCGACCTGCGTCGCGAGACGAATGCGCTGCGCTTCGCCGCCCGAGAGCGTCGCCATGCGCCGCGCGAGGTTGAGGTAGCCGAGGCCGACGCTCTGCAAGAAACCGAGCCGTGCCTTCACCTCGCGGAGGATGGGCGTCGCGATGGCCGCGCCTTCGCTCGAGAGCTGCAACGCGTCCGCGATCACGATCGCGTGCTCGATGTCGAGCCGGCAGAAGTCGCTGATGTTCAGCCGATGCGGGTCTGCGGAGAGCCCGAGGCGACGACGCTCTTCGACGATCTCCTTCGGCAGCGGCGTCGTGACGTCGAGGTAGACGCTGAGCGCCTTGATGTTCAGGCGTTGCCCGAGGCATTGCGGGCACTCGCGCTCGGTCATGAACTCCTGGAGGAACTCCTTCACCCACTTCGAGTCGGTCTTCTCGAACCAGCTCTTGAGCTGCGGGATGACGCCCTCCCACGCGACGCCGTAGGACTTCTCCTGCGCGCTCGAGGTGCCGTAGAGCAGGATGTCGCGCAGCTCGTCGGAGAGCGAGCCCACGGTCTGCGAGGCCTTGAGCTCGAACCAACGCAAGAAGCGCCGAATCAACCGGCCGCTGAACATGCCGGCCGGGCCCGCTTTCTTCCACGGCGCGATGCCGTCCTTGCCGAGCTGCGCGTCGGCGTCGGGAAGCACCAGGTCCGGATCGATCTCGAGCAAGACACCGAGGCCGTGGCAGTTCGGGCACGCGCCCTGCGGCGAGTTGAACGAGAAGAGCCGCGGCTCGAGCTCGTCGAGCGCGTGGCCGGGGTGCACGGGGCACGCGTAGTTCTCGGAGTAGGTCGTGTCGCGCCAGACGGTCGCGCCGTCCTCTTCTCGCTCCACGCTGACGACGACGGTGCCCTTCGAACGCTTCAGCGCCGTCTCGACGCTGTCGGCCAAACGGTCGCGGCTGCGCTCGCGCACCACGAGGCGGTCGACCACCGCGTCGACGTCGTGCTTCTCGTAGCGGCCGAGCCCGAGCGGGTTCTCGCCTTCCTTCGCGAGCACCTCGCCGAGGTCGACGATGGTCCCGTTCACGCGCGCACGAACGAAGCCGTCCTTCTGCAGTTCCTCGAGCACCTCGCGGTGGAAGCCCTTCTTCTGCTTCACCAGCGGCGCGAGCACGATGAGCTTCGTGCCTTCGGGAAGGCGCGAGACCGCGTCGGTGATCTGCGAAGGATGCGAGGCGGTGATCGGCTGCTCGCAGCGCTCGGTGATCGCGTCGTCCTTCTTGCGCGTCTTGGTCGGCGCCCAACACACGGGCTTGCCGGCGCGCGCGAAGAGCAGACGCAGGTAGTCGTAGATCTCCGTCGAGGTCGCGACGGTCGAGCGCGGCGTGTGCCCGCTCGTGCGCTGCTCGATCGCGATGGTCGGCGGAAGCCCTTCGATGCTCTCGACGTCGGGCTTCTTCTGCTGATCGAGGAACTGCCGCGCATACGCCGACAGCGACTCCATGTACTTGCGCTGACCCTCGGCGAAGATCGTGTCGAACGCGAGTGACGACTTGCCGGAGCCCGAGAGCCCCGTGATCACCACGAGCCGGTCGCGCGGGATGTCGACGTCGACCGCCTTGAGGTTGTGCTCGCGTGCACCCCGAACCCGAATCTCGCGAATCGGCTCGAAGCGCTCACGCCCCTGTTTCTCGTAGCTCTCGTAAGAAACCGGTTCGCCAGAATGCGGCTGCGTACCGTCGGCCATCGTCGCTCCTCGAAGAGCCCGCGGATGCGGGCGCCGAAGCCTAGGGCCGGGGTGTGACATCGGTAGGGGGCGCGGGAAAGGTGTACGCCTCGCGCGTTGCGAAGTGTGCGAATTTGCAGGTGAAATTGCTGGTCTTTCGGCCGCCTCGGCTCTCGGCCCACCAGCGGGGCCCTGTCTTCGGCGATCACTGGCGTCCCCGTGACCCGCAAGAAAAACGCCCGAGCCGAAGCCCGGGCGTCTCTCACGCGACCCGTGGGACTCGGTTCACTCCGCCGCGGCCGCCGCCTCGGGCGCCGCCGTCGCGAACACCAAGCCCGGCGCCGCGATGGGCGTCGCGCTGCGACGGTTGGAGATGCCGAGGAAGCCGCCGCTGCCGCCGATGGGCGTCGAGCCCGCGCAGCTCACGCCACCTTCCGCGTGCATCGCGCAGCAGAAGTTCCAGCCGCAGCCCATGTGCACGATGTTGCCCAGCGCCGTGACCGCGACGTCGTCGCGCTTGTACGTCACCGGCGCCATCACGTCGTCGGTCTCCGCGTCGCCCGAGCCCGTCTGACCGAAGTCGTTCGCGCCCCAGCAGCGGCCCTCGCCGTTGGCGAGCGTCACGCACATCGAGTCCGTGGTGTCGCCCATGCGCGAGACACCGCGAACTGCGCGGATGGCGCTCGGCGTCGACGCGTCGTTCTCGCGGCCGGCCTTGCCGTTCGCGATCTGACCGTCCTCGTTGCTGCCCCAGCACGACACCGCGCCGCCACGGCGCGCCGCGCAGTAGTTGTACGAGCCGCCACCGAGATCCGTCGCGTCCGAGATGCCCGTGACCTCGACGGGGCTCGGCGAGGCCTGCGTCGCGCCGTTGCCGAGCTGGCCGCGCGATCCCGAGCCCCAGCAGAAGACCTTGCCGCTGGTCTGGCGCGCGCACGTCGCGTCGACGCCCACGCGAACCTGCGCGATGTCGGTCAGACCGGTCACCGCCGCGGGCGCGCTCTCGTAGTTGCCACGCGTGCCGCGACCGAGCTGGCCGCCGTGGTTCTCGCCCGCGCAGCTCACGGTGCCGTCGCCCAGGACCGCGCAGAGGATCATGCCGCCGGCGCTGCCGCCGACCGCGATCGACTTCACGCCGGTGAAGCCTTCCATCGGGATCGGGTGGCTGACCTCGACGTCGCCGCCGAGCTGGCCCCAACACGCGACGGTACCGTTGCGACGAAGCGCGCAGCTGCGGCCGAGACCGGTCGCGACCTGCACCGCGTCCGAGATGCCGACGACGTGCGTCTGCGAGTCGCTCGCGTTCGCGCGCGTCGAGCCGATGCCGAGGCGTCCGCCGTTGTTCTCGCCGAAGCAGAAGACGCGGCCGTCGGCCTTGATGCCGCAGACCTCGTTGCTGCCGATCGCGAGACCGGGCTGCAGCGTGAGCTCGCCCTCGGCCGCCTCGAAGGTCGGCATCACGCTCGCGGTGCCCGTGAGGCCCGCGATGTTCGGCACCACCGCCGACGCGGCCGCGAGGCGCGCGGGCGAGCCGTTGCCGAGGCGACCGTGACCGGCCGCGCCCCAGCAATGAAGCGCGCCCGCCGCGTTGAACGCGCAGGCGTGGTCGTCGCCGGTGTCCATGCGCGCCGCGCCGGTCATGCCCTGCACGGCCGTCGGCGCGAGCACGTTGCCCTCACGCGAGCCGACGCCGAGCAGCTCGGCCGTGTAGTTGTTGTAGCCCCAGCACTTCACCTCGCCGTTCGCGACGATGGCGCAGGTGCGGCGCGCGCCGAGCGCGACCGCGGTCGCACCGGTGACGCCCGTCGCGACGGCCGGCGTCTTGGCGTAGACCTGGCTGCCGCCTTCGCCGTTGCCGATCTGGCCGGCGTCGTTCTGACCCCAGCACGAGAGGCCCGCGGCGGTGATCGCGCAGGAGTGGTTGCCGCCCGCGCCGATGCCGGTCGCGGTCACGCCCGCGATGGCGACGGGGGCCGTCGAGTCGCGACGGTTCTCTTCGCCCTGGCCGAGCTGCCACGACGAGTTCGCACCCCAGCAGTGCACGCTCCCGTCGTTCTTTCGCGCGCAGGCGTGCGCACGACCGAGCGAGATCTCCGCCACGTCGGCGAGGCCCGCGACGGGCGTCGGCGCCATCTTGTCGTCGTTGCTGCCGTTGCCGAGGCGACCGTTGCCGCCTTCGCCCCAGCACGAGACGGTGCCGGCCGCGAGACGCGCGCAGGTGTACCCCGCGCCGGCGTCGATTTGCGCGACGCCGCTGAGCCCGGCCACCGCCACGGGCGTGTGCGTGACGTCCGTGTTGCCCGCGCCGAGCTGACCGTGCTCGTTGCGACCCCAGCAGCTCACCTCGCCGCTACGCCGAAGCACGCACGTGTGGGACATGCCGCACGCGAGCGACTTCGCGTCGCTGATGCCGACCACCGGCGTCCAGGCCCACCGGGTCTGACCGGTGCCGTCGCCGAGCTGACCGTCGAGGTTGCGGCCCGCGCACAAGACCTCGCCCGTCGGCTTGAGCACACACGTGTGCTCGTCGCCGGTGCACACCTGCGGAACGATGGGCTCCGGGGCGGCTGGCGCGGTCGGGGTCGCGGTGCCGGGCGTCTCCGGCGTCGGGGCGGCCTCTTCGTTGCCACCGCACGCACACGCGAGCGCGACGAGCCACCACAGCTGCTTGCGTCGAATCATTCGTCCTCCTCCAACGGCAGCGCCCCCACACACCGTGCTCGGTCTGCGAGGGGCTCCGCTCCGGCGCCGTGGATACCAAGGCTGGCCTCGCGAACCAACCCTCGTCTTTCCCATGTCGGGACCGTGCCTACGTCGGGACACCCGTCCGCAACTGGGCCTCCCCCGAAATGGGCACCTCTGCGCTCGGCCCCGCCGCCCAATTTTTCGGGGCGGACCCCGTTCTCGATGGATTCCTCACGCGGGCCTGGGATGCAGGCGCGAGCGCTGCTACGACTCGCCCGTCATGGACGAGAGCCGCACCGAAGAGCGCTACGAACCCGCCACGATCGAACCGCGCTGGCAGGCCTTCTGGGAGAAGGACGACACCTTCCGCACCCCGCCGATGCCGCGCGAGGGCAAGAAGCTCTACGTCCTCGACATGTTCCCGTACCCCTCGGGCGCCGGCCTCCACGTCGGCCACCCGGAGGGCTACACGGCGACGGACATCCTCTGCCGCGCCAAGCGCGCGCAGGGCTTCGACGTGCTTCACCCGATGGGGTGGGACGCCTTCGGTCTGCCGGCGGAGCAACACGCGATCGCGACCGGCACGCACCCAGCGACGACGACCCAGAAGAACATCGACAACTTCCGTCGCCAGCTGAAGATGCTCGGCTTCAGCTACGACTGGAGCCGCGAGGTCGACACCACGGATCCCGAGTACGTCCGCTGGACGCAGTGGATCTTCCTGCAGCTCTTCGACAAGGGCCTCGCCTACCAAGACGAGATCAAGGTCAACTGGTGCGCCGCGCTGGGCACGGTGCTCGCCAACGAAGAGGTCATCGACGGCAAGAGCGAGCGTGGCAACCACCCGGTCGTTCGCGTGCCGCTGCGCCAGTGGGTGCTCGCGATCACGAAGTACGCGGACCGTCTGCTCGAGGGCCTCGACCACGTCGAGTGGCCGAGCTCGACGCGCACGATGCAGCGCGAGTGGATCGGGCGCAGCGAAGGCGCCGAGGTCGTCTTCGGCGTGAAGGGGCAGGACGCGACGATCGAGGTCTTCACCACGCGTCCCGACACGCTCTTCGGCGCGACCTTCATGGTCCTCGCGCCCGAGCATCCGCTGGTCGCCGCCATCACCACGGACACGCAGCGCGCGGAAATCGACCGCTACGTCGCGGCTTCGAAGAACAAGAGCGACCTCGACCGTCAGTCGAGCAAGGAGAAGACCGGTGTCTTCACCGGCGGCTTCGCGATCAACCCGGTGAACGGCGCCGAGGTCCCCATCTGGATCGCGGACTACGTGCTCATGGGCTACGGCACCGGCGCCATCATGGCGGTGCCCGCGCACGACACGCGCGACTTCGAGTTCGCCAAGGCCTTCGACATTCCGATCGTGCAGGTCGTCAGCACGGACGGCGCGTCGAGCACGCTCGACGAGGCGATGACCGAGTACGGCGTCGCGGTGAGCTCCGGCAAGTACGACGGCATGAAGACCGCGGACATGAAGGCCGCGATCACCGCCGACCTCGAGGCCGAGGGCAAGGGCAAGAAGCGCGTCGAGTACAAGCTGCGCGACTGGGTCTTCTCGCGTCAGCGCTATTGGGGCGAGCCCTTCCCGATCTACTTCCCGGTCGAGACCGAGGGCGATCCGGCGACGAGCGATCCGCGCAAGGGCGACGCCCACGTGATCCGCTTCGATCAGCCCATCGCGGTCGAGGTGAGCGAGCTGCCGGTGCGCCTTCCGGAGACCGACGACTTCCAGCCCGGCGACGACCCGGCCGGCGTGCTCGCGCGCCTCGCGGATTGGCGCTTCTTCCAGAAGGACGGGAAGTGGTTCGCGCGCGAGACCAACACGATGCCGCAGTGGGCGGGCTCGTGTTGGTACTACCTGCGCTTCTGCGATCCGCACAACGGCGAGCTCGCGTGGTCGCCCGAAGCCGCGAAGGCGTGGCTGCCGGTCGACCTCTACATGGGCGGCGCCGAGCACGCGGTGCTTCACCTGCTCTACGCGCGCTTCTGGCACATGGTCCTCTACGACCAGGGCCTGCTCCCCGTTCCCGAGCCCTTCACGAAGCTCGTGCACCAGGGGATCATCCTCGGCGACGTCGAATACACGGACCCGGAGGGCAATCGCCACCCGGCGAGCGCCGTGACGAAGACGAAGGACGGCAAGATGGTGCTCGAGGCCGACCCCTCGGTCGTGATCGAGGCCAAGGCCCACAAGATGAGCAAGGCGCGCGGCAACGTCGTCAACCCCGACGACATCGTCCGCGACTTCGGCGCCGACGCCCTGCGTTGCTACGAGATGTTCATGGGCCCGCTCGAGGCCAGCAAGCCGTGGAGCACGGACTCGATTCACGGCGTGAAGCGTTTCCTCGACCGCTGCTGGCGTCTGGCGAAGGACGCCAAGGACACCGCGCCCGACGACGCGACCCTTCGCACGATGCACAAGACCATCGCGAAGGTCACCGCCGACATCGACGGTCTGCGCTTCAACACCGCGATCAGCGCGATGATGGTGCTCTCGAACGACCTGCAGAAGGCCGGCGCGCCGAAGGCCGGCGTCGAGGTCCTCGCGCAGCTCCTTCATCCCTTCGCACCGCACCTCGGCGAAGAGATGTGGTCGCTCCTCGGCCGCGAAGCTTCGATTCAGAAGGTCGAGTGGCCGGTCGCGGACCCGAAGCTCCTCGTCGACGACGAGGTCGAGGTTCCGGTGCAGATCAACGGCAAGAAGCGCGGCGTGCTCGTGCTCTCGAAGGACGCCGACCAGGACACCGCGGTCGCGGCCGCGAAGGCCGACGAGCGCCTCGCCGAGCTGCTCGCCGCGGGCACGCTTCGCAAGACGGTGTGGGTTCCGGGCAAGATCCTGAACTTCATCGTCGGCTGAACGTCGCCGAACCTCGCGCGAAGGGTCCGCTCCGGCGGGCCCTTCGGCGTTGGTGCTGCGTGCGAACTTGAGCGACGCGGACGGTAGCTCCCGTCTGACGCGAGACCGGGCACCCGAACCGCGCTTCGCGCCTCCGACGCTTCGCGGCCTCACGCCAGCACCGCGCCACGGGCACCGAACCGACCGACTTCGACTCGACTCCGACACGGGACGACGTCGGCGCCACGTGAGCTCCGCGCTCGCTCGTGCGAACGTCAGAGCCCGCCGAGGTACACGAGCAGATCCGCCTTCTCGTCTTCCGCGAGCCCGACGCCGTAGTCGTGGCCGGGCTCGTCACGCGTCGCCGAGAGCAAGCTCGAGAGCGACTCCACCGCGCCGTGGTGCAGGTACGGCGCGGCGTCGACGACTCGGAGCAGCGGGGAAGGGCGGTACCCTCCCGTGCCTCGCGCGGAGCCGTCGCCGAGCTCCGGATTCGTGCCGACCTCCGCCGTCGAGACCAAGCCGCCCGCGCCGTTCGAGAGCGCATGGCAACGCACACACTCGCGTCGAAACGTCGCCTCGCCCCGAGCCGCGGCGGCGGCGTCGCTCACCTCACGCGCGGGCGGCGTGCGAAGGTCGTAGAGAAACACCGCGAGCGCGAACATCAACACGCGCGGCGGTCGCGTGCGTCCGCGGTTGGCCTGCACGTACTGCGTCTCTTGCCGAATCGCGAGCGCCATCGGGTCGCCGTGCGTGAGCGTTCCGGCCTGGGTGAGCAGACGCTGCTCGCGAAGGCCCCAGAGATCCGGGATCGCGATCGGCGTGTCGGCCACGTCTTCGATCACGTCCGCGCGGCCCGGACCCCAGCTCTCGAAGCGACCTCGAGTCACCGGGTCCAGCGTGACGCCACGGCGCTCCGCGGATTCGATCTGGGCGACGCCGTAGTCGAGCTCGCGACGCGCCCGGCCGACCTCCAGCGCTCCTTCCCGCACCCCGACGTGGCAGAGCGCGCAGGTGATGCCGACCGTCGCCCCGCCGTCGACGCTCGCGACCCACACGAGCCCGGGCCACGAGTCGCCGTCCTTGACGAGTCCGACGCGTGCCGCGAGCGCCGCATCCCGGACCACCGGCTCCCACAACGCTTCGTCGCGCAGCGGCAGCTCGAAGAAGACACGCTCGCCGAGCGCGGACCATTCGTCCCACGTCGTCGGTGTCTCTTCGTTCCAGAAGGGCGTCGTTGGTCGCGCCGGTCGTTCTCCCGCCACCAACGCGTCGACGTGCGCGTCGGTCAGTGGCTCCACGCGGGGTTGCCACTCGGGCAACGCGTCCCAGCCCCCTTCGCGAAGCCCGTACGCCCCGAGCCGCGCCTGACCGTAGAGGTTCTCGGGGTTGGTCAGCGACGCCTCCATCGCGTCCCGGCGCGCCTCGCGGTCGCCGACGTAGGTCTCGGCGTGGGCGAGCACCCAAGCGTCGCTCCAGGGCTCGTACGCTTCCCACGGTGGCGGCTCGTGGGTGGAGCACGCCGCCAAGAGCACGAGCGCGACGTATCGAGGCATCGTTCGCATCCTCGCCGTCGAGGGCCGAGGACCGCCAGCGCTCAGGTGACGATCAGCGCTTCACGCATCGCGGGCGAGAAGTCGAGCGTGCGCTCTTCGCCGTCGATGCGGACCCGGACGCGTACCCGGAAACGCATGCCGTACGTCGACCATTCGTCGCCGTCGCCGATGTCCTGCCAATCCGGCGTCGTGGTCGGGTAGCGCACGGAGAGGCTCTCGTTCGGGGCGATCATCGCGTCCCAACCCACGTAGCCTTCGCTCTCGTCGTAGACCTGCGGGCTCCGAGCGTCGAGGACGTCGACCTCGCGACCGTCCATGTCCAGCAGGCGAACCGAGAGCACCTCGAAGGGCACCTCCATGTCGCCCGCGCTCGCTCGAAGCGCGATCTGAATCGCGGTCTGTTGGCAGCCACCACACGCGTGGCCCTCGGCACAATCGCCCGCGAAGCGGTCGCCATCGGCCGAGGGGGCCTCCCCGATGAGCGCGGTGTCGCCGCAGGCTTCCCCGAGGGTCACGGAAGCGATCGACGCCTCCACGTCGAGGCTCGAGGTTCCAGAGTGGCTCGCGGTGCAGGCGACCGAGAGGGCGAAGGGCAGGGCCAGTAGCTGGGGACGCATGCGCCGACGCTCTTCAAGGCACGTGCCAGCCGAGAGTGCGCCAGATCGTGCCCCGCGACGGTCTCAGCGACCGGCGAACGCGCCCAAAGGCGGGGTCGGGGACATCCAGCTCTTCGGGTGCCAGACCGGCAGGCGCGGCGATACGGAGGGCTCCCATGGCCAGGGGGCTGGATCGCTGCCCCAACGGTCCTCGAAGACGTTCACGAGCATCGGCTCCGCCATCTTCGCGTGCGTCGAGAACCCCCAGAAGGCTTCCTGGGACACGTCGTCGAGCCGTGCGTAGTACCGCCAGACGAAGAAGCCCGCGAAGAAGTCCTCCGGCAAGAACGCGTCGAAACTCGCGGCCAACGCCCGGGCCTGCTCCCGCTCGTCGATCACCACGCCTTCCATGCCGTCCGGCCAGAGCCAAGGCTGCACGGCCGCGTTCGCCCGGGTCGTGTAGCCGACCTCGACGAAGAGGATCGGCATCTGCAGCACCTCCGCCAGCTCGCGCAGGCTCGGCACCAACGCCGCGGCGCGTTCGGCGTACGTCGCATCCGTCGCGTCGTCTTCGGAGGCCAGCGGGTAGAAGGCGTTGATGCCGACGAAGTCGAGCTGGTCCCAGAAGAGCACGTTCTCGGCTTCGTCCCAGTTCGCGCTGTAGGTCAGCCAACCCGGAAACACCGCGCGAATCTCGCCGATCAGCCGGGTCCAATAGCCGCCGAAGCGACCTGACCAGCTCTTGCACTCGACCCCGATGCTGAGCGCGTCGGCGCCGGCTTCGGCGGCGTCACGCGCCCACGCGAGCACGAAACGCCGGTAGCTCTCTTGGTAGCGCGCCCACTGCGCCGGGGTCTCGAAGTCGATCTCGCCGCGCCAACCCGTGGTCTCCACCCAGAGATGCGGGATGAGCAACACACGAAGCCCACGGGCCCGCGCCGCGCGAATCATGCGCTTCACGTCCTGCCGGTTGACCTCGTAGGGCGCCTCGAAGTCCATCTCGATCTCCGGGGTGTCGAGCGCCCAGATGCGCCCGAAGGGCGTGATCGAGATCCAGTTCGCGCCCATGGCCACGAGGTGGTCGAGCAGCTCCTCCGAGGCCTCGCTGCCGTAGCCGAGCGGCTCGCCGTTCGGGCCACGCTGCTGACTCGACTCGATCGGACCCACGGTGATCCCTCGGATTCCGCCGAGCTCCATCGCGGTCCAAGCGTCCGCACCGGGAGGCAGGGCGTACGCCGTGGTGGGCAGCATCAGGCAGAACAGGAGGGCCGTCCGAAGCACCCTCGGTCCTACCACGGTGACGCTGCGGCGCGAGGACGTAGCGCCCGAGCCCCTTCGGCGTCAGATCTTGGTGACGCCCGCATGCGGGCGAGGAGGTTCCGGTGCCCGAGGTCGTCGTTTACACCGTGGCGTGGTGCCCGTATTGCCGAATGGCCGTCCAGCTCCTCCGGGACAAGGGCGTTCCCTTCGAGCAGATCGACGTCGACGGGAACCGAGAGAAGCGGGCGTGGCTTCGCGAGGTCACCGGCCAATCGACCGTGCCTCAGATCTTCGTCGGCGGTCGTTCGCTCGGCGGGTACACCGACGTCGCCGGGATGGACCGGCGCGGCGAGCTCGACCCGCTCCTCGCGGGCGAACCGGCCTGAGCTCGACGTTCCCGAGGAGTGCGACGGACTCACTCGCCGGAGAGCGGAACCACCACGAGATCGACACGCCGCTGTCGCGTGTCGAAGAACACGGTCTCTTCGGCGGGCTGGTAGCCCTCGTGCTCGGCGCGCACCTGACCGAACTCGCCGTCGGTTTCCACCGCCATCTCGTAGTACCCGTCGCTGTTCGTCCGAGTGCTCGTCGTGTACCGCGTGTCCGACGTGAAGGTCACGGTGGCGTTACGAACCCCGGGGCCGTCCCCGACTTCCCGCACATACCCCGCGAGCTCGAAGGTCGAGGTCGGGCTCTCGTCGGCGCAGGACACCAGCGCGAGCAGCACGATCCCGAGGCCGGGACGGAAGGGTGAACGCCGCGATCCCATCTCGCTCACGCTATCCGAGCCAAGCGGTTGGAAGCAACGGCCTCTTGGGATCGGGCCGGGAAGCGATGCGCCAGAACGAGAAGAGCGCACGCCCAGGGGCATGCGCTCTTCTTTCGACCCCTTTGGAGTCTCTTCACCGACCGGGGCCAGGCCCTGCGCCAGCGCCACCACGCTTGAGCTCGGTGAGCACGAGCTTCGCGATGGCCTTCAGGGTCTCGAAGACCCCGTCACCCGAGGTCGCGATGGCTTCGTAGTCCGGCACGCTGGTCGGGTTGAGCAACGCACGCAGCTCTTCGACCGGTGCCACGCTCGGCATGTCGCGCTTGTTGTACTGCACGACGTAGGGGAGCTTGTCCAAGCTGTACCCCTGCTCCGCGAGGTTCGTGCGGAGGTTCTCCATCGACTCGAGGTTCGCTTCCATACGAGCGATCTGTGAGTCGGCGACGAAGACCACACCGTCCACGCCCTTGAGGATGAGCTTACGACTCGCGTCGTAGAACACCTGGCCGGGGACCGTGTAGAGGTGGAAACGCGTCTTGAAACCGCGAATCTCACCGAGCGCGAGCGGGAGGAAATCGAAGAAGAGAGTGCGCTCGGTCTCCGTGGCGAGCGAGATCATCTTGCCCTTCGCCTCGGGATTCGTCTTGTTGTAGATGTACTGAAGATTCGTCGTTTTCCCGCAGAGACCGGGTCCGTAGTAGACGATCTTGCAGTTGATCTCGCGCGACAGGTAGTTGATGAACGACATCGGCGGCCTCGGTCTCCTCTTCAGTCGTTGAACAGGTTGTCGATGTCGTCGTCGGTAATCTCCGCAAACGGAGCTTCCCGGTTCGGATCCGAGACCTTCGTGAGAAGGGCCTCGAAGATGTGGTTCAGCTCCTCGCTCGCCTTCTTCACGCGCAGGCGCACGAGACCGAGGCTCGTCTTGTTGTCGAA
>JACKEH010000071.1 GCA_020633125.1 Sandaracinus sp. | reverse complement strand
TCTGGAGAAACTCGTCTCCGGAGAGGTTGCCCGTGAACTCGAAGACGGGCTCGACGGCCTTCGCGAATGCGAGCGCACCGAGCGTCGCGCCGGCGCCCTTGAGCAAACGACGTCGGTTCAGCCCGCTCACGGCGTCACCTCCGTGGAGTCTTGGTCTACGTCCCTCGTCCGATGCTCCGCTCGCGACGGCGACTCCGCGCCGTGCTCCGAATGCGCACGATGAGGAGGCGTCGGCACGAAACGATCGCGGGGTGGCGGCATCGGCCGATATTGCCCGAACGCGGGGCGGTGCGGGTCGTGGCAGTCGACGCAGTGGTTGCGTTCACGCGGGCCCGCGTTGAGGTCCCAAGCCCCCCGCATGCCGCCGTGCGCGCCATGTTGAAAGTCGGTCCACTGGAGGCCGTGGCATTGCGCGCAAAGCTCGAGCGCCTCGGTGGTCGGCAGTCGATGCCCGTCCGCCGTGTGCAGCCAGCTGGGATCGCTCGCGTCGTGGCAATGCGCGCAGTCGAGCGGGCCGTGCTCGAAGGTGAGGCCCACGTGCGGCCCTCCGACGTCCGGCTGAATCGGTGTCGGGGCACGCTCCGAGAGCTCGACCTGCAAGAGACCGTGACACGTGAAGCACGCGACCCGGACCACACTGCCGTCCGGTCCCGGCGCCGCGATGCCGCGAAGACGCTCCGGTCGGCGAATCGTCTCTTCGAACGCGTGCGTCGACGGCTCCGCGCGTCCTTCTCCGGAGAAGAGCTCGGCACGCCACGCTCCGTGGTCCTCGCCCTGCGCGCAGGCACCGACGAGCGCGAAGACGATCGTGAAGCCGCGTGCGAGACGTCGCGCTGGGGCCGAGTCGATCACGTCGGGAGCCTACCTGAAGCGTGAAGCGCGCCAAGGTCGGAGTGAGTTGCGCGTGATCAAAGTCATGCGTGACGTGGCCGAGGTCCGATTCACGGCAGCATCGCGAGCGATTTCTCTTACGCTTCGCGCGAGGTCTTCATGCCGATCACGGGTGCCGTCGTCCTCTTGCCTGCCACACCTCAGGAGCGACAAGCCGTCGTGACGCGGTTGTCGCGGGATTCACGCGTATTGTTGGGTCCCGAGATGGGGGGGCGTTTGGCGATCGTCGTCGAGGCACCCAGCACGCACGAAGGCCAAGAGCTCCTCAAGAGCGTGCAGGCGATGACGGGCGTCGGCGCGGTGCTTCCGGTTTTTCACGACTTCTCGGACGAGCATCCGGAGGTCGAGCCCCGTTCGGAGGAGTGAGCCATGGATCGCCGAGACTTCTTGCGTCAGATGGCGATGACGGCGGCGAGCGCGGCGGTGACAGGCTCCGTCGAAGCCCAACGCTCGGTCGTTCCGCTCGGCTCGTCACCCCGTGACGGCGTGACGTGGAACAAGGCACCGTGCCGCTTCTGCGGAACGGGGTGTCACGTACAAGTCGGCGTCCGCCAGGGACGCATCGTCGCGATTCAGGCCGATCCACAAGCGGAAGTGAACAAGGGCCATCTGTGCGTGAAGGGCTACCACGTCGGCCTCGCCCCCTACGGTCCCGATCGGCTCACCCGCCCACTCTTGCGACGCAACGGTGAGCTGGTCCCGATCTCGTGGGACCAAGCGCTCGACGTGATCGCCGAGCGCATTCAACGCAATCCGGCCGGTTTTGCGCTGTACGGCAGCGGACAGTGGACGATTCCGGAAGGGTACGCGGGGACGAAGTTCGTCAAGGCGGGCCTCGGTACGAACAACATCGAGGCGAACGCACGCCTCTGCATGGCGTCGGCGGTGACCGGCTTCCTCGCCACCTACGGCGTCGACGAGCCAGCGAGTTGCTTCGACGACCTCGACCGATGCGACGTGATGATCTGCTGGGGCAACAACCCCGCGGAGATGCATCCCGTGCTCTTCTCGCGCTTCTTGGATCGGCGCTCGCGTGGAGAACGGACCACGCTCGTCGACATCGGCACGCGGCGCACCCGCACGACGGGGTTCGCCGATCACTACCTCGAGTTCAAGCCCCACACCGACACCGCCATCGCGCTCGGAGTCATGGCGCTGCTCGTGCGAGAAGGAACCTACGATCGACGCTTCGTCGAGAACCATTGTGCGTTCCGAGCGCCGCAAGCGGACTCTCCCACGTTGCAGGGCGAGGCGATCGACTTCGAGGCATGGAAGGCGCGCGTCGCCGAGTACACCCCGGAGCGCGTGCAAGAGATCAGCGGTGTGCCCGCGCGCGAGATCCGTCGGCTCGCAGAGCTCTTCGGCAACCGAGACCTGCGAATCGCGAGCTTCTGGTGCATGGGCATGAACCAGCACACGGCGGGTACGGCGATCAACTCGCTGGTGCACGGCGTGCACCTCCTCTCGGGCCATTGGGGTCGCGAGGGCGACGGCCCGAGCAGTCTGACGGGTCAGCCTTCGGCTTGCGGCACGGTGCGCGAGGTCGGAACGCTCGTGCACCTCCTGCCGGGGGGCACCCTGGTCGCGAAACCCGAGCATCGCGCGGCCGCCGAGCGTCGCTGGAACGTCCCGGCCGGACGCATCAGCGACCGCATTGGGCCACACACCGTCGAGATGTTCCGGCGTTTTTGTCTGCCTGCCGACCAAGGCGGTGACATCGACACCATCTGGGTGCAGGTCACCAATCCCGGTCAGACGATGCCGAACGCGACCGAGTACTTCGACCGTTCGCGAGAGCTCGAGGGCAAGTTCCTGATCGTCTCGGACGTGTACCCGACGCTGACGACCCGCGCGGCGGACCTCGTGTTGCCTTCGGCCATGTGGGTCGAGAAGAACGGCATGTTCGGCAACAGCGAACGGCGCACCCAACAGTGGTTCAAGATGATCGAGCCGCCCGGTGAGGCGCGAGACGATTGTTGGCAGATCCTCGCGGTCGCGCGGCGCCTCTTCGACCGCGGATTCGAGACCATGCGCGACGCCGACGGGAAGTTCCTCTTTCACATGGAGGACGAGCGCGGCCGCGAAGTGCCGACCTGGGACTTCCGCCGCTACTATGACATCAACGTCGACGAGCGACTCTTCGAGGAGTACCGCGGCTTCTCCACCACCAAGCACAAGAACCTCGCGCCCTACGGGGAGTACGTGCGGGCACGGGGGCTTCGGTGGCCCGTGGTCGAAACCGACGACGGCACTTGGCGCGAGACGCGGTATCGCTTCGTCGAGGGCGAAGACCCCTTCGTGCCGCAAGGCGACGGCTTCCAGTTCTACCACTCGACGAGCGAAGACGATCGCGCGCAGATCTGGTTCCATCCCTACACACCTCCCCCCGAGGTGCCGGACGAGGAGTACCCGTTCTGGCTGTGCACCGGCCGTGTGCTGGAGCACTGGCACTCGGGCACGATGACGATGCGCATCCCGCCGTTGCGACGCGCGATGCCGCAGGCGTACGTCGAGTTGCACCGCGACGACGCACGGCGACTGGGAATCGCTCAAGGCGATCTCGTCCGGATCGAGTCGCGTCGAGGTCACCTCGACATCACGGCTTGGATCGACGGCCGAGGGCAGCCGCCACGGGGGAGCGTCTTCGTGCCCTTCTTCGACGAGCGATTGCGGATCAACCTCGTCACGCTGCACGAGTACGACCCGTTCTCGAAGCAGCCCGACTACAAGAAGTGCGCGGTGCGGATCCGACGTGCGCCGCGCGGGGCGTCGACATGAGCGACGAGGAGCAGCGAACGACGTCCGACACGACGTCGTCGAACGGGGCTCGGGTCGTGCCCGTGGTCGCTTCCGCGGTGCTCGCGGTGGCCGTGATCGGGTTCTTCACTGGCATCGCCCCGGCGCCGGACGCGGCGTTCGAGCTGCGTGGGTCGCGAGAGGTCTCGTCCGACCTTCCCCGAGCCCCGAGCCACGCCGACCTCGCGGCGGGTTTCGCTGCGCAGGCGGCCGAGTCGCGGCAGCTCGCGGCCTTCGGCGCGATGGCGCGCGAGGGGCGACGCGCGTTGACCGAAGAGCCTCCTGTCGCCACGGCGGAGGAAATCTCCGGCGCTCTGGCGTTGCGTCAGCAGCGCCGTGCCTACGACGGTGCGCCCCCCCGGGTGCCGCACCCCATGACGCAGACCGGCTCACTCGACTGCGTCGCGTGCCATCAGGATGGCTTCGTGCTCGAGGGCCGCGTGGCTCGAATGATGTCCCACGAGACCTACGCGAGCTGCTCCCAGTGTCACGTGGAGGACGTGCATTCGATGCCGAGCGCCGAGCGCGCATCGGTGGGTGGGCCGCCGATCGACACGCAGTTCGTCGGTCTCGAAGCGCCGACCTCCGGACCACGTGCCTGGGAGGGAGCTCCGCCGGTGATTCCCCACGCCACGCAGATGCGTGAACGATGCGACAGCTGTCACGGCGTGCTCGCCGAAGGACTCCGCACCTCACACCCGTGGCGCCAGAGCTGCACGCAATGCCATGCGCCCTCGGCGGAGTACGACCTCCGGCCCCTCGCCGAGCTGGGACCGATCGGAGCGGCGCCATGACGTCGCGGGTCGGTGATTCCGACGGGCCCGGTGGCGACGGTCCTCCGACGCCTCTCGCGGCAACGGCGACTTCGACGGACGCCACGACCGAAGGGAACGCCGCGGACGGGATGGAGGTCGTCGAGCGTGTGAGCTTCGACCACGAGCCGGTGCCGCTACCGGAGGTGTACCAAGCGGAGCTGGATGGCGCGCTCTTCGAGGCGCTGATGGACGACTTGGCGGAGCACGCCGAGATCTTCGCCGTCTTCGTCAAGAACGACGCCGAAGAACGGGCCGACGAACCGCGCGTCGCCCTCGACCAGGCTCGGTTGCTCTTGTTGCTCGGGAAGGTTCGCGGAATTCAGATTCACTATCGCCACGAAGGCGTGACTTGGATCGACACGCTGCTGCGCGGCCCCGCGAGCATTCGAATCGTCCGCATGGAAGCACCGGTTCAGGAGCCCGCGCCGCCCGTGGAGGACTCGCGCGGCGACGGCAAGACCCGCCTGCGCGTCTTCTCCTGACTCCACGGCCCTCACGTTGGGGCCCTCACGCCCACGTGCTTCCCGAGGGCCGCGTCCCGACCGCCGCGCGTGCGGCTCACGCGACGAGCGTGAGCGCGCCGGTGAGCACGAGCACGAAGCCAACGAAGAGCGCCACGTGCAGCCATGCTGCACGCCGCACCTCCATGAGCTCCAGCCCGACCAACGTCGCTTTCACGCCCGCCAGCGCGAGGGCGAGGTGAAGGTCCCCGACGTGCACGGAGAGGGCGACCAGCGTCAGGCACACCGCGAAGACGAGCAGGCGCATCGGTTCAAGCCACGTAAAGCAGGGGGAAGAGGAAGAACCACGCGAGGTCGCACATGTGCCAGAAGAGCGCGGTTCCCGCGATGGCGCCCTCGGCGTCTTCGAACGGACGGCGCCCGATGCGCCAGGCGGTGCGACCCAGCATGGCGAGGCCCAGGAGCACGTGAATGAAATGGAAGCCGGTACCGAGGAGGAAGACGTCCCAGTACGTGCTCACGCCCAAGCGAGCGTTGGGCCCGAGCGCCGCGTAGCCATGCAGCTTCAGGCCGACGAAGATGCCTCCGGCTATGAGGGCGAGCGTGTAGTGCACTCGCGCCAGTCGGAGCTGGTCGCGGCGGCACGCGTGCACCGCCTCCGCGACGAACCAACCGCTCGTGAGCAAGACGGCTGCCAGCACCAAGCCCTCGTGGGCGTTCACCAACGCACGCCCCGCCTCGAAGACCTCGGGCTCGCTGGCGCGAACGTGGGCGACGAATCCGAAGAACACCCCGAAGGCGAGCAACTCGGTCGCCACGACGACCCAGAAGAGCACGCCTCCGGGCGGTTCGGTCGGAGCGGCGCGTGGAGGAAGTGGAGCGAGCAGGGGCACGAGAAACTGAGTCGTGGAGTCGGGGGCTCGCCTCAAGCGGGCTTCGGCGCGAAGGCCGTACAGCTTCCGCTCGGGTGAATCGGCCCCGGAACCGCGGAGCACGTGCCGCACGCCGTCGCGTTGCCCGTGAAGAGCACACAGTCGATGCACTTCTTGTTGGGATCGGCGGCGGTGTCCACGTATTGCAGCGCCGTGCGCGTGCCGCGTGCGGCCTGGTCGACGTTGTCGTTGCACGTGAAGGAGTCACCTCCGCCACCGCATCCGAGCGTCTGAAGGATTCCGACCGCGGCACCGCCTGCGGCGATTCGCGCGAGAAAGACACGTCGGGACTGTTTGGCCATGAGAGAGCTCCTTTCGAGACTCGCGTAGACTGGGGCCTCGGTGACCAGCACCGGACGCCCCTGAGGCTGGGGTGAGCATCGCGCTCTGGCGATGACATTCGTCAGGTGGCGGGACACCGGTCGCGATACCGCGACTTGAGGCACGTCAAGTGGGGTCCCCGCATCGCGCGCTACGACCGGGGCGTGCCGCCCGTACGCCATGCTTCCCTGGTCGCCGCCCTGCACCGAGCAGCCGACGCACGCGCGGAGCTCTTCGAGTTCCACCTGGCCTCGCGCTCGACGCTCGACGCTCGACGACTGCGCGACGACGCCGCCGCGTGGGCTGGACGGCTACACGCCGCAGGCGCCCGACGCGGGGAGCCAATTCCGCTCCTCCTCCCGACGAGCCCCGAGTTCGTCGCGGCGTTCCTGGGAGTGCAGTGGCTCGGCGCCATCCCCGCCCCGTTGGCGACGCCGATGACGTTCGGCTCGACGACGCGCTTCCTCGATGCCTTCTCGGCGGTCGTGGAGGACTCGGGTGCGCGACTCGCGGTCACGACTCCGCGTCTCCGTGACGCAATCGTGGGGCTACCCGTACGGCGTCGTCTACGCGACGTGCTCGTGCCGAACGAGGGCTCGAGCGTCGCGAGCGCTCCTACGCCGGACGTGGGTCCGGAGGACGTCGCGTTGCTCCAATACACCTCGGGAACGACCGGACGACCCAAGGGGGTCGTGGTCTCGCATCGAGCGCTCGTCGCGAACGCGGCCGCGATCTCGGAAGCCCTCGCTCTGCGTGAGAACGACGTCGGGGTGAGCTGGCTGCCGCTCTTCCACGACATGGGCCTCGTCGGTGTGCTGCTGACCGCGATCTGCCATCCCTACCGCGTGCACTTGCTCGCGCCGCAAAGCTTCGCAATGCGGCCACGTCGATGGCTCGAGCTCGCGTCGGACGTGAACGCGACGATCACGGCGGCGCCGAACTTCGCGTATCAGCTCTGTGCGAGCCGAGAGCGCGACGGCCAGCGAGCGACGCCGCTCGTGCTCGACGGGTTGCGTGCAGCGCTCAACGGCTCGGAGCTCGTGCACGCAGACACTCTCGAACGGTTCGACGAGACCTTCGGGCCCTACGGCTTCGCACGTACCGCGTGGCGTCCCGTCTACGGCTTGGCGGAGAACACGCTCGCGGTCTCGATTCCGACGTCTGGCCTCCACGTTCTGACGTGCGATGGAGACGCGTTCCAGCTCCGCGGCGAGGTACGGTCACCCGGGCGGACCTCCGTACGTTGCGTCGGCGTCGGGAGCGCCGTCGCAGGTACGGAAGTACGCGTGAAGGCGGCGCGCGGCTGCGTCGGAGAGATCCAGGTTCGGGGGGCGTCGCGCATGGACGGCTACTTCCGTCGCCCCGAGCTGACGGCGGCCGCGCTCGACGACGGGTGGCTTCGAACCGGAGACCTCGGCTTCGAACGCGACGGGCAGCTCCACGTGGTGGGTCGCAGCAAGGAGCTGGTGGTCAAGGGGGGACGCAACGTGCATCCACCCGACGTCGAGCGGGTCGCGTGCGCGCGAGCGGAGGTACGTGCGGCGGCGGCGTGGGGGTCGGCTGACGAACGGCTCGGGACCGAACGGCTACACGTACGCATCGAGACGCGGGAACGTGATCCGGAGACGCTCGGAGTGTTGGAGGCGGGAATCCGCGGGGATGTGCTCGCGGCGCTGGGAGTTCGGATCGACGAAGTCTCGTTCTGCGCCGTCGGCTCGCTCCCTCGAACCACGAGCGGGAAGCTCCGTCGCGGCGAGGTCGTCACGTGAGGCGCGCCCTGGTGATCGGCGCGACGGGGTTCATCGGCCTGAACGTGGTCGACGCGCTCCAGGCGCGGGGGGTGTCGGTCCGCGCGACGTGGCGGAAGAAGAGCATCACGGTCTTCGCGCAGAAGCGGAACCCCGAGTGGTGTCTCGCCGAGCTCGACGACACCGTCGCCCTCGAAGAGGCGATGCGCGGCTGCGACGTCGTCTTCTTCGCCGGAGGGCACTATCCGAGGTACTCCCTCGACAGACGCGCATCGATCGAGCGCGGTCGAGCAGACGTACGTGCGGTCTGCACCGCTGCGATGCACGCCGACGTGCCACGCGTGGTGTACACGTCGTCGATCGGGACGCTCGATGGATCCGTCGCTGGACCCGTGAACGCCGACGACCGCACCGTCGACCCTCCGCGGGAGAGCGTGTACCGCGCGACCAAGTGGGCGATGGAAGAAGAGGTCGACTTCGCGCTGGCTCGCGGACTCGACGTCGTGACCGTGCTTCCGGGTGCGTGCCTCGGGCCGTGGGACGTGAGGCTCGGAACCACCGGCGTGTTGGTCGCTCTTCTGAATGGGGCGTTGCCTTGGTGGGTCGATGGCATCGTGAACGTCGCGGACGTGCGTGATGTGGCCGCCGTTCACGTCGCGGCAGCCGAGGTGGCGCCTCGGGGCGCTCGCTACGCCTTCGGTGGCGTGACGACCACGATGCGCGCGCTCTTCGAGGATTTGGCGAGGCGATGGGGGGTCCGCTTTCCGCCCGAGGAGCTCGACGTAGCAGCCGCGTACATCCGCGCGGACGTGGAGGAAGCGGCCGCAGCGCCCCGCCGTGGCCGGGTGCCGATGCCTCGCGAGCTCGTGGATCTCGTCGCGTGGGGGCGCCGCGTGGACTCGTCGCGGGCGGCGCTCGAGCTCGGGGTGGTGGCCCGCGATCGGGAGACGACCCTCGAGGATGCACGGCAATGGCTCGAGCGCATGGGTCACGTGCCACGTCGCGCGGAGGCGACGGCAGTACGGTCGCGGAACTCGGCCGAGTCGACACGCGGCGCAAGCGCGCACGCGGGGAGCAGGAAACGATGAAGAACGAGACGGCCGAGGAGCGACGAACGCTCGTCCGGGAGACCATCGCCGAGCTGCTGGAGGTCGATGTCGCGACCGTCCGGGGGGATTGCCTCCTGCGTGAGGACCTCGGCATGGACTCGCTCACGAGTCTCGAGCTGCTCTCGACGCTCAGCCGCGAGCTCCAGGTCGACCTGGAGATGGAGGAGGCGATGGAGATCGTCACGGTGGACGACACCGTGCGCTTCGTGGAGCGGCACCTTGCGGTCTGAGGACGAGGCGCCGAAGCCCGCTGCAACCGTGGCGGACGCGCTGGGCGCGAGCGTCGCCTCGGGTCTCGAAGCTCGGAGCGAAGCGGAGCTCACACGCCTGGTGGCCGAGGTCGAGCGTGCGCTCGGCGTGGAGGTCGACGCACTCGCCCACGATCGACGTGGGCTGCTGCCGCGGCGCTTGCTCGACTCGGTGCGACAGCTCGGTCTCTTCGGAGCCAGTATCCCGGCCGAGCACGGCGGGTTGGGCCTCGAGCTGGTCGAGACGTGTCGCATCATCGCGACGGTGGCGCGCCACGACCGCTCGCTCGCCACGTGCGTGGGCCTCCACAACGGGCTCGGCGCGACGCCTCTCGTGTCGCTCGGTGACGATGCGCAGAAGCGTGCATGGCTTCCACGCCTCGCGAGCGGGGAAGTCCTCGCATCCTTCGCCGCCACCGAGGTGGGGGCCGGCTCCGACCTCTCGTCGGTGGCCACGACCTACGACGGCGCGCTCCGGGTACGCGGCGAGAAGCAATACGTGACGAACGGCGCCCTCGCGGGGCTGGTCACGGTGCTCGCTCGCGCGCGCGACGAACGGGGAGGCTACGCGCTGCTGACGGTGCCACTCCCACAGGACGAGGTGTCGATCGGGGCCGAGGAGCGAAAGCTCGGGCTTCGGGCGTCGTCGACCACGAGCCTGGCGTTCGAAGACGCGCGGGCCGACGCGCTGCTGGGCGAAAGGGGCGGCGGTTTGCACCACGCGTACACGGCCCTCGCCGTCGGACGCACCGTGCTCTCGGCGGGTTGTGTGGGCACCGCCGAACGAGCGCTCGATGCCACCCTCGAGCACGTCACACGGCGACGACAGTTCCGGCGCGCGATCGGGGAGTTCGGCGCGAGTCGGACCCACGTCTCGGCCATGGCCGCCCGGCTGTACGCGATGGAGGCGGTGGTGGACGAGGTCGCCCGACACCCCGCGCACGGCGCGCTCGGGGCGGCTTCGGTCGTCGCCAAGGTCTTCTGCAGTGAAGGTGCGTACGAGATCACGGACCGCGCGTTGCAGCTCCATGGCGCGATGGGCGTGCTCGAAGACGTCGGGATCTCGCTCTTGGCTCGCGACTGCCGAGTCACACGCATCTTCGAGGGGGCCAACGACGTGCTCTTGGTCCACCTCGGCAGCGAGGTACTGGCACGTGGTCCGTCGCCTCGATGCCACACGCAGAGGCGAGGTCCGCACGCGGAGCGATGGGAGACGGCCGCCGGGGTCCTCGAGGCCACGCGGGAACGCGTGAAGGCGTCGCTCGGCGTACGTGCCGTCGAACGGCAGGACTGCCTCCAAGCGCTGGCGCGCGCGTACATCGGACTCGTCGCGTCCTCGTGCGTGCTCGCCCGCGCCGACGCGGAGCCCGAGCTCGCGGAGCTCGCGTGCTCGATCGGCGTCGACGAATCCCTGACCCAGCTCGCGTCGCTCCACCGCGCCGGGAGTCGGGTCGAGCTCGAGCGGGCGCTCACCGACGAGCTCTACGCGTGTGGGCGGCGTTGGCGCTGGCCCGCGTCTCCCGCGCCACGCGCGCCGAGAAAGCACATCGCGGCATGAAGATTCGGTTCATCTACGCATCCTTCCACCGGCACGCAGAAGACCATCCGCAGCTGCGCGATCACGTGCCTTGCGACGAGTACTTCGGGCCACCTTCGCTCGGCATCGCGTCGATCGCAGCCTTCACCCCGAACGAGTACGAGCTCGACTTTCGTGACGACCGCTTCGAAGATCTCGGGCTCGACGAGGACGTCGATCTCTTCGCGATCTCGTGCTTCACGCCGTCTTCGATGCGCGCGATGGCGATCGCCGACGCCATCCGCGCCCGCGGCAAACCGGTCGTCCTCGGCGGCGTCTTCCCGAGCGTGCGACCGAAGGAAGCGCTTCAGCACGCGACCGCGGTGGTCGTGGGTGAAGGCGAGCTCTCGTGGCTGCGCGTGCTCGACGATCTGAAGCGGGGACGGCTCGGAGGGATCTACGAGGCGAGCGCGCCCTGCGACCTTCGGCGGCTGCCGCTGCCGCGGGTGGACCTCTACCTCGACAAAGAGTGCGACGCGTACCGACCGGACGACTACCCGGTGCAGCTCACGCGTGGGTGTCCGCTCAAATGCAGCGCGTGCGCGGTGCCGCTGAGCCTCGGGCGCACGTTGCGCTACCTGCCGGTGGAGCACGTGGTGGGTCAGATCGATCAGCTCGCCGCGCGCGGCAAGCTCGCCTCGCTGACGGAGGACACGAGCTTCTTCCCGGGCGCGCCGCGCAAACACTTCGAACGAATCCTCGACGTCTACGTGGAGCGCGGAGAAGAGGCGCCCATCAGTTACGTGGGGATCAGCATGCCGCTCGTGCTCGCGACGGACGACGCGTTCCTGACGAAGATGCGGCGCGCGGGCGTGCGAATGTTCTATCTGGTCGGAGGGTTCGATCCGGTCACGAAGGGCGCGTTCACGGGGACGAACCCGCGCGCGCGCGAGAAGGCCGAGCTCGCGATCCGGCGCTGCCAAGAGCACGACATCGATCCCTACACGTCGTTCTTGGTCGGCAACGAGGAGGACGACGAGGGGGTCTTCGATCGCATGCTCGACTTCTGCGAGACGGTGTCGCTCGACAAGGCGGAGTTCGCGATCCGTACGCCCTACCCGGGCACACCGACGTGGCACGAGATGAACGACTCGGGGCGGATCCTCCACCGTGATTGGTCGAAGTACAACGACGCCAACGTGGTGTTCCGACCTGCTCAGATGTCGCCTGAGCGCCTCCAGCGCGGGTACCTCGACCTCTGGCGCGACTTCTACGCCTCGCGGCGCACACTCTCGAAGCGCGACCACCGAGAGTCGACGATCCAGTTCTGAGCCTGCTCGTGAGGAAGAGCGTGGAGCTCGTGAAGGACGACCTGCCGATCGCGCGCGACGCGGGCACGGAGCTCTCCGGTTTCGAATCCCGACTCCCGGAGCACGACGCCGACGCGCGCGAGCTCCGCTTCGCGCGCCGTTGGCTCGTCGTGATCTACGCGATGATCCTCGGCATGGTCGCGCTCGGCGGCGTGACCCGGCTGACGGGCTCGGGGCTCTCGATGGTCGCGTGGGAGCCGACGCGGGTGTTGCCCCCACTGAACGAAACGGAATGGGCGGAGGAGCTCGCGCGCTATCGGTCGTCGCCGCAAGGGCGAGAGTCGAACGCATGGATGGAGCTCGACGACTTTCGACGCATCTTCGCGTGGGAGTACGCGCATCGCCTCGCGGGTCGGTTGCTCGGGGTGGTCACGTTCGTGCCGCTCCTCGTGCTCACGTGGCGACGTCGGCTGCCACGCGGAAAGCTCGGGGCGGGTTGGGCCCTCCTCGCGCTCGGGGGGCTGCAAGGCGCGCTCGGTTGGTGGATGGTGAAGAGCGGACTCGTCGATCAGCCGGAGGTCGACCACTTCCGGCTCGCGGCGCACCTGGCGCTCGCGTTCTTCGCCGCGCACGTCGCGCTCTTCCTCGCGATCCGATGGGGTGCGAACGCCGCCGCTACGCCGAATCCTTCGCGTGGTCTTCGCGTCTCGACGTGGGTCGCGCTGGTTTTCGTGTGCGCACAGGTCGTGTGGGGCGCGCTCGTCGCGGGCAAACGTGCGGGGCTCTCGGCGCCGACCTTTCCGGACTTCTTCGGTCGCTATGCGCCGAGCGCCGTGCTCGGTGACGCGCCGCGCTGGCTCGAGGATCCGCTCGCGCTCCACTACGTGCATCGCGTGATCGCGCTCGCGCTCGTCGCGAACGCGACGGCGCTGGTCGCGCAGACGTGGTCGACGCCTCGGCTGCGGCGAAGCGCGCTCGGCGTGCTCGCCGCCCTGTTCGTGCAGATCGGCGTCGGCGCGTGGGTGGTGCTCGCATACGTACCGACGGGGGCCGCGGTGCTCCATCAAGTGGTGGGCTTCGGAGTGGTCTCGCACCTCGTGGCCTTCGCGACCCGCGCCGGGGTACTCGGTCGCCCGTCGTCCGTGGCTCGGACTCG
This sequence comes from Sandaracinus sp., assembly GCA_020633125.1. GTDB lineage: Bacteria > Myxococcota_A > Polyangia > Polyangiales > Houyiibacteriaceae > JACKEH01. The sequence goes on along the minus strand of JACKEH010000071.1, from coordinate 7,482 downwards.
TGGCGAGCCCGCCATGTGAGGGTTTCGCCCGTCGGAGTCGGTCGCCGTCGGCTCGCTTGATCGAGCGCAATCGATCCGACTTGCGAGTGCTGGACCCTGTAGAGGCTTCGCCGACCCATCACGCTCGACGTCCCGCGACGGAGGATGCGCATGACGCTCCCGATCGATCTTCGGCTCGTTGCCCGCCCTCTTCCCGATCGACCCATTCCCGATCGACCCATTCCCGATCGACCCATTCCCGATCGACCTCTTCCCGCTCCATCTCCCCTCGGTCGACCTCCACGAGTGCCCGCGCTGGTTCCGATCCGGGTCGCGCTCTGGACGCTCACCTCGCTCTCGCTCTTCGGCTGCGAGACCCCCCTGCCGGGCGAAGAGACCTACTACGACCGCGAGATCGCCCCCTCGCTCGTGGTCGGGTGTCAGATGACGACCTCGGGTTGTCACCTCGCAAACGAGCGCGGCAGCGCGCCGGGCAACCTCGATCTCGGGAGCTACGATGCACTGCGGCGCCGCTACGATTTGCTCGTCCCCTACGGCCCCTACGCGCGGCCGATGCTTCTGCTGAAGACCGGCGAACCGGAGCCGATCACCGTCGACGTCCACGACCCGCCGAACCCCTCGGAGCCCGACGTGCGCACGCTCGCGATCGAGACGGACATCCGCCACGCGGGTGGGCTCGGACTCCCACAGGGCTCGCTCGCTCGTGCGTCGATCCAGCGCTGGCTCGCGGAGGGCTTCGACCGCCACGGCGCCATTCGCGAGCCTCCCCGTGCGGAGAACTCGGGGGAGTGCGCGCCGGGTGCGGGACACGCCCCGGGGTTCTCCGTCGACGACGTGCCCGAAGCGACGCTCTTCGAGTCGTTCGCGCGCGACGTGCAGCCGATCCTGGCACAGCGCTGCGCGGGCGACGCCTGTCACGGGGCGACGCTCGCGGACTTTCACCTCGCATGCGACGACACCGAGGAAGAACGGCGTTGGAACTTCTGGATCGCGACACGCTTCTTGGGCGATCCGATCGAACGTTCGGAGCTTCTCGCCAAGCCGCTCGCGGTGACGGACGGCGGCGCGTTCCACGGCGGCGGCGACACCTTCGTGAGCCGTGACGATCCCGAGTACCGTGCCATCGCCGACTTCGCGACCGAGGTCGCCGAGCGAGCGCCCGCGTTGGTGCGCGACGACGACGTCACGGACGGCTACCGCTACTTCGTCAACCGCGTGCAGCCGACGCTCGTGCGCAAGGGATGCATGGCGCTGGCTTGTCACTCGCCGCTATCCGTCGCGTTCCACCTTCGCGGCGGCTCCAACGGCGTATTCTCGCGGTTCTCACGGCGACTGAACTACGAGGCCGCCCTGGCGTTTCTCGCCCTGGAATCGCCCGATCCGAACCAAAGCCGCTTGATCGGAAAGAACCTGCACCCCGCGCACCTCGCGCCCGACGCGCACGGCATGCTCCACCGCGGGGGCGCGCTCCTCGAGGACTTCGGGGGATCCGCGGGCGCCTCGGATTGCGAGGGCATCGACGCGCAGAACGATCCCTTCGACGAGGTGCCCGCGTACTGCGTGCTTCGTCGTTGGCACGCGCTCGAGCGCGCCGCGCGGGTCGCCGCGGGGGAGCTCGACGAGGACGTCCATGCGATCGCCTTCGTCGCGCGGCCGCCCGGCATCGGTGACCCGACCGACTTCGACACCTACAGGCCGGGGGCAGACCTTCGCTTGGCGCCCGCATCGACGGGACCGGACGGTGGCCTGAGTGTGGAAGCCTCGCGCAGTGTGCTCTCCGCGTGTGGGCTCGAGGCGAGCGCTTCGGACGTTCGGCGGCCGAGGGTGCGTTGGGACGGCGGCGCGATCGCGTTCGCCGCGCGAACCTCCGCCGACACGCCGCTGCGGCTCTTCGAGCTCGACCTCGCGACCGATCGCTGTGCATCGATCGACACCCATCGCCCGATCGGGCGTGACGGCGACGTGCTCGTGCACGATCTCGATCCCGCCTATGCACCGGACGGCTCGATCGTCTTCGCGTCTACCCGTGGCGATGCGCAGGGACGCGCGACCCGAACCCCCGCGCGGCTGCAGCCGAACGCGGACCTCTACGTGCTCTCGCCCGATCGCGCCTCGGTTCGGCAGTTGACCTTTCTGCTGAATCAGGAGCTCGCCCCAGGCTTTCTCGCGAACGGTCAGGTGATCTACACGGTGGAGAAGCGTGAGCTCGACTTCCACGTGCTCGCGCTCCGCCGCCAGAATCTCGACGGCGGCGACTACCACCCGCTCTACGCGTCGCGTACCTCGCTGGGCTTCGACGTCGCGCACGACGTGAGTGTACTTCCGAATGGAAACGGTCTCTTCCTCGCGAGCGCCCTCGGCGCTCCCGACGGGGCGGGCTCGGTGCTCTCGTTCAACCGCAGCCTCGGGCCTGACCAAGAGGAGCGCGGGCTCTCGGAGCGCGGCTACTTCCCCTCTTCTCTCCGTCACTTGGCGAGCGCACTGCACGGCGGTCGGGGCCTCTATCGCTCGCCCGCGCCTCTGCCGAGCGGCCGTGTGCTCGTGGCGTGTGCTCCTGACGCGAGCGCCGACGCGAGCGCGATCGACTTCGATCTCTGCGAGCTCCAGCCGCGCTCGGGAGCGCTGCGCCGCTTGCTGGGCGAGGGAGGCGTCGCGGAGCTCGACGCGGTCGCGGTCTACGCGCGGCCCAACCGGGGTGTGCTGGCGTCGGATGGCGGCGACGTGGAGCGACCGATCGTGGTCACGGACGCGAACGATGCCGTCGTGCAGTTCAACGACTTCCCGATGATTCAATCGCTGATGTTCTCGAACACCCGTGAAGGTCGGCCCGTCGATTCGCGAATTGGAGGCTTCGAGGTGTGGGCCCATCGGCCCCCGCCGGCGGAGCTGTCGGTCCTCGAAGGTGCCGACGTGGTCGCTGACTCGCGCGGCGCGTACTACTCGGCGCCCTACCTGCTCGGCTTCGTGCCGCTCTATGCGGACGGCTCCACCTCGGTGCGGATCCCGGGCGGGTTGCCGATCTCGTTCGCGATGACCGATCGCGAAGGCGTGCCGCTCCCGATGATGGAAGGCGCGCCCTTCGAGGGCATGGCGGTGCAGCGCGAGCACGAGCAGTACTACCCTGGCGAGCGAATCAAACGCTCCATTCCGCGCCGCTTCTTCAACACGGCGTGCGGTGGATGCCATGGCTCGATCACCGGTCGCGAGCTCGACGTCGCGATCGACGTCGACATCGTGACCGGTGCGTCGCTGACCGAAGCACGCGGTGCCGAGCCACACGACCTGCGGCCGTGATCGGGAGCACCGACGACCCCACGGACGGGACGCGCCGCGCTCACCACGAGCACGCGTTCCGTTCGAACGCGCGCTTCCTCACGATGCTCCGGCGCGGATGATCCAGATCATCGAAGCTCCGCAATCACAGGTGCACCGTCGAGATATGGCGTTTCACGCGCGTACCATCATCGAGCCCTTCAAGGTCCGCTGCGTCGAACCGCTCCCGATGACCTCGCGAGAGCATCGCGAGGCGAAGCTCCGCGAAGCACGCCACAACCTCTTCGCGCTGCGCGCCGAGGACGTGACGATCGATCTCATGACGGACTCGGGCACCGGCGCGATGAGCCAGGCCCAGTGGTCGGCCTTGATGTCGGGCGACGAGTCCTACGCCGGGAGCCGCTCCTTCTTCGAGTTCGAGTCGGTGGTACGCGAGCTGACGGGGAAGAGACACGTCATCCCGACCCACCAGGGGCGCGCGGCGGAGCGCATCCTCTTCGGAGCAATCGGTCGGCCGGGGCTCGTGGTCCCCGCCAACGCACACTTCGACACGACGCGGGCGAACGTGACGGCGTCCGGCTGCGAGGCGCTCGATCTGGTGATCGCGGAGGGCAACGACCCGCGCTCGCTGCACCCCTTCAAGGGCGACGTGGATCTGGCGCGCCTCGACGCGTTGCTCTGCGAGCGCGGCGCCTCGGTGCCTCTCGTGCTCGTCACGGTGACGAACAACACCGGCGGGGGTCAGCCCGTGTCGATGGGCAATCTCCGCGCGGTGCGTGAGCTCTGCACCCGCCACGCGGTGCCGCTCTTCCTCGATTGCGCGCGCTTCGCCGAAAACGCCTACTTCATCAAGACCCGCGAGCCCGGCTTCTCGGACCGGAGCGTGGAGTCGATCGCGCAGGAGATGTTCCGCCTGGCCCACGGCGCGTTGATGAGCGCGAAGAAGGACGGACTCGTGAACATCGGCGGGTTCCTCGCGCTCGACGACGACGCATGGGCACGTAGCTGCCGAAGCGCGTTGATTCTGACGGAGGGCTTCCCGACCTACGGCGGGCTCGCAGGTCGTGATCTCGCCGCGCTCGCCGTCGGGCTGCGCGAGGTGCTCGACGAACGCTACCTCGACTACCGCGTCGCCTCGGTGCGCTACCTGCACGATCACCTCGCACGTCTCGGGGTGCCGCTGTTGAGCCCGCCCGGAGGACACGCGGTCTACCTCGACGGGCGCGCGTTCCTGCCGCACGTGGCGCCGCGAGACCTCCCGGGGCAGGCGCTGTCGATCGCGCTCTACCGCGAGGCCGGAATTCGCGCGGTCGAGATCGGCACCGTGATGTTCGGAAGGACTGGGGAGGACGGTCGACAGATCCCGTCGCCCATGGACCTCGTGCGACTGGCGCTGCCACGGCGCGTCTACACGCAGAGCCACGTCGACTACGTGATCGAAGCGGTGGGCTACGTCTTCGAGCGCCGCGCAGCGCTCGGCGGCTATCGCATCGTCGACGAGCCGCCCACGCTCCGACACTTCGATTGTGGCTTCGAACCGATCGCGGACGAACGCGGCATGCGGCCGGGGGGAAAATGAGCGACGAACGGCGGTACCTGCGGCTCCTGGTCTCGGACGACCCCGCGACCTCCGAAACCGTCGAACGCGGTGCGCAGTACCCCGCGGCGTGTCCCGACTGCCCAGGCTCCCGGCTCGGCGTGCTGGAGTCGCTGGTGGGGGCGACGAAGGAAGCGTGCGCGTTCTCGACCGCCCAGCTCGGTTCTCGGCAGCCCATTCCGTTGTCGTGGGGCGCGTACGGGGTCGCCCTCGTGCGGCGAGGCGTCGTCGTCCGCCAGCGCATCGACTCGGAGGGTCACGCGACCGCGATCGACGCTGCCGGTCCGGGTTGCCTCCTCCCCTTCGAAGGGGAGGCGCATGGCTATGCGGTCGGTGACGTGATCGTGTGCCTCTGCCCCCGAGACACCCTGGAGCGCTCGCTCCGCGGCGCGTCCGTCGGTGGGGATCTGATCGCGCTGCACCGCGCGGCACTCGCGCGCGTGGAGCGCATGACCGAAGCACGCGGCGCCAGCTCTGGCCTTCGGAAAGTCGCGCGGTGCCTCATCACGCTGGCCGAGACGCTCTCGCCCCCTCGGGTGCGTGACGATCTACCTGCGGGATTTCAGCAGCGCGACCTCGGGATGCTCATCGGCATGCGACACGAGAGCGTGTGTCGTGCGCTCGGGGTGCTGGAGCGCGAAGGGCTGCTCGAGCGCAGCGGCGTAGGCTCGATCGAGCGGCTTTCGCTCGACGGTCTGCGAGCAGTCTGACGCGCCTCGAGCGTGTGCACCTCGAGGCGTTTCTCCGCGCGCTCTCTTCAGACGGGCGACCGACGTTCGACATCGCCGTCGGAAGTGCCCTTCGATCGCTCACTCCTCCGTGCCGCCGAACGTTCGGCGCACGTAGGAGAGCGCGTCGCGGATCTGGACTTCAGTCAGGATGTCTTTGTGGGGCGGCATCGCGGGCGAGGTCGTGAGGATCCCTTCGCGGATCGAGTGCAGCAGGGTGTCGTTGTTCTTTGCGAGGCGGCGGCGATCGTCGACGAGGTTCGCGCCGGTGATGCCGCCGTTGCCCTTGCCGTCGGCCGCGTGACACGCGAGGCAGCTCGCACGGTAGACCACCTCGCCCGCGACGGGATCGCCGGGCAAGGAGTGGTCGCCCTGGTACTCGGGTGCGCTCGGATCGAACTCGGCGCCTCCCATCGCGCTGGCCCCACCCATCGCGCTCGCACCACCCATCGCGCTCGCCGTGGTCGCGGCGGTGTCGGGAGTCGGCGCGACGTCGTTCGACGCTTCCTCTCCGCCACACGCGACGAAGAGGGAGAGCACGCTCGCGATCACGACACGCCTGCAGGTCGCGCGAAGAACCAGCATCGGGCGACGGCTGGAAAGCAACGGACGGGACATCTCTCTCTCCTTCTCGAGGCAGGCCTGGACGGCGCCCCTCGGTGACGACTCTCGAACGACGCGCTCGTTCGGTGCGCTCTCAGGGGTGGCGCGCGAGCGCGCGCATCGCTTCGTTCCAACGCATCGCGCGACCGCTCACGCGCGTCGCGACCGCGCTCGCGTCGGCTTCGCGCTCGTACGCGAGGGCCGGCGTGCCCATCACGCGGCGCTCGATGCCGAGCACGTAGTGCGCGTCGGCCGCCGGTGACCAGGGGCGAAGGCCGACGTCGTGCAGCGCCGGATCGAGAGCCGCCGGCAGCGTCTCGACCCACGTGTGCACCAACGCGCCGTGGCGCGACGGCACCTCCTGATAGGCGACTAGATCCGCGAGCGAACAGAAGAACGCGCGCGTTCCGTCGGCATGCACGACCTGGGCACGTGGCGAGGGCTCGTCGCGCACGATCATCCCGCAGGCCGCGCACTCTTGGCCGTCGAGCGGCTCGGGCGTGGTGGGGATCACACGTGCCTCGTCGGCTCCACAGGCGGCGGCGAGCCCGAGCATCGCGCTCCAGAACAGCGAGCGTGCGCGCGTGCGCTCGCGAACCATCGAGTCGAACGAGCGCGTCATCGCAGGGCCCTCCGCGACAGGGCCGGCGCGCTGAGCGCGAGCGGGCCGAAGATCCACGCACACCAGATCGCGCCGCGCGCGGACGCGCTCGGAAGCGAGACGTCGAGCCCGAGGTCGGTCAGCGCGTTCTCGCCTCCGAGGCTCACGAGGAGCGAGACGCGGTACAGACCGGTCGGGTTGCCGACCACGAGCGAGCTCACGAGCTCGTCACCGATCGCGCCTTCGGTCGCCACCAGGATGGCGAGCAAGCCGAGGTCGTAGAAGAAGACGAACAGAAACCAGATCGCGACCACCACGCTGGCCGCGGTCGATTGGCGCGAGACGAGGGTCGAGACGAGCAGGCCGACCGAGACGAACGCGAGCCCGAGGGCCATGGTGGGTCCGAGCAGCGCGGCGAGCGTGCGGGCCTCGCCGGGAGCGGCGGCGAGCATCGCGGCGCCGAGGCCGAGGCCGACCGCGAGGCAGAGCGCGAGCGCGCGGCCGACGAACTTGCCGACCACCACCTCGGTGCGTCCGACCGGCATCGAGAGGAGCAGCCCGAGGGTGTTTCGCTCGCGCTCGCCGACGATTGCGTCATACCCGAGCGCGAGCGCGACCAGGGGCACGAAGAGGCTCGCGAGGGTGACGAGGCTCGGCCCCGTGATCGCCGCCGCGTTGCC
>JACKEH010000070.1 GCA_020633125.1 Sandaracinus sp. | reverse complement strand
GAGGTTGATGCCGCTCGCGCAGAGGTCTGGCTTGCGCGGAAGGACGTTGCCGAAGAGCGCGACGTACACGCAGTCCACCGGGGTGCCGTCGATCGCATGCACGTCGTCGGCGATGCGGTAGTGGCGAAGCGGTCGATGCAACGAGATCGCGTGGCTCTGCGCGCTCTGCTCGGAATGCGGCGCGACGGTGATCACGTCGGCGAACGTCTGTAGCGCCATGCGCAGGGCCACCAGCCCGGCGGCGTCGTAGCCGTCGTCGTTGCAGAGGAGGACGAGGGGTCGCACGCGGGCCTCAGTAGCGGAGTCCGGCCGACACCGCCACGTTCCACTGGCGCGGCGCGCCGATGGCACCCGCGGCCGAGTCCGCCGACTCCGGCGTCTTCAGATCCCAGTGAATCGTGCCGGTGACCACGAGCGGTCGGTACCGAACCTGGAGGCCGAGGGCCATGCGCGGACGGAACGCGCGAATGCGTTCGAACTGCGCGAGGTTGTTGTAGTCGCTCGCGTTGCCGGTGCAGGCGGGGGTTCGCGTCGCGAGGTTCTGGCCGGGGTTGGCAGGATCCTCGATGAAGGGCGTACCCGGGATCGCTTGGCAGTTCGACCACGCGTCGTTCTCGGGGGTGAGGTCGACGACCTCGCTGTCCGCGAAGATCCACGAGAGCTGCACGCCGACGAGCGGCGTCAGCGTCAGCGTGTTGCCCGCGACGAGGTCCTTGGAGACGAGGAGGTCGAGTGAGGCCACCGTCAACGAGAGCTCGCTCTCGCCGGTCATCGTCGCCACCGAGCCACGCACGGCAACGTCGGGGAAGAGGGCCGGCCAGCTCTCGCGAAACCCTTCGAGCAGGGAGAGCTTCACCTCGCCACCCCAAACCCAGGTGTCCGTGCGCGCGAGCCGTCCCGCGGAAGCGGCGAGCTCGACGCCGTAGGGAAGCCCCTTTCGAAGGAGCAGGCGGGTCAGGATGTGGTTGTTCGACTGAAACCGGTTGCCGCTGCCAGGGAGACTCGCGTCGTCGCCCGTCGTGCCGCGGCGCCAATAACAACGGTCACCCGTCGCGGGATCGCAATCGTCCGGGTTGCTCAGGGGCGTGATGGAGGTCTCGAGTCGAACCTCGAAGCCACGCATGCCGAGCGACGAGCCGGGGGTCGTGAGCGACGGAGTGATCGACGAGCCGAGCTGGCCCACCAACCAACGCCATCCTTCTTGGTCGGGGACGAAATGCGTTCCGTCCTCCGAGGGCAGACGCAGGCGCGAGAGCGCGAGGTCCATCTCGTCGGCAGCGGCCGGAGCGGCACCCCAGAACCCGAGGCAGAGGGCGAGCACGAAGAAGCGGCGCACGGCCGCACGCTACCACAGCGTTCGGTGCGAAGGGCGATCGCGAACATTCGTCCTGATCCGTCTGCGCGGACGGGGACGTGCTCCAGAGGGCCCCGACGTGCGTTGGGGCACAGACCCTCGGAAGAACGATCGCCGCTCCATGGATTCGAAAGAAATCACGGAGACCGGGGACTCGGGGGCTGGCACGTTGGCCCGCGGGTCGGCACAACCCCTCGATGCCTCGGCGCCCCAAGCTGCGCGCCCGCCCGCTCGAACCGCGCCTGCGCGTCGTGCTGGTGGAGCCGGAGATTCCCCCCAACACCGGCTCGGTGGCACGGACCTGTGCCGCGACCCAGAGCGCCTTGCACCTCGTGGGCAAGCTCGGGTTTCGCATCGACGAGCAGGCGGTTCGCCGTGCCGGGCTGGACTATTGGCCGCTGGTCGACCTCCACACCCACGCCGACCTCGACGATTTCGTCGGCGCCCGTCCGGAGGCACGCCTCCACCTCTTCGCGGCGGGGGACCACCCGAGCTACCTGCAGATGGACGTCCAACCGGGCGACGCGCTGGTCTTCGGCAAGGAGTCGGTCGGGCTGGACCCGGCGATTCTGGAAAAGCACCCGGATCGGATCTGGACGATCCCGACGATGGGGGCGGTTCGGAGCCTGAACCTGTCGAACGCGGTCGCGATCGTGCTCTACGAAGCGCTCCGAAAGCTGGGTGCGTTGGACGAGACTTTCGTCGCCGACGACGCGGTGGGTCGCGACGACTCGTGAACCCACGTACACGCTCCGAGAAGAGATCGCGCCGCGTTGGCCCTGATGCAGACCGAGAGGGGCACGATTTCGAGGGTTTTGCGTGCCGCGGTCGCGTGGCACGATGATCGCAAAGCGCCTGCCGCCGTGAGCCCGAAGGTCATCGAGAGGAGTCGCCCCATGCGGATTCGCGCCCTGTACTTCGTTCTGCCTTTCGCCGCCTTCTTGGGCGGCTGTCCCGTGTGGACCGACGATGGATACGTCGATCCCGGCTGCGACGGAGGTCGCGGGTGTGCTTGTGTCGGGGACTTCGATTGCGACTCCGGTCTGGAGTGCATCGGCGGTCGCTGCGACGAGCCCAACGACTGCTTCGACGACGCGGACTGCGATCGCGGAGAGGTCTGTCGGGCCTTCACGTGTGTCCCCGAAGATCCGCCGCCCGGCATGTGCGTCGTCGACGGCGACTGCGAAGCCGGCGAAGAGTGTGTCGACGGGACCTGCGCGCCCGGCACCGAATGCACCACCGACGGCGATTGCACCGGCGGTCAGGTCTGTGACTTCCGCGGCGTGTGCGTGGACCCGACGCCCGGCGGATGCTCGGCCGACGCGGATTGCGCCGCCGGCGAGCTCTGCATCGAAGGGGCGTGTCGCGCGCCGGCCGACACCTGCCAGTTCGAGTACGAGTGCGGCCCCGGCCGTGCGTGCGTGAACGGCGGCTGCGTGAACATCTGCGGCTCCGACGCGCAGTGCGGCTCGGGCACCGTGTGCCAGGGCGGCTTCTGTGTGCCGAACCCCGGCGAATGCACGACCTCCTCGCAGTGCGAGACGGGCGAGCGTTGCGTCGACGGTCGTTGCCTTCAGGACTGCCGTGCGACCGGCTGCGAGAACGCCAACGACTACTGTGCGGACGACGGCTTCTGCCGCCCCCGCTGGCAGCGTGACCCCTTCTGCTCGAGCGACGACGACTGCGCCATGGGCAGCCGCTGCATCGACGGCGCATGCCGCACGCCTTGCCCGGCCGGTACCGCGACCGAGTGCATGATGACCGACGTCAGCCTCACCGTGTGCAGCGAGATGCTCTGTTACACGACGGCGGAGTCGAACCCCGAGTGTGAGACCGCGGCGGATTGCGACGCGGGCGAGCGCTGCGTCAACGCCATCTGCCGCTGATCGCCATCGGCGCTCGGAGGTCCACGACCTTCGGAACGACCTCCGCGCCGACGAACGAGGCCGCCTTCGGGCGGCCTTCTTCGTCTCCGTCGTTCGCGTGACCGCACGCGGCTTTCGCGGCGCTTGTGACCGCCCTCACGCTGGGCCATTCTAGGGGGATGCGCGCGGGCCCTTGGCTGAGCCTCTTCGTGCTCGTTTCCACGGTGCACGTCGGCTTCGCGCGCGCGCAAACCGTGAACGAGGCCCGAGCGGCGTACGAGGACGCACGTTTCGAGGCGGCGCTCGACGCGTTGGACCAGACCTTCGAGGCGAGCCGGCTCTCGGTGCGGCAGGTGGCCGATGCGCTCGAGCTGCGGGCGCTCGCGGCGTTCGCGTTGCAGGACCGCGAGGTGCACGACCTCGCGCTGCGTCAGTTGGCCGCGCTGCAGCCGAACCGGGTGTTGGCCGCGGAGACCCCGCCCGACGTGCGCGCGCGTTGGGAGGATCTGCGAACCACCGTGGAGCCCTTCGACGCGCGCTTCGAGGTGAGGCGCGAGGGCGACGACGTGATCGCCATCGTCATCGCGAACGACGTCGAAGGCCTCGCGCGGACCTACGAGCTCACCCTCGAAGGCGGGGGGCAGCGCACGAGCAGCGAAGGGCTTCGCGCGCGGGTGCGGAGTCGGGAGGGCGGGAGCTATTCGCTCGTCGTGACCGCGATCGGTCCGGGCGGCGCCGTGCTCGGCGAGCGTCGACACACGGCCGAGGTGATGCCGAGTGGTGCGCTCACCGTGGCCGCACCTTCGCCGAACCGCCGTGCTCGTCGTGCGTTGATCTCGGTGAGCGTGGTCGTCGTCGTGGCGATGGCGGTCGGCGTCGGTTTGTCGTTCGCGCTGCGAGAGGAATCCTCGGGCGCGGTGCTGGTGGGACCGCAGCCATGAGCGAGCCCTCGGTCGAGCGCGAGGTCGTCGACGAGACGATGCTCGAGGACCGCGCCGCGGTTCCGGAGCTCGCCGCGCTGCGGGAGGGCGCGCCCGAGCGCATCGGTCGATACCGCATTCTCGCGAAGCTCGGCGCGGGTGGGTTCGCGACCGTCTACCTGGCGCGTCTCGAAGGCGCCGCGGGCTTCGGACGATTCGTCGCGATCAAGCGCATCCACGATCACCTGGCCAGCGAGCCGGAGCTCGTCGCGATGTTCCTCGACGAGGCCCGGGTCGCGTCGGCGATCGATCACGCGAACGTCTGCGCGCCGCTCGACTTCGGTCGCACCGAGGACGGCACGTACTTCCTCGGGATGGACTACCTGCTCGGGGAGCCGCTCTCCGAAGTGCGGCGCGCGTACGGCCGCGTGCACGGCGCGCCGAAGCCGGAGGACGTCGCGTTCGTCCTTCGGGTGTTGGCCGACGCGGCGCACGGGCTTCACGCGGCCCATGAAGCGCTCGACGCGAGGGGGCGCCCACTCGAGATCGTGCACCGCGACGTGGCGCCCGCGAACCTCTTCGTGCTCTTCACCGGGCACGTGAAGGTCGTGGACTTCGGCATCGCGAAGGCGGCGCGAAAGCTCCACACGACGCAACACGGCGTCTTCAAGGGGCACGTGCCCTTCGCCTCGCCGGAGCATCTTCGAGGACGAGCGCTCGACCGACGCGCGGACCTCTGGTCGTTGGGGGTCGTGCTCTGGGAGATGCTCGCGAAGCGTCGCCTCTTTCCGCAGAAGGACGAGGTCGCGTTGGTCGACGCCATCGTGCGCGACCCGATCCCCGCGCTTCGCGAGAAGGCGCCGTGGGTGTCGCCTCGGCTTGCGACGCTCGTGCATCGGTGCCTGAGCCGAGAGGCCGAAGGCCGGCCGGCGAGCGCGCTCGAGCTGGCGCTCGGCCTCGAAGAGGAGCTGCGGCGGCTTCGGGTGCCGATGGGGGTGCACGAGGTCGGCGCGTACATGCACGCGCTCTTGCCGGAGCGTGCGCGGGCCCGCTATCGGCAGCTCTGGGCGCTGGCCGAAGAGGCGGGGTTCGCGACCTCGCTCGTGACCTCGTTGGAGCTCGACTCGTCCGAGATCAGCGAGCAGCGGCTGGCGCCGGTCGCGGGGGCGGCGGCGGACGACGACTCCGATCCCGACGCGACCGTGCCGTTGCCCGCCGCGGACTTCTCGGTGCCTCCGCCGGTGGTCGTGTCGGCGTCGCTGTCTTCGGCCCCTCCGCCGCCTCCGAGGCCGGACGAGCATTTCTCGGACGAGACGGTGGTCGACGAGACGCCGCCGAGCACCGCGCCCGCCACGCCGGTGTTGCCGGTCGGTTTGGACCTCTCGCTCTTCGACGCGCAGACGACGGCAGACGTCCCCCAGGCGCAGCGTCCTTCGCGTCGTCCGCTCGTGTGGCTTCTGCTCGCGCTCGTCGTGGGTGGGGCGGCGTTCGCGGTCGGGCGTCTGAGCGCGCCGACGCCGATGCCGGTCGCGGCGCCCACGCCGTCGCGGCTTCCGCTGACGCCCGCGCCCGCGCCGGTCGCGCCGGTGGCGAACCCAGTGGCCGAGGCGCCTGCGGAGCCTTCGGTCGCCGAGGAATCACGCACGCCACGACGCAGCACGCGGCGTGTCTCCCGCGTCGTCGCGCGGCCGGCGGGACGTGGCACGGTCGCGGTCACGGCGACCGGCGGGTGGGGCGAGGTCTTCGTCGGCTCGCATCGTTTGGGCGTGACGCCCGGGCGCTTCGAGCTTCCGGCGGGACCGACGACGTTGCGCGTCGTTCCCGCGTCGGGGCGTGCGCAGACGGTGCGTGTCGTGGTCCCGGTCGACGACGTGGCGCGGGTGCGCGTCGACCTCGAGTGATGCGCGCTCGTAGGCGAGGAACGTCGATGCGCGTCACGTGACGCGCATCGAGCGCTCGACTCGTCGTCAGCGTCCGCGGCGTTCGCCGGATTGGATCGTGACGTTCTGCTCGATCATCGTCTGCAGCTCGGCGGGCTCGAGCGAGCGCGCCATCGCCTCTTCGAGACCTACGTGGCCGGCACGGAAGAGCTTGTAGAGCGCCTGATTCATCGTCTGCATGCCCGACGCGCCTTGGCCGGTCTGCATGATGCCGTAGATCTGGTGGACCTTGTTCTCGCGGATGAGGTTTCGAATCGCGTAGTTGGGGATCATGATCTCGGCCGCGAGGCTTCGACCGGGACCGTCCGGGCGCGGGAGCAGCATCTGCGTGACGACGGCCTGCAGCACGAAGGAGAGCTGCGCGCGAATCTGGGGCTGCTGGTGGGGCGGGAAGACGTCGATAACGCGGTTGATCGACTGCACCGCGCTGTTGGTGTGAAGCGTCGCGAAGACGAGGTGGCCCGTCTCGCTGATGGTCATCGCGGCCTCGATGGTCTCGAGGTCGCGCATCTCACCGACGAGCACGACGTCCGGGTCCTGACGAAGGACGTATTTGAGCGCGCCCTTGAAGGTGTTCGTGTCCGCGCCGATCTCGCGCTGGTTCACGACGCACATCTTGTTCATGTGCAGGTACTCGATCGGGTCTTCGATCGTGATGATGTGGTCGCGACGCTCCGAGTTGATCTTGTCGATCATGGCGGCGAGCGTCGTCGACTTGCCGGAGCCGGTCGGGCCGGTGACGAGCACGAGGCCACGCGGAAGGTCGCAGAGCTCACGGAGCACGCTCGGAAGGCCGAGGTCTTCGAGCGAGCGAATCTTGAAGGGGATGGCGCGGAAGGCACCCGCGATGGCGCCACGCTGCATGAAGACGTTCGCGCGGAAGCGTGAGAGCCCCTTCACGCCGAAGGAGAAGTCGAGCTCGTTGTTCTTCTCGAACTTGATCTTCTGCTCTTCGGTCATGACCTCGTAGCAGAGGTATTTCGTCTCGACGGGGCCGAGCGGTGGCGTGCGCAGCGGCGTGAGGCTGCCGTCGATGCGCAGCTGCGGCGGCGTGCCGGTGGTGATGTGCAAGTCGGAGGCGCCTTGCTGGATCATCACCTGAAGGAGCTGGCGGAGGCTGATGCGCGGTCCTTCTTCGGGAGAGTGCATGCGGACATGCTAACCCGGACCGCGGTCCGAGCGCGCGGGTGGAGTTTCCGGACGTGGCGTCGAGCGTCGTCGCCCCGTCGGCGAAGCGCCGTTGCGCTGATTCCCGCTCTTCTCCTTTCTCGAGGGAGCGACGCGCTCCCTCCCCCAACCGGCAGAGCCGGAATGGGGCCCCGCGCTCAGATCTCCATCCGGGTCCAGAGCCCGCGCCGCATCCACTCCCGCCGACGGTCGTTGCGCGTGACGACGCGGGCGGCGGACCAGGCGGCCACGAGGCTTCCTTCGAGGCCGAGGCCGGGGAGGTTGTGGGGGCCGCAGAGCAGGAGGCGACGCAGCGGCGTGCGCAGCGGGAGACCCGCGACGCCCAACATCCCGCGGACGGGGTAGCCGTGGACGGCGCGCATGGTGCGGGGGCCGCGCGACCAAGGTTCTTCGGGGGCGATCAGCGCACCGGTCGAGAGGTTCTGCGCGTCCCGGCCGTCGTGGGGCGAGTCGATGAGCTCGGCATGATCCGAGAGGAAGGGGACGAGCTCGGAGAGGGTCGCGAGGATGCGCTCGCGTTGGCTCGCGACGTAGCCCGAGACCTCCTCGACGCCGCGGCGCGGGAGCAAGGCTTCGACGGTGAGGCGCGCGCGTCCGCTCGGTGTGCCTTCGGCGCGCGAGCCTCGACCCCAGCCGTCGTCGAGCTCGAGACGGAGGAAGTTCTCGCCAACGCGAGGGCGTGCGGGGTCGCGCACGAAGAGGACGTCGCGGGCCATGCCTTCCGGCACGCCTTCGGTGCGCAGCAGGACGTGCAGCGTGTAGCGGAAGAAGCGAGGGCTCGGCTCGCCGACGCGTTCGAAGAGGGGGTCGAGCGCCGCGCGGTCGGGCAAGAGGCGCAGGAGCGACGCGACCTCGCCGCCGTGCACGAGGAAGCCGGCGCCGATGACCTCGCCAGAGGCGAGCACGACGCCTTCGACGACGCCCCGGCGCACGTTCACGCGTTCGGCGCGCTCGGCGATGCGCACCTCGCCGCCGTGGGTGCGAATGCGATCGAGGAGGGTGCGATGCAGCCAGTCGTAGCCGCCTTCGAGTTTCACCGACCCGCGAAGCCACGCGGCGTAGTGGCGCGCGATGGCGAACGCCGGGAGCTGCGATGGATCGAGCGACGAGAAGGCGCGGCTCGGGGCGTCGTAGATCAATCGGAAGGCGTTGCGCTCGGGCAGCTCGGCCAAGGGATCGGGGGAGCTGCCGTCGCGCTCGAAGGGCAACGCTTGCATCGCGCGTTGCAGCTCGCGGCGCTCGAGGAAGCCATCGGGTGGCCAGACCAGATCGCGGTCGAGCAGCGCGTCCACACGCTCCGATTGGCGGGTGAGCTGACGATGCAGCTCTTCGACGGCGCGGCGGACGGTCGGCAGCTCGCGGGCGATCTCGCGTTCGAGGCAGGCCTCGTCGAGGGCGAGGTCGAAGCGGTGTCGTGGGAGCACGACCTGCAACGCGGGGTCGAAGGCGACGCTGCGGCGGCGGAAGAGCTGGCTGAGCGCGAGCTCGGCGAGAATGCGACGCGCGACGGGGCTGTGCGCCGCGTCGAACGTGAAGGGCGCGCGCGGGAGCGACGTGCCCGCGACCGTGTACGACGGCGGAAGCTCGCCTTGGCCGAGCACGAGCACACGAAACCCACGCTTCGCGAGCAACGCGGCGGCGAAGAGAGGCTCGGGCGAGAGGCCGAGGAGGACGACGTCGTAAGAGCTGTGCGTCAAAGGTCAGCCGCTCGGGAGGTCGGGGCCGAAGAGGATCACGCCGTCGTCGTCGCCGTGTGTGCGCCAGGTCGGTCCGTCGAGCTCGAGCGCGCCCGTGGCGACCGCGTGAACGACGGCGGGGAGCAACGCGTGCTCCGCGCGTTGGATGCGCGCGTGAAGGCTCGCCGCGTCGTCGCCGGGAAGGACTCGAACCGCGGCTTGGGCGAGGATCGGACCGGTGTCGACGCCTTCGTCGACGAGGTGCACCGTGCAGCCGCTCAGACGAACTCCGGCGGCGATCGCGTCGGCGGGCCCGTGGGCGCCGGGGAACGAAGGAAGCAAGGCCGGGTGCACGTTGACGATGCGGCTGCGGTAGCGCTGCACGAAGGCGCCGCCGAGGACACGCATGAAGCCGGCCAGGACCACCAGGTCCGGGCGGTGGGCTTCCACGCATTCCTTGAGGGCGACGTTCCAGGCTTCGCGGTCATCGCCACGCCGCAGCGGAACGATCGCCGTGGCGACCCCGCGCGACGAGGCTTGCTCGAGCGCAGGCGCGTCGCGATCGGCCACGACGGCCACGACCTCGGCCGAACAGCGGCCTTCGTCGATCGCCTTCCAGAGCGCGGCGAGGTTGCTGCCTCGGCCGGAGACGAGGACGACGAGGCGCATCACGCCTCTTGGGACGTGTAGGTCACGCGGGCTTCGTAGTCCTCGGGATCGACGTTCGAGGGGACCACGTGGCCGATGCGGAAGACACGCTCGCCGGATTGTTCGAGCGCCGCTTGAATGGCGGCGGCGCGATCGGCGGCCGCGACGACCACGAGGCCGACGCCGAGGTTGAAGGTGCGGCGCATCTCGGCTTCTTCGACGCGGCCCGCGCGGCGAACGAGGTCGAAGACGGCGGGCTCGGGCCAGCGGCCGTCGATCTCCGCGCCGAGGTGCTTCGGGAGCACGCGGGGGAGGTTGCCGGGAAGACCGCCGCCCGTGATGTGGCTGAGCGCGTGCACGCCGCCGACCGAGAGCGCGACGCGCGTGGCGTCGGCGTAGATGCGGGTGGGGCGAAGGAGCGCGTCGGCGAGGGTCTCGCCGAGCCCGTCCGGGATGCTGTCGAGCGAGAGCCCGGCGTGATCGAGCAAGGCGCGGCGCGCGAGGCTGTAGCCGTTGGAGTGCAGACCGCTGGACGCGAGGCCGAGCAGCACGTCGCCCTCTTGGACCGCGCTGCCGTCGAGCACGGACTTCTTGCCGACCACACCGACGGAGAAGCCGGCAAGGTCGTATTCGCCGTCGGCGTAGAAGCCGGGGAGCTCCGCGGTCTCGCCGCCGAGGAGCGCGCAGCCCGCCTGGCGGCAACCTTCGGCGATGCCGGAGACGACCGCTTCGCCGATGGCGACGTCGAGGCGTCCGGTCGCGAAGTAGTCGAGGAAGAAGAGCGGGCGCGCGCCGACGGTGATGACGTCGTTGACGCACATGGCGACGAGGTCGATGCCGACCGTGTCGTGGCGTCCGGTGAGGAACGCGAGCTTCAGCTTGGTGCCGACGCCATCCGTGCCCGAGACGAGGACGGGCTCCTCGATGTCGGGTGGCAGGGCGCAGAGCCCGGCGAAGCCGCCCACGCCACCGAGGACGAGGGGCGTCTTGGTTCGCGCCGCGAGCGGCTTGATGCGATCGACGAGGCGGTCTCCCGCCTCCATGTCGACGCCGGCGTCTTTGTAGGTCAGGCCCTTGGCCTCGCTCATGGGGCGCGAGCCTACGAGCCGCCCGGGGGTGTCGCAACGCGTCAGCGCACGAAGCGCGCGTGAACGACCTTGCCGTCGAGCGCGTGGTCGAGGTGCTCAGTACGGGTTGTCGGTGGTGAACCCGGCGCCGCCCGAGCGCATGCGCGAAGAGGTCGCCATCGTCGAGGACCGCGGCGTCGCCATCGTCGAGGGAGCACGTCGCATCGTGGTCGTCGTGGGCCGGGCCACCGCGGGGCGGGGCGTCGGGGCGGGGGGGGCCACGGCGACGCGGCGAAGCTCGACGCGCACGCTGCGCGTACGGTCGAACCGAACCGTCTCGGTGCGGGGCTCGTAGCCCTCGGCCTGAACCAGGAGCTCGTGGGGGGCGGCGAGTAGGTCTTGCGGACGGCTGACGGGGCTCGTCACGGGGGTGCCGTCCAAGGTCAGCGTGGCGTTCGCGGGAACGGTGCGGACCGTGATCTCCACCGGAACCGGGGCCGGCGCTTCCGGCTCGGGGGGCGATTCGGGAGCGGCTTCGGCAGCCTCGATGGCGGGCGTCGGTGTCGTCGCGGCCGCGGTCGCGTTCGGCTCCGCTCCCGCGCTGGCGGTGGACGGGGAAGACGTCGTCGACGTCGTCGTCGAAGGGGTGGTCGTGGACGTCGGTGGGGCCGCTTGGGTGCTCGGGGGGACCGCGTCGTCGCCCCCCGTCATCGACACGATCGTTCCGACGACCAACGCCGCGACGACCACCACGCCGATCACCACGTTTCGAGTGGTGTTGTTGGAGCCGACCCGCAGCGCCGGGAGGTTGTCGGTGTCCTCCGCGCTGATGGCACGCACCTCCTCCAACGAGGGCCGGGGAGGCGTCGAGAGGGGAGCAACCGAGGCAGGAGCGGTCGGAAGGGCGGGTCGAGCCGCCGCGGGGGCCGGAGGCGTCGGGGCTGGCGCGGCCTTCGCCACCACCGGGGCGCTCGGCTGCGCGGACTTCGCCTCCTCCGTCCTCGGCTCCGTCTTCGCCTCCGCGGACTGGGCTTTCGCCTTGCCACCCTTCGACTTGCCCTTCGACTTGCCGGATTTGGCGTCCGCCTTCGGGGGCTTCGCCTCGGCTTTCGGAGCCGCCGGGACCGCTGGCTTCGCCTCGGTCTTCTCCGCGATCGGCTCGGCGTTGGGCTCTGGGACCTTGGCGGGTGCGTCGGCCTTCGCGCCCAGTGCGGCCGGCGCGGTCCCGAACGCACGCGAAGGCGCCGCGACGTCGTCGGCCTTGGCGGCGGGTTGGGCGGCGACCGGGGCCGGCGCTTCCCACTCGCCCATCTCCCAAGACGGGCGAATGGCGGCGGCAGCGGCGTCCGCTTCGACCACGCTCAGGCGCCCCGACGACCAATCACGGTCTTCTTCTCGCTCGCCCACACGAGCGTTGGGGTCGGCCGATCCGCTCTGAGGCTCGCGCGACGGCTCTTCCATACGAACGACGAAGATTACCACCGGCCGGCCGGGAGGGCCAAGTCGCGGAATTGAAGCGGAATCGTGCCTGGCGGAACGGACGTGAGTCCGTGGAGCGGAAGGATTCCGCGAAACTACCGTCCCCACGCCCGAGCGTGGGTGGGGGTGAATTGAAGCGGAATCGTGCCTGGCGGAGCGGACGTGAGTCCGTGGAGGGGCAGGATTCCGCGAAACTGCCGTCCCCACGCCCGAGCGTGGGTGGGGGTGAATCGAGGTGGAATCGTGCCTGGCGGAACGGACGTGAGTCCGTGGAGCGGCAGGATTCCGCGAAACTGCCGTCCCCACGCCCGAGCGTGGGTGGCGGTGAATCGAGGTGGAATCGTGCCGCACCAGGGTCTGCGGCGTCGTCGGGGAGGTGGCCGCCCGGCAGCTCGCCGGGTGAGCGGTCTCGGGCCGAGCAGCGCCTCGAGCGGCGATCAGCGGTCGACGCCGAAGAGCTCCGCCAAACGATCGTCCCACTCGTCCGCGACCGCCGAGACGTTGCGCAGGAGATCCTCGAACTCTTCGAAGTCCAAGCCCGAGAGCCGCCGGTGGGCGCGCAGGTAGACGACGTCGCGGTCACGGTCGATCGCGAATGCGGCGTCGCTGGTCACGAGGAAGTTCAGCTCGAGCAGGCGCCGGTAGAAGGCCTCGCGCTCGTCCTTCGGTACGTCGAGGATGCGCGAGAGCAAGAGCAACACGCCGTGCTCTTCGAGCACGTTGACGCCGACCTGCGCCGACCCGCGCGTGAGCTCCGTGTAGCCGTCCTCGTCGAGCACTTCGACGCTCGCGCCGTGCGCGGCGCCGTAGCGTCGGAGGTAGTCGTTGACCATCTCCTTGGCGTCGCGATAGACCCGGCCGCTCGGACGGTCCTCGTAGGTGGGAGTTTGGCTCATCCGCGACGCGAGGGTAGTGCGGTGAGCCGACCTTCTCCAACGCCAATCGAGTTTCACTCCGCGGCCCGTCGCGTGTGGGCCGTCGTCGCGTGTGTGGTGCTCTTCGGCTGCGGCGACGACGACGCGCAGAGCGGGCGTGCCGCGCTCGATCATGCGCGAGGCGAGGCGCTCGAGGCGGGGGCCACCGCGGCCGGCGTGGACGCGACGTTGCGGTGGCGCGAGGCGGCGCGCGAAGCGGGGCTCGAGCTGGACCGGCTCCGAGCCGAACGTCACCTCGAAGGCCTCGCGGCCCAACCTGCGGTGGCTTGTGTCGTCACGGTCGCTCGGGCGCGCCTGGCCGCCTCCGAGGATCCGCGGGCGTCGTACCTCGCGGCGTACCGCGCGACGGAAAGCGCGCCCGACGACGCCGCGTGTCGGGAGCGTGCGCGGCGCTTGCTGGACGAGCTCGCCGCACATCGCCCGCCGGCCGCCGAGCTCGCCTCGCGAGGAAGCATCGCCGGTTGCCGCGTCGCGCGCGTCGCGGTGCTCGGCAGCGGCGTCATCACGGCCGAAGCGCTCGGCACGCGCGTGCTCCTCTTTCCCGAAGGCGATTGTCTGCTCGAAGGCCACGCGCAGGGCGGGCTTTTCGTCGTGAGCGGGCCGGGGCTCGTGGTCGATTCGGCCGTCCCCGAGGAGCTGCCCGTGGGCGCGGGTGGGGTGGTGGCGCTTCGACGACGCGACGACGCGGTGGTGTTGGAGCTCGCGGAGGGCGCGAGCGCGCAAGCCTTCGACCTCGGCTCGCGCTTCGTGATCGACGTCGCCGCGCACACGACCTTGGACGAACGCGCCGAAGGCGCCGCGCGTCTGGTGGTGATCGATCCCGGCCACGGCGGCATGGACTTCGGCGCGCGTTTCGACGGGCTCAAGGAGGCGCAGGTCGCGCTCGACCTCGCGGAGCGCGCGGCCCGCATCGTCGCGCGACGGCTCCCTTCGTCGCGCGTGGTGCTGACGCGAACCCGCGACGAGATCGTGGGCCTCGAACAACGCGCGGCCTTCGCGAACGCGGTCGGCGCAGACCTCTTCGTCTCGATTCACCTGAACGCGGCCGACGAACCGGTGCGCGTCGGCGGCGTCACCACCTTCGTGCTCGACGTGACCGACGACCGGCAAGCGCTGCGCCTCGCGGCGCGCGAGAACGAGACCGGCGTGGCGGAGGTCACCGGGATTCAGCGGCTGCTCGCGCGGGTGCATCGCGCCGACCAGGTGGAGCGTTCGCGGCGGCTCGCCGAGCACGTCCACGAGGCGACGCTCGCCGGCGGACGCAGGGTCTTGCCCGAGCTTCCCGACCGAGGCGTGAAGAGCGCGATGTTCTACGTGCTCGTGGGCGCTCGTATGCCCGCGATCCTCTTGGAGGCGTCGTTCCTCACCAAACCAGAGGAGGCGGCCGCGCTGCACACCGAGGCGTACCGTGAGGCGCTGGCGGCGGGCATCGCGGAGGGCATCGTCCGCTACGTCGCCGAGCTCGACGCGCGCTGAGCCGCGGTCCGCCGCTTGGCTCACGCGTTTTCGACCCGCGGGCGATGTCCCAGGGCCCCGTGGTTTCGCGTGTTTGCGGCCGCCCTCGGGCGCTCCCATACTCCGCGGCCGTGCGAGAGCTCCAGTCACAGCCGACTCTGGACCTCGGTCGCCTCGCGCCCGGGCTCGGCGATTGCTGCGGGGACTACCTGCGCGATTACCGCCGTGCCTTCGGAGACGCGGTGCGCCGAGGCGAACCGGGCGTCGAATCCGCGCGCCGCTTCTCGCGGGCGCTCGACGGCCTGCTCGGAGCGCTCTTCTGCGCGGCCGACGCCGCCGCGCGAAAGCTCGACGGTGGGGAAGGGCGCGTCGCGCTCGTCGCGGTGGGTGGCTACGGGCGGCGCACGGTCGGATTGCACAGCGACGTCGATGTGCTCTTCCTCTGCGACGATCCGGAGAACGGCCGCGCGCGCATGATCGCGGAGGGGCTGCTCTACCCACTCTGGGATGCGGGGCTCGAGATCGGCCACGTCGTGCGCGGCGTCGACGACACGCTCTCGCTCGCGCGTGAGGACATTCGCACCGCGACGACGCTGCTCGACCTGCGGCACGTCGCGGGCGACCCCGAGATCGTGCGCGAGCTCGACCGAGCGGCGCGACGGCAAGTGCTCGAGCCGCACCTCGTGCCTTTGCTCGACGCGCTCCAGCAAGACACCGAGAAGCGCCACGAGCGCTACGGCGACTCGCTCTACCTGCTCGAGCCCGAGGTCAAACAAGGTCGCGGTGGGCTGCGCGACCTCGACGTCGCCGAGTGGGCGGCGCGTGCGCGGTGGAACGCGCGCACGACCGAGGACTACGTGCGCACGGGTGCGCTGCTCGCGCGCGAGGTCGAAGAGCTCGACGCGGCCCGTGAGCTGCTGTGGCGCGTGCGCAACCAGCTTCACTTGCGCGCGGGTCGCCAACACGATCGGCTGACCTTCGCCGACCAAGAAGAGATCGCGACCGAGCTCGGCTTCGTCGACGGCGTGGTGCTCGGCGTCGAGCAGTTCATGCAGGCGTACTACCGCCATGCTCGGGTGGTCGCGCAGACGGCCGAGCGCATGCTCGATCGCGCGCGTCCGCGGCGCCCGAAGGCGTTCTCGGCGGCGCGGGATCTCGGCGACGGAACCGCGCTCTTCGACGGACACGTCACGCTCCTCTCGTCGGAGCGATTGAACGACGATCCGGCGCTGGCGCTGCGCCTCTACCGCCAGGTCGCCAAGCGGGTGGAGCCGCCGCTTCCCTTCGCGCGAGACGCGGTGGCGCGTTGCGCGGCGGACGAGGAATGGCGCGTCCGACTGCGCTCGTCGGAAGAAGCCACGCAGCTCTTCCTCGGTTTGCTCACGCACGTGCAGCGGGCGCCGGTGCGTCGTGGCTCGCTTCTCGACGAGCTTCACGAGGTCGGGCTCACGACGGCGATGGTGCCGGAGCTCGAGCCGCTCACGGGGCGCACGACGCACGACGTCTACCACGTGTACACCGTGGACGTTCACGTGATTCGCGCGGTCGATCGGCTGCGTGAGCTGGTGAGCGGCGAGAACGCGAAGCTCTTCGGGCTCGCGAGCCGTCTCGCGGTCGAGGCGCCGCGGCGCACGCCGCTCTTTCTCGCGACCTTCCTGCACGCGCTCGGCAAGGTGCACGGCGGCGATCGGCCCGAGCGCGGCGCGCAGCTCTCGCGCCCCATCGCGGAGCGCCTCGGGCTCTCGCACGTCGACGTCGAGCACGTCGCGTGGCTGATTCAGGAGCAGCGCAGCCTCTACCATTGGGCGACACGTCGCGACACGACGGACCCCGCGACCCTCGACGAGCTCGCGAAGCACGTCGGCTCGCAGGAGCGTCTGCGCGACCTCTTCTTGCTCACCGTCGCGATTCTCTCGACGACGAACCCCACGGCGATGACGGCGTGGAAGGCGCGCATGCTCGAAGAGCTCTTCTTCGGGCTCAGCGCGACGCTCGAAGGCGAGCGTTCGAGCGCCGCGAGCCGCGCGGGGACCTTGCGCGAAGAGGTGCGGGTCGGGTTCGTCGGAGATGCCGCGCAAGACGTGCTCGAGGCGTTCCTCGACGCGATGCCGGATCGCTACGTGCTGGCGAATCCCGTCGACGTGATCCGCCGCCACGCGCGCATCTGGCGCGACGCGATCGCGCGGCCGGAGCGTTCGTCTTCGCCGCCGCCGATGGAGGTGGGCGAGGCTCGCACGTTGACGGTGCGGCTCGGCCCCGGACCGAGCGACGACCTCACCGAGCTGGTGGTGCTCACGGAGGACCGGCCGGGTTTGCTCGCGGACGTCACGGCCGCGCTCGCGGGGCACGGCATCGCGATCGTGGACGCGCAGATCTACACGCTGCAGAACCACGCGTTCGACGTCTTCTTGGTTCGCCGAGAGTCGCGCGGTCCGGTTCGCACCGACGCCCCTCCCGTGCCCGTGGACGCGGGCCTCGTCGACCGTTTTCAGGTCGATCTTCAAGCGTGTCTCACCGGCGCGACCACCGGCGAGGAGCTCGTGCGTCGTGGGGCGACGACGCCGTCCTGGATGCGCCGCCGAAGTCCGGCGGTGGCGACCGAGGTCGTGGTCGACAACGAGGCCTCCGCGCGTTTCACCGTGGTCGACGTGTTCACGCGGGACCGCTCGGGTGTTCTTCACGCCATTGCGCGCACGTTGCACGAACAGGGCTTGACCATCGCCCTGTCCAAGGTGAACACCGAAGGCGAGAGGGTGGCCGACGTGTTCTACGTGCAAGACGCGACTGGTGGGAAGGTGCGAGATCCGGAGCGGCTCGGTGCGCTGCGCGCCGCGTTGCGCGAGCGCTTGGACGTGCTGCACGAGGGGGCCTCGTGAGCTTCCGTGAGCGCGTGGGCGCTTTGGGGCTGCTGCTGACGTTGGGGGGCTGCCCCTCGCAGCCGCCGCCGCAGCGGACGACCTTCGACGACGACGTCCGCTACCAGGAAGAAGAAGAGACGATCGAGGCGGAACGCCACCCGGCGTCCGAGTGGGTCGCGCAGGGCGAAGCGGCGCTCGCCGCGGGCCATCCGAGCGACGCGATGGCGCTCTTCGAGCGAGCGATCGCGGAGTCGCCGAACGACCCGCGCGCGCATCTGGATCTCGGCCTCGTGCTCGAGCTCGGCAACGACTACGAGGGGGCCGAGCGGAGCTACCGCGCCGCGCTCGCGATCGACGCGCGATTCCCCGAGGTGCTGAACAACCTCGGGTTGTTGCTTCGCGACCTCGAGCGAGCGGGCGAAGCGGTTCCGCTGCTTCGCCTCGCGGTCGAGGAGAAGCCGGCTTTCGGCGAGGCGTGGCTGAACCTGGCGATGGCGCTCGAAGAGAGCGAGGACGACGCGGGGGCCGAGGAGGCCTACCGCCGCGCGGTTCGGCTGCGTCCGGACGACGGAGTCGCCCGCGCGAACTTCGGGCTTTTGTTCCTGCGTCTCGGCCGCAACGAGCAGGCGGCGATCGAGCTTCGACGAGCGCTTCCGCTCGCGCGGGGCGACGCGGCGGCGCTTCAAGCGATTGGCAACGGGCTGCGGCGCGCGGGCCAACCGGAGCCGGCGGTGCGGGCGATTCGGGACGCGATCGAAGCGCACGGGCAGCCGACGCCGGCGCTTCTCGGCGAGCTCGCGTTGGCGCAACGCGCGGCTGGCGATGCGTCAGGGGCCATCGCGAGCCTTCGCGAGGCCGTGACGCTCGAGCCGCGCTACGCGACGGGGCACGCGCTCTTGGGCTCGTTGCTCGCGGCGAGTGGGGACTACCCCGCGGCGATTCGCGCGTTCGAAGAGGCGCTGCGACTCGAGCCGCGAGGGCCCCTGGCGGACCGCACGCGGGAACAGCTCGAAGCCGCCCGTCGCGCGCAGCGTACGCGCTGAGCGGACCAGCGCGCGGAGCCGTCACCCGGCGAGCCTCGAGACGTCGCACGAGACCGACCCGAGCGGGCTCGGCGTCGGTCGTTTCGTGCCTTGACGAAGCTTCACGAACGACCCATCTGCCGCGCCGACGTGAAAAGACCCCGTTCTCGCTCGCGTTTTTCCCACCGTCCCTCGGACGCTCCGCCTCTGCCTACGTGACGCCACGGGGAAGATGGATCGGCCCGGGGCATGTAAGTCACGCCCCCGGCGTACGTTCCATCGTCGTCATGTACGAGCTTCCCCCCACCTACGGCCGCTCCCGCGTCGACCTCTGGGTCCTCGCGCTGCTGCTCGCGCTCGTCGCGGCCGGCGGGGTGGCGTTGTGGCTCGCGAGCGGGCACGCGGTGCCGGCGGAGGTGCTTCCGCCGAAGCCCTCGTTGCCCGCGAGCACGCTGCACGTGAGCTGAGTCGAGGGAGGTCACTCGTGCGCGGCGGGCGGCGCGGGCCACGCGCGCCGGCTGCAGCGCCTGTCCGGATGGACGACCGGGGTCACTCGTGCGCGGCGTCGTTCGCGCTGGGCGGCGCGGGCCACGCGCGCCGGCTGCCGCGCCTGTCCGGATGGACGACCGGGGTCACTCGGACGGCGTTTCGCCTTCGACGCCCAACGCCCGCCGAACCCGCGGCCGAAGCACGGCGCTCAGATCGGGCGTGTCCCGGTGTTGTCCGATGGCGAGCAGCGCCCGGGCGCGGAGCATCTCGAAGCGGGTGAGCAATCCACGACGTGCGGCCAGCAACGCCCGACCGTGCTCGACGAGCGCGCGCTGCCGCTCCGTGGCTTCGGCGGATCCGGGGGCCGGCCTCTCCCCGTGCTGGAGCGCTTCGCCACGCGCCACCTCGGCTTCGGCGCTCGCCAACACGGGCTCCAGCGCGGCGAGCACCGGCGCCATCTCGTCCGCGGCCGCGACCGGCGAGGCGCTCTCGAGCACGACGCGCATCGCGGCGCGCGCGGTCTCGGCGTCGCGGGGACCCGCCGCGGGAGGCTCGCCGCCGAGAACGACGCTCTGACCGGCGCCGAGGTCCACCGCGCGCAGCGCGCCGGTTTCGTCGAAATCGTAGGTGCGGGCGCGACCCGCCACGACGGCGAGCATCACGCGTCCGGCGGCGTTGGCGCCCACCCAAACGTCGCCCGAGCCTTCGATGGCGACCGTGCCCGCGAAGGTGCCGATGCGCAGGGGAGGGCGCTCGCTGCCGCTCTCGGGTGGAAGGATCGCGTGCAGGATGCCGACGCCGAGGAGGACCTGCGCCGGCGATTCCTCGCCGAGGCGCGCAATCGTGTTCGGCTCGAGGGTCACGCGCGCACCTTCGCGAAGATCGAGGACCAGGCCGCTCTGCCCGGTCTCGATCGTCGCGGTCGGGCCGAGGCGTTGGCCGGCCTGAAAGGCAGAGCCCTCGTGCTGCTCGACGCGTGCGATGCGCGCGAGCGGCGCCGGCCGATCGTCGTGGGGTCGACGCGTGGGCTCGGGCGGCACGTAGGGCGCGGGCGCCTCCGTGACCTCCGAGGGCGCCGCTGCGTCGTCGTCGCCGCAGCCCAACATCGCGATCAGCGCGAGGGCCAGGCGGCGGTTCACGGCTCTTCGTCCTTGGTGTCGGCGAGATCGTCGACGCTCATCTCGGGATCGGTCATCTCGATCGCGACCAAGTCCGCGAGGCTTTCGACCTTGGTGGACTCGCCCAGTAGCTCTTCGGTGAGGTCTTCGGCGGCGAGCTGCTCGCGCGCTTGGCCGAGCTCGCGGGAGGTGCTGCGAAGACGTTGCGCGAGCACGCCGAGGAAGCTCCAGAGCAGCTTCACGGCGACGTCGTGGTCCTTGCGGATCATGTCGAAGAAGTCGCGTCGTTTGATCGCGAGCAGCTTCGAGTCTTCGACGGCCGTGACGCTCGCGGAACGAGGCGCCTTGTCGACGAGCGCCATCTCGCCGAAGTGTTGGCCGGGCCCGAGCTCGGTGATCGAGGTGCCACCGGAGTGCACCTTCACCTTGCCGGTGAGCACGACGAAGAGCTCGTCGCCTTCGTCGCCTTCGTCGACGACGATCTGGTCCTTCTTGAAGGGCCGCACGGTCGTGATGTTCAGGATGCGCACCAGCTCCTGGAACGTGACGAACCGGAAGAGCGGCATCTTGTGGAGGATGTCGAGCTTGAGGTTCACCTCGCGCGACAGCTTGTCCACGCCGCTCTCGTCGTCCGGGATACGAACGACGACCGCGGTGATGTTGTCCTTGCCGCCACGGTCGTTGGCGAGCTGGATGAGGTGCGGCGTGAGGTCTTCTTCGGGGATCTCCTCGAAGAGGCGGCGCAGCTCGGCTTCTTCGAGGTAGCCGTGAAGGCCGTCGGAGCAGAGGAGGAAGCGGTCGCCGGGGAGCACGTCGAAGTCGAAGACGTCGACCTCGACGCTCTCGTAGACGCCGA